>CAUJSJ030000107.1:0-56851 GCA_963422775.4 uncultured Roseateles sp.
TTCTCCACGCTGACCAAGTTCGACGGCGTCGGCGACCGTGAGCTGAGCGTCGGCGAGGTGCACCAGATCGCCGGCCGCGCGGGCCGGTACGGGATGCACGACGAAGGTTTCGTCAGCGTGCTGAAGGAGGCCGAGGCCGACGCGATGAAGACGCTGCGCGAGTTGCTGCCCAAGGAGCCGAGAGCGCCGCGCGACTTCAAGTGCCGGTGGCACCCAACTGGCGCCATGTGCAGACGATTTCCCAGCGCCTGGGCGTGACCAGCCTGCACCAGGTGCTGACCGTCTTCATGCAGCAGCTGCGCCTGGACGACGCCCACTTCGAAGTGGCCGAGCTGGAGCAGATGCTGGGCCTGGCCGAGATGCTGGACCGCAACGCCGGCTCGCTGCCGCTGCAGGAGCGCTTCCGCCTACGCGCAGGCACCGGTGGACGACCGCCTGCCGCAGGTGGTCGAGCAGTTCCAGGCCTGGGCCGCCAGCCACGCCCGCACCGGCAAGGCCGGCACGCCGTGGTTCCTGGACGACGTCGACGAGCACAGCCGCCTGGACCGGATGGAGCAGGCGCTGCGTCAGTGCACGCTGTGGCTGTGGCTGGACCTGCGCTTCCCCGAGGTGTTCGGGCATGTCGAGGCGGTGATCGACCTGCGCTCGCGGTTGAACGACGGGATCGAACGGCATCTGAAGGGGAAGAAGCCGCTCTGGCAGAGGCGGGGGCGGTAAGGCTTGAAGAAGGTGCTGGTCTGGGTCCTGCTCGGGCTGCCGCCGCTGCTGCTGATCCACTGGAGCGAGCGGCACGGTGGCAGCCGTCCCGAAGTGGCTCCTGCTGCTGTCCGCGGCGCCCTTGTTCATCGGCTCATTTCTCAGCGACGACGATGAAGACTCACGCAGCAGCGCGAGCCGTGCCGTCGGCAACTTCCTGCTGCTCGTCATGGGCCTCGCGGGCATGGCGTTCGGCATCGTCGGCTTCGCGTTGAGAGACACGCCGAGCCTGCTCGGGCTGTTTGCCTGGGCGTTTCCGGTCGGGCTGATCCTCACTGTCGTCGCCGTGTTTGGCCGTCGGTAGGCGGGTCGCGACCCGCCCTACGGCCGCACGACCCCCAACGCGATCAAATCCCGCGCCGTCGCCACGATGGCCTCCCGCGGCGGCCTGGGCACCCACCCCAGCTTCTCCCGCGCATGCGTCGCATCCTGATGCCGCGCGGTGCCCAGCTCGCTGGCCGCGGCGCGCACGGCGGGGCTGACCTTGGCCAGCAGCCGCACGGCCCAGTCGGGCATCTGCAGCGTGGGCACGCGGCTGGCCTGCTCGCCCAGCTCGGCGCGCAGCACGGCAGCGATCTCGCGCAGCCACAGGAAGCCGCCGCAGGCGATGAAGCGTTCATCCGCCATGTCGGGCGCCGTCAGCGCGCGCCAGTGCAAGTCGGCCACGTCGCGCACGTCGACGACACCGACGCCGATGTTGGGCAGGGCCGGCACCTTGCCCTGCAGCAGGCTGCGCACGAGGACAACGCTGGCCGAGTAGTCGGCGCTGGCCACCGGGCCCAGCACCACGGAAGGGTTCACGGTGCAGAACTCCAGGCCGCCGCCTTCACGCGCCACCCAGTCGCGCGCCGCGCGTTCGGCGATGGTCTTGGACTGGACGTAGGCCGGGATGCCCGGTGTCTCCAGCCGCGTCCAGTCGCTCTCGGTGAAGTGGTGCTCGCCCGGGCCGTGGCCGTACGAGATGGCCGCCACAGACGAGGTCATCACGAAGCGCTGCACACCCGCGCTGCGTGCAGCCTGCAGCGCCCGCAGTGCGCCGTCGCGGGCAGGCACGATGAGCTCGTTGGCATCCCGCGGCACGCCCACGGGCAGCGGCGACGCGAGGTGAGCCACATGGCTGCAGCCGGCCGCAGCCTCGGCCCAGCCGGCGTCGACCATCAGGTCGGCGGCAAAGCAGCGCAACCGCTCGCACGCTTCGCCCTCGGCAGCGGCGAGCAGCTGGCGCAACGCCGGCTCGCGCGCGAGGTCGCGCACGGTGGTGTTGACCTGCCAGCCGGCGGCCAGCAGCTGGCGGATCAGCACGCCGGCGATGTAGCCGGTGCCGCCGGTGACGAGGATGCGGGAGGGGCTGCTCATGGCGCGGATTGTGTCGGTGCCGACCCGTGTCGCCAGTCACCCGCGGGCGAGTGCGAATTGCCACCCCGGCGGTGCAAGGGGACAGTCGCAGCTTTTCGGATTCGGAACCTACCGCCTTGACCTCCGCCACACTGACCGCGGGCAGCGACGCCACAAGCGACGCACGTGCCCGCCACGACCGCGCCTTCCTGGGCCACCCCGCCGGCCTGGGCTGGCTGTCCTTCTGCGAGCTGTGGGAGCGCTTCAGCTACTACGGCATGCAGGCGCTGCTGGTGCTCTACCTCAGCAACTACCTGTTCCTGCCGCAGACCATCGGCCACGTGGCCGGCATGGACGCGCTGCGCCATGCCATCGAGAACGTCACCGGCCCACGCTCACCGCAGCAGCTGGCGTCGGCCGTGTTCGGCCTGTACGTGGGCCTCGTGTACCTGACGCCCATCTTCGGCGGGCTGCTTGCCGACCGCGTGCTGGGCCGCACGCGCACCGTCGTCATCGGCGCGCTGCTGATGGCCACGGGCCATTTCCTGATGGCCTTCGAGACGGCACTGCTGCCGGCGCTGGGCTGCCTGCTGCTGGGCGTGGGCTGCTTCAAGGGCAATATCGCGGCCCAGGTGGGCGACCTCTACGCACCGGGCGACAAGCGCCGCGCCAGCGCTTTCCAGATCTTCATGCTGGCAGTGCAAATCGCCGTCATCGCCGCCCCGATAGTCTGCGGCACGCTGGGCGAGCGGGTGGGCTGGCACTGGGGCTTCGGCTCGGCCGGCGTGGGCATGCTGATCGGCCTGTTCGTCTACCTGGCCGGGCGGCGCTGGCTGCCGCCAGAAGCCAAGCGCGGTGCCGGCAAGGCCGAAGTGCACCCCCCATTGAGCCGCCGTGGCGTGATGCAGGTCGCGCTGCTGGTGGCCATCCTGCCGCTGCTGATGCTGTCCATCGTCGGCAACCAGCAGTTCAACAACGCCTACCCGCTGTGGTCGCAGCAGCACATGGACATGATGGTGGGCAGCTTCGAGGTGCCGGTGACTTGGCTGCAGGCCGTGGACGCCACGGTGAGCTTCGCCACGATGCTGGCCTCGATCGCCTTCTGGCGCTGGTGGGCCACGCGGCGACGCGAGCCCGATGAGGTCACCAAGATGGCGCTGGGCTGCTTCGCGGCCGCCGGCGCGCCGGCCCTGCTGCTGATCCCGGCCTTCGCCATCGAGGGCGGCGGCGGCAAGATCAGCATCCTGTGGACCTTTGCCTACACCCTGGTCAACGACATCGGTTTCGCCAACATCATGCCGGTGGGCCTGGCCCTGTACTCGCGCGCCGCGCCGCCCGGGCTGCAAGGCGTCATGATCGGCCTCTACTACCTGCACCTGTTCTTCGGCAACACCTTTGTCGGCTGGCTGGCCGGGCTGCTGGAGGTCATGCCGGGCTCGCAGTTCTGGGGCCTGCATGCGGTGCTGGTGGCCGCAGCCGGCGTGGGGCTGCTGGCGGTGAAGCTGGTGTTCGGCAAGCTGTTGGCGCCGGACGACGAGGCCGCCACCCCGCAAGCCCGCTAGCCCGCTAGCCGCGATGAACGACGGCCTCGACCGGCAGGCCCGCGAACTCGCGCTGAGCGCACCTGCCCAGGAGGCCTTGCGGCTGCGTTTCGGCCTGGCCTGTGCGCAGCGAGTGCGGCATCTGCTCGAGGACGCTGGCGTCATCGCCGGCCTCGACATGCTGGCCCGCTTTGTAGATGGCAGGGCCACGCGGGCCGAGCTGGACGCCGCGGCAGATGAAGCGGCGCGGCTGGCCAACCACCACCCGGCCTCACGCTCGCTGGACGGTGTCGGCCACGCGGCCGTGTCGGCCTCCTATGCCGTCGCCAACGCCCTCGCCGGCCGTGCGCTGCGCGCGGCCGAGTACGCGGCCTATGCCATGGTCTACGGCGAAGGCGGCTACGGCGCCGTGCAGCAGCGCGAGTCGTTTGAGCCTGAGTTCGACTGGCAGCTGGACTGCCTGCGCCGCCTTGCCGCTCAGGCAGATGTGTAGCGCCTGCCTACACTGCGACGCATGATCACCGTCCACCACCTCAACAACTCCCGTTCGCAGCGCGTGCTGTGGCTGCTCGAAGAGCTGGGCCTGCCCTACGAGATCAAGCACTACGAGCGCGACGCCAAGACGTCACTGGCGCCACCTGAGCTGAAGCGCGTGCATCCGCTGGGCAAGAGCCCCGTGATCACCGATGGCGCACTGACCGTGGCCGAAAGCGGCGCCATCCTGGAGTACCTGGTGGACCGCTACGGCCAGGGCCGCTTCAAGCCCACGGGTGAGCAGGACCTGCTGCACTACCGCTACTTCATGCACTTTGCCGAGGGCTCGGCCATGCCGCCGCTGGTCATGAAGCTGGTGTTCAGCAAGATCAAGCGCGCGCCCATGCCCTTCTTCGTCAAGCCCATCGCCAAGGGCATCGCCGACAAAGTGCTCTCCAGCTTCGTGCAACCCAACATCGACGCGCAGCTCAAGTTCCTGGAGGGCGAACTGGCCGCGCGGCCCTGGTTTGCCGGCGCGGAGTTCTCGGCAGCGGACGTGCAGATGAGCTTCCCCGTGCAGGCTGCGGCGGCGCGCGGCGGCATGGACGCCTACCCCAAGCTGCGCGACTTCCTGGCGCGCATCCACGCACGCCCCGCGTACAAGAAGGCCTTGGAGCGCGGCGGCCCGTACAGCCTGATGAGCTGAACTCGCCACCTACACTCCGCCCAGACCGCGCGTCAGCGCGGTCGCCCGTCTTGCCCCGCCGGCCTGTCGCCCGGCCGCTGTGAATGAGCAGCGGCGCTGACCTCCCCGTGTCGCATTGCGATCACCACGGAGGGCGCATGCCCGGCTATGAAATCAAAGTCCAGACGCTCGCCATCGACGGTGCCGTGGATCTGCAGATCCGCTCGCTGCTGGACCACCAGCAATTCGCCGACCCCGCGGGTGCGGCCGAAGCCCTGGGCATCTCGTCCGCGCAGTGGCCGCTGTTCGGCCAGGTCTGGCCCTCCGGGCTGCACTTGGCCTCCGCGATGGCGGTGAGGCCGCTGGCGGACGGCGAGCGCATCCTGGAGATCGGCTGCGGCCTGGCCCTGGCCAGCCTGGTGTGCCACCGCCGCGGCGCCGAAGTGACGGCCAGCGACATCCACCCGCTGGCCGGCGCCTTCCTGCTGGAGAACCTGCGCCTGAACGAACTCGCGCCGATGCGCTACTGCCACGGCGACTGGAGCGAGGACGCCACCCCACCCGCCAGCGGCCAGCCGCGCGTGCAGGGGCGCTTTGACCTCATCATCGGCAGCGACGTGCTCTACGAGCGCGACGACGGCGGCGCACTGGCGGCCTTCATCGAAAAGCACGCGCTGCCCGCTTGCGAGCTGCTGATCGTGGATCCGAACCGGGGGAATCGGTCGGCGTTTGGGAAGCGGATGGCGGGGCTGGGGTTCGAGTTCAGCGAGACAGTGCTGAGCGCCGGCGAAGACCGCCCCGACTACCGCGGGCGTCTGATGCGCTTCGTGCGCGTCTGAGCCTGATCGGCGCTAACGGGCGCCGGGACCGGTGCACCACTGCTGCTCACAGGGCACGCCGTCGCGGTTGCCATCCATCTTCGTGCCGGGGCAGTGATTGATGAACCAGGTGGCCTCGGCGCACGACGTCATCTGCGCACAATGGGTGCGGCCGTCACAGCGGAAGTTGGAAGGTGCCGCAGCGGCCGGGGGCTCCTGAACCGGGGCGGCCGTGGGCGGCATGCTCTCAAGGGAATACCGATGCGCACTGGCCTGGTAGCGGCGATAGCCCCAGGAGCCCGCGCTGGCGACAAGGCAAAGCGCCAGAGCCATGCCCAGCCAGGCATGCCAGCGCGGCTTGGATCGGGCCCGTCGCTGCCCTGCGCTGGGCGGTTGAGCCGGTCCGACGGCGCTGCGGATGACGTTCATCGCCTGCGGCTTGCCGTGGCTGCCACGACCCAGCTCGAAGCTCACGGTCTCGCCGACGACGGGCCGTGTGCCGTCGCGCGCGAACGCGCTGACGTGCACGAAAAGCTCCGCGCCGCCCTGAGTCGGCGCGATGAAGCCGAAGCCACGCTCGTCGTTCCAGGATCGCAGGACACCGCTGGTTCGCATGACACCCCCGAGGTCAGCGCTTGGGCGCCTTCGGCCCGTACGCCACCACCCGGCACCCCGCCCCTTGCGGGTTCTCGCAGCAGGCCGCCAGCTTCTTCAGGCTGTCGCTGAACTGCTCGTCCCACTGCGCCTTGCTGTGCAGATTGCCCGGACTCATCCAGTGCGATTGCGGGAAGCGCCTGGACCACTCGTCGCCACCCTCCTGAGGCGCGTTGCCGGTGGACTGCTGCATCGCCACCTGGCAGGAGTTCATATTGCCCATGCGATGGCAGGCCGTGCAGGTGTTGCCGCGCGTGGTGATGCCGAAGGCGTTCAACTTCGCCCAGGCCCGCTTGAAATCCTCGCCGATGGCCTTGGGCTGGTAGTAGCCGAACGGGTCGCCGGGCAGCATCGTCGTCTGCGCGATGTAGGGGCTGTACATGAACGGTCCGCTGTCGTGGCAGTTGACGCAGGCGGGCTGGCTCCAGGCGACCTGGGCGGGCGTGAGCCAGACCTTGTCGGCCGGCGGTGCCTCGGGGGCCGCGGCCTTGCGCACGAGCGTGCTCGGCGAAGGCACCGAGCGGCCGTCGATGCCGGCGCCTTCGCTCAGCGGCGCCTTGGCCTTGGCGGTGAACCAGCAGGTCTTGCCGTCCTTCAGGCTGTGGGAGATGACATTGATCTCGTCGAACAGCGGGCTGCCCGCGGGCCGGGCGACCTGTTTGCGGCAGACGGCGCTGATCTGCGCGCTCTTGTCGTCGCGCAGCACCAGGGCGCGGCTGCCGGGCACGCACTGGCCCTGGCTGCCGGCGTCGTGCTGGGGCAGCAGCGAGGGCCTGTCGCAGCGCGTGGGCGCGGGCTGGGGCGGCACGGGTTTGCCGTCGACGGTGATGGGGATCTCCTCGCCGGCCATGCAGTTGAAGGGCGGGATCTCGCTGATCTGCGCGGCGCATTGGCGGCCGTACTCGAACAGCGTCTCGGCGTGGGCGGTGCTGGCGAGCATCAAAAGCAGCAGGGCTCTCATGCGACCACCAGGCCTTTCTCCGCCAGCACGACGGCGCGGATGGCCTGGTGGTAGCGGGCGTAGCCGGTGCAGCGGCAGATGTGCTGGCCGACGGCGTCTTCAATGGTCGCGTCGAGTTGCTCGCGCCGGATGGGCTGCGCGCGCAGGCGGCCCAGCAGCATCTCGGTGGCCATGACGAAGCCGGGCGTGCAGTAGCCGCACTGGAAGGCGAAGTGATCGAGGAAGGCTTGCTGCACGGCACTGGGCCGCTCCATGCTGCCGGTGCCTTCGACCGTCGTGATGCTCTGGCCTTGCAGCAGCGCCACCGGCGTGGAGCAGGCGAGCATCGGCTCGGCCTGGCTCGTCGGCGCACGGCGCGCGGCCACCGTGCAGGCCTTGCAGACGCCGATGCCGCAGCACAGCCGCGTGCCGGACAGGCCCAGCTCCTCGCGCAGGAAGTCGACGAGGGGCAGGTCGGTCGGCACGTCGGCTTTCACGGGTCGGCCGTTGACGTGGAATTGGACGGGGACGAGTTGTTCGCTCATGACAAAGCCTTTTCGATGTCTGCAGCGGTGATGGGCAGCGACCGAAACCGCTTCCCCGTCGCATGCGCAATCGCATTCCCAATTGCCGGCGCAACCGGGCACAGCACCGCCTCGGCGATGCCCTTGGCCGTCGGCTCATCCGTTGGCAAGGTCGTGATGCCCAACCGCCCCAACGGCACATCCCCACTCAAGGCCACGTGGTACCGATCCAGGTTCCAGCGCCCATCGCCCGCGCCACCGGCCTCCAAAGGCAGGTCTTCCAGCAGCGCGTAGCCGATGCCCATCGCGATGCCGCCCTGGGCCTGGCCCAGCAGCAGATCGGGCTGCAGCACCTTGCCGGCGTCCACCATCAGCTGCACATCGACGACGCGCGGCTCGTAACTCTTGGGCCCGATCTCGACGGCCACCAGCACGCCCGACGGCGCGTACAGGCTGCGGCCGTAAAGGGCCGCCTCGGGCTTGGGCGGGATGACGTCCTGGCGCAGCACCGCCGTCCAGGTCGGCTGGCCGGCGGCGCGCAGTGACAGCCCGTCGATGGGCAGCTGCAGCGGCGGCACGGCGGGCACGGCATAGGTGCCGGCCACCCAGGAGCCTTCGTAGAGACCATGCACCATGGCGCCCGACGTCAAGCCCGCCTGATAGACCTTGGCGGCCAGCGCAGCCAGCGGCAGCGGCGCCAGGCGCGGCGCGGTGAGATGACCCTTCTCCCAGCGCGTCTGGCCCTGGACCTGCGCCAGCGGCACCCCCCAGATCGCCGCCGCCGCCGGCAGCAAGCCGGCCTCGAACAGCACGCGGCTGGCCTGCTCCGCCACATGCACCTGGTGGAAGGCGGTCAGGCAGGCGCTGCTGGACATCGCAAAGCTGGCCGTCCAGTCGGGCTTGCTCCAGTCGCCGCCGCGGTAGGTGCTGACATCCAGCGCGTTGAAGCTGCCGACGTCGCCCATGACGATGTCGTGCGCGTTGTGGCCCAGCCAGGCGGCGGTGGAGAGGGCCAGCGTCGTTGCCGAGCCATTGCCCATGTCCACGCAGTTGGTGCGCACGGTCAGGCGCCCGTCAGGTGCAAGAGCCACCTCGGCCATCACGCCATCCTTGCCCGTGCCATAGGCCTGGTTGGCCAGCGCAAAGCCGACGCCGTAGCGGATGCCCTCGCGGGCCTTGCGGCGCTGAACGGCCTCGCGATCGCGCCACAGCACGTGCTCGCGCGAGCGGCCGCAGATCTCGCGCAGCCGCATCTGCTGCGTCAGCGGCGCGCCGGTGATGGTGCGGTCGCCCTCGCGCAGCGCATTGATCTCGCGCAGCTCGATCGGGTCGCGCCTGAGCGCCACGGCCACCTCGTCCACCAGCGTCTCGACCGCGAAGCTGGCCTGCGGCCCGCCGAAGCCGCGCATCGACCCGGCGACGACGCCGGTGCTGGGCTGGGCGATGGCGTCCACATACGCCTGCTTGATGTCATAGCCGCTGAGGCCGCAGTAGGCGGCGAGCATGGCGACGAACTGGCTGTAGTTGTTCTGCCCGCCCGAGGGCAGCACCTGCTGGCTGCCGAAGGCGAGGAATCGCCCGGTCTTCACGTCCACCGCGATGCGCTGCGTGATGTTGCTGGCCAGCTGCTTGAGCCCGCCCTGGAACTGCTCGTAGCGGTCTTGCGCGATGCGCACCGGCCCGTCGGCCAGCGCCGCGGTGACGGCCAGCAGCGGCGGGAAGGTGGACACATCACGCCCGCCGAAGCCGCCACCGGGATAGCAGGAGTTCAGCACCACGGTCTTGACCTGGATGGGGCAGTCCTTGCTGAACATCGTCCAGCTGTCGGACGCGTCGCCATTGGTGGCCTGGGTGCCCAGAACCAGGCTGAGCGCGCCCGTGCCCGAGCGGTCCAGCCAGGCCAGGCCCGCCTCGGGCTCCATGAACATCGGGTCCAGCACCTGCGTCGTGTAGGTGCCGCCAACTTGCAGCACGGCCGGGTTGGGCGCCTGCAGCGTGGCGTCGATGCGCCGGCGCAGCCGGCGGGCGGTGCTGTTGTAGGGCTGGCCCTTGGAGTCGGGCTGGTACGGGTCGGACGCACAGCCCACCTGCACCTGCGAGAACGGCGCGACGCCCGGCGCGTCATAACGCGTCAGGTAGTTGACCGGGCTGTAGGCCGTCACCCAGGGCTGGGCCGGTGGCGCGGCCAGGCCGCCGGCTTGCACGACCCCGGGCTGGAACTGCAGCGCACGCTTGGCGCGGCGGCAGGCGTTGCTGTCGGCAAAGATCAGGATGGCCACGGGCTGGCCGTAGAACTGCGGCGCGCTGCCGACGGGCACCAGCAGCTGCTTGACGCCGTCGGCACCTTCGCTGGAGAAGGGCAGCTGCAGGTTCAGCGAGGCCAGGTCGCGTTGCGGCCAGGGGAAGCCGGCGGCGAGCGGCGTCTGTGTGATCGTCAGCAGCGGCACGGCGTCCACGCCCGCCAGCCGTGCCAGGTCCAGCCCAGCGAAGGCCAGGCCAGGCTGGGTGGCGCGCAAGATCATGGCCATGCGTTCGGTCCGCGGCCAGCCGGGCATGTCGACGGCGCGGAAATCGCGGGCATAGATCTTTTGACCCGTGACCTTGGCCAGCCCGTCGATGCGAAAACGCGCCTTGCCCGGCCCGCCGGACCAGTCGGGTGCGCCGGGTGGCGCGTGCGGTTGCACGGGGGTGTCGACAGGCTGCGGGCGGGCGCCCAGGGTCTTCAGCGCGGCGGGTTTGAGCGCCAGGGCCAGCTCGTGCACCAGCAGCGTCACCGCGCCGGCGCCAGCGCCGATGACGCGGCGGCGGGTCAGCCTGAATGGCCCGTTTGGAGTCGTCGTCGAGTTGTCCGACACGCCTGTCTCCCATCCAAGTGATGGGTGGCGAGTTTGGCGCCGCGCGCCGGTCGATACGGCGGGGGTTTTGCCTGAGTCAGCGGGTGAGACGGTAGATCAACAGCGCCGCGCGGATGGCACCGCGTTCGATGGACGCGATCTCCAGCCACTCGTCAGGCGTGTGCGCGCCGCCGCCCGCGGCGCCCAGGCCGTCCAGGCTGTCGATCAACGGCGCGACGAACTGCACATCGCCCGCGCCGCGCTGGCCGGGCGGGAAGGGCACGATGGCGTTCAAGCCGGCATCGGCGCTGGCCTGGGAATAGGCCTCCAGCAGCTTGAGGTTGCCCGGCGTGGGCGCCATCGGCGGGTAGCTCTCGTGGAAGCTGATCTTCGAGCGCGTGCCGGGCAGGGCCTGGTCGACGATGGCCTGCATGCGCTCGCGTGCCTTGGTGCCCTGCTCGGCCGTGAGGTAGCGCAGGTCGCCCCGCGCCTGCGCGTCACGCGGGATGACGTTGGTCTTGCCGAAGGCCTGGCCCTGGCTTTCGCCGTCGTCCCATTTGGCGCTGGTGCCGGCCACCAGCGTCGCAGCATTGAAGGTCAGGTCGGGCTCGATGAGCTGCTCGCGAAAGGCGTTCAGCACGCGCGCCGCCTCGTACACCGCGCCATAGCCGTCGCGGCCGAAGACGCCGGCCGAGTGGCCGGTGCGCGCCGTCACCTGCAGATGCCAACCGCCCGACGCGCGGCGGCCAATGGTTGCGGCGTCGCGGCCCTGCTCGTCCTTGGTCGCGCCCTCGAAGGCCAGCGCCACGTCGCTCTGCCGGGCGGCGTCGATCAGCGCCGCACGCGCCGCCTCGGTCGGCGAACCGACGCGTTCCTCGTCGCCGGTGAAGACGGCCCGCACCGTGCGGCCGTCCAGCGCACCGATGTCGTTCAGCGCCCGCAGCGCGAGCAGGACGATGACGTCGCCGCCCTTCATGTCGGACACGCCCTGGCCGCGCACCTTGCTGCCGTCGCTCTGCCAGGGCACGACGGGGCTGTCCTTCTCGAAGACCGTGTCGAGGTGGCCGATCAGCAGCACGCGCCTGCCCTTGGCGCCGGTGCGCTCGGCAACCAGGTGGCCGGCGCGCTTCATCGTCGCCGGCATGTCGATCCAGCGGGTGCCGAAGCCGATGGCCTCGAACTCCTTGGCATAGAGGGCCCCGACCTCGCGCACACCGGCCGGGTTGAGCGTGCCACTGTTGATGAGCACGCTGCGCTCCAACAGCTTCAGCGCAGCCGGCGTGTGCTGGCGGACCTGGGCAACGAGCTTGTGCTCTTCAGCGTTGAGCGCCTGGGCCGCAGCACCCGCTGCCAGGGTGACGAGCAGCAAGGCCAGGCCTTGCCGGAGGGCATGTGGTGTCTTCATGCGGCCCAGTTTCCGACAGCTTGCAACCAACGTCGCCTGTGGGTGACCCTGCCCGCGCGTGCACAGGGGAAGCGTCAGGCCGGGTCGAAGGCCGCGGCGCTGCTGGCGACCTGCAGCCGCCTTTCGGTCTGCCAGGCGGCCAGATCCTCGGGTGCCTCGCGCGGCGACAGCCCGTTGGCGCGGATGGCACCGACATAGCCGTCGCGGCCCTGGGCCTTGGCGGCGTACAGCGCCGAGTCGGCCAGCGCCAGGCAGGCGCGCCAGTCCCACAGCCGCGGATGGCGCGGGTCCAGCGGGAAGGCGCAGAAGCCGATGGAGACCGTCACGTGCACGGTCTCGCCGGGGCCGATGTCGAAGGGCTTGTCGCGCACGGCGGCGCAGACGCGCGCGGCCAGATCGGCGGCATCGCGCCGATCGGTCTCGCGGGCCAGCGCCAGGATCTCCTCGCCGCCCCAGCGCACCAGCGAGTCGGTCTCGCGGAAAACCTGGCGCAGCCGCTCGGCCAGCTGCACCAGCACCGCGTCGCCGGCCGCGTGACCGTGCACGTCGTTGACGCGCTTGAAATGGTCCAGGTCCAGCAGCAGCAGCAGCAGGTCGGCCCCAGGTCCGATGTCTGGGCCGGAGCCCTCCTCGGCCGCGGTCTCGAAGCGGCGCAGGCACAGGCGCAGGTCGTCGTCCCGGCGCAGCTCCAGGTAGCGGCGGTTGCGCAGGCCGGTCAGCGCGTCGGTGAGGCTGAGCTCGCGCAGTTCGGCGGTGCGCTCGTCGACCAGGCCGCGCAGCTCGACTTCACGCCTGCGCAGCGAGCGGGTGCGCCAGCGCATCCAGCCCCAGATCGCCAGCAGCGTCAGCAGCACGCCGGCGCTGCGGGCCCAGTCCGTCTCCCACCACGCCGGCTCCAGCGTGACGGGCAGCTGCAGCTGCTCGGTGCCCCACAGACTGTGGTGGGCCGTGGCGCGCACCTGCAGCGTGTAGTGGCCGGGCTTGAGTGGCCCGAAGCTGGGGTTGCGGCCGCTGGCGTCGACGCGGGTCCAGTCGCTGTCCAGGCCCTCCAGCCGGTATTCGTAGCGCAGCCGCGTCGGGTCGGCGTAGTCCAGTGCGGCGAACTCGACCGACAAGCTGCGCTGGCCCGGTGGCAGGCGCAAACCCTCGCGCAGCGACCGCGGCGGCTCGTGCGGCTGGCCGTTCACGCGCAGCCCGCTGAGGACCAGCGGCGGGTTGGACGGCTGCGCGCGCCACACATCGGGCTGCACGCGCAGCAGGCCGCGGCTGCCGCCGAACAGCAGGCCGCCACCGGGCAGCTCGGTGCTGGCGAAGAACCAGAAGCTGCCGAAGTTGGCGCCCTCGGCGCTGCCGAAGCTGTCGAGCCGGTCGGCGGCGGGGTCGTAGACGTAGAGCTGGCTCCAGATGCGGCCCTGGCCGTCCTCGTGCAGGTTGCCGCCGAACACGCCCTCCACGCCGTGGCGCTCGCTGATGCGCTCGAAGCGCGCGCGGCCCTCGGCGTCCCAGCCCTTGAGGCGGTGCAGGCCGCTGACCGGCGTGTCCACCCACAGGCGGCCGTCGCGCCCCCACAGCAGGCTCATGACGATGGGGCTGGCCAGCGCTTCGGTGGGCGACTGCGGCACCACCTCCAGGCCGCCGGTGCCCGGCTGGCGTTCGCGGAACAGGCCCTGCTGGCCGCCCACCCAGAGCCGGCCGTCGGGCGCCGTCTTCACCACATAGATGCCGCCATGCAGCGGCTCGCCGCCCAGCGGCTGCACGCGCTCGGGCGCCGCCGCAGCGGCGCTGCCCAGGCGGTACAGGCCCTCCTGCATGCCCAGCCAGATGCTGCCGTCGCCGCGCAGCAGCAGCTGCTGGGAGCGGCCGCCGTCCAGCGCCCAGTCGCGCAGCAGCCGGCCATCGGCGGCGCGGTGCTCCAGCCGACCGGCCGCGGCCATCCACAGGCTGCCGTCGCCGGCCTCCGCCATGATCTCGACGACGCTGCGCCGCTCGCGCGGCCAATCGCCCAGCGTGGCCAGCTCGCGGCCCGGCCGGCCGTCCAGGCGCACGACATGGCCGGTCTGCGTCGGTGCCAGCACCACGCCATTCTTCAGCGCCAGCACGGCGCGCACATCGGCCTCGGCCAGCGGGCTGTTGCGGTCGGCATCCGGCCCGCGCACGGCCAGGGCCGGGTGGGTGAGGTGGCGCTGCACGCCCAGGCCGTAGCCGCTCACCCACATCGCACCGCTGCGGTCGCGCAGCAGGCCGCTGATGTCGTTGCCGGCCAGGCCCATGGCGCGGCGCGGGTCCTGGCGCAGCGTGGCCTCGACGGCACCGCTGGCCGGGTTGACCCAGAACAGCCCCACCTTGCCGCCCACCCACAGCCGCCCGTCGGCGGCCTCGGCCAACGCGTTGATGGGCATGTCCAGGGCCTGCACCCAGCGCACCTGGCCCTGCTCGACGACGCCCAGATGCCCGTCCTGCGTGCCCAGCCAGATGCGGCCGGTGCGGTCCTGCGCCAGCGCCTGCACCGGCCCGCCATCGGGCAGGCCGGGCAAGGCGAGGTTCTCCCAGGCGCCATTGACGAAGCGGGCCAGGCCGCGCCAGTGGCCGGCCCAGACGACGCCGTCGGCGCCCACGCGCAGGGCCAGCACGCGGGGCTCGGTCTGGTCGCGCCAGCGCAGCTCGTGGGCCTCGTGGCGTCGGGTGGCCGGGTCGTAGCGGTACAGGCCGCGGCCCAGCGTGCCGACCCAGACGGCGCCGTCGGGCGCCACGGCCACCGCGCGGATGCCTGGGTGCGGCCCGCTGCCGCCCTGGGCGCTGCCGTGGCGCTCGACGCGGTCCTGATCGGGGTCATAGGCCACCAGGCCCTGGAACTCCGTGCCTATCCACATGCGGCCATCGGCCGCCGGCGCCATCGCCCGCACCCACCCCAGGCTGCGCTGGGCCGTCGTGTCGCCGGCCAGCTCGATGGGGCGCAGCCGGTAGCCGTCATAGCGCGTCAGGCCCTTGTTGGTCGCGATCCACATGAAGCCGGCGCGGTCCTGCGAGATCGCCGGCACGGAGTTCTGCGGCACCGCCACGCTGCGGAACTGCACCTCCAGCGGGCCGACGCCAGCGTCAGCGCGGGCTTGGGCCCCGCCGAGCAGCATCAGCAGGCCGAGCAGGCCTTGGATTAGGGGGTGCATGGGCGTGCATCCTAAAGGTGCCGATTGACGGCTCTGGCCGCCCGGGTGTAATGCGCGCGCTCAAGCGGGAAAACCCGGCAAACAAGTCACACCGGCCAGGCCCCGATCCGGACCACCCTTCAAGCGCCGCACTCAAGCGCAGGCCCTCAAGCGCAGGCCCTCAGGCGCAGGCCCTCAGGCGCAACTACCCGAGCGCCGTCGTCGCATCCACCACCACCCGCCCGTCCAGCAGCCGCAACGTGCGCGACGCCTGCGCGGCATGCTCCAGCGAGTGGGTCACCATCACCAGCGTCGTGCCCTCGGCATTGAGCTCGCGCAGGATGCGCATGACTTCGGCGCCGTGGGCGCTGTCGAGGTTGCCGGTGGGTTCGTCCGCCAGCAGCAATGCAGGGCGGGCCGCGATGGCGCGCGCGATGGCCACGCGCTGCTGCTGGCCGCCGCTGAGCTGACTGGGCCGGTGGCCGGCGCGGTGGGTGAGGCCCAGGCGGTCCATCACTTCGGCCACGCGGTCCCGGCGGGCGCGCGCCGGCAGCTCGCCGTACTCCAGCGCCAGCGCGATGTTCTCGGCCACGCTGAGGTCGTCGATGAGGTTGAAGCTCTGGAACACGAAGCCGATGCGGCCGCGGCGCAGCGTGTTGAGCTGCTTTTCGCCCCAGCCGGCAACGTTCTGGCCATCGAACCAGTACTCGCCGCTGCTCGGCGCGTCCAGCAGGCCCAGGATGCCCAGCAGCGTGGACTTGCCGCAGCCCGAGGGGCCGGTGATGGCGAGGTACTCACCGGCCTCGATGTCGAGGTACAGGCGGTCCAGCGCGGTGGTCTCGATGTCGCCGGTGTGGAAGGTCTTGCTGAGGTGGCGGAGTTTGAACATGGTCAATCCAGTTGGAGAGCGGTGGCGCTGACAAAAGCGCGATACGGGGAGACGACGACCTGCTCGCCAGGCTGCAGGCCGCCCAGCACTTCGATGACGCCATCGGCACGGCGCCCCAGCTGCAGCGGGCGGCGCTCAGCGTGCCGGCCGTCGGCGTCGAGCACGAAGGCCCAGGCGCCGCCGGTGTCGGCGTAGAAGCCGGCGTCGGGCAGCAGCAGCGCGTTCTGCTGCTGGCCCAGCGTCAGGCGCACGTCCAGGCCCTGGCCGACCTGCAGCGCCGGCGGATCGGCGTCGAAGGCTAGCTCGACGGCGAAGCGGCCGTCCTTGACCTGCGGGTCGATGCGCGTGACATGCAGCGCATGGCTGCGTCCCTCGTGCACCAGCTCGGCAGCCAGGGCCTCACGCACCCGGGCCAGGTGGAATTCGTCCAGCCGCAGCTGCAGCTTGAACAGGCCCAGGCTGTCCAGCCGCGCGATGCGGCTGCCGCTCTTCACGCTCTCGCCCACTTGCAGCGCCAAGCCCGTCACGCGGCCGGCCACCGGCGCGCGCACGGCCAGGCCTTCGCTGGCGGCTCGCATGGCGGTGAGGCGCTGGTCCAGGTCGGTGACGGCGCGCTGCATGGCCCGCACCGACTGCTCGCGCGTGGCCAGCTCCTCGCGGCCATCGGCCTGCAGCTGGGCGAGCAGGCGCTCGGCCATGCCGAGCTTGTCGGCCGATTCCTCCAGCGCGGCGGGCGACACGAAGCCCGTGGCGGCCAGCTCGCGGTCGCGCTGGTGGGCGCGGCGGGCGCGCGCCAGCTCGAACTGGCCCTGCGTCAGCTCGCGGCGATGCGCCGCCAGGGCCTGCGCCAGGCCGGCGCGGAAGGTGGCGAGGTTGGCGAGCTGCTGGGCCGCCTCGCTGGAGCGCGCCATCAGCTCCTGCGCACGCTGGCTGCTGGCCAGCACGACGAGCAGCTGGCCGGCCGCGACGCTGGCACCGTCACCCACCAGCACCTGCTCGACGCGACCGTCCTCGGTCGCATCCAGCAGCACGGACTGCAGCGGCAGCGTCGTCGCGCGGCCGACCACCACGTCTCGGAAGGGGCCGCTGCGCGCCGCGGCGATCTCCACGTCGGCGCGCGCCACCGCCACGCCGCGCGGCCAGTGGCGCGCCAGCAGGCCGGCTGCGGCGAAGGCCACGGCTACGGCGAGCAGGGCCACGCCATACCGGCGCGGCAGCACGACGCGACGGTCCATCGCGGCGCCGGAGGTCAGCACAGCACTCATCCTTGCAGCGCCTGCAGAGGCCGCAGCGCGAGTGCCGCGCGCAGGTGCCGGGCGACGGCCAGCGCCGTCACCACGGCCAGCAGCGCGACGGCCGCCAGCAGCGCCCACAGCGAGAACGGGCCCACGGGTGCGCGCTCGACGAAGCCGCTCAGGTAGAGCTGAGACAGCCAGGCGGCGAGCGGCAGCGCCACCACGCAGGCCGCGGCCAGCACGCCGACGAACTCGGTCACCAGCAGCCCCGCCACCGCGCCGGCCCCGGCGCCATGCAGCTTGCGCAGCACGATCTCGCGCTCGCGCCGGCGCAGCGTGTAGGCCGCCAGCGCGTAGATGCCCACGGCCGCCAGCAGCAGCGCCAGCGCACCGGTGACGGCCACGAGCCGGCCCAGCCGCGCGTCCTCCGCCACCTTGGCGGCCTGCTGCTCACGCACCGGCAGGGCCTGGGCCTGGGCGTCGGGCAGGGTGCCGTTGACGAGGGCCGTCAACTTGCGCCGCGTCTCGGCGGGGTCGCGGCTGTGCACGCTGATGGCGCCCGCGCCGCGTTCGGCCACGGGCGTCATCACCACCGGTATCGGGCGGTCACGCGGGCCTTGCAGCCGGATGTCGGCGATGACGGCGATGACCGTGACCGGCTGGCCGTCGCCATAGACGGGGCTGACGCCCAGCGTCTGGCCGATGGCGCTCTCGGGGCTGGCAAAGCCCAGGGCCTTGACGGCGCTGCGGTCCAGCACGACGCCATGCCGGGCCTCCTCGGCGCGGTGGTCGGCCGACAGCCGCCCGGCCAGCACCTGCATGCCGAACACGTCCAGGTAGCCGGGCGTGAAGCCCACGCCTGTGCGCAGGTTCAGCGTCTGGCCGCTGGGGCCGCGGAACTCGGAGAACCAGTTGCTGAAGTCGCGCCCCGGCACGTCGTCGGCCGCGGCCACGGCGATGACCTCGGGCCAGCTGCGGATGCGCGCCAGCAGCGACTGCGTCTGCGCGGGCTGGGTGTCCCAGGGCAGGTCCACGGCCACACGGTCGGCCACGCCAAAGCCGCGGTCCACGCGGCCGGCATGCTCGGTCTGCCAGCCGATGGTGACGGCCATGGCCGCGAACAGCGCGGCGGCGCCGAACTGCAGCGTCGTCATCAGCCGGCGCAGCCAGCGGCTGGCCGCGCCCTCGCTGTGGCTGCGCCCGGCCAGGGATTCGGCCGGCTTCACGCGCAGCGCGATGCCCGTCAGCGGCAGCGCACTCAGGGCCGCCACGGCCAGGCACAGCAGGCCGGTGAGCGCCACCATGCCTGGCGAAAGCACCGGTGCCTCGAAGCTGTGCTGCATCAGCGCCGCCACGGCCGGCGTGCTCCACCAGGCCAGCAGCAGGCCGAGCAGGCCGGCCAGCCCGGCCACGGCCAGCGCCTCGACGAAGAACTGCGCGGCCAGGGCCGCAGCTCCCGCGCCCAGCGACTTGCGCAGGCCGATCTCGCGCTGCCGCCTGAGCGTGCGCACGCTCCACAGGTTGACGAAGTTGATGACAGCCAGCGCCAGCACGCCCGCCGCCGCGGCCGCCAGGCTGCCGAGCTGCAGGCGGCGCTGCGGGCTGCCGGCGCCGTGCAGGCCGATGTCGGACACGGGCAGCGCGCGCAGATAGGCCCAGTGCCCGCCGCCCTTCAGGAAGTCGGCCGGCAGGCCCGGCGGCGCTGGCTGCTTTCCCAGGAGGCGCTGGGCCAGCTCGCCCACCTGCGCCGCCGTGGCGCCGGGCTGCAGGCGGGCGAACAGGCGACCGCTGGGCCGGGTCCAGCTGTCCGAGCTCGCGAGGTAGGCCTTGGCGGCCGGCGCGTTGAAGCCGGCGAGGGCGTCGTAGTTGAGCGTGCCGTTGGGGTTGGGCGTGGGTAGCACGGCCTTCACGGTCAGCGCGAACTGCATGGCGGGCGCACGGCCTTCGGGGTCGGGTGGCAGCGAGATCGTGAACGTGCGGCCCAGCGCCTGTGCGGTGCCGAAGAGTTTCTCGGCGGAGGCGGCCGTCAGCGCGATGCCCTCGGGCGTTGCGAGCGCCGCGGCCAGGTCGCCGGCCAGCGGGTGCAGGCCGAGCAGGGCCGGCAATTCGGCATCGGCCATCGCGATGACGAGCCGGGTGCTGCGCTGCTGCCCTTGCGCATCGGCGGCGCGCGACGGCAGCTGGGTGTAGAGCACGCGGCTCATGGCGCCGACCGGCGCGCCGGTGTCGCGCAGCGCGGCGGCCAGCGGCACCGCGGGCACGTCGCCGGACCACTCGGTCGTGATGCCGCCGGGGCCGCGCGCCCGCCACTCGAAGGCGGCGAGGCGCTCGCTCTCGGGCAGGCCGGCGTCGGGCCACAAGGTGTCCTGCAGGAAGCTCGCCGTCAGCAGCGTGAGCGCCAGGCCCAGGGCCAGGCCGGCGATGACGAGGGCGGCCGGGCCGGGCTCGGCGCGCAACTGGCGCCAGGCGCCGCGCCAGAGGGTGGGGGAGGGGAGCAGCTTCATGGCAGGCTGTTGTGCAAGAGGCGGGCCAACGGCATTTGCCAGGGTCAGGCCGCGAGACGACGCTCGCAACGTCCGCTTGCGGACACCCGCACTGTCCGCTTCCGGACACCGCCTTGCCCAGGCCCAGGTGGACGCTTAGAGTCGCGCCCTCTCATGAGCGGCCTCCTCATCCTCGACGACGACCCCGACGTGGCCCTGGCCGCGCGGCTGGCCCTGCGTCGGCTGGCACCCGTGGCCGTGCGACATGCGCCTGCCGAGCTGGCGGCGGCGCTGGACGAGATCGCACCCGATGTGCTGCTGCTGGACATGAACTTCACGCCTGGCGCCAGCGACGGTGCCGCCGGCCTGGCGCTGCTGCGCGAGGTCGTCGCACGACGCGACGCGCCGGCCGTCATCGTCATGACCGCCTATGCCGAGGTGGAGCTGGCCGTGCAGGCGCTGAAGGCCGGTGCGGTGGACTTCATCACCAAGCCCTGGCCCAACGAGCGGCTCGTCGCCTGCGTGCAGGCGGTGTTGGCGCGCCGAGCGCCGGCGCCCGCGGCCGGCGAACTGCTGGGCGAGTCCACCGCGATGCAGTCTCTGCGTGCGCAGATCGCCCAGGTCGGCAACAGCGAGGCCAGCGTGCTCATCCTCGGCGAGAACGGCGTCGGCAAGGAGCTGGTGGCCCGCGCGCTGCATGCCGCGTCGCCGCGCGCCACCGGCCCGCTGCTGGCCGTGGACATGGGCTCGCTGCCCGAGGCGCTGGTGGAGAGCGAGCTCTTCGGCCACAAGCGCGGGAGCTTCACGGATGCGCGCGAGTCGAGGTCCGGGCGCTTCGTCGCGGCGGCGGGCGGCACGCTGTTCCTCGACGAGATCGGCAACCTGCCGCTGGCCCAACAGGCCAAGCTGCTGGCCGCGCTGGAGCGCCGCGAGGTGACGCCGCTGGGCAGCGACAGACCGGTGGCCGTGGACGTGCGCGTGCTGGCCGCCACCAACGCACCCGAGGCCGAACTCTTCGATGCGAAGCGCTTCCGGCCCGACCTGCTGTATCGCCTCAACACCGTCGTGCTGCGCGTGCCGCCGCTGCGCGAGCGCGGTGCCGGCGACATCGCGCTGCTGCTGCGCCACTACCTCGGGCAGTTCGCCAGGCGCACGGTCGAGCTGACGCCTGATGCGCTGGCGCGGCTGTGCGCCTACCGCTGGCCGGGCAATGTGCGCGAGTTGCGCCAGGCCTGCGAGCGCGCGACGCTGCTCGCGCGTGGGCCGGTGTTCGGGTTTGCGGACTTCGGCCTGCCCGACGTGGCGGCGCCCGCCGAGCCGGGGCTGGACCTGGCCCAGCGCGAGCGCGAGGCCGTGCAGGCGGCGCTGGTGCAGGCGCAAGGCAATATCAGCCAGGCGGCCAAGCTGCTGGGCGTGAGCCGCGCGGCGCTGTATCGAAAGCTCGAGAAGCATGGCCTTTGATCGCGCTCGCGTCGTCGTCGCGGCGCTGGTGCTGGCCGCGGGCACAGCCGGCGCGGGCGCATCGCAAGACTCGCCCCGCCTGCTTGTCGCCTGTCTGCTGGTCGGCCTCGCCGCCGCCGCGGTCGGCTGGACCGCGCTGGGCCGCCTCGCCCAGCACCACGCGCCACTGCCGCCCGATCCGCCACCGGCACCCCGGCCCGACCTGGACGCGGCGCTGGAGCATGCACCGCTCGCGCTGTGGCGCCTCGTCGCCGGTGCACCGCCGCTGGCGCTGAACGCCGCCGCGCGCAGGCTCATCGCACCGGGCCGCGCCGTTGAACCGGCTGGCCTGCTCACGCTGCTGGACGCCGAGCCGGGCCGGCGCGTCGTCACGCTGCCCACCGAGCACGGCCAGGAACGCGCCGTGCTGGCCGTCTCAAGCCTGACCGTGCAGGGCCAGGCCTGGCGGCTGGCGGCGCTGGCGCCCATCGAGTCGGAGCTGGAGACCGAGGCCCTGGCCGCCTGGCGCCAGCTGGTGCAGGTGCTGACCCACGAGATCATGAATTCGCTGACGCCGATCGCGTCGCTGGCCGGCAGCGCGCCGGCCCTGCTGGAAGCCGGCGAGCACGAGGAGTTGCAGGCGGCGCTGGCCACGCTGGCGCGGCGGGCGGCGCACCTGCAGGCCTTCGTCGAGCGCTACCGCAGCGTCAGTCAGCCGCCGGCGCCGACGCTGACCGACGTGCAGCTGCTGCCGCTGCTGCAGGCCGTGCAGCGCCTCGTCGCGCCGGCCTGGAGCGCGGCCGGTGGCAGCGTCGAGGTCAGCGTCGAACCCGCCAGCCTGGCCCTGCGCACCGACGCCGCCCAGCTCGAACAGGTGCTCATCAACCTCGCCCAGAACGCGTGGCAGGCCTGTGCCGGCCGGCCCCAGGCCGAGCCCCCGCGCCTGCTCATCGAGGTGCGCCTGAGCCGCGGCGCGCGGCTGCGGCTGACCGTGGCCGACAACGGCCCGGGCGTGGCGCCGGGGCTGGAATCGCGCATCTTCACGCCCTTCTTCACGACACGCGAGGGCGGCAGCGGCGTCGGCCTGGCGGTGGTGCGCCAGCTGGTGCATGGCCTGGGCGGCACGGTGCGCCACGCCAAGCGGCCGGGTGGCGGCGCCTGCTTCGTGCTGACCTTTTGAAGCAGCTCCGACGAAGTTAGGGGGCGGGGGGTTCACGGGGCCGTCACTGCCGACGCCTAGCCTGCGCCGCTCGGTCATCCTGGAGACACCCGATGTTCAAACTCCTTCGCTGGGCCGGCCTGTGCCTGCTCACCCTCGCCTCCCTGAGCGTCTCACTCAGCGCCTCGGCCCACGACCGCGCCCGCGCCGAGAACGCCCCCCTGGTCATCGGCCACCGCGGCGGCGCCACCGGCTATCTGCCCGACCACACGCTGGAGAACTACGCGCTGGGCATCGCCATGGGCGCCGACTACGTCGAGCCCGACCTCGTCGCCACCAAGGACGGCCGCCTGATCGCCCGCCACGAGCCCAACCTGATCGCGACGACCAACGTCGCCTCGCTGCCGCAGTTCGCGTCGCGCAAGCGCACGGCCGTCATCGATGGCGCGCCGGAGGTGGGCTTCTTCGCCAGCGACTTCACGCTGGCTGAGATCAAGACGCTGCGCGCCATCCAGCCGCTGGGTGACCGCGACCCGAGCTTCGACGGCAAGTTCGAGATCCCGACGCTGGAGGAGGTCATCGCCTTCGTGAAGCGCAAGTCGGCCGAGGAAGGCCGGCGCATCGGCATCTATCCCGAGACCAAGCACCCGACCTACCACCAGAGCATCGGCCTGCCGCTGGAGGACAAGCTGCTCGCGGTGTTGAGCCGCGCCGGCTGGAACCACCGCAGCGCCCCAGTCATCGTGCAGTCCTTCGAGACGGCCAACCTGAAATACCTGCGAAGCAAGTCCAGCCTGCGCCTGGTGCAGCTGGTGGATGCCGACGACGTCAACGCCGACGGCAGCCTGGCCTTCAACAAGCCCTATGACAAGCCCTACGACTGGGTCGTGTCCGGCCGCGCCGGCCTGTTCAAGGACCTGCTGACGCCGGCCGGCCTGGCCGAGGTGAAGACCTATGCCGACGGCATCGGCCCGTGGAAGGTCTATCTGCTGTCCAGCGCCTGCAAGACGGTGGCGGCCGCTGGCGGCTGTGCCGACACCAATGGCGACGGCCTCGTCGACGAGCGCGACCGCAAGCTGCTGGCTCCCAGCGACATCGTCGCCAACGCGCACAAGCTCGGCCTGGTGGTGCACCCCTACACCTTCCGCAGCGAACCAAGGCGCCTGGCCAGCGACTACAAGGGCAACCCGGTCAACGAATACCTGACGTTCTACGAGCTGGGCGTGGACGGCGTGTTCGCCGACTTTGCCGACACTGCCTTCGCGGCGCGGGCGATGTTCCTGTTGAAGAACGACCCCAGCTACGCGCGCTGCCTCGTCAACGGCCGCGGCTGCGTGACCAGCCGGGACTGAGCGGCAGCGGACCGGTGCCGGGCCGCCTCAAGCCGGCCCGCAGGCGATGTGCTTGCGGCTCAACGCCGCAAGCATCGTCGTCCCCCAGGGGACTGAGGCCGGACACGGCAAGTCCTGTGGACTTGCCGTGCCTGCCGAAGAGCGGCCGCTGTGTCGGCTGCGCGGTCTGCAAGACCGACTGCGTTCGCCCGCGTTCAGCGTGGCGAACCCAGGCGAGGGCTCCACCTTTGCGGCTTTCCTCGGTGGTGTGACCGTGTGGCGGGTGTTAGGCTGCCTGCTGTCACACCCCGGGGATGGAGATGTTTCACGAGTTGCAGGAGTTGTTGGGCGCCTACCTGATGCCGGTGCTGATCGCGATACCGCTGGCCATCATCGTGCTCATCGCCGCCTTCAAGCGTGACGACTACCGGCCGTCGCGCGAGTACACGCCGCCGCCGCGCCCGCCCGGCGGCACGCCACGTGCCGCCACGGCCCCCGTCGTGCTGCCGCCGCTGCCTGGCTCGGTCGGCGCCGGGCCCTCGATGGCCAGCGCCTTCGTCACCGCGCCCACACCGATGCAGCCCCCCAGCGCCGCGCCCGTGGTGCCCGAGGGCCCGCCCACCGTGCTGATCGCCGACGACTCGGCCGTCGTGCGCACCAAGCTCAAGCGGCTGCTGGAAGGCGCCGGCTTCACGGTGGTGCAGGTCAACGACGGCAACGAGGCCATGGCCCAGCTGGACGAAAAGCCCGAGATCGCCGTGCTCATCACCGACCTGGAGATGCCCAACAAGGATGGCTTCGAGTTGATTGCCGATGTACACGGCAGCCTGACGACCGAGGACCTCCCCGTCATCGCCATCACCGGCCACGACGAGCTGCATGGCCGCGTCGGCCAGATCGAGGGCGTCTACGGCATCTTCAAGAAGCCCTGGAACGACCGCGAACTGCTCAAGCGCGTGGAGTCCCTGGTGCATCTGCGCACCGCCGCCAACCGGCGCGGGCGCCGCGTCAGCGACCTGCGCGCGCCGCCGAGCGCGTGAAGGAGTCCGCCTTCGGCTTCGAGTACGACTGGGGCGATCTCCAGCCGATCCGGCCGCTGATGTGGGTGCTGATCGCCGCCCAGGCGCTGGGCGGTGGCGTCGGCCTGCTGACCTCGCACTTCCCGAACTGGTTCGAAAGCCTGTGGTTCGGCGCCGCCGTGGCCACGTTGCCGGGCTTCCTGGTCGGCCTGCCCGTCCAGGCCTGGTGCAGGCCGGGCAGCCTGGGCGAGCACAAGGTCATGGTGCGCAGGCTGGGCCTGGTTGCCGCCGTGCTGACCGTGTATGCCTTCGCCATGCCGTTGCTGGGCTTCGGGCAACCCTAGGCCGGGCGGCGATCACGCCGGCCTGAAGCTCCAGCGCAGCTTGATCTCGGCCTGGCCGCTGCCGGCCGGCAGGCGCGCCTGGTCCTGGCCCTCGGCGCTGAGCTGCCCGAGGTGCTGCTGCAGCCAGGCCTGGGCCTCCAGCCACTGCAGCGGGATGCGACCCTCCTGGCGCTGGGCGCGGCGGCCGGTCTCTTCACGGGTGCGCACGCCCTGCACATCCTGGGTCACGGTGGACAGCCCCGTCCAGACGCGGCCGTTGCGCGTGTCGAGCACGACCTGCAGCGTCGGGCAAGGGGTGTCGTCGCGGCGCGTCTCGCTGCCCTGGGCCGTCTCGGTGTAGTTGACGACGCCCTGCACGTCGTTGAAGCGGCCCTGCACGCGCTCGTCCAGCTTGGCCGTCAGCTGCAGGCCGCAGGCCATGGCGCCGCTGAAGATGAGATAGGGCGTGGCCGGGCCGTCGTCGTCCGCGGCCTCGGCGCCACCACCCGCCTGGCGGCGCGCGTCGGCCCGGCAGGCCTCGCGGGCCTTGCCGGCGGGCTGGCGTTCGCAGGCGGCGGCGGCTTGGCCATAAGCCTGCAGCCGGCCCTGGCTGCCGGGGTTGGCGCCGGGCATGGCCGCGGCGCTGAGCGCAGAGGCCTCACGCATCAGGCAGGCGTTGTCGTTGCCGCAGCGCGCCTGCAGGGCCTGGGCCTTGGCCTGCATGGCGCGCCAGTCGGGCATGGGCGCGGCAGGCGCCATCGTGGCCACGCGGCGCTGGGCCAGTTGAGCGGCTTCGGCCTGGCGGCGGTGGTCTTCGGGGTCCAGCGGGTTGTAGGGAAACGGCGTCCCGTCGCTCTGCAGCAGGGCGCTGAGCTGCCAGCGCTGGCTGAGGCTCTGTTCGCCACGATCGGCACCGGCCTGCACGGGGCCCTTGCGCTGCAGCTCGACGTCCAGCACCAGGCGGCGCTGCTGGGCCGGCTGCGCTTGCGAGATGTCGGCCAGCAGCCAGAACGCGGCGACGGCGAGCAGCAGCGTCAGGCTGCTGCGAGGGGCAGTGGGGGTGGATGTCATGGCGGGGCTCCGGCAAGGGTGGGATGGCCGGCATCGTCGGCCGCCACGCCCGGCGGCGCATCGCCCAGGGGAGCCAGCGCTTGGTGACAGCGCCCATGGCTCTCGCGTGGCTCTTCGCAGGTGATGCGCCAGTGCGGCGCCGAAAAACACGCTGGCCGCCTTCAACACCTCGACCGGGGCGCCACGATGAAACCGCCCTGGCCTCAGCCGGGTCATCCGAAGGAAGCGGAGCCGTCCAGCGATGCGCTGATGCTGGCGAGGATGGCGGTGTTGCCGTGGGCGCGGCGGCGCATGGTCAGGGCAGCACCCTGACCTTGAGGTTCCTGAAATGCACCGTGCTCTCGGGGTCATGCCCCTGCAGCGCGAAGGTGCCGCTGGCCAGGTAGCGCTGCTCCAGGCCCTTCTTGCGCACGAGGGGGGACTCCTCGGTGTAGTCGGCCGTCTTCTCCGAGCCGACGAAGGTGGTGACGTGCTTGCCCTCGACGCGGATGGTCAGCGTGAACCAGCCGCCGTCGGGCGCGATGACTTTCGGGAAGTCCTGCACGCCCCACAGGCCGCCCGTGCGGCTGGGGTCGCTGTGCGAGTTGTTGACCTGCACCTCGTACCCGAGATTGGGCCAGCCGACCTCCTGCCACTTGGTGTGGAAGTAGACGCCCGAGTTGGCCTTGGGGAAGGTCATCACGTCGGCCTTGAACTCGAAGTTCCTGAACTCGTGCTGCTGCACCGGGCCGACGTAGAAGAGGTGGGAGCGCGGGCCCTGGACGATGAGGGCGCCGTCCTTGACGCTGAAGCTCCCGGGTGCGTCGCTGGCCCGCCAGCCGTCCAGCGTCTTGCCGTCGAACAGCAGCTTCCAGCCGGCAGCGGTTTCCTCGGCGCTCAGCGTGTTGACGTTCATGTCGGCAGCCTGGGCGGCGGTCGCGAGGGCGAGGCTGGTGGCGATTGCGGTGAGTTGGCGCATCAGGAAACTCCGACGATCTGCAGGACTTTGATGGGGGGGCCGTCGAAGGTGACGGACGGGACGTTGCCGACGAAGCCGAGGTCCTTGGAGCCCTCGGGCGTCGTGTAGAAGCCGCCGGCGGTCAGGTCGCGAAAGCGCTTGAAGAAGCGTGCCGCGTCGACGTATTCGGGTCTGGCTTTCTCGACCCAGCAGATGTCGTCGGCAATCCTGGATTGCGAAGCGGCATCAAGGTCGGCGAATGATTTGCGAAAACGCAGGCCGCTTTCGGCATCCAGCCAGCCCAGGCCCACGACGATCACGTCCTTGTCCCTGGCGTGGTCGGGGTAGGGCGCGCTGATCCATTCGTCGATGAAGAGATGGACCTTCAGTTGCGCGGCGCTGGGCGAGTGCTCGTCGGCCGGGATGATGAGGGCGCACAGCGCCTCGGCGCAGCGGCGCTGCTCGGGCGTGAAGCTCAGCGGCCACAGCTCGCCGCTGCGGTAGCTCTTCGTCAGCTTCGGGTCGGTGCCGTAGCCCTTGGCCTTGCGCGTGGCGGAGGTGGCGCCGGCGGACCTCTCGGTGCCGAGCGCGGCACTCGCGGCCAGCATCCATTGCAGCGTCGTTCTGCGGTCGAGTTCCATTCAGAGTTCCTTCCTGCGCAGGCGCTCGACGATATGGTCGGCCTGGCGCCAGGCCAGGGCCATGATGGTGAGCGTCGGGTTCTTGTCGGCGTTGGACACGAACGGCGCGCCATCGGCGAGGAACAGGTTGGGCACGTCCCAGGTCTGGCCCCAGGCGTTGGTCACGGAGCTGCGCGCGTCCGCGCCCATGATGGCGCCGCCCACCTCGTGGATGATGGAGCCACCCGGCGCGATGGCCTTGGCACCGTCCAGCTCCGGCCCGCCCCCCTGGACGCGGCCCGCCCATGGCCGTGACGATGTCGGCGAAGGTCTTTTGCATGTGTGCGGCCTGGCGGGTCTCGTGTTCGGCCCACTGCCAGTGAAAACGCAGCACGGGGATGCCGAAGCGGTCTTTCACCGTGGGGTCGAGCTCGCAGAAGGACTGTTCGTTGGGGATCATCTCGCCACGGCCGGCAAAGTAGACGAAGGAGCCGTAGAGCCGGCGCACGTCCTGCTTGAAGCGCGCGCCGTAGCTGCCTTGCGTGAGCCATTCCAGGCCGGCGCCCGTGCCTGACGTGGGCATGCGCCGGCCGGTGCTGATCTCGATGTGATAGCCGCGCGGGAAACCCAGCTTTTGCTCCCAGCCGCGGCCCTGCTGCTGGTAGAGCCACCAGGGCGAGTAGGCGTGGCCGCCGCCGGCGCCGTCCTCGTTGTGCGGCGGCAGGGCCTCCAGGCCGGGGACCTGGCCGGCGAGATCGCTGCCGACCGTGTCCATGATGTAGCGGCCCAGCTTGCCGCTGGAATTCGCCAGGCCGCCGGGCTTGCTGTTCAGCAGGATGCGCACCGACTCGCAGGCGCTGGCCGCCAGCACGACGACGCGGGCCTTGGCCTGGACGTGCTGGCCGGTCTTGCGGTCGACGAAGCGCACGCCGCTGGCCTTGCCTCCCGTGTTCGTCACCTCGTAGACCATGGCGTCGCACAGCACGTCGAGCTTGCCGCTGGCCAGGGCCGGCGGCAGGTGCACGGCCGGGCTTTGGTAGGTGGCGCCGATGGAGCAGCCACGGCTGCAGGGCGTGGCCCAGAAGCAGGCGGCGCGGTCGCGCATGGACTGGGCCACCAGCGCCTGAGCACGCGGGTTGTCCGGGTGCAGCAGGGCGGGGATGCGGGCATCGTCGAGCTTCTTCGTCAGCACCGCGCGGTGGATGGGCACGACGGGCACGCCCAGCGTGGCGGCGTGCTTCTTGATGAGGCGCTCGCCCACGCGCAGTGCCGGCGCCGGCAGCAGGCAGCCTTCGGGCGAATCGGGGGTGTTCTCCAGGCCCTCGTTGCTGCCGTAGATGCCGATCAGCATCTCGACCTTGTCGTAGTAGGGTGCGACGTCGTCGTAGCCGATGGGCCAGTCAAAACCCAGGCCGTCGCGGCTGTGAGGCTTGAAGTCGTAGGGGCCGTTCCTCAGCGAGATGCGGCCCCAGTGGTTGGTGCGGCCACCCAGCATGCGCGCGCGCCACCAGTCGAAGCGCTGCTGCGGGTCGGTGGACGCTTGCGTGTAGGGCTCGCCGGGCACCTGCCAGCCGCCGTCCACGGTCGCGTCGTAGAAGCCGAAGGGCTTGTCGGGCGTCCCGGCGCCGCGCAGCGGCGCGTCGGCAGAGGTCTGGAACATCGGCGTTTCGGTGCGGTGGTCGTAGTGGCGGCCGGCTTCCAGCATCAGCACTTTCACACCTTCCAGCGCCAGCGTGTAGGCCGACTGGCCGCCGCCGGCGCCTGAGCCGACGACGATGACGTCGTAGTCGCGCGCCATCGTGCGCGGCGTCACAAACCCCATGCCGTTCCTCCTTGAACGAGAGACGGCGCAGTGTGCCATCGCGAGAAAGCGGTTTCAGCCTGGCGCGGGTGCGGCCCTCGGGCTGACGACCGCAGCCGCAGCAGCCAGCGTGAAGGCCAGCATCAGCACCGGCAGCACGTCGCGCGTGGCGGGGTTGAACAGCAGGCCGGCCAGGCCCAGGGCCGCGCTGCTGGTGAGGGCGTCGCTGAGCTGGAGGGCCGACGAGTTGGCGCCCTGCTGGTCCGGCGGCGACAGCTTGAGCAGCAACACGGACAGCATCGGGAAGGACAGGCCGATGCCCAGGCCCACGCCGACCCAGCCCACCAGCACCAGCCAGGACGGCAGCACCGCCACCGCCACGGGCGACATGACGACGAGCAGCCCCGCCGCCGCCAGCGCGAAGCCGGCGGGCAGCAGGCGGCGCCGCGCCGCGTCGCCCTGCACGCGGGCCTGCACGGCGCTACCGATGCTCCAAGTCACCGCGCCGGCGCTGAGCGCGATGCCGGCCTGCGTGAGGCTCCAGCCGAAGTGCTGGGTCAGCAGCAGCGGCAGGAAGGCCTCGGCGCTGGTGAAGGCCGCGGCGATGAAGCCGCGCAGCAGGATGACGGCCGGCAGGCCGCGCGCAGCCGTCAGCGTGCCGCCCGGCAGCAGCTGGCGCGCCGCGATGAAGGCCGCCGCCAGCCCGGCCGCGAACAGCAGTGCCGCGCCGGTGCCGCGCTGCTGGCTGGCCGCGTGCAGCATCAAGGCTCCGGCGCTGGCCAGCAGCGCCCAGCGCATCGCACCCCAGTGCAGGGCCTCGCCAGTGCCGGCGCCCGCACGCCTGAGCGCCGGCAGCATCAGCGCCGCCGCCACCGGCACGGCCGCCGCCGCCGCCAGGAAGACCGATCGCCAGCCCAGCCACGCCACCAGGCCCGACGCGACAGCGGGCCCGAGCAGGCCGGGTAGCACCCAGGCGCCCGCGAACATCGCGAAAAGTTTGGGATGCAGCGATGCCGGCACGACCCGACCGACGCCGACATACAACGCCACGCTGAGCACGCCGCCGCCCAGCCCCTGCAGCGCGCGCCCGAGCACCAGCACCGGCATGGACGGCGCAAAGCCCGCCAGCAGCAGGCCAAGCAGGAAGGCGGCCAGGCCCGCCAGCGAGGCGCGGTAGGGCCCGCGCTTGTCGCAGAGCTGGCCGGCGGCCGTCATGCCGAGCACGGCGGTGGCCAGCGTCGCGCCGAAGGCCAGCGCGTACAGCGGCAGGCCATCCAGCGCCCCGGCCACGGCCGGCATTGCGGTGGCAACGGCGATGGCCTCGAAGGCCAGCATGGAGATCAGCGCAACGGCACCGACACAGGCGGCGCGGCGGCCGGGGGCGAAGAGGCTGGTTTCAGGCGCGACCGTGGGCGCAGCGACAGGGTCTGAAAAATTCATGGCGTGCAGCCTAAAAGCTCAAGCCCACTTCAAGTCAACCAGACCCCCTAAATTTTTCGGGAACCGCTGCGGCCGAGCCGCCCACTAAGCCCAGGCTGCGCGCCTCGTGGCGCTGAAAGGCCGGTCATGGACAAGAAGGATCTGGACGCGATCAAGCTGGGTGGCCTGGCGTTCACCAAGAAGTGGTGGGACGCGCACAAGGGCGTGACGATGAAAGACTCGGGCGTGGGCAAGGCCCTGGACGACTGGGTGCGCTACTGCCCGAAGGACCCCGAGGTGATGGAGGACGTTGTCGAGCTGCAGGTGGCGGGCGATGCCTGCGAGCGGCTCAAAGATGCCATGACCCGGGCCAAGCAGAGCTGTGGCGCGCTGGCCAAGGAGTCCAAGCTCGGTTGCGACAAATACCTGGCGGCCATCGAGGTCTACCGCAAGAAGCTGGTGGCGGCCGAGGCCGACCCGATTGCCGACGCGCAGACCTGGAAGGAGATCCAGGCCGCCAAGCCCAAGGTCATCGGGCTGCTGACCAAGATGGAGGAGCGCATAGCCGCCGCCATCAAGGAGATGGGCGAGATGGGCGAGACCGCCAAATACCTGGTGGAGCGGGCCAAGGCGCGCAACCAGATGGGTTCGCACGGCGGCCGCGACGACCTCGCCCAGGCGCTGGAGGAACTGAAGAAGGGCTTCGGCGGCCTGGAGAAGTTCGTCAACCGCGAGGCGCCGCAGATCACTCGCCTGGCCGATCCCATCGTCAAGCTCGAGGAGCAGCTCAAGACCCGCAAGTACGACAAGGAGATGCGGGCGATGCGCGAGGCCATCGTGCGCGCTGGCCGCACCGAGGGCGGCCTGCGCGACAAGTACACCGAGCTGTCGGTCGCCATCCAGGAGGCGGAAAAGCTGGTCACCAAGGCCGTCAAGAGCCGCGAGCAGGTGCTGGCCTCCATGGAAAACAAGCTGGTGATGTTCTGGGATGGCCCTCAGGGCGCCACCAACCTGGCGGCCAGCATCGCCGACGTCACCAAGCAGCTCAACCAGTTCATCGCGCTGGACGTGGCCAAGCTCAGCGAGGAGGACAAGCGCAAGCTCAGCGCCAAGGCACGCACGGTCGATGACGAGCGGCTGATGATCGACGCCGGCCTGACCAACCTCGGCAACATCGTGCACCAGGTGGCCCAGGAGACGCGCGACTACGTGAAGGACAAGGAGATCGCCGACAAGCTCAAGGAGATGCTGGCCGGGCACAAGCAGATCGACGGCACCGTCAAGCAGATGGACGTCAAGGCGGAGCTGGTCAGCAAGATGATCGCGAAGATGTGATTCCCGGGCGGTGCGGGGGTGATGCACCCTGGGGCGCGACAATTCGCGCCATGTCTGTTTCCGTTCTGCACTGCGCCTCAGCCGGCTTCGAGTCGGCCTGCCGCATCCCCGCCCTGCCCGCCTCCCACCGCAGCCACGGCCTGCATGGCCACAGCTATTTCGCCACGGTGCGCACGGCGCTGCCCGCCGGCTGGGCGGCATCTATCGGCAGTTTCGCCGGCGGCGAGGTCGAGGCGCTGCGCGCGCGCATGGCCGACACCGTCGCGCCGCTGGACCACGCACTGCTGAACGACCATCTGGCCGAGCCCACCGACGAGAACCTCGCGCGCTGGGTGCGCAGCCGGCTCGCCGCCGACGTGCCCGGCATCGTGCAGGTCGGCGTGCAGAGCACCCAGCACAGCGGCGTGGACCTGGACGGCGCAGGCCACGCCCACGTGTGGCGCCGCTACCGCTTCCAGGCCGCCCACCAGTTGCCCAATGTGCCGCCGGGCCACCAGTGCGGCCGCATGCACGGGCATGGCTTCGAGGTCATCCTGCACGCCAATGCGGACCTCGGCGAGCGCGACCTGTCCATCGACTACGACCACCTCGACGAGGTCTGGGCGCCGCTGCACTTCGAGCTGAACTACCGCTGCCTGAACGACATCGAGGGCCTGGCCAACCCGACCAGCGAGAACATCTCGGCCTGGCTGTGGCAAAGGCTCAAGCCGGTGCTGCCGGAGCTGAGCTGGATCACCGTCTACGAGACCGGCAGCTGCGGCGCCAACTTCAACGGCCAGAGCTACCGCATCTGGAAGGAGATGACGCTGGACAGCGCCGTTCGCATGAAGCAGGCGCCCGCCGGCCACCCGCTCGCCGGCATCCATGGCCACACCTTCACGCTGCGGCTGCACCTGGCCGCTCCCTTGGACCAGGTCATGGGCTGGACCGTGGACTTCGGCGATGTGAAGACGTTGTTCAACCCCATCTTCAAGCGGCTGGACCACCACCCGCTGTACGAAATTGCCAACTTGCCGGATGGCGACGCGGCCTCGCTGGCGGCCTGGGTGCTGCGCGAGGGCGGCGCGGCGCTGCCGCAGATCGACCGAGTCGACCTGTACGAGACGCGCGGCTCCGGCGCCATCGTCAGCCGGGCTGACTCTGAAGAGCTGATTCCCGTATGACCTATTCCGTCAAAGAGCTGTTCTTCACCTTGCAGGGTGAGGGCGCCCAGGCCGGCCGCGCGGCGGTGTTCTGCCGCTTTGCCGGTTGCAACTTGTGGACCGGCCGCGAGCAGGATCGGGCGACGGCAGTCTGCACGTTTTGCGACACGGATTTCGTCGGGACGGATGGCGAGGGTGGCGGCAAGTTCATCGATGCTGATGCGCTGGCAGAAGCCATCGCCCAGGCTTGGCCCGGCGGCGGGAAGCCCTACGTCGTCTGCACCGGCGGCGAACCGCTGCTGCAGCTCGACACACCGCTGATCGACGCCCTGCACGCCCGTGGCTTCGAGGTCGCGGTCGAGACCAACGGCACCCAGCCCGCGCCGCCGGGGCTGGACTGGATCTGCGTCAGCCCCAAGGCCGATGCGCCGCTGGTGCTGACCTCAGGCCATGAGTTGAAGCTCGTCTTCCCGCAGCCGCTGGCCCAGCCGGAGCGCTTCGCCGGGCTGGACTTCCAGAACTTCTTCCTGCAGCCGATGGACTCGGTGCTGCAGCGCGAGCACACGAAGGCGGCGGTGGCCTACTGCATGACGCATCCGCAGTGGCGGCTGTCGGTGCAGATGCACAAGGTGGTGGGGATCGCCTGACGAGCCGCGGCTTGCGGCTTAGCCGCAAGCCATCACCACGTAGGCGCCGTGCTCTGAGTCCCCAATGCCCACCTCGCGCCATCCTGCCCCGACATAAAAGGCCAACGCACGGGTGTTGAGGCTCACGCACTTCAGCCGCCAGGGCTTGGGCAGCCAGGCGTGAAGAGAGTCCAGCAACTGCCTACCCACGCCTTCGCCACGAGCTTGCGCGGCCACATAAAGATGGTGGATGAAGGGCTCCGCCGTCTGCACGGCGACCAATCCAACCACCTGGCCATCGGTGCGAACCGCGACGTACACGACCTCGTTGCTGGACACTTCGTCGAAGCGGGGGCACTGCTTGGCGGTGTCCGGCAGCCAGTCAGCGTTGGAGATGGCTTCGGCGTAGATGGCTTGCAGTGCAGGCGAGTCTTCAGGCCGGGCGGGTCGGATGGTGAGCAACGGATTGAACGGTCAAGCGTGAATCGAAGCCGACGACCGAACCATGTCGGTCAGCCGATGGCGAACCGGGATTGTGATCAACAGCCGATCTCCACCGCTTGCAACACAACACCATCGCGCGCATCGACGGCCACTGCAATCCAACGACTTGCATGACCTGCTTCGCCAGCGTTCGCGGACACCACCCACTCCCGACGCCCGCTACCGTCCCAGAGCGCCAGCCGCTCATAGTCGCGCACAACGCTGTCGTGCTTCAGCGTTTCGCCACGGTTCTCACCAGCCCGCACCCGGCTTTGGTGGCCGTCCTCCACGCGCACCCACCAGAGCTGGATGCGTGATGGCGCGCCGGGCAAGGCCTCGGCGCTGAGTTTCAACTCGCCGCTGGTGCCACGGTTCCAGGCCAGCCGCAGGCGTGCCGCCTCGCTGCTGGCAGCCGGCAGCGAAGCCCTGCGCCAGTCCCGCCCGTTGATGACGATCTGCGGCGTGTAGGCATAGCGCGCACCGTTGACGCCCACACCCTGCTTCTGCCGCTCCGTGAAGGCCGGGCTGGAGAAACGGTCCGGCCAGCCCAGGCCGTTCCAGTAGTCCACGTGGAAGGCCGCCGCAATGACGCCGGGCTCGCGCTTGAGGCCGCTCAACCAGCGGTCCGCTGGCGGGCAGGAGGAGCAGCCCTCGGAGGTGTAGAGCTCCACGACGCGCGGCACCGTGGCGCCGCTTTGCGCGGTGGCGCTGGGGCAACTTTGGGCGCCGGCAAGCGGTGTGGCGATGGCGAGGAGCAGGGCAGGCAGCTTCATGCGCAATGAGTCGACCACAAGTCGCAAACCTGACATGCCATCACGACAAAGGGAGCCCAAGGGCCCCCTTCTGCGTTGCAGAGGCCGCGGCCGTTCAGGCGCCGGCGCCACCCGGGAACAGCTGGTTGACGAGCTCGGTGATCTTCTTGTCCGCGTCGATGAACTTGCCCATGTTGCCGCCACCGCGCATCGCGTCGTACTTGGCCTCGCCAACGGGCTTGCCCCTGTTGTAGACCTTGATCTCGGCGTAGGCCCATGTAGGTGGCCAGGTCCCAGCGCCAGTTGGCGGTGTAGGTGGAGGTGATGGGGCATTCCACCAGCGAGGCCGACGCCGGCAGCTGCCGCACGCTGTAGCCCTTGCTCGTCAACGCCCGCTTGTAGCTCTCGAAGAAGCCTGTCCTGACGCTGCCGTTCTCGACGATGCAGACCTCCTTGCTGTCGAAACGCTCCACCGGCCTGACGTTCTGGTGGATGGCACAGCCGCTCAAGGCAGCGGCGCTCGCAATGACCAGCATCGTGCGGATCTTCATGTTCATTTCCCTCCCGGAAGTTATGTGGTTAGCCCGCCCGCAGCCCGCGAACGGCGGGGGCACTATGCCGGCAAATGTCACCGGTTGTGTCCGGGCCTTCCCGCATCGTTGCAGGCATGAAAAAGGGAGCCCGCGGGCTCCCTTCGATGATCGAGCTAGGCCAGGATCAGAAGCGGTAGCCAACCCCGAACTTGATGGACACCGGGTCCAACGTCGTTTCGATGGTCTGGCCCGTGGACAGGCTGCCGGTCGTCTTGATGAAGGTCTTGGTGACCGACAGGCTGGCAGACCAGTCCTTGGTGATGTTGAAGGCGCCGCCCAGCTCCATCGTCGTGCCGAAGCGGCTCTTCATGGACAGCGTCGTCGGGTTGCTGGGCGTGCCGCCGGTGATGCCGGACAGCACGGCCGTGGACTTGGGCTTGAAGAAGTAGCCGTAGGTGACGCCCGCACCGACGAAGGGGCGGAAGCTGCTGTTGGCTTCGCCGAAGCGGTACTGGGCCAGCAACGTCATCGGCAGCGACTTGACCGTGCCGAGCTTGCCCACGCCGTCGATGGCGCCAGCGCCAACGACGTCGTGCTTGAACGGCAGCGCGATCGGCAGGTCGATGCTGATGTTGTCGGTCCAGTAGTAGGTGATGCCGCCGACGAAGGAGCTGGCCTTCTTCACATCGACCTTGGTGCCGGCCAGGCTGGGCGCGGTCAGGTCACCGCTCTCGACCTGAGGGCTGATCTGGGCGGCACCGCCGTAGATGACGATGCTGCCAGCCGATTGCGCCAGGGCGCTGCCGGTGGCGAAGAGGGCCGCCAGTGACGCTGCGGCACCGAAGAGGATCTTGGTTTTCATGGGTGGTCTCCGAGTGTGGGGCCGCGGCTTAGAGCCAACCCTTGGTGGCCAGGGCCTTGCCGATCAGCTGCTGGGTGAGCTGGTGGCCGTAGGGCGTCGGGTGGAAGCTGTCGGAGAAGGCATAGCTCTTCCACCAGTCGGCGCCGCCGCTGACACCGGCGGGCGGTGCGGCGGACAGGGCCGTGGCCGTGCAGGTCGGGAAGTCGTAGGTGGGCAGGCCGTCGCTGCCGACGCCCTTGATCGGGCAGGCCGGCGTCTTGACGTTGCTCAGACCGAACTGCGCCGGCGTGGCGACCTGGTCCTGGAAGGCCTTGTAGAAGTCGATGACGATGACGTTGTCGTTGCCGGCGAACTTGGAGGCCAGTTGGGTGTTGAAGGCCGTCATCCAGCCCTGGAACACGGTCTGCGACTGCGCGCGCGCTGCTGCGCCGGCCGTGCCGCCACCGCTGGCCGCGGCGATGCCGTCCAGCACCATCTGGAAGCGCGGCGTGAACGTCACGTCGGGCATGTTCATCAGCACGACATGGGTGGCGCCCTTGTCGAGCACGCTGGCCTTGATCTGGGCGGCGAACTTGTCGGCCAGGGCCGTCATGTAGGTCGCGCCGATCTGGGCCGTCGTTGCAGCACCGCCTTGCAGCGCGGCACCGATCTGGGCAGGCGTCAGCAGCGTGCCGAGCAGAGCCGAGTAGGTCTTGGCCGCGTCCTTGGGGATGGTCAGGTAGGCACCGACGAGGTCGGCGGCGTCATTGCCACCGCCATCGATGATGACAAGATCGCTGGCGGTATAGCTGGCCAGCGAGCCGTAGGTGGCCATCTGTACGCCCACGTTCAGCGGGTTGGCAGCGCTGGCGCCGGCACCGGTGTAGGTGATGCGGCCGCCGCCGATGGAGAAGTTGGTGCAACCCGTCTTGGCCGTGTTGGCTGCGAAGGTGGTGCCGGTGAAGACGTAGAAGTTGCAGAGCGTCTGGCCGTAGTTGGCCGCGACGCGCTCGGCGTAGATCAGGTTGTCAGCGCTCTGGACGGTGAACTTGTAGCCGAAGGTGCCGCTGTCCTGGATGGAGTCGCCGAACACCTTGACGGACGAGATCTTGATCGCCGGCGTCGTGTCCGCGGTGGCACCACCGCCGCAACCCGCCACCAGCAGGCTGCCCAACAGCGCCACCGAGGCGGCGGCGATCCGGGTGAGGAAGGGTTTCATCGTTGTCTCCTAGGCGACAGTACTGCACGGTCGCATCAAATTCTGGGAGCGCAACTCTAGCCGCTGCGTTTTAGAACGGTCGTTCGTTTTTCCCCTCATCTCTCGTAAAGAAACAACGCAGAAGGCTTGGGGAAGGGCCGCAGCCCCCCGCGAATCGGGGCGGGAGCCCCCTCTAGCAAGCCTGTGGATGGCGCTGGGACAACCTCGCAGATATCCACAGGCTGCGGCCCGTTTGCAAAGTTGTGCCCAAACGCGAACACGTCCGTACCGGGCCTGGCACACAGGCTTGTGCCGAGGCCAAGCGCTTGCTGTGACTGGACTTTTTGGCCTTGTCCACAGCGCAGGGCTCCCTCTACTACGACCACTACCTTTCAAATCTTGAATACCGTTTAGGAATACATAAGACACTTCCGCATGGATATTTCCGCCCTGCAGCGCCGCATGCGCCAGTTCGCCGCCGACCGCGACTGGCAGCCCTACCAAACGCCCAAGAACCTCGCGATGGCCATGACGGTGGAGGCCGCCGAGTTGCTGGAAATCTTCCAGTGGCTGACGCCAGAGCAGTCGCTGGCCCTCAGCGATGACCAGCGCCGCCACCTGGGCGAGGAGTTGTCCGACGTGCTGCTGTACCTGTTGCAGATCGCCGACCACGGCGGTGTGGATCTGGACGCCGCCGTCGAGCGCAAGCTGGCGCTGAACGCCCTGAAATACCCACCCGCGCACCCACCCAAGAAGTCTTGAGCGCCGGCATGCAAACCATCGCCGTCGTGGACTTCGAGACGACCGGCCTGGGGCCGACCAGCGGCGGCCGTGCGACCGAGATCGCCGCCGTGCTGGTGCGCGGCGGCGCCGTCGTCGATGCCTGGAGCAGCCTGATGAACAGCGGCGCCTGGGTGCCGCCTCACATCCAGGCCCTGACCGGTATCAGCAACGCGATGCTGGCTGATGCGCCGGATGCGACCGGCGTCATGCGCGAGCTGGCGCGCTTCACCGAGAGCTGCCCGCTGATCGCGCACAACGCGGCTTTCGACCGGGGCTTTTGGCATGCCGAGATGGCACGGGCTGGCGTCGAGCGTGACCCGGCCCACGAGTTCGCCTGCACCGTGCTGCTGTCGCGCCGGCTCTGGCCCGAGGCCAGGAGCCACGGCCTGGGCGCGATGACGCAGTTCCATGACATCCGCTGCACCGGCCGCGCCCACCGCGCGATGGCCGATGCCCGCGTGACGGCTGAGTTGCTGCTGAAGGTGCAGCAGGAAGTCGGCCGCCGCTTTGCGCTCGATCTTGGCGACATGCCTGTCGACCATGCCTTGCTGGCGCAGCTGCAACGCACGCCGCTGCGTTGGCTCAGGCGCGGCCTGGTCGAGCATGTGAAGGCACAAAGGGCGATGGCGTGAGAGCAGTCAGCCCATAAAAAATTCTGTCAAGACCCCGCTTGTCGACAACGGGCAAGGACAATCGCGCCCTTTCGTTCCCGTGCCATTGCTCAAGAGTTCCATGTCCGTGATCCAGGTTCGCCCCGCCACCCTGCGCGATGCCAAGGCCATCGCCGAGATCCACGTCGCTGCCAGCCAGGATGCCTACAAGGCCCTGCTGCCCGCCGCCGCGCTGGATGCGATGTCGGTGCAAAAGCGCCAGGCCTTCTGGCGTGAGGCCATCGACCTCTGCGAGCCCCAGGTCATCGTTGCCCATCTGGACAACAAGATCATGGGCTTCGCCGGCTTCGACCGTTCTCGCGACAAGGGCACGCCCGCCACGACCGGCGAGGTCTGGGCGATGTTTGCCGACCCCGTCCACCTGGACAAGGGCGTGGGCCTGGCGCTGTGGGATGCCACGCGCGACGGCCTGCAGGAAGAAGGCTGCACCAAGGCCACGCTGTGGTGCTATCTGCGCAACGAACGCGCGTTGCGCTTCTTCGAGCTGGCCGGCTTCAAGCGCGAGCTGGGCAGCGCCCGCACGACGGAAGTCGGTGGTGCCCGCGTCGAAGAGATCCGCCTGCATCGGTCCCTGGTCTGAATCTTTTCAGCCAAGCAAGAAAGCGCCCCGCGGGGCGCTTTTTCGTTCGCGGATGTTGATCAGCCGCGACGACGGCGGGCGATGAACCCGACCGCCAGCAGGCCGGACAGCATCAGCGCATAGCTCTCGGGCTCGGGCACGGCCGTGACGGTGAAGGCTGTCGTGTTCGGGACCAGGTTGGCGCCATCGGCGTTCGTGCCCAGGTCGTTCCAGTTGGCGGCATTGCTGACCAGGCTCTTGTAGCCGGCGAAGCTGGCCTGGCCCGTGCGGGCGCCGTTGTACTCGGCGTAGTCGGAGCCGGCGCTCAGCGTGATGGCGCCATTGCTGGCGGTCAGGCCGGTGCCGGTCAGGAAGCCGGCCGAGGCGGTGCCGTAGGCGCCGGTGGTGACGGCGCTCAGGAACAGCGTGGGCGTCGTCGCGTTGCTGCCGAGGTAGGCGTAGATGGTGTCTTCCGTGGTGCTGATGCCCCAGTTGCTGCTGCCCGAGACGCTCTCGCGGCTGAACGTGCCGACGGACGCGGCCAGCAGCGTGGCGTTGTCGACCTTGCTGAAGCGGATCACGGTGCCGGCGGCGATGGTGCCGGCGCCCGACAGCCAGGACGAGTAGCTCTCGCCGGTGTTGAAGGCGGAGCCGCTCCACTCGTTGTCGGTGAAGTACACCTTGGTGTTGGGGGCGATGGCGGCCAGGGCCACCATCGCGAAGCCGTCTTCGTCGGCGTTGAAGGACGTGAAGCTCAGGTCGCCGGCCGAGGTGAGGGCAGCGTGAGAGGGCAGGGTCAGCGCGGCGGCGGCCAGCGCGAGCAGAGTCTTGGTCATGGGCGGTTCCAGGGGTGGGTAAGTCAGCGAACTCTGGCGTGCCTCGATGACCGCGCCATGAATCCGGATCACTGCTCGCGCCAACCCCCCTCGGTCGCGGGCCGTCAGGCGGCGTAGCCGCCCGTGGCCAGCGCCCAGCCGTCGGTGGCGTCGTCGTGACGCTGCACGTGCACGGCGCTGAGCTTCTTGGCCGCAGCGCGCTCCACCAGGCCTTCGGCCTGCTCGGGTGTCAGCTGCAGCGCGAATCGGGTCCAGCGCTTCTGCACCAACGGCAAGGCCCAGGCGTCTTCCAGCGCCCAGCGGATTTCATGCGGCTGCTGCAGCTCATTGGCGGCCAGCACGCGCGGGGCCAGGGCGAGCAGGAAACGGTTGAAGTCGCTGCGCAGGGTGTCGGTCGGCAGCAGCGCTTCCAGCCGGGCCAGGCGGGCGCTCCAGCCCGGCGTGGCGAGCTGGCGGGTGACGAAGGCCTGCAGCGCCTGGATGGGGTTGAACAGGCGCAGTCGGTTGGGCGGCAGCACGCGCAGCGGAATCTGGGCGGCTTCTTCGTGACCCAGCGCTGTGACGAAGCTCGTCAGCACGGCCAAGCGCTCCCAGTCGGCCTCGGTGAGACCGCCGATGCGGGTGATGGGGCCGGCCGCGCAGCTGGCGGCCATGTCGGCCAGGGCCGGGTGGCCGCGGCCGCCCTTGGCCTGGTTGGCGCGCCGGCTCATGACGGCCAGGTTGCCGGCCGCGTAGCCGGCGTCGTCACGGACGCGGTCGATGCTGCGGTTGTCGTCGCCGAGCAGCTCGCGGGTGATGGGGCAGTGGGAGGTGTCGAGCTGGGCCAGGTGGTGGGGCGTGAGCTGGATGTCCTCGAAGCTGCGGCCGCGCGCCCAGGCATGGGTGCGCAGGGCCAGCCACAGTTCGACCTGCGGGCTGGCCGGCGTGCGCACCGGGCGGCCGCGGGCTGCCAGCCAGCCGCGCTGCAGCGGCGACTGCGGGTAGAGGTGGGCGATGGGCGGCGTGATGCCGTGCAGCGCGTAGTCGCGACCCAGGGCCAGACCGGTGCGCTCGTGGGCGCTGATGGAGGCGGGGGCCTCGTCCATGTCCAGGTTGAACTGGACAAGGGCGGGGCGGGTGGCGGTCTGGCTGTTGAGGACGGCTTGCATGTCGGGCTCCTGATTGCGAGGCACGCCGAGGAAGTCGCGGGCCTTGGCAGCAGTTTGTGAGCCAGGTGGCTCAATGGATGAGCTACCCTGTTAAAAAAATCAGCTCAACCGCCCGAGTCCATGAAAAAAGGCACCCTGAGGTGCCCTTCCGTCCCGTGCCAGGCGATCAAGCGCGACGGCGGCGCAACCTCGAACCCAACACCGCGACGCCGGCCAGTGCGAGTGCCATCGAGCCGGGCTCGGGCACGCTGGTCACACTCAGGAGCACGGACATGCAACCCTTCTGGTCGTTGCAGCCATAGGCCAGGATGGTCCCGTTGTCGTTGATGCGCTGGGCCTCGCCGATCAGCCAGCCCGTCGTGTCCAGCAGGCTGTTCAGGTCGTGCATCGCGCCGCCCGTGTAGAGGAAACCATGGCCGAAGCCGTCGATGCCGGTGAGGGAGATGCCGACGACGTCGCCGGCGGCATTAATGTCGTTGCCCTGGCTGTAGGAGCCGCCCAGCGTGCCGAGATTGATCATCTGCCCGCCGCTGTACGTGAAAGCGCGCATGAAGCTGTCTGCGGTGTACGAATAGCCGGTGGCCTGGCCCGCGTCGTTGAGGGCCGCCGGGACACTGACGGACGACCCCAGCGTGCCCAGGTCGGTCATCACGCCCTGGCTGAAGAGGGCCGCGTGGCCGCCCGCCGTACCGAGGATCTGGCTGTGGTTGTTGATGGCCGTGACGTCGGTGAAGCTGGCGCCCAGGCTGGCCAGGTTCAGCATCTGGCCCTGGCTGTAGAGAAAGGTCGCGTAGTCCTTGTTGCCGGCGGTCACGGACTGGCCGACCACCGCGCCGGCGTTGTTGATGCTGTAGGCCCGGCTGAACGTCCCACCCAGCGTGCCCAGGTCGGTCATCTGCCCGTTGCCGTAGAGGAAGGCATGGGTGTCCGCTTGGCCGCTAGGGTAGGACTCCCCCACCACCTGGCCGGAGTCGTTCATGGCCTGGGCATAGGCGGGGCTGTAGCCGTTGCCCAGCGGGTTCGTACCTCCCAGGCCGCCGATGTCCACCGTGTTGCCGTTGCCATACAGGAACGCGTACGTCGCGCCATTCGCGTTCGGCAGGTGGGCCAGGCCGGTCACCTGGCCGGCGTTGTTGAGGTCCCTGGCGTAGCTGGTGACGTACAGGGACTGCACGTCCAGTGGCGTGACCGTGTAGGTCGGCGGCGCGGCGATGCACTCCGCGGTGAGCGCCGCCCAGAACAGGCCCGCGCAGAATGGACGCAAGAATGAGGTCGACTGAATCACGCGGTCCTCCTTGTCTGGTGCCTGGCTCGCACGGAGCTGGTCACTCAGGCTGTTGATTCAAAAGATGTTTCTCGAACTCGCCGAGTGTGCGGGCATGGCAATGATCAGGGCACTCAGAAAACCCGCATGGACCGCACCGAACGCTTCTACAAGATCGAGCAGCTGATCCGCTCCCGCGGCTGCGTGTCCTTCGCCGAGCTGATCGGCGCGCTGGAGGTGTCGCCGGCCACGCTCAAGCGCGACTTGGCCTATCTGCGCGAGCGGCTGGACGCGCCCATCGAGTACGACGCCGCCGACAACGGCTACCGCTTCGGCCAGCAGTGGCGCGGCGGCAAGCACGAGCTGCCGGGCGTGTGGTTCAACGAGGCCGAGCTGCATGCGCTGTTGACCATGCAGCAGATGCTGGCGGGCCTGGACGAGCAGGGTGTCGTTGGCCGCCACCTGCAGCCGATGTTCGACAAGATCACCGGCATGCTGGGCGTGGACGCGGCCGAGGCCGACGAGCTGCGCCGGCGCGTGAAGCTCATCGGCACGGCGCGCCGGCGCATGGCCAGCGACAGTTTCGAGACCGTGGGCAGCGCCGTCGTCAAGCGCCGCCGCCTGGCCATCCGTTACCGCAAGAAGCGTGACGGTGTGGGCAGCGAGCGCGAGGTGTCACCGCAGCGCCTGGTTCACCACCGCCACGCCTGGTATCTGGACGCCTGGTGCCACGCCAGCAACGCCTACCGCCGCTTCGCGCTGGACGGCATCGAGAGTGCCACGCTGCTCGAAACCGCCGCCAAGCCCGTGCCCCTGGCCGAACTGGAGGCCGAGCTGGACCAGGGCTACGGCATCTTCGCCGGCGGCACGCCACGAGAGGCGGAACTCATCTTCAGCACCGAGGCCGCGGCTTGGGTGTCGCGCGAGGAATGGCACCCGGCGCAGCGCAGCGACTTCCTGCCCGACGGTCGCTGGCGTCTGCGTCTGCCGTACGTTGACGATACCGAGCTGCTGATGGACTTGCTGCGCCACGCCGGCCAGGTCGAGGTCGTGGCGCCTGCAGCCCTGCGCGAGGCCTATGCGCAGCGCTTGCGCCAGGCGGCTGCGGCGCTGTAGGACAAACGCGCGTCATTGCGCTGGGTCATGCCGGTGACGATCAATCGCGTTAGGCTTGAAGCGTGTTTGATCCCCCCGAACAGGAGCCAGCCATGAGCGAAACCATCCAGGCGAAAGAAAAATTGGCCTCAGATTTCCGCGCGGTGATGGATGACATCGACGCGCTGATGACGGCCACCACCAACAAGGCCGACGGCGAGGTCAAGGCCTTGCGCGCCCGCATCCAGGACCGGCTCTCCGGCGCCAAGGAAAAGCTGCTCGATGCCCAGCACGAAGCCATCCAGCGTGCCAAGGACGCGGCGACCGCCACCGACGACTACGTGCATGCCAAGCCCTGGCAGGCCATCGGTGCCGCAGCCGCCATTGGCCTGGCGCTGGGCGTGCTGATCGGCCGCCGTTGAGCGCGACTTGAGCGACGACAAGGAACCCGTCTCCGCGCCGCTGCGTCGGCTCGGGACCTCGCTGCTGACGCTGGGCCGAATCCGGCTCGAGCTGTTCGCCATCGAGGCCCAGGAGGAGAAGGAGCGCATCGCCAGCTTGCTGCTGTGGGCTGTGCTGGCCGCGCTGCTGGCGGGCTTTGGCCTGCTGCTGCTGCTGGTGCTCGTCACCGTGGCGCTGTGGGACAGCTACCGACTGCTGGCGCTGGGCGGTGGCACGGTCGTCATGGTCGTCGCGGCCGTCGTCGCGGTGCTCAAGGTCAAGCGCCTGATCGCCCAGCCGGCCAGCCTGTTCCAGGCCAGCATCGGCGAATTGCGCGAGGACGCCGAGGCGCTGAGGCGCCGGCCGGGGCCATGATCCCGAAGATTCCGGCCGACCCGGTCCTGCGCGCCGAGCGCAAGGCCAACCTGCTGCTCGCGTCCGAACTGCTGCGTGGCCAGGCCGCGCTGTCGGTGGACGACCTCGGCCAGCGTGCCGATGGCTGGGTGGTGCGGGTGATGGCCTGGCGCAACCTGCTGTCCAACCCCATCGTGCTCGCGGCGGCCGGCGGTGGTGCAGCCATGTTTGCCGGTGCGGGGCGAGACCGTCGCGGCAAGCTCTGGCGTGGCCTGCGCTGGGCCTGGCTGGCATGGCGGCTCTGGGGCGGGCGCAAGCGCTAGGCCAGCGGGCTGTCGCGGCCCCGCGTGTGAGCCGGCACGCCGGCCAGCTCAGCCAGCCAGGGCATGGCCGAGTCTTGCCAGACCTGCACCGTAGGCTTGAGCTGGGCGCGTTCGTTCACGCAACCGAGGCGGATGTTCAGCGTCCTGGGCACATCGGCTTCCGTGGCGAACAGCTGCGTGCCGCAGTCCCCGCAGAAGGCCTGCACGCGCCGGTTGCCGCTGGCGGCCACCTTCACATACTGCTTCGGCGAACCCACCAGCTCGACCTGATCGGCAGGAATGGCCGCCACGGCCCGGAACGGGCCTCCCGAGATGATCTGGCAGTCGGCACAGTGGCAGGCAAAGACCCTGGCGGGATCTGCCGTCGCCGTGAAACGGATTGCACCGCAGTGGCATTGGCCGGTGATCATCATGTGTGCTCCTCGGTTCAGTTCTCGGCCGCGTCCAGCCGCTTCATTCGCTCGCTCTGCCAGTAGACGTCATCCCCGCCGAGGCCATCGAGGTTGGCGCGGTTCAGCACGCGCGCCAGCACGAAGAGCAGGTCGGACAGGCGGTTCAGGTACTGGCGCGGCGCGGCGCGGATCTGTTCCGTAGCCGCCAGTGTGATGACGATGCGCTCGGCGCGGCGGGCAATCGTGCGGCAGACGTGCGCGATGGCCGCGCTGCGCGTGCCGGCCGGCAGGATGAATTCCTTGAGCCGCGGCAGATGCGCGTTGTAGTGCTCCAGCGCCTCGTCCAGGCGCAGCACGGCGGCATCCTTCAGCAGCTCGCCGCCGGGCCAGGACAGCTCACCGCCCAGGTTGAAGAGTTCGTGCTGGATGGTGATGATGAGGTCGCGCACGTCGTCGGGCAGCGGCTCGGCCAGCAGCAGGCCGAGGTTGGAGTTCAGTTCGTCGACGTCGCCCATGGCCTGCACGCGCAGGTGGTCCTTGGGGACGCGGCTGCCGTCAGACAGGCCGGTGGTGCCGTCGTCGCCGGTGCGCGTGGCGATCTGTGTGAGGCGATTGCCCATGTTGGCGGATGAGAGTCGGTGGTCGGACCCGCATCCTGCCTGAATCTGCTCAGGCCGCGGCGGCCTTGGGCGGCAAGGTGTTGACCAAGATGCGCTTCATCACGGTGAGGTACTGCCTGAACAGGCTGCCGGTGTTGTAGCGCAGGCCATATTTGCGGCACAACGCCTGCACCTGCGGCGCGACCTCGACGTAGCGATGCGCGGGCATGTCGGGGAAGAGGTGGTGCTCGATCTGGTGGCTCAGGTGCCCGGTGAGGATGTGGAACCAGCGCCCGCCGGTCAGGTTGCTGGAGCCGGCCAGCTGGCGCAGATACCAGTCGCCCCGGGTTTCGTTGAGGCAGGCTTCCTGCCGGTAGATGGCCACATGCTCGGTGAAGTGGCCGCAGAAGATCACCACATAGGTCCACAGGTTGCGGATCAGGTTGGCCGTGAAGTTGCCGGCCAGCACGCGCGGTGCGCTCCACAGCGCCAGCGCGGGGAACAGCAGATAGTCCTTGAACCACTGCTTGCCCACCTTGCTGAGGAAGCGGTTCAGGCGCTCCTTGAACACCGGCTTGGGGATGGCGCCATGCTTGTAGCGGCCCAGCTCCAGGTCGTGCGAGCCGACGCCGTACTGGAAGCCCAGCGCCAGCATCAGGTTGGCAATGGGCTGCAGCCAGTGGCGCGGCTTCCACTTCTGCTCGGGCGTCATGCGCAGCAGGGAGTAGCCCAGGTCGCGGTCCTTGCCGAGGATGTTGGTGTAGGTGTGGTGGGTGACGTTGTGCGAGTGGCGCCAGGCCTCGCCGTCGCAGGCGATGTCCCACTCGAAGGTCTGGGAGTTCAGCGCCGGGTCGCCCGTCCAGTCGTACTGGCCGTGCATGACGTTGTGGCCGATTTCCATGTTGTCGAGGATCTTGGCGTGGGCCAGGGCCAGCACGCCGGCCACCCAGCTGAGCGGCCCGACACCGAAGTGCAGCAGCGCGCGGCCACCCACTTCGCTGACGCGGCACAGGGCGATCATCTTGCGGATGTGGTCGACGTCGGCCTGGCCGAGCGAGTTCATGACGCGGGCGCGGATGGCGTCGAGTTCGGCCTGGAATTCGTCCACTTGGGGGCGGGTGAGGGTATGCATCACAGGTCCAGTTCGAGGTCGGAGCGGGCGGCGCTGACGCACAGCCGAATGAGTTCGTTGGGCGCGCTGGACAGCTCGCCCGTCTGCAGGTGCTGCACCGTGCCGCTGCGCTTGACGCACTGGCAGGAGCGGCAGATGCCGATGCGGCAGCCATGCTTGGGTGCGAGGCCGGCGGCCTCGGCCTGGTTCAGCAGCGGCGCGGCGCCCAGCGACGCAAAGCCGGTGGCGCTGCGCAGCAGCTGGATGTGGACGGGCGCGGTCAGGGGCTCGGCGGCCAGCGGGGCGGCGGCAAAGCGCTCGCTGTGCAGCGGCGCAGCAATGCCATTGGCCTGCCAGTGCGCGTGCACCGCGTCCATCAGCCCGGCCGGGCCGCAGAGCCAGGTGGCGCGCTCGGCCAGGTCGGGTACCAGCGTTTGGAGCGCGGTCGGCGTGAGGTGGCCGGTGCCGGCAGTGAAGTGCTGAATCAGCTGCGGCCCCGGCATGGCCGCCAGCTCGGCGGCAAAGATCTGATCGGCCGGGCTGCGGCAGCTGTGCACGAAGACCACGCGGTCGGCCGCGCCACGCGCTTGCAGCTCGCGCAGCAGGGACATCACCGGCGTGATGCCGCTGCCGGCGCTGAGCAGCAGGATCTTGTCCGGCAGCAAGGCCGGCAGCACGAAATCGCCCATTGCGGGGCCGAGGGTGAGCACGTCCCCCACCCGCACGCCCTCATGCAGATGCTTGGACACAAGGCCCTGGCGCTTGACCGTGATGGCCAGCAGGCGCGAGCCGGGGCGCGAGGTCAGCGAGTACATGCGCTCGTGGCGCCGGCCGTTGATCTCCACGGTCAGGCTGACGAACTGCCCGGCGCGGGCGCCACGCCACAGCGCGTTGGGGCGCAGCACCAGCGTGCGGGTGTCGGCCGTCTCGGCGATGCTCTTCACCACCCGCGCCTTCACCTGGTGCAGCGACAGCAGCGGGTGCAGGGCCTGCAGGCTGTCCTCCACCGCGCTCTCGCGCACGATGGCGGCCACCCAGGGGTGTTGCAGCGCGGCGCGCAGCGGGCGAACCAGGGCTTCGATGGGCGTGGGGCGGAGCGTTTGCATGCCATTATTGTGTACGTTCGTACACAAACAGGCAAGCCGCTCACCCCGGGGTGTCGGCGAGGGCCGTGAGGAAATTGGCAGGCCAAGGCGGCAGGGCTACGATACGAGTGTTCACCAATCTGCCACCATGTCCGACGCCGCCGCCGACAAACTCACCCGCACCGAGCGCAAGGACCTCACCCGCGCCAGCCTCACCCAGGCCGCGCTGGCGCTGATGGGCGAGGGGCGCAGCTTCACCAGCCTGGGCATCCGCGAGATCGCCCGCGAGGCGGGCATGGTGCCCAATGGCTTCTACCGGCACTTTCGCAACACCGACGAGCTGGGCCTGGCCCTGGTGGAGGAGGTGGGCATCAGCCTGCGCCGCCTGCTGCGCGAGGCGCGCCAGGGCGGCGCGGCGCCGGTGGACCGCGTGCGTGCGTCCGTCGAGGTCTATTGCAGCTATGTGCAGCAGCACCGGCTGCTGTTCCTGTTCATCAGCAGCGAGCGCGGGGGCGGCAGCCGCATCCTGCGCCTGGCCATCCGCAACGAGGTGCGCCACTTCACCAACGAGATGGCGCAGGACTTCCGCGCCATCGGCACCTACCCCGACATGCCCACGGCCACGCTGCAGATGGTGTGCGGGCTGATCGTCAACACCATGCTGGCTGCCGCGCCCGAGATGCTGGACCTGCCGCCCCAGCAGCCGCTGCTGGAAGCCGAGATGATGGACAACTTCGTGCAGCAGCTGCAGGTGGTGCTGCTGGGTGCGGCGGCGTGGCGGGTCAGCCCGGGCTGACTCTGCAACAGCCTCAGTGGCGCCGGCCGCTGCGGTGGAAATCGGGCTTGTGCGCTGGCGCGGCATGCGGGTGCAGGCCCGGGTTGCCCGGCAGGTGTTCAGGCGCGAGGCCGGCCGGCGGTGCCTCGCCCACGGTGCGCGGCTGGCCCATCAGCTCGCGCCAGCGCGCCACCAGCACGTCGAAACGCAAGGCACCCAGCGCGATCAGCGCGACGGCCAGGATCAGCAGCAGCCAGGTCAGGTTCATGGTGGACGCTCCGGTGTGAACAAGCCGATGCTGGCACTGCCGGCGGCGCGCTGCAACACAATCCGCTGATGTGGATCAGGAGAGTCGCTGATGAACGCGCCCGCCCCGTTTGATGCCGTGGCGGCGCCGCTGCCGCCGGGCCTGCTCGCCAGGCTGCAGGACGAGTTCGGTGCGCGCTGCTCCACGGCCCTGGCCGTGCGCGAACAGCATGGCCGCGATGAATCCGTCTTCGATGTGCCGCCGCCCCAGGCCGTCGTGTTTGCCGAGAGCGAGGCCGAGGTCGCGCGCGTCGTGGCGCTGTGCGCTCAGCACCGCGTGCCGGTCATTCCCTACGGCGCCGGCTCGTCGCTGGAAGGCCATCTGCTGGCCGTGCAGGGCGGCATCAGCCTGGACGTGTTGCGCATGAACCGGGTGCTGCGCGTGGACGCCGAAGACCTGACCGTGACCGTGCAGCCCGGCGTCACGCGCAAGCAGCTCAACGAGGCGCTCAAGCACGAGGGCTTGTTCTTCCCCATCGACCCCGGCGCCGATGCGTCGCTCGGCGGCATGGCCGCCACGCGTGCCAGCGGCACGAACGCCGTGCGCTACGGCACGATGCGCGAGAACGTGCTGGCGCTGCGCTTCGTCAACGCGAACGGCGCGATCGTGCGCACCGGCTCGCGGGCGAAGAAGAGCAGCGCCGGCTACGACCTGACGCGCCTGTTGATCGGCAGCGAAGGGACGCTGGGCGTCATCACCGAGCTGACCGTCAAGGTCCACCCGCTGCCCGAGGCCGTGTCGGCCGCGGTCTGCTCCTTCCCCAGCATCGACGCGGCCGTGCGCACGGCGATCCAGATCATCCAGATCGGCGTGCCCATCGCCCGCTGCGAGCTGCTCGACGCCAACGCCATCAAGGCCGTCAACGCGCACGACAAGCTGGGGCTGAAGGAAGCGCCCATGCTGCTGATGGAGTTCCACGGCAGCGAGGCCGGCGTGGCCGAACAGGCGGCGACCGTGCAGGACGTGGCCGCGGACTTCGGCGGCGAGGCCTTCGAATGGGCCACGACGCCCGAGGCACGCACGCGGCTGTGGACCGCCCGGCACCACGCCTATCTGTCAGGCCTGCAGATGCGCCCCGGCTGCCGCGCGTTGACGACCGACACCTGCGTGCCCATCTCCCGCCTGGCCGAGAACATCAACGCTTCCATCGCCGAGGTCGAGGCCGCCGGCCTGCCCTACTTCATCGTCGGCCATGTTGGCGACGGCAACTTCCATTTGGCCTACCTGCTGGACCCGGCGCTGCCTGAAGAGCTGGCGACGGCCGAACGGCTGAGCGCGCAGATGGTGGCGCGGGCGATTGCGCTGGAGGGCACCTGCACGGGTGAGCACGGGATCGGGTTGCACAAGCAGGGGTTCCTGCTGGACGAGACGGGCGAGGAAGCCGTGGGGCTGATGCGGGCTGTGAAGCAGGCGCTGGACCCGCTGGGCATCCTGAATCCCGGAAAAATCTTCCCCTTCGAAGCGAGCCGCTCGGGCGCTTGATCCCCAGATCCAGGTCGACCGATGACCATTTTGGTATCGATCACACGAAAGATTTCATCGCCATTCGATTCTTGGGCTCCTCATAGGGGGATGGAGCTGGCTACGCACAAGTGAGCAGCGCGTCAATCCGGGAAAAGAGCGTGCCATATTGATTGCGCTACCACAAAATGGTGCGCAACAAAAACGGAGACACGCTTGAAGACCTTTCCCACCGCCTGCCTGGCTTGGAGCCTTCTGGGCCTGGCTTTCACGGGCCTCGCTGCGGCATCGCCGCAAACCGAGGCCGACGCCCAGGCCCGCCAGATCGTGGCCAAGCTGACGCTCGATGAGAAGGCGGAGCAGTTGCTCAACGGTGCGCCGGCCATCCCGCGCCTTAACATCCCGGCCTACAACTGGTGGACGGAATCGCTGCACGGCGCCTTCGGCCCCGGCCCGACGACCAACTTCCCGCAGCCTGTCGGGCTGGCTGCGAGCTTCAACGACCAGTTGCTGCAGGACGTTGCGACCCGCATCAGCACCGAGGTGCGGGCTGTCTATGCGCTGGGGCGCGGCAAGCCCATCGTGAACCGCATCGGCGGCTCGCTGGACACCTGGTCGCCCAACATCAACATCTTTCGCGACCCGCGCTGGGGCCGGGGCCAGGAAACCTATGGCGAGGACCCCTTCCTGACCGGCACGCTGGCCAAGGCCTTCGTGCGCGGCATGCAGGGGCCGGACGCGGCACTGCCGCAGGTGATTGCCAGCCCCAAGCACTTCGCCGTGCACAGCGGGCCGGAGTCCACGCGCCACACGGTGGACGTGTGGGTGTCGGCGCAGGACCTGGAGGACACCTATCTGCCGGCCTTCCGCGCGGCCATCGTCGACGCGCAGGCCGGCTCCATCATGTGCGCCTACAACCGCGTCAACGGCGAACCGGCCTGCGCGAGCCAGAGCCTGCTGGTGAAGACCTTGCGCCAGGACTGGAAGTTCAACGGCTACGTGGTGTCGGATTGCGACGCGGTCATCGACATCAGTGCCCATCACAAGTACGCGGTGGACCCTGCCGCCGGCGCCGCCGCTGCCATCAAGGCGGGCGTGGACAACGAGTGCAACGTCGCCACGCTGTCCCACACGCCGGGCCTGGGCGAGCCTTACAAGCAGGCGGTCCAGCGCGGCTACATCCGCGAGGCCGACATCGACACGGCGCTGGTGCGGCTCTTCTCCGCGCGGCTGCGCAACGGTGACCTACCGGGCCTGCCGCAGCGCAGCTTCCCGGCGGGCGAGACCATCAATTCGCCCGAGCACCGCGCACTGGCGCTGCGCGCGGCGGTCGAGAGCCTGGTGCTGCTGAAGAACGACGGCACGCTGCCGTTGAAGGCGACGACCCGCATCGCGGTCGTCGGCCCGCTGGCCGATGCACGCCGGGTGATGCGGGGCAACTACTCGTCGGGCCAGACCGGGCCGACGCAGACGGTCGCCGAAGGCCTGCGCCAGCAGTTCACCGCGGCACAAGTCCAACTCGTGCCGTTTGGCCCGTCGATCACCGACGGCGACCCGGTGCCCGCCAGCGCCTTCATCGCGCCTGACGGCAGCCCGGGCCTGCGCGCCAGCTACTTCAAGCTGCAGCCCGGCTCGCCGAAGGAAGAGGGCAAGCGCCGCTTCGAAGCCAAGCCTGTGGCCAGCCATGGCGTGGCGCAGATCGAGCCTCCCCCTCAGGACGTCGCTGGTGCCGGTGACGTGGTGCGCACCGTCTGGACAGGCTTCTTCATTGCGCCAGAGACGGGCAGCTACCGGCTGGGCATCTCGGGCCTGAAGGGCCAGGTGCGCGTGGCCGGGCGCGACGTGACTTTGGCGAAGAAGCCCACGCGCTGGGCCGAGCCGGTGGCCCTGGTGCAGGTGGACCTGAAGCAGGGCGAGCGCCAGGCGCTGCAATTCGAGACCGAATCAGGCGCTGCCGCCCCACCGGGCATGGTCTGGAAGCGCGTGTCGCGCCAGCCGCTGGCGGACCTGCGGGCCGGCGTGAAGCAGGCCGACGTCGTCGTGGCCGTCGTCGGCCTGACCTCGGACCTCGAAGGCGAGGAGATGCCCGTCAAGATCGACGGCTTCTCGGGCGGCGACCGCACCAAGCTCGACCTGCCCGCCGACCAGCGCGCGTATCTGCAGGCCGCCGCGCAGCTGGGCAAGCCGGTCGTCGTCGTGAACCTGAGCGGCAGCGCCATCGACCTGTCCTGGGCACAGGCCCACGCGGCGGCGGTGCTGCAGGCCTGGTACCCGGGCGAAGGCGGCGGGCATGCCATCGCGCAGGTGCTTGGCGGCGCAGCCAACCCGGCCGGGCGGCTGCCGGTCACTTTCTACCGCAGCGCGGCCGACCTGCCGCCCTTCGACGACTACCGCATGGCCGGGCGCACCTACCGCTTCTTCGACAAGCCGGTGGTCTATCCGTTCGGCCATGGGCTGAGCTATTCGACCTTCCGCTACGAGGCGCCCAAGGTGGAGGTCCAGGACGACGGCAAGGACGCGGGCATCGTCGTGCGTACCGCCATCACCAACACCAGCACGCGCGATGGCGACGAGGTGGCCCAGCTCTACCTCACCCCGCCTCGCTTCGAGGGCAGCCCTCGGCTGGCGCTGCGCGGCTTCCAGCGCCTGCACCTGAAGGCCGGCGAGCGGCGCGAGGTGAGCTGGCGGCTCGATGCCCGCGACCTCAGCTTCGTGGACCGCGATGGCGTGCGCCAGGTCATGCCGGGCAGCTACCGCCTGAGCGTGGGTGGGGGCCAGCCGGACACCGGTGCGCCCGTCGAGAGCGCCACGTTCTCGCTGGCGCGCCAGGTGTTGCTGCCGCGCTGAGCGCGGCGGACCCGGCGCCACGTTTTCAAACCATCCAGATCCTCATGAACATGCAAGTACTTCGCTCTGCCCTGTTTTCATTGCTGCTGGCAGCAGCCCCCTGCGTCTTCGCGCAGGACGGCACCATCTACCCGCTGCAGGCTCCCGCCGAGCCCAACGCCATCAAGCTCGGCACAGGGGGCGTCGACAAGCAGCCCGCCGCCGAAAGCTGGTTCCGCCAGTGGGGCCAGCCGATGGCGCGCAACATCACGACGGCGACGCTCACGCCCTTCCTGCCCGCGCCGGGCAAGGGCAACGGCGCCGCCGTGCTGGTGGCGCCGGGCGGCGGCTTTCGCTGGCTGGCGCTCAACCACGAGGGCTGGGCGGTCGCCCAGGCGCTGGCCGACAAGGGCATCGCCGCCTTCGTGCTCAAGTACCGGCTGCAGCCGACGCCGGAGTCGCTCGACGGCTTCAAGGACTCGATGGACCGCATGTTTGCCGCCGCGGGCTCGGGCGACGGCAATCCGCGGTCTCTGGCGCCTGATCTGTCCAATCAGCTCGCAGATGCCGAAGCAGCCTATGCCCTGATTCTTTCGCGCGCCAAGGAATGGCGCGTCGATCCGAAGCGGCTCGGCATGATCGGCTTTTCGGCCGGTGCGGGCCTGACGATGCACGCCACGCTGCACTCCAAGACGATGAAGTTCGCCTTCATCGGCCCGATCTACGGCGGCATGGGCCCCGGTCGACGTGCCCAAGGATGCCCCGCCGATGTTCACCGCCATTGCCTCTGACGACTTCCTGTTCCGCGGCCAGTTCGGCGTCGTCAAGTCCTGGTTCGATGCCGGCCGGCCGGTCGAGTTCCACCTCTACCAGAACGGCGGCCACGGCTTTGGCCTGGGCTACCCGGGCAACACCGCGAACGGCTGGTTCCCGGTGTTCCTGCACTGGCTGGATGTGAACGGGCTTTTGCAGGCCAAGGCGGCGCAGTAGGGGGTGAGGGCATCCGGCGCCTCATCAAGCTGGTGCCGGCCATCGGGCGGACTCCTAAACTCCGTCGATGGATACCACCGCCGCCCCTCCCGTTGGCGCGCTGCGCCAGTTCGACGACCTGCCCGGCCCGCGCGGTGTGCCGGTATTCGGCAACCTGCTGCAGATCGACTCGACGCGGGTGCATCAGCAGGTCGAGGCCTGGTGCGAGGAGTTCGGGCCGGTCTTCAAGCTGAAGCTGGGCAAGCGCCGCCTCATCATCGTCGGTGACCACGAGCTGATCAGCACGGCACTGCGCGACCGGCCCGATGGCTTCAGGCGCACGCAGCGGCTGGAGGATGTGGGCCGGGAGATGGGGCTGAACGCGGGGCTGTTCGGGTCCAACGGCGAGGCCTGGAAGCGCCAGCGCCGCATGGTCATGGCCGGGCTGGACCCGGTGCACGTGAAGCGCTACTACCCCTTCCTGTTGCGCGTGGCCGAGCGCCTCGTGGGCCGCTGGCAGATCGCCGCGCGCGAGGACAGGCGCATCGAGCTGCAGGCCGACCTGATGCGCTTCACGGTGGACGCGGTGGCGGGCCTGGCCTTCGGCGAGGACGTCAACACGCTGCAGTCCGACGAGGACGTCATCCAGCAGCACCTGAACCGCATCTTCCCGATGCTGTTCAAGCGCATCTTCATGTTCCTGCCGACCTGGCGCTGGTGGCCTTCGGCGGATGACCGCGCGCTGGCGCACAGCGTGGCCGAGGTGAATGTTGCCGTGCAGGGCTTCGTGGCCAAGGCGAGGGCGCGGATGGCGGCCAACCCGGCGCTGCGCGAGGAGCCGGGCAATCTGCTGGAGGGCATGCTGGTGGCCGCCGACGAACCCGGCAGCGGCATCGACGACGAACAGGTGGCCGGCAATGTGCTGACCATGCTGCTGGCCGGTGAGGACACGACGGCCAACACGCTGGCCTGGATGATCTGGCTGCTGTGGCAGCACCCCGAGGCGCTGGCCCAGGCGCGCGAGGAAGTCGACCGCGTGCTGGGTGGTGCGGCGCTTCCTGACCTCCAGCAGCTTGGCGCGCTGGACTTCGTCGAGGCCTGCGCGCACGAGACGATGCGGCTGCGGCCGGTGGCGCCCATCAACACGATGCAGGCCGTGCGCGATACGCGTGTGGGCGATGTGCAGGTGCGGGCCGGCATGTTCGTCATGGGCGTGATGCGGCGCGACGCCACGAGCGACCGCCACCTGGCCAACGCCACCGCCTTCGACCCCGCGCGCTGGCTGGCGGATGCCAAGCAGGCCGGCGCAGCCAAGCGCCTGAGCATGCCCTTTGGCGCCGGGCCACGCATCTGCCCGGGTCGGTATCTGGCGCTGATGGAGATCAAGCTCGCCGCGGCCGTGCTGCTGCGGCATTTCGACATCACGGCGGTGGACACGCCCGACGGCCAGGCGCCGCGCGAGCTGCTGCAGCTGGCGATGGGGCCGGTGGGTTTGGCCATGCGCCTGCGTTCGCGCGGTTGAGCTTCGCCCTGCGCGGTTGGCCACAATCCGGCGCTTCGCAGCCTTTCTTCAGGAGACCCCCATGTTCAACCACATCATGGTCGGCACCAACGACATCGAGCGCAGCAAGCGCTTCTACGACGCGGTGCTGGCCGTGCTCGGCGCGTCAGCGGGCTTTTCCAGCGCCGCGCCGTCGGGCCACCAGCGGGTGTTCTACCGCCACGCGGGCAACAGCTTCGGCATCAGCCAACCCATCAACGGCGAGCCGGCCTGCCACGCCAATGGCGGCACCATCGGCTTCAAGTGCGAGTCGGCCGAGCAGGTGAAGGCCTTCCACGACGTGGCGGTGGCGCACGGCGGCCAGTCCATCGAAGAGCCGCCTGGCCTGCGCGAGGGAGCGCTGGGTGCGATGCACCTTTCGTACGTTCGCGACCCGGACGGCAACAAGCTCTGTGCCGTCCATCGCGTCAAGGCGGCGTGAGCCTGCTGAGTGAATTTCGCGTGGCGCGCTTCGGGCTGCTGAAAACGCCATGAGACGCTGCCCACATTGTTTGGCGCGTGCGCTGCCGTTGTTTTCAGCGCTGCGTTCGACGCAACGGCGGCCT
>CAUJSJ030000108.1:0-35651 GCA_963422775.4 uncultured Roseateles sp.
GCTGTGGGGCGTGGCCGCGGTCGGCCTGCCGCTGGACCTGCTGGCCGCGGCGCTGGGGTGGCCGTGGAGCCGCTTCGACCACGCCTGGCCCTGGTGGGCGCTGGGGTCGCGCGTGCTGCTGTTCGGCCTGGCCTGGAGCCTGGCGCTGCGCGCCCTGCGCGAACGCGGCACGCTGGCCACCTGGGGCACGGCCTTGCTGGTGGGCTTTTCGGCCAGCACCTGGGCCTGGGTCAGCCTGTGCGCGCTGGTGCTGGACCGGCCCGTGGTGGACGCCAACGCGCTGGCCCATGCCGGCTGGGTGGCCTGGGTGGCCTTGCTGCTGCTGCGCCACTTCAACGACGGCGCGCGGCGCGAGCGCCAGCTGCGCGAGCGCCTCGCCCTGGAGCTGGAGCAGCGCAGCCGTGAACTGAAGGCCGTCTTCGCCGCCCACGCACGCGCCGAGCGCGAGCGCGCCGCCAGCGAGCAGCGCCGCCGCCTGCTGCAGGACCTGCACGATGGCCTCGGCGCCCGCCTGCTGAGCGTGCGCCTGCGCGCCCCCGAGCTCGACGCCGCGGCCCTGGCCGAGGCGCTGGACGACTGCCTGCTGGAGATGCGCCTGTCGGTGGACACGCTGGCGCAGGAAGACGGCGACCTCGGTGTGCTGCTGGGCAGTTGGCGCCAGCGCATCGAGCCCGTGCTGCGCAGCGCAGGCTGCGCGATGGACTGGCGCGTGGCCCACGCGCCCCACCTGCCCTGCCTCGCAGGCGGCGGTGGGCTGGAGCTGGTGCGCGGGCTGCAGGAGCTGACGAGCAACGCGCTGCGCCACGGTGGCGCGCAGCGCCTCATCGTCGCCACCGAGGCGGACGCCCAGTCGGTGACGGTCTGGCTGCTGGACGATGGCCGCGGCCTGGCCGGCGACGCCCGCACGGGCCAGGGTCGGCGCAGCGTCATGCAGCGCGCCGAGCGCCTGGGTGGCGCGGTCAGCTGGCATTCGCCGGCCCCCCCGGGCTGGGGCTTGTCGGCGCCCGGTACGGCGGTCGCCTGGCGGTTGCCGCTCAGCTGATCAGCCCCAGGCGCCGGGCTTGCGCCAGCGCCTGGGTCTTGGAATGCGCCTGCAGCTTGCGGTAGCAGCGCTTGACGTGGGTGGCCACGGTATTGAGGCTGATGGCCAGTTGCACGGCGATCTCGTCGTAGCGATAGCCGCGCGCCACGGCCTCCAGGATCTGGATCTCGCGCTCGGACAGGTTGACCTCGGCCGATGCAGGCGGCGGTGCGGCTGGCGGCGCGGGCGTCAGTCGGCGCAGCAGCTGGCGTGCCAGCACCGGGCTCAGTGGCGCGCCGCCTTCGCGCAGGCTCTGCAGCTGCTCCACCAGGCGGTGGGCCTGGCCCTGCTTGAGCAGATAGCCCACGGCACCCGCAGACAACGCGGCCAGCACGCTGTCCTCGTCGCCCAGCGTCGTGACGACGACGACCTCGGTCCCGGGCAGTTCGGCCGCCGCCGCCTCGATGAGGCGCAGCCCGCTGCCCGAGGGCAGCTGCAGGTCGACGAGCAGCAGTTCCGGCCGCACCCGGCGCAGCAGCTGCAGCCCATCCGGCAGGTCAGCGGCCGTGCCGACGAGCTCGAAGCCCTCGGCCTGCATGACCGCCGAGGCCAGCGCGCCGCGAAAGGCGGCTTCGTCCTCGACCAGGGCCGTGCGCAGCAGGGGTGTCGACATCCCTCGGATTGTGAAGCGCGCGCCGCGCCGGTGGCCCCGCCTTCACCTGAATCGGTGACCGTGTTCAGCCGAGTTCGATGGTCCAGCGGCTGAGGCTGCCGGGCGCGGGCCTGGGCAGCGCCAGCGCGCCCAGGCGGTAGGCATGGGGCCGGCGCTGCGCGGCGATCTCCTGGCCCGACGCATCGCGCACCCGCGCGACGCCATGGCCCCGCTCGCTGACGCGGTAGGTCAGCTCGAAGCGCAGGTCGGCCAGCGTCAGCTGCACGGTGAGGCCGTCCAGCACCGGCGGCATCACCGGGTCGATGACCAGCGCCTCGTGCGCCAGCCGCAGGCCCAGCAGCGAGCCGATGACCAGGCCCAGCGCGATGCCCGGCCCGCTGGAGTAGATGCGCCAGCCGCCGTCGAGCTGCACCTCGCCGGCCAGCGCGCGGCCGTAGTGGGCGCGCGCCTCGTAGCGGTCCGCGAAGGCGGCGTCGGAGCTGGAGTAGTAGCAGTTGGCCTGGCGCCGGCTGGCGCTGGGCACGCGGTCGGTCAGCGCAATCGGGTGCGCCAGCGTCAGCGCCTGCAGAAAGGCGTCGGCGTGGCCGAGGTGGGCCAGCATCTGCGCATACCGCAGATGGGCATGCATGTACATGATGCCGATCTCGCGGCCGAAGAAGGTGCTCGTCTCGGCGCGCTGGAACAGCTGCGACGGCCCGCCGCGGTAGGGCAGCGGCGCGTCGAACAGGCGGGCACCGTCGGGGCCTTTCAGATGCTGCTCGATGAGAGCCGCCTGGTTGGCCGCCTGCTCGGGCGTGAAGAGCTCGTCGATGACGCCGTGCATCATCGGCAGCAGGCTGTAACGCAGGCCGGTGCGGGTGTCGCGCGGGTGGATCCACAGCTCGCGCTCGCCCTTTTCGGGGAAGAGGGCGTAGCCGGCGACGACATCGTCCTGCACCAGCAGGCGCTGGAACTCGGCACGCACGCCCAGGGCCTCAGCCGTCAGCGCTGCGGCTTCGTTGGCACGTCCGATCTGGCCAAGCGCCGCAGCCAGCGTGTGCAGCATCTGGTGGTGCAGCGTGACCGTCCAGGCGCTGCACAGGCGCTCGCGCAGCGCCGGGTCGGCCGGCTGCAGCGAGTCGTTCCAGTCACCATGCCAGTAGGCGGCCAGCCCCGTGCCGGGCACGACGCGCTGGCGGATCAACGCGAGGGCACGCTCGACGTGCGCTGACAGGGTCGCCGCCTCGCCGCCATGGAAGGGCAGCACCTCATCGAGCGCCGTCGCGTCGCCGCTGGCGATCAGGTACTGCGCCAGCGCCAGCAGCGGCCAGAACACGATGTCGCCATGCGAGTCGCCGGCGCGGATGTCCCGCTCCCGCTCGAAGAACATGAACCACTGCGGCCAGTCGCCGTCGGGGTTCTGGGCGCTGAAGACGCGCAGCAGCAGGTCGCGCACGGGTGCGGTCTGGCCCAGGGCCAGCAGCATTTCCAGCGGCCCCTGGCAGACGTCGCGCGTGCCCCAGCCGCCGCCGGAATACTGCTCCAGGCCGCGCGGCGACAGGTAGTGCACCAGCGCGTTGTGGGCGTACCAGGGCAGGATGTCGCGCAGCTGCGCGAGCGCGGGCTGGGCGAGCTGCCATTGCGGCAGGGCCAGCGGCTGCGGCGCAGGCGGCGTGGCGGCAATCAGCGAGCCGTGCAGCGTCAGCGTGAAGGCGGTGGCGGGCGCGAAGTCCAGGCACAGCAGCGGCTCGCCGCGGCTGACGCCGTCGTCATACAGCCGGCCGTCGTCGCCGACGATTGAGATGCCCGGCGCGTCGATATCGAAGCCGCCGCCGGGAAAGCGCTGGGCCAGCTCGCTGCCCTCGGGCGGCGTCAGACGCAGGCGCTCGCCGCTGTGCGTCCACAGCGGCTTGAGCGCCGTGGCGCCATCGTCGCCGCCCAGCGCGAGGTTGAGGCTGGCGCGCACGCGCAGCGGCCCGCCCTGCAGCACGCGCAGCGCCAGGCTCATCGCCGTTGGCAGGGCGCCGGCCCCGGCCACGACCTCGATCAGCCCGCCATCGTGGGCATACAGCCAGCGGCAGCGCTGCGGCTGCATCTCGAAGGCGGACGGCAGGCCGAGCAGTTGCCAGTCGCCCCCGTCGGCCTGCACGAACAGCCGCAGCCCGGCCGTGCGGAACAGGCCCAGCAGGCTGCGCTGCGTGGACAGCAGGCGGTTGATGCTGACGTGGCCCTGGGTCAGCATCGAATGGAAGACGCCGCCCATCCAGCAGGTGGACGTGAGCGCACTCTCGTCCGGCACGAGGTGGCCGCCGCTGCGCAGGATGTGGCCGTGCGGACGCGCCACGAGCAGTTCCTTGGCGCGCAGCACGACGTGGCTCGCGTCGCCGGTGAAGAAGCTCAGCAGCCGGCCGTCCTGCCATTCCTCGTGGCGGCGCTCGCCGGCAAACAGCTGGCGGCGCGACTCGGCGCACAGGTCCAGGCTGACCAGCAGCGGCGCGCTGGCGAAGAGGCTGGGCGCCGGCGCATGGCCCGGTGCGTCCAGCGCTGCCGAGGGCTGCGCTTCAGGCAAGGCCATCAACCCAGGCAGGCAGGCCAGGTCGGCTTCGCTGCTGGCCTGCGGGTGATGGGCCTGCAGCGCCAGGAAGAAGCCAGCGGCCAGGCTCGCCCCCGGCGCGAGGGTGACGGCCTCGTCCTGCAGGGCGACCAGCGCGTGCTCATGCTGCAGCCGCTGCGCGGGCAAGCCGGCCAGCAGGCCCGGCGGCGTGGCGCCCTCGCGCGCGGCATGGCCCCAGACCTGCACCGCATCGGTCGCAAAGGCTTCGGCGTGCCTCAACGAGCCGGCCAGCAGCCACGGATGCTGGCCACGCTGGGCCTGGTTCTGGCGCGCGGCCAGCACCACGCCGTGGGTGGTGTGCTGCAGCGGCTGCAGGTCGATGTAGTGGCTGACGTAGAACTCGTTGGTGCGCACGGCGCCGTAGTCGGCCAGGCCCACATCCTGCACCAGCACGGGCGCGATCTCGCAGGCTGCGTCGCTGAGGTTGTCGGCGGCCAGATGCCAGAACAGCGTCGCCTCGTCGGCCGCCAGGCGCAACTGCAGGCGCAGCGCCAGGCCATCCCAGTGGCCGCGCATCTCGAAGGCGCCCTCCTCGGCATGCACGCTCAGCGGCGACAGCGGCCCGAGCAACGGTACGACGCGCCAGTCGCCGCCCAAGTCGCGCCGACGGAGCCAGACATTCGCCGGCCCGCCCTCCAGCTCGTTGCCTGGGAAGAGGTTGAGCATCAGCGCCGGCCCGACCATCAGGCGGCGCAGCGCGCCGTGGGACAGCAGCTCGACTTCGAGGCCGGCCCGGTTGCGAAGGGAATGGACGGTCATGTTTGTTTTTGCGCCAGCAGCCAGGGGAGCAGGCCGGGGTCTTGGTAGGCGGGCGTCCACGAGTCGTGGCCGACGCCCGGGTAGATGGTCAGCGACGCCGTGCCACCCGCCGCGCGCAGCGCCTCGACGCAGGCCACGTGCGGCGCCAGCGGCACGACGGTGTCCTGGTCGCCGTGGTAGCCGCGCACCGGCACGCCGCGCATCGCGGCCACCTTGGCGGGGTCACCAAAGCCGCAGACGGGCGCGATGGCTGCGAGGTCGCGCGGATGGTTCGTGGCCCACTGCCACATGCCGAAGCCACCCAGGCTCAGGCCGGTGCCCACGCAGCGCTGCGGGTCGACGTGAAGCCGGGTCTTCAAGGCACCGAGCAGCTTGTGCAGGCGCTCTGCGTCCCACCAGCGGGCGCTCTCTTCCAGCTGTGGGCTGACAACGATGCAAGGGTAGGCGGCGCCCTGGGCGACAAGCTTGGGCGGGCCGTGCACCTTGACCTTCTCCAGGTCGGTGCCGCGCTCGCCGGAGCCGTGCAGGAAGATCAGCAGCGGCCAGCGCTCGCTGCGCTGGGTGTACTCGCGCGGCAGCGCCACCCACATGCGCTCGCCTTCCAGCTCCCAGGGGCGCTGTTCGCCGGCCGCCAGGCCTGTGGGTGGCGTCGGCGGCACGGCGGCGCAGCTGCTCAGCAGGGCGGGTGTCGTCAGCAACAGTTGGCGGCGGTTGATCGTCATGGCGTGGGGTCCAGTTGGATGAGGGTGGCGCCGGGCGGCAGGGGCAGCTCGCGGCCCTGCCAGGTCAGCAGTGCGGATTCGACGTTAGCGCGCGGCAACCGCTCCGTACCGGGCCAGGCCAGGCGCAGCTCGCCGGGCAGGCGTTCGGGGCGGCGATCGATGTGCAGCGTCCAGCCGCCGTCGGCGCGCTTCAGCAGCCGGTAGTCGAGCCGGCCCCAGGCAGTGGACAGGCCCGTCACGCCGATGTCACCGGCGGCGCGCCAGGCCGCGGGCACCCCTGCAGCAAGTACGACGCTGCCTGTGCTTTCGCGTTCGTAGGCCAGCAGGTCCAGCGCGGCGCGCAGGTAGTCCGACGAGATCCAGGCGTGCGGCATGTCGCCCAGGAACTGCACCTTGCGCGCATCCGGCAGCACGACCTCGGCCCACTGGTTCCAGCCGGCCGGGCGCTGGTGCGTGAAGAACCAGGCGAGCAACCGGTGCGCGTCGTCCACGCGGCCCAGGCGCACCAGGGCGCTGACGTTGCGCAGCTCGTAGGGCGTGTAGTCCTTCCAGGCCTTGGTGCCGGCAATGCGCGCGTCGGCCTCGACCACATAGCGGTCGAAGGTGCCACGCAGCAGTTCGGGCGACAGCTTGTCGGCCTGGGCGGGGTTCAGGGCCATCGTGGTGGATGTGGCATCGAAGTCACCACGGTCGGCCGCACCGGCGATGTGGTCGAGCTTGTAGTGCTTGGCGGTCGCGGCGACGGAGGCGCTCAGGTCGGCCTCGAACTCGTCACGCGACACGGCCCAGCGCACGGCGCTCGCGGTGTCACCCAGCGCCTGCGCGATCTGCACGGCATCCTTGTAGCCGCGCAACGCCCAGAAGTCGTCCCAGTAGGAATAGGCCGGCTTGTCGGAATAGCCCTCGTGGCTGATGGACGGCGGCATGAGCCCTCTGAACCGCAGGTCGGTGCCGGGCTGCCGCTCGGCCATGCGCAGCGCTTCCATCCACGCGACAACGCGCTGCACCTTGGGCCAGTGGCGTTCCAGCAGCGCCCGGTCCTGCGTGTGGCGCCACAGCTCGGCGACGGCGAAGAGGTATTGCCCGTGGCTGTCGTTCTCGACGACGGGGTCGGCGCCGCGCTGGTCCACGCAGCAGGGCACCTTGCCGGACTCGAAGATGTAGCCGCCGAACCAGTCGACGAACTCCCGCGCAGCCTGCGCCTCGCCCATGCGCACGAGACCGGCCACCATCATGGCGCCGTCGCGCACCCAGGAGCGGGCGTAGGACCGCGTGCCGGGGCGCAGCGCGGGGCCGTCGCGGGACATCAGGATCTGCGCGAGCGCGCTGCGCATCGTGTCGGCGATGGGCTGGGCTTGCGGGGGCAGATGCAGCTCCAGCGCGCCGAGGCGGTCGCGCCACTGCGCCGCAACGACGGCGAGGCGGGTGTCGAGGGCGTTGGCGTCGCCCCCCGTCACCCAGCCGAGATTGCGCGACTCACCCGGCGCGAGTTCGACGTCAAAGCGCATCAGCGCCGAGGGCAGGTTTTCGGCGTCCACCAGTTGGGTCAATGCTGGCGCTTGCAGAAGCGCCGCCAAGGTTGGGCCGGTGCGCCAGGGCGCCGCGCGCACGTCGGCCGGCGTCTCGCGCGGCTTGATGCTGAGCCCGGCCGCGGTGAGCTGGCCATCGGCCCAGGCCAACGCAGGCAAAGCAGAGATGCCGCCCTGCGTCGACAGGAACTGCTGCGGCGGGTTGACCTGCCAGGGGCGCAGCGTCAGCAGCAGGACGTAGCGCTGGGCCTTGGGGGTCGGGTTGCGCAGCGTGTAGCGAGCCAGCAGCTGAGGGGCTTTGGCCGGGCCGTCGGCGCCGGCCTCGACGCGCAGCTCGACGTCCGCTTGTCGCCACTGCACGATGGGCAGCGCGTGCTCCACAAGGCTGTGCTCGATGCGCGCCTGCGCCCAGGTGACGATGCGGCCATCAACCAACTGCACGGCCGGCTCGACGCTGGGGCCGCCGCGGGTGAGCTCGATGGCGCCATCCTCGCTGACCAGACCCGAGCGCTGTGCGCCGCCATCGACGCCGACGACGGTCCAATAGTTCTGCTCGCCGAGGAAGGCCCGCGGCAGGTCGCCCCGCGGCAAGGCCTTGGCCAGCTCGGCAACGGCGGCATTGCGGTCCGGCCATTGGGCGGCGTCGCGCAACTCGACGTCGGGCGGCTTCTTGCCTTCGTAGCGCACGCGAATCCAGCGCCACTCCTGCTCGCCCAGGAAGACGGCGCGGCCAGGGCGGGTGGACAGCGTCTTCCAGCGCCGGTTGTCGTCCGACACCTCGATGCGCAGCGCCGCGCCGCTGGCAAACCACAGGCCGTTGAACTCGCGCAGGTGCTGGAAATCCAGCGTCACCTCGCCGGCACCCGTCTGGCGTCGAGCCTGCGGCCAGGCCTTGGGCGCGGGCTCGCGCGGCTCCAGGCCCAGTGCACCGACGCACAAGGCCCCTGCCCCGCCGCCCTGCTGGCCGGCGACGACGACGAATTCGATGAAGCGGCTGCGACTGAGCACGCGGTCCTGCGTCGGGCCCCAGGCGAAGGCGATGTGGCGGCGCTTGAAGCGCAACTCGGTCAGCGTGTCGGGCAGCGCCAGCGCCGGGCGGTTGATCCACCAGACGTTGTCGCCACTGGCGTCGACGAACTTGATCTGGACGTCGTTGTTCTTGTTGCTGCCCTTGAGCTGGGTAGTGAGGGCGAAGTCGGTGGGCCAATCGAGCGGGAGTTCACGGCGCAGCACGGCGTAGCCCGAGACGCCGGAGAAGTCGTAGTCGAGGCAGAGGCTGTCGTCGCGGCTGTCGCGGCGCAGGCTGGCCTTGACCTGGTCGGAGGCGGAGGCCTTCCAGGGGGTGGCGTCCTTCATGTCGTCGAGGACGGCAGCGGTGGCAAGCTGGGCCGCCGCCAGCCAGGCAAGGGCGAGCGCCTTCATCACTTGACGCTCCCCATCAGCAGCCCTTGCATGTAGTACCGCTGCAGCGCCACGAACAACACCAGCACCGGCAGCACCGTGATGACCGCCCCGGCCATCATCAGCTCGCTGTCCTGCACATGCTCGCGCGACAACGCGGCCAACGCGACCGGCAGCGTGTGCATCTCGCCATCCGTCAGCACGATCAGCGGCCACATGAAATCGTTCCAGCTGCCGAGGAAGGCGAACACTGCAAGCGTGACCAGCACGGGCTTCAACGTCGGCAGCACGATGTTCCAGAAGATGCGCCACTCGCCGGCCCCATCCAGCCGCGCCGCCTCCAGCAACTCATCCGGCACGCCACGCGCGTACTGCCGCACGAGGAAGATGCCGAAGATGCCGGCCATGCTGGGGATGAGCACGCCCATCCAGGTGTTCACCAGGCCCATGCCCTTGAGCATCAGGAAAAGCGGCAGCATCGCCACCTGGCCGGGGATGACCAAGGCCGCGATCAGCAAGCCGAACACCCGCTCTCGGTGGCGAAAGCGCAGCTTGGCAAACGAGTAGCCGGCCAGCGTGTTGAAGCTGGTCGACAGCAGCGTGCTCACCACCGCCAGCCCCAGGCTGTTGACGAAGGCGCGCTTCAAGCCGCCATCGCCCAGCAGCTGGCGGTAATGCGCCAGCGTCGGGTCATGCGGCAGCAGCGGCGGCGGCAGGCTGGAGGCGCTGCCGGCCGGCATCAGCGACACGCAGACCATCCAGACCAGCGGGAAGATGGCCAGCGCGGCGAATGCCCACAGCAGGCCGTTGACGAGCAAGGTGCGCGGCTTCATGCCTCCGCCCCCGTCAGCCGGCGCTGCAGCGCGATCAGACTCTTGCTGACCACGACGATGATGACGAAGAGCACGAAGGCCACCGCCGAGGCCAGGCCCAGGTTCCACCACTTGAAGCCCTCGTCGTACATCAGGTAGAGCACGCTGACCGTGCTCTGCAGCGGGCCGCCCTGGGTCATCACATAGGGTTCGGCGAAGAGCTGGAAGTAGCCGGCAGTCGTCAGGATGGTGACCATCAGCAGCGTCGGCGCAATGCTCGCCAAGGTGATGTAGCGGAACTGCGCCCAGCTGCGCGCGCCGTCCAGCCGCGCGGCTTCGTACAGGTCCTGCGGCACGGCCTGCAGCGCGGCGATGAAGATGATCATGTTGCCGCCGAAGTTCTTCCACGCGGCGAACCCGATGATGGTGGGCATGGACCAGTGCGGGTCGCCGAGCCAGTCGATGGGGTCGATGCCGAAGCTCTGCAGCGTGTAGTTGACGAGGCCGTACTTGACGTGGAAGAGGTAACGCCAGATGACGGCCACAGCCACCAGCGTGGTCACCACGGGCGCGAACAGCGCGGTGCGCAGCAGCGGCTTGAAGCGCACGAGCTTGGACTGCAGCAGCACGGCCGCGGCGAGCGACACACCGATGGACAGCGGCACGCCCAGCACGACGAAATAGGCGGTGTTGGCGAGCGCCTGCCAGAACAGCGGCATCGTCAGCACGTGGACGTAGTTGTTCCAGCCCTGCCAGCGCAGGTTGCTCAAGGAGGACAGCGCGTAGATGTCGAAGTCGGTCAGGCTCAGCGCGAGGCCGGCGAAAACCGGTACCCCGAAGAACAGCGCGATGACGACCAGCGCCGGGGCGGCGAAGGCCCAGGCGGCGAAGGATTCGCGGCCGCTGGATCTCATGCCTTGGCCCTGTCGAGCATCCAGCGGCGCTTTTCCAGGATGCCGTCCACGCGCGCATCCAGGCCCTGCACGGCGACATCGATGCTGTCGCGCCCCCCCACCACCCGCGCCGCGGCGAGTTGCATTTCCTGCATGACCCGCTCCCACTCCGGCACGGCCGGCGTGGGGCGCACATGTTCGAGCTGGCGGCGAAAGGCGGCGGCGTGGCGGTCCGCAGCCAGCGTGGTGCCGCCGGGCAGGGGCATCGTCCAGGTGCTGCGCCGCGGCGGCAGGTCCCCGGTCAGGCGGTAGAACTCCAGCTGCACATCAGGCCGGCTCAGGTAGCTGATGAGGGCCCAGGCCTCGGGCTTGTGGCGGGAACGCTTGAACATCGCGAGGCTGGCACCGCCGGCAATGGAAGCGCCCGGCCCGTTCGGTCCGGGCAGCTCGGCAGTGGTCCACGCGTCGGCAAGCTCAGGCGGCAGGCGGCGCTTGAACTCACCGATATTCCACGGCCCCGAGATGTAGAAGGCGAAAGTGCCGCGGCCGAACTCCTGCCAGACGTTGGCGACCTGGTTGTTGGTCAGCCCGGGCGCGTCGCCGAGTTGGAAGCGCTCGGCGTAAAAGCCCAGCGCCCGGCGGAAGTCGTCGGACGAGAAGTTGCCGAAGCGCCCGCCTTCGCGCAGCACTTCGCCGGGCTGCTGCAGCGCCAGCGCCAGCAGCGGCTCGAACTCGTTGGTGGGCAGCAGCAGCGGCGTGGCCATGCCGTGTTCGCGCAGCCGCGCCAGCGCCGTGCGCCAGGCGGCCCAGTCCTGCGGGATCTGCGGGATGCCGGCGTTCGCGAGCAGGTCCTGGCGCACGAAGAGCAGCCGCGTGTCCACGTACCAGGGCAGGCCCACGCGCTGGCCGGCGGGCGCGTTGGTGGCCCAGATGCCGTCGAAGTAGTCGGCTGGCTGCAGCGCCTGCGTGCGCACGATCCAGGGCTCCAGGGGCTCAAGAGCGCCCAGGGCCTGCATCTCGGGCAGCCAGGTGTTGCCGACCTGGGCGAGGTCGGGCGTGGCGTCGCCGGCAAAGGCGGTCAGCAGCTTCTCGTGCGCAGCGGTCCACGGCAGTTGCTCGACCTTCACGCGCACGCCGGGGTGCTCGCGCTCGAAGCCTGCGATCAGCTCGGCCGCGACCTCGCTCTCGCGGCCCATGGCCCAGAAGCGCAGTGTGGTGGTGCCGCTGTCGCGCGCGCAGCCGGTGAGCGCGGCGGCGGCAGTGGCCGTGAGCAGGTCGCGGCGCTTCATCTCAGCCGAGCCAGCCTCCAGTGAAGCCGGCCTTTTTCAGGCCGCGGATCAAGTGCGCGTTCTTGCGCATGACCTGCCAGACGAGTTCACCGCGGTGGTTGCCCATCATCGCGAGCAGCGGGCCCTGGTCGATGCCCAGCATGTCGGTGTCGACCCAGCCCTTGCCCGGCTCGATGCGGCCATGCGTGAGCCGCACGTCGGGGAAGTTGAAGCTGGGGTTGAAGGCGTCCCAGAAGCCATAGCGGCCCCAGGTGTGCGGGTAGCGCTGCTTGATGGCCATCAGCGCGGGGATGACGATCTCGGGCGCAAAGGCGATGGAGCTGCCCGCCGCGTAGGGCGCCAGCGTGCCGTCGTCGTACAGGCCCATGCCGCGGCCGGCATAGCTGATGAAGCGGCGCTTCTCGGTCTTGCCGGCGGTGGTGGCGTAGGTCAGCTTGATGTCGGCCGGTCCGTCGCTGGCGCTGATGCCCCAGACCTCAGCGCTGTAGCCCTGCCAGCCCAGCGGGTTCGCCGTCGCGTAGGCCTGCTGCGCGTAGGTGGCGCGGCGCGAGTTCTCGAAGTAGTCCAGGCCTTTGTCGCGCATGTAGCCGTCGCGAATGCCGCGGAAGTCCACCCAGCAGTGAGTGAACTGGTGGCCGAACAGTGGCGCAAAGCGCAGCAGGGTCTGGCCGTGGCTCTCGCCCCAGCTGTCGCGGTCATAGGTGCTGGTCCAGGCGCCCCAGGCCTCGGGCTTGACCGGCTTCGTGGGCGAGCCCAAGGCCAGCAAATAGACCAGCATGGCCTCGTTGTAGCCCTTCCAGTCGCTCGGGATGAAACCCTTCTCCGGCGACCAGCCGTGGCTGATCGACGGCGGGCGCACCTGGGCCCAGGCCCAGTCGACGCGGCCGTAGAGTTCGTCTGCCAACCTGCGGATGGCGGCCTCGTCGGCGTGCTCGCCGTCGAAGAAGCTCTGCGCATGCAGGGCGCCCATCAGCAGCAGCGCGGTGTCGACCGTGGACAGCTCGCAGCGGTCGAAGCGCAAGCCCTCCTTCATGTCGAGGAAGTGATAGAAAAAGCCTTTGTAGCCGGCCACGCCGGTCTTGCCCGGGCCTTGCGGCAGGCCGGCGAAGAAGCGCAGCGTGGTCAGCGTGCGTTCGCGCGCCTGGGCGCGGGTGATGTAGCCGCGTGCCACACCAACCGGGTAGGCGCTGAGCGCGAAGCCCACCGCCGCGATGCTGGCGAAGGACGGCGTGGGCCAGCGATCGGGCGCAAGGCCTGTCTTGGCGTCCGTCGTCTCCCAGAAGAAGTCGAAGGTGCGGCGTTCGAGGTCCGCAAGAAAGGTGTCGGCGGCTTGCACCGGCGCCTCGGCCCAGCTGGGCAGGTTGGCGGCCAGGGCAAGGCCAGCGCCGTGGGCGAGCACGGCGCGTCGGGTCAGCAAACTCATGATGGGGGTGATTGTGGGAGCCGGCCAGGCAGCCGACTCCCGAACTTCAGATCAGAACGTGTAGCTCACGCCCAGCTTGAACTGCCGCATCGAACCGCGCACGCCGGTGCGGGTGTCGAAGTGGCCGTTGTCGCCGCCGAGCGCGTTCTGCGGGGGCGTGCTGGGGCCGCCGACCCAGTCGTCGTAGTAGCCCCAGTTGGCGGTGTTGAACAGGTTCAGCACGTCGGCACGGACCTGCAGTTCACCGCCGTACAGCTTGAAGTTCTTCGACAGCGCCATGTCGAGCTGCTTGAAGGTGTCCGAGCCACGCGCAACGGCCGTGCAGCCGGTTGGGCCGCTGAAGCCGTTGTGGCAGTCCACCACGCGCCGCGGCTGGCCGTCGCCGATGGTCAGCTTGCCGGAGAGCTGCATGCCCCAGGGCAGGCGGTCCATCAGCCCGCCGACGACGAGACGGTTCTTCTCCGCATCCTTGGCCGGGTGGAAGCCATGGCTGGCCTTGCCGTAGGTCCAGTCGAAGATGTCGTCCGACCATTCGTTGTTGGTGGTCTGCGCGTTGGTGTGCGTGTAGGCCACCGTCATGCTCCAGCCGCTGGCCGGGGTGTAGGGCTTTTCCAGCGACAGGAAGATGCTGGTCGCCTTGTTCTCGCCGACGAAGTCGCCCAGCACGATGGTGCCGTAGTTGCGCGGCGCGCCGCCCCACAGCGGGTCCACGTTGTTGGAGTTGCCGAAGCCGCCGTTGGGATCGCGGTTGCCGTTGAACCAGAAGAACTGGTTCTTGGCGTGGATGTTCGACACCGCCACGTCCATGTTCCACGTGCCCAGCGCCTGGCGAACGCCCAGGCTCATCTGGTCGGCAAACGGCATCTTGAAGTTGTTCTTGATCATCCAGATCTCGCCGTTGGGCGCGGCGTTCTTCTGCAGCTCGTCCAGCGCGTTGTTGGCCATGCGGCGGTCGTAGCTGCGGCCCCAGCCGCCGTAGACCACGGTGGCCTTGTCGCCAAGCACGTCGTAGGACGCGCCGACGCGCGGTGCCAGCGCGCTCTTGAAGGGCTTGCGTGAGCTGCCGGTGGAGATGTAGTCGGCGATGTTGATGCCGCCCTTGGCCAGCGTCTGCACATAGGTCTGGCCGGCAGGCGCGGTGATGCCGTCGACGGTGCGGCCGTCCAGCGCGTTCAGCGCGGCGATGCGGTCCGCCGGCGTCACGTAGCTGTTGTTCAGCATGTTGTCTTCATAGTCCCAGCGCGCGCCGAGGTTCAATTCGAGCTGCTTGCTGAGCTTCCAGTCGTCCTGCAAGTAGATGCCGTACTGGTTGTTCTTGAAGCTCGCCGAGGCGGTCGGGATCGGCAGGCGGATGTTGCACTGGTCGCTGGACAGGCCGCTGCTGCTGACGTTGGTGCCCGTGCAGGTGAGGCCGTTGAAATACGGCTGGCCGGTCGTCGTGTTCAGCACGGTGTCGATGGCCGCCACGCGGAAGGCCGTGCCGCTGAGGTCGTACTTCATCGCCTTGAACTGCACACCGCCCTTGATGACGTGGCCGGCCATGCCCGTGTAGGTCAGGTCGTCCTTCAGGTAGACGCCGCTCTGGCGCCGGTCCTGCGCGTTGGGCGAGCCGCCGGTGAAGAAGACGTCCTGGACGTTGTTGATCGCGTTGGTGGGCGAGTACTTGTAGCGCACCAGCGGGTCGGTGGAGTCCGACTGCGGGGTTCCACTTCGAGCTTTCCCAGCCCACGCGCGCCTCGTTGAGCCAGTTGTCGCCGGTGAACTCGTGGGCCAGGTCGACGCGGTACTCGTTGTTGTTGTTGTTGATGGCCGTGCTGGGCGCGAAGCGGTCGCCGTCCACCGAGTAGCTGGTTTCCTTGCGCAAGGTCGTCGACAGATCCACGCGCTGGCGGTCGTCGATCTCGGCCGAGAGCTTCCCGAACAGCAGATGCTCCTTGAACTGGCCCTTGAACGAGCCCTGCTGCGCGGCGATGGACGGCACGATGCCGGGATTGGTCGGGTACTTGTCCAGGTTGGTCGCGGTCAGCTGGCGCGGCTTGTCGATGGACTTGCCGTCGTAGGCGAGGAAGTAGTGCAGCGTGTCGGGCTTGATCGCACCGCCGATGCTGAAGCCGCCTTCGATCTGCTTGTACGAAGGCGGGTTGACGCCGTTGGCTTTGTCCATCTCCTGGATCGGGCTGAGCGCCGTCCAGTTGCTGCCCGTGCGGTTCACATAGACGCTGCCGTGGGTGTCGTTGCCGCCGGACTTGGTCACGGCCGCGATGGCGACGCTGGAGACCTGGTCGAATTCGGCCTTGTAGTTCTGCGTGAGCACGCGGTACTCGGCGATGGCCGTCTGCGGGAAGGGGTTGCCCTGGCTGGTGTCCTGGCCGGTCAAGCCGCCGCGCAGGATGTTGTTCTTGTGGCCGACGCCGTCGATGAAAACGTTTACAGCGTCAATGTTTTGAGACCCGCCGCGCAGACGTGTGTTGCCGCTGGCGTCGGTGTCGAAGCGCACGCCGGGCGCGAAGTCAGCAGCCGACAGGAAATTGCGCGTGGCCTGCGGGATGGCCTCGATCATCCTGTTGGAGACGGTCGTGCCGACCTGCGAGTCGATGACGCCCTGGCGCTGCGCGCTGCCCTGGATGACGACGGTGCCCAGCTGGTTGGTGCTGCTGGAGAGGTCGAGCGTGGCGCTCTGGCCCACCGACAGCGTGACCTCGCTGCCGCTCGTGGCGCCGCCGACGCGGAGCTCGTAGCTGCCGGGGTTCAGGCCCACCAGCACATAGCTGCCGTCGGCCAGCGTGCGGGTGCGGTAAGTGTTGCCGTTGGCCTTGTTGATGGCGACGACCTCGGTGCCGGCGGGCGCGGTCGCGCCGGCGGCACTGATCGTGCCGCGCACGGTGGCGTTGGAGGTCTGCGCGGAAGCGGCGCCGGCCAGAGCGAAGAAGACGGCCGTCGCCAGCGCGTGGCGACGCCACGGCTTCGGGGTGAATGGGGTGTTCATAAGGTCCATGTCTCCTGGTTGTGTATCTATGGTTCGGACGGGATTCAGGGTTGCGCGCCGCAGGAGCGGCGCACCACCAGTTGCACGGGCATGACGGTGGCGTCGGTGTTCGGCGGCTGCGAGCGATCCAGCGCGTCGGCCAGCGCATCGAGCGCCTGGCTGCCGAGCGCGGAGATGGGCACGTGCACGGTGGTCAGCGCCGGGCTGACGTATCGGGCGATGGGGATGTCGTCGAAGCCGGCGAGCGCGATGTCGGTGGGCAGGCGCACGCCGCCGGCCTGCAGTGCACCCAGCAGGCCGATGGCCATGATGTCGTTGGCGGCAAAGACGGCGTCGGGACGCTCGGCGGCGGGCAGGGCCAGCAATGCAGCGGCGGCGCGCTGGCCGCCCGCTTCGCTGAAGTCGCCCTCCAGCAGCCAGGGGTCGCTGCCCGCGGCCAGGCCGGCGCGGTAGCCACGCTCGCGCTCACGCGCCTCGAAGTTGGACTGCGGCCCGCCCAGGAAGGCGATGCGGCGCCGGCCGCTGGCCACGAGGTGCTCGGTCATCGCGCGTGCGCCGCCGAAGTTGTCGACCGCGAAGGCGCGCTGGCCGGTGTCGCGCACGCCCGAGTTCAACAGCACGGCCGGCAGGTTGACGGGCAGGTTGTGAGCCAGGAAGTCGTCGTCGGCGTGGGGCGACATGACGATGAGACCGTCCACACGGCCGTTCATCGCGCGCAAAGCGGCGGCGGCCTCGTTCGCGTCGTCGTGGGAGCTGGACAGCAGCAGGTGCAGGCCGCGCGCGCGGGCGGCCTGGTCGATGCCGCGGATCAGCTCGGAGAAGAACTCGCCGTGCAGGTCCGGCAGCAACGCGCCGACGGTGTCGGTGCGGCGCGTGATGAGGCTGCGCGCAGCGCCCGACGGGCTGTAGCGCAGCTCGCGGGCCACCTCGACGATGCGCTGGCGGGTGTCGGGCAGCACGTTCTCGGCACCGTTCAGTGCGCGCGAGACGGTGGCAACCGACACGCCGGCGACGCGGGCGACATCCTTGATCGTGGCGGGGGTGACCGACATTTTGTTTCTTAGAGGTTGGCGCCGTGGGCGGCGATGACCTCAGCATAGAAGCGCGCACTGGCCTTGGGCGTGCGCTGCTGTGTCGAGAAGTCCACATGCACGAGGCCGAAGCGCTTGGCGAAACCGAGGGCCCATTCCAGGTTGTCGAACAGCGACCAGGCGCAGTAGCCGCGCACGTCGGCGCCGCGTTGGATGGCGGCCTGCACGGCGGCGATGTGGGTGCGCAGGTAGTGCACGCGCAGCGGGTCGTCGACGCGACCGTCTATTGCCACGGGCGGGTCGTAGAAGGCCGCGCCGTTCTCGGTCACGTACAACGGCAGGCCACCGTAGCGCTCGTGCATCCACACCAGCGTGTCGGCCAGGCTCTGCGGGTGCAGTTCCCAGCCGGTCTCGGTGTAGATGCCGCCGGGCTGGCGCTGCGGCGCGGCGGGCACCGGCCAGGCCTTGGGGTCGTGGCGCACGACGGCGCGGGTGTAGTAGTTCAGGCCGAGGAAGTCGATGGGTTGCTTCAAAGCCTCGACTTCGGCGGCCGGCCAGTCGGGCCAGGCTTCGCCGAAGACCTCGCGCAGTTCGTCCGGATATGTACCCAGCAGGGCTGGGTCGAGGTACTGGCGGTTCATGTAGGCATCCGCCAGCTTGGCAGCGTGCCGGTCGTACTCGCTGGCGTCGGCCGGCAGATGCTTGGGTTCGATGTTGACGACCAGGCCGATCTTGTTCTTGCCGACGGCCCGGTAAGCCTGCACGCCCTTGGCATGGGCCTGCATCAGCCGGTGGGCGGCGATGGCCGCCTCAAAGGCGCTCTTGTGGCCGGGCGCCAGCGTGCCATGCATGAAGCCGCCGTCGGCGACGACCCAGGGCTCGTTGAGCGTGACCCACATCGGCACGCGGTCGTCCAGCGCCTTGAAGCAGACCTGGGCATAGTCGGCGAACCAGTCCGGCATGTCGGGGTTGAGCCAGCCGCCGCGGTCGTCCAACGCGGCGGGCAGGTCCCAGTGGTGCAGCGTCGCCATCGGCGTGATGCCGGCGGCCAGCAGCTCGTCGACCAGGCGCTCGTAGAAGCCCAGGCCGGCCGCGTTCACCGCACCACGCCCTTCGGGCAGCACGCGGTTCCAGGCGACGCTGAAGCGGTAGGCCGTGAGGCCCAGCTCGCGCATCAGCGCCACGTCGTCCTTCATGCGGCGGTAGTGGTCGCAGGCCACGTCGCCGGTGTCGCCACCGGCCACGCGGCCCGGCGTGCGCACGAAGCGGTGCCAGTTGCTCACGCCGGCGCCGTCGGCGAGCGGCGAGCCCTCGATCTGGTAGGCAGAAGTCGCGCAGCCCCAGAGGAAGCCGGGCGGGAACGGTTGTCTCATCCGATGGGCCGGCTCGGCTTGCACCGGTCAGCTGTCATGTAAACGTTTACATGCATTTTTCCGCAAGCGGGGTCGGAGCGTCAATCGCGTGTTTACCCGCCCATCGCGCGGCATGAACGCTGGCACCGCCGCAGGCGAATTGGCTCGCAAGCTTCTCGTTAGCCTCGGCACGCGACGCCCGAGGCCTGCAACGTAGACTGCTTCGGTCCTGAGGCCACGGCTGACGACCGACAACAACGAGGCCCCGCACGACGGGCCACGCGAGGGATGGACCCAACACAGATTGACGCCGCGCTGGCCGAGGCCAGGTCCTGTGCCGATGCCGGCGACGCCACCGGGGCGCTCCATGCCGCACGCCGCGCGAGCCAGGCCGCACAGCACATCAGCTATCTGGCCGGCCAGGCCGAAGCCAGCCATTGCGTCGCCAGCGTCGAGTTGCGCCTCCTGGGCAATTTCGCGGCGGCACTGGACTCGGCGCGCCAGGCGGCCCTGCAATTCCAGCAAGCCGAGATCGCGTCGGGGGAGTGCCTGGCGCTGGCTACGCAGGCCATGGCCGCCGCCCGCCTGGGCTACTACGAGACGGCCGTCGATTGCGCGCTGCTGGCCGTCAGGCTGTGCGCCAGCCTGCACAGCGATCGGGCGACCGTCGAGCAAGTCGTGGCCCATCACGCACTCGGCGTGGCCATGTTCATCGGCCGCTCCTATGCAGAAGCCAGCGAGGCCTCAAAACGCGCGATCGAGCTGGCCTACCAATGCGTGCCGGCCGTGGACACCTATGTGCTGCATGCCGACCTGGCCTCCACCGAGGTCATGCGCATCCTCAGCGCGCGAAGTGCCTCTGGGGACACGCCCAGCCTGGACCTGCTGGCCGAGCACCTGCAACGTTGCGACGAGTTGCTGGACGACGTGTCACCGCTGGGCAGCATGGGCATTGGCAGCCGCAGCGGCGGTGCCATCGCCCATGCCCTCAACAAGGCCATCCTGAAGATCTGGTGCGCCGACCTGGACGGCGGCGCTGCCCAGGTGCGACTGCTTCGCGCAGCCGTTGAGGCGTCGCGGCGGCCGTGGCTGGAAGCCGTCGCACTCTGGGCCGAGTCGGAGCTCGCCCGGGCGCAGGCCAACCTGCCGCTGGCCCGCGCCTGCGCGCAGCGCATGGTGGACGTGGCGGTAGCGCACAAGCACGAGGGCCTGGCAGGCATCGGGCTCGGCCTGGAGGCCCACCTCGCATCGACCGAAGGCGACCACGCCGCCGCCGTGCGGGCGCTGCGGCACCTGGCGGACCGCGAGCAGGCGGCCCGGTCCGCCAGCCTGGCGGGCCGCGTGGCCGACGTGGAGCGCCAGCTGGAGCTGCGCAGCCGCACCCGCCAGTTGCATGCGTCGGAGGCCGGGCGGGCTCACTTCCAGCAAATGGCGTTGGAGGACGGGCTGACGGGCCTGCCCAACCGCCGCCACTTCGAGCTGCAGCTGCAGGGCCTGCTGGACGACGTGCGAGCGCGCGGCGGCGAGGCCTGCCTCGTGATGATCGACGTCGACAAGTTCAAGCAGATCAACGACGGCCACTCGCACAACGTGGGCGACGCGGTGCTGCAGGGCATTGCGGCCCTGATCCGCCAATGCGTGCGCGACAAGGACTTCCCGGCCCGGCTGGCTGGCGACGAGTTCGTCATCATCCTGCGCGACACGGCCGTGCGCGCCGCCCATGCCCTGACCGAGAGGCTGGCCGGCGCGGTGTCGCGGCATGCCTGGGACACGGTCGCCGGCGGGCTGTCCGTCTCCGTGAGCCTGGGCGTGGCCGAGCTGCTGCCCACCGACACGCCGCGCAGCGTGCTCAACCGCAGCGACCAGGGGATGTACGAGAACAAGCGTGACAAGCAGGCCGGGCGACCGGCGTGAGCAGCCTCAATTCGCTCCATACCCATGAACCCACCCAACAACCTGCCCATCTACCGTCTGCTGACCGGCCCTGATGACGCCAGCTTTTGCCATCGCGTCAGCGAGGCGCTCGCCCTGGGCTACCGGCTCTACGGCTCGCCGGCAGCAACCTTCGACGGCCAGCGCGTCATCGTGGCCCAGGCGATCGTGTGGCCCGAGTCGTTGGCGGATACCGCGCTCGATGGCGACTGATACCTAACTCGCAGGATGGATGCAAAGCGCGCCTTGCCGTAGCTTGCCGTCATGGCTCCCGCTTCGGTGGAGCTGGAAGCGTCCCCATGAAACAAGCACTCGCACTCGCCGTCGCCCTGGCCGCGGCAAACCCGGCAGTTGCCGGTGTTTGGTTCTACAAGTTCAAGAACGTTTGCTCCACCACGGCCTGTATTGATCTCGATGGGGCTTTTTCTGGCACGGACTTCAACGCCGACGGAGTGATTACGCGGGCTGAACTCCATACGCTCAGCGTGTACTCGCGCATGCAGGTCAACCCATCACCCAACGCGAGCTGGTTATTCCCCTACCCCGAATGGACGGCTGGCGATCCGCCCTACGACAGCGGCGCCAGGTTGACCTATTTCAATTACGTCATCGGTGGTGGGCTGAGCTTCACTGCCAACAGCTGGAGCTACATGGCGTCGATCAACCTCGTCACCGGCCAGACCTATGACGTGGTCGGCGGCTTTCCCGACTCAGGCCACTACATGTGGTCGCCACTGACTCAGACCATCATCGGCGGCGTCGTCGTACCGGAACCGTCTACTGCAACGCTGATCCTGGCAGGTCTGCTGGCGGTGGGCGCGCGCGCACTGCGCAGGCGACTCGCTGACAGCTGAGATGCCTGCCTCGCGAAACGTGGCAGCTCACCCGGCGTACCGCAGGGTGAGCCGCTCAAGCCGGTTTTGGCCCGCCGGCGTGCTGCACTCAGTCGGCGTACTGCCCCGCCGCCTTGATGACCGGCCCAAGCTTGTTGATCTCGGCCTCGACGAACTTCTTGTGCTCGGCCGGCGCGAGGCGGGCGTCGCTGATGATGACGGCGCCCAGGGCCTCCTGGCGCTTGTGGAAGTCGGCATCCTTCAGGGCCGCGCGCAGCGCCGTGTTGACCTTGTCGACGACGGCCTTGGGCGTGCCCTTGGGGGCGTACAGCCCGTGCCAGACCGCCAGGTTGAAGCCCTTGAGGCCGGACTCGTCGGCCGTCGGCAGCTTGGCCAGGGAGCCGCTGGTCAGGCGCTTGGCCGACATCACGGCATAGGCCTTGACCTTGCCAGCCTCGATCTGCCCAGTGGTGTTGGTCGTCTGGTCGCACATCAGGTCGACCTGGCCGCCGAGCAGGTCGTTCATGGCCGGCGCAGTGCCCTTGTAGGGCACGGTGGTCATGTCAATCTTGATGGCCGACTGGAACAGCAGGCCGCACAGATGCGAGGCCGAGCCGACGCCGGCGTGGGCCAGGTTGATGCTGCCCTTGTTGGCCTCCAGCCACTTGCTCAGCTCGGCGTAGTTCGAGGCCGGCAGCGAGGGGCGGCCAATCAGTGTCATCGGCACCTCGTTGACCATGCCGAGGTATTCGAAGTCTTCCAGCGTCTTGTAGGGCAGCGTGCGGTACAGCGCCGTCGCGCTGGCGATGCCGATGTGGTGCAGCAGCAGCGTGTAGCCGTCGGGCGCGGCCTTGGCCACCTTGTTGGCGCCCAACGTGCCACCCACGCCGCCGACGTTCTCGATGATGAGCGTGGCGCCCAGCGGCTTGCGCAGTGCCTCGGCGAGGTCGCGGGCGACCTTGTCGGTGGGGCCGCCGGCCGCGAACGGCACGATGATGGTGACCGGCTTGTCGGGGTATTCGGCCAGGGCGGGCAGCGTGGCGAGCAGGCCAGTGGCCAGGAGCAGGAATCGGCGCATCAAGGAGTCTCCGTCGGGTTAGCGACGGTCTTCGATGAGCTTGCCGTCGTTGGGCAGGCTGCCGGGTGGCAACAGGTCTACCTCGATGCGGAGTTTGGTCAGGTCGCGCGCGGTCTGCATCAGGCTTTCCACGAAGGCTTCCGGTAAGGTTGGCGTCACCTCGATCTGCAGCACAACCTGATCCTGCGCGAGTTCGCCGCTGACGACGAGGCGAGCACGGCGCAGCTCCGGGTGGCGCTTCACGATGTCGGCCACCTGGCCGGCGTGCACGAACATGCCGCGCACCTTGGCCGACTGGTCGGCCCGCCCCAGCCACCCGCGCAGGCGCTGATTGGTGCGGCCCGTGGGGCAGCTGCCAGGCAGCACGGCAGAGAGGTCGCCGGTGGCGAAACGGATCAGCGGGTAGCCGGCGGACAGCGTCGTCACGACGACCTCGCCCACCTCGCCGTCCGGCAACGGGTCGCCCGAGCCGGGACGCACGATTTCGACGATGACGCCTTCGTCCACCACCAGGCCTTCACGCGCGGCGGTCTGGTAGGCGATGAGGCCCAGATCGGCCGTCGCGTAGCACTGCGTGACATTCACGCCACGCTCGGCAAACCATGCAACCAAGGCCGGCGGGCAGGCCTCGCCGCTGACCAGCGCGCGCTGCAGGTAGGGCAGCGCATGCCCCCCATCTGCCGCCTTCTCCAGCAGGATCCGCAGCAGGCTCGGCGTGCCGGCATAGGCCTCGGGCTGCAGGTCCAGCAGCGCCAGCAGCTGCGCCTCGGTGTTGCCGACGCCACCGGGAAAGCTCGCCGCGCCCAGCGCACGCAGGCCCGCCTCCATCATGGCGCCGGCCGGCGTCAGGTGATAGCTGAAGCCCACGTGCGCGAGCTGCCCGGCGCGAACGCCGGCCGCATGCAAGGCGCGGGCGATACGCCAGGGGTCGACGCCGTCGGCGTTGGGCTCGGGCTCGTACAGCGGCCCGGGCGACTGAAAGATGCGCCGCGGTGCGCCGGCGGCAAAGCCGCCCAGGCGCAGCGCACGCCGCGCCGCCTGGGCGGCGGCGAGGCTGCTCTTGCGCGTCAGCGGCAGCTGGGCCAGGGCCGCGCGTGAGGTGATGGCCGCAGCATCGACGCCGGCCAGCAGCGCGGTGTACGCCGGGCTGCTGGCCTGGGCATGGGCGACCTGGGCGCACAGAGCAGCCATCAGCGCCGCCTCGCGCTCGGCCGCGTCGCGCGTCTCCAGGGCGTCGAAGAATTCCGTCACTCTTCGTCCTTCCAGCGCGTGAGCCGGCGCTTGATCTCGTCCTGCAGCTTGCGAAGTTCCGTCGCCGACATCAGCGTGAAGCTGTCCCACTCGGGCGTGCGCGCCGGGCGCTTGGCCAGCTGGACCTTGACAGTCGCGCCATCCACCGCGAGCTTGAGCACGACATCCGCGCCCAGCATCCAGCCCTCGCCGCGCTCGGCCAGCACGCGCTGGTCGCGGGCAAAGCGCTTCATCGTCAGCAGCGCCGAGTCCGCGTCGAAAGGCGGAGGCGCCATCTCCCAGTTGTCATCGCTCATGCCAACCACCTCTTGCGACGCTTGTACGACTTGACGTCCTTGAAGCTGCGCCGCCCTTCCCCGCCCACGCCGAGATAGAACTCCTTGACGTCCTCGTTCTCGCGCAATGCACTGGCGGCGCCGTCCATCACGACGCGGCCGTTCTCCAGGATGTAGCCGTAGTCGGCGTAGCGCAGCGCCATGCTGGTGTTCTGCTCGGCCAGCAGGAAGGTCGTCCCCTCCTTGGTGTTGAGATCGCGCACGATCTCGAAGACCTCCTCGACGATCTGCGGCGCCAGGCCCATCGAGGGCTCGTCCAGCAGCACCATCTTCGGATTGGCCATCAGCGCGCGGCCGATGGCGCACATCTGCTGCTCCCCGCCCGACGTGTAGGCCGCCTGGCTGGTGCGACGCGTCTTCAGCCGCGGGAAGTAGGCGTAGACCTTGTCCAGCGTGGCCGCCACCGCCGCGCGCCCGTCCTTGCGCGTGTAAGCGCCGGTCAGCAGGTTCTCCTCGATGGTCAGGTGCGCGAAGCAGTGCCGGCCCTCCATGACCTGCACGACGCCGCGCTCGACCATGGCCGAGGTGGACAGCTTCTCGATGCGCTCGCCACGCAGCTCGATGCTGCCCTTGGTCACCTCGCCGCGCTCGCCTTCCAGCAGGTTGGACACCGCCCGCAGCGTGGTGGTCTTGCCCGCGCCGTTGCCGCCCAGCAAGGCCACCACCTTGCCCTGCGGTACCTGGAGGGACACGCCCTTGAGCACGAGGATCACGTGGTTGTAGATGACCTCGATGCCATTGACGTTGAGGAGAACCTCGGCGCTCATCGCTTCAGCTCTGGCAGTCTGCGGGCGTGCGACGGGTGAGCTTCTTTTCAGCCGCGTACTTGTCGGCGGCGGCCCTGACCATGGGCTTGATGATCTGCTCATCCGCCTGGTACCAGTCGCTGCTGAAGCTCCATTTCGCGCCGTCCCAGGTGTGGATGCGCGCCCAGGTCGAGCCCTGGTGGTCCGTGCAGCTCGTGCTGATCGGGCGGATGACGCCCGTCAATCCAAGCGCCGCCAGCTTCTTGTCGTCCAGCGCCAGGTTCTCCAGGCCCCAGCGCACTTGCTCGCCGGTCATGACCTTGCCCTTGCCGAAGCGCTCCTGTGCGCGCCGCACGGCCTCCACGCCCAGCGCCTGGATGACCAGGCCGCGCGTGTACAGCACCGAACCGACCTCGTCCTTCGGCCCCGTGCCCTGGCCTTTGTCGTGCACGAGCTTGAGGATGTCCTGGATCACCTTCGGGCTCTGGCCGGAGGTGTTGAGGTTGAGCGCGTTGTAGCCCTTCGCGCCTTCGCCCACGTCCTTCACATCGGGCTCGGCGCCGGACCACCAGACGCCGTACATCTTGTCGCGCGGATAGCCGGTGGCCTGGGCCTCCTTCAGCGCGGTCGAGTTCATGACGCCCCAGCCCCACAGCAGCGTGTAGTCGGGCTTCTGCTGGCGCACCTGCAGCCAGGCGCTCTTTTGCTCGACGCCGGGCGCGGTGACCGGGATCTTGATGAGCTCGAAGCCATGCGTCTTGCTGCGCTCCTCCAGCAGCGGGATGGGCTCCTTGCCGAAGGGGCTGTCGTGATAGACCAGCGCGATCTTCTTGCCCTTGAGCTTGTCCAGGCCGCCTTCCTTCTTGCCGATGTGCTGGATCAGGATGTCGGCCGCCGTCCAGTAGCTGCCCATCAGCGGGAAGTTCCACGCGAACACGCCGCCGTCGGCCGACGCCGACAGGCCGTAACCCAGCGTGATCAGCGGGATCTTGTCGTTGGGCACCTTGTCGGTCAGTGCGAAGGTGATGCCGGTGGCCTGCGGGTCGAAGAGCGTGGCGCCGAACTGGCCCTTGCCCTTCAGGCGTTCGTAGCACTCCACGCCCTTGTCGGTGGCGTAGCCCGTCTCGCATTCTTCAAACGTGAGCTTGACGCCGTTGACGCCGCCGTCGCGCGCGTTGATGAGCTTGATGTAATCCTGCTTGCCGTTGGCCCAGGGCGTGCCGTTGGGCGAATAGGGGCCCGTGCGATACACCAGCAACGGGAAGAACTGCTCCTTGGCCTGGGCCTGGACGGCCGGCGTGGCGAGTTGCAGAGCGGCCAAGGCCGCGCAAGCGATGAAGGTCTTCATGGGCTGTCTCCTGTCGTTGTGGTGTTGCAGATTCAATGAGGGAAGGGCCACAGGCGCAGCTTTTCCTTGGCCGTCGCCCAGAGCCGTGCCAGACCGTGCGGTTCCTTGATGAGGAAGAACACGATCAGCGCGCCGAAGATCATCAGCGCGAGATGGGATGCGGTGGCCGTGTCGATGGGCAGGCCGGTCCAGTAGGGCAGCTTGTCCAGGATCAGCGGCAGCACGACGATGAAGGCCGCGCCGAAGAAGGCGCCCGAGATCGAGCCCAGGCCACCGATGATGACCATGAAGAGCAGGTCGAACGAGCGGTTGATGCCGAAGGCCGCCGGCTCCCACGAGCCCAGGTGCACGAAGCCCCACAGCGCACCGGCCACGCCGATGACGAAGCTGCTGACGGCGAACGCGCTGAGCTTGGCCTGCATGGGCCGGATGCCGATGACGGCGGCCGCAACATCCATGTCGCGCATCGCCATCCACGAACGGCCGATGTGGCCGCGCACGAGGTTCTTGGTGGCCAACGCAAACACGACGACGAAGGCCAGGCACAGCAGATACCGCGCTGCAGGCGACTCGACGCTGAAGCCGAAGAGGCTCAGCCCCGCCACGCTGACCGAGCCCGACGAGGAGCCGTTGGTGACCCAGGGCAGGCGCAGGCAGGCCCAGTCGACAAAGAACTGCGCCGCCAGCGTGGCGACCGCGAGGTAGAGCCCCTTGATGCGCAGCGATGGCAGGCCGAAAGCCACGCCCAGCACCGTCGCGCCGAGGCCACCGGCCAGCAGCGACACGATCAGCGGCATGCCTTCAAACCGCGCCTGGCAGTTGTAGGCCACGTAGGCGCCGACGGCCATGAAGGCGCCCGATCCGAGCGAGATCTGGCCGCAGTAGCCCACCAGCACGTTCAGGCCCAGTGCGGCGAGCGACAGGATCAGGAAGGGGATGAAGATGGCGCGCAGCAGGTACTCGCTGGACACCACAGGTACGACGACGAAGGCGACCGCCATCAGCACCGCAAAAGCGATGCGGTCCTGGCGGATGGGCAGGATCTGGCTGTCCGCTGCGTAGGTTGTCTTGAACTGGCCGTTCTCGCGGTAAAGCATCGTCAGACCCGATCAATGATCTTCTCGCCAAACAGCCCCTGAGGCCTGACGAGCAACACAACCAGCACCAGCACATAGCCGAACCAGTACTCGATGCCGCCACCGAGCGCCGGCCCGAGGTAGGCCTCCGACAGCTTCTCTCCCACGCCAATCAGCAGCCCGCCGACGATGGCGCCCGGCACGCTCGTAAGTCCGCCCAGGATCACGACCGGCAGCGCCTTCAGCGCCACCAGCGACAGCGAGAACTGCACGCCCAGCTTGCTGCCCCAGATCATGCCGGCCACCAGCGCGACGAAGCCGGCAACGCTCCAGACGATGACCCAGATGCGCGACAGCGGGATGCCGATGCTCTGCGCGGCCTGGTGGTCGTCGGCCACCGCGCGCAGCGCGCGGCCCGTGGCGGTCTTCTGGAAGAACAGGCTCAGCCCGGCCACCAGCGCAGCCGCGATCAGCGCCGCGTAGAGGTCTTCCTTGCTGACGAGGATGCCTCCCTCGAAAGTCTTCTCGAACAGGAACATCGGGTCCTTGGGCAGTCCGATATCGATCTTGTAGATGTCATTGCCGAACAGCGTCTGGCCCAGGCCTTCGAGCAGATAGGCGATGCCCAGCGTCGCCATCAAGAGCGTCACACCCTCCTGGTTGACGAGCCTGGAAAGCGCCAGCCGCTCCACCAGCCAGGCCACGACCACCATGACGGCCAGCGCGCCGGCAAAAGCCAGCAGATTGACGACGACCTTGCCGTCCAGACCGGTGTACTTCTGGATCCACTCGGCGAAGCGAGCCATGGCGAGCGCCGCGAACAGCACCATCGCGCCCTGGGCGAAATTGAACACGCCGCTGGCCTTGTAGATCAGCACGAAGCCGAGCGCGATCAGCGAATAGAGCATCCCGGCCATCAGGCCGCCGATCAGGGTTTCGAGAAAAGGTCCCATCAGTGGCTCGCTCCGAGATAGGCCTTGATCACGTCTTCGTTGTTGCGCACTTCGCTAGGTGCACCGTCGCCGATCTTCTTGCCGTAGTCCAGTACGACGACACGGTCCGAGATGTCCATGACAACGCCCATGTCGTGCTCGATCAGCACGATGGTCGTGCCGAACTCGTCGTTGACGTCGAGGATGAAACGGCACATGTCCTGCTTCTCCTCGACGTTCATCCCTGCCATCGGTTCGTCCAGCAGCAGCAGGCTCGGCTCCATCGCCAAGGCCCGACCGAGGTCGACACGCTTTTGCAGGCCATAGGGCAGGCGGCCCACGGGTGTCTTGCGGTAGGCCTGGATTTCGAGGAAGTCGATGATGCGCTCCACGGCCTCGCGCTGCTCGCTCTCCTCGCGGCGCGCGGGGCCGAGGTGCAGCGCCTGCCAGAACAAGCCGCGCTTCATGCGCAGGTTGCGGCCGGTCATGATGTTGTCCAGCACGCTCATGCCCTTGAACAGCGCGAGGTTCTGGAAGGTGCGCGCCACGCCCATCTCGGCGACCTGGCGCGGGCTCATGCCCTTGAAGGTTTTCCCGCGGAGCGTGATGACGCCCTGCTGCGGCTGGTAGACGCCGTTGATGCAGTTCAGCATCGAGCTCTTGCCCGCGCCGTTGGGTCCGATGATGGCGCGCACCTCGTGCTCGCGCACGTCGAAACTGATGTCGGTCAGCGCCTTCACGCCGCCGAAGGCCAGCGAGATGTTCTTCACGTCGAGGACGACGTCGCCGATCTTCTTCATGCGGCTTGACCCTTCACGGCCGCAAAGGTCTTGGCCTCGACGATGCGCAGGTCGGCCGAGACCAGCGACGTGCGGCCGTCCTCGAACTTCACCTGCGTCTCGATGTACTGCGACACCTTGCCGTCGTAAAGCGCATCGATCAACACACCATATTTCTCGGCAACCGCACCGCGCCTGACCTTGCGCGTGCGCGTCAGCTCACCGTCGTCGGCATCCAGCTCCTTGTGCAGCACGAGGAAGCGGCTGATCTGGCTGCCGGCCAGCAGTTCATCCTGGGCGAGGTCGGCGTTGACCTTCTCCACGCAGTCGAGGACCAGCTCGTAGACCTCGGCGCGCTGGGCCAGGTCGGCGTAGCCGGCGTAGGGCAGGTTGCGGCGCTCGGCCCAGTTGCCGACGGCCTCGAAGTCGATGTTGATGAAGGCGCAGACCTTGTCGCGCTTGTCGCCGAAGCAGACCGCCTCCTTGATGTGCGGGAAGAACTTCAGCTTGTTCTCGACGTACTTGGGCGCAAACATCGCGCCGTCGAAGGCGCCGCCCATCAGGCGCCCCACGTCCTTGGCGCGGTCGATGATCTTCAGGTGGCCGCCCGGCGTGAGGAAGCCGGCGTCGCCGGTGTGGAACCACCCGTCCGGCGTCAGCGCCTCGGCCGTCGCGGCTTCGTTCTTGTAGTAGCCCTTGAGCAGGCCCGGCGAGCGCACCAGCAACTCGCCGCTGTCGCTCAGCTTGATCTCCACGCCATCGATGGGCACGCCCACCGTGTCGGCGCGGGCTTCGTGGTCGGGCTGCAGGCAGACGAACACGGCCGTCTCTGTAGAACCGTACAGCTGCTTCAGGTTGATGCCGATGGCACGGTAGAAGCTGAACAGGTCGGGGCCGATGGCCTCGCCTGCCGTGTAGGCCACCCGCACGCGCGAAAAGCCCAGCGTGTTGCGCAGCGGGCCGTAGATCAGCACATCGCCCACGGCGTAGGCCAGGCGGTCCAGCAGGCCGACGGGCTGCCTGTCCATCAGCCGCGGGCCGACCCGCCGAGCGAGGGTCATGCAGCGTTCGAACAGCCAGCGCTTGACGGCCGAGGCGTCCTCCATGCGGATCATCACCGTCGTCAGCAGCCCCTCAAAGACGCGCGGCGGCGCGAAGTAGTAGGTCGGGCCGACTTCCTTCAGGTCGATGCTGACGGTGGACGCCGACTCCGGGCAGTTGACGACGTAGCCCACGGCCAGCCACTGCGCGTAGCTGAAGATGTTCTGGCCCACCCAGGCCGGTGGCAGATAGGCCAGCACCTCTTCGTGGGACGTCAGCTTGTCGAAGCGCTGGCCGGCCTGGGCGCGGTCGATCAGGGTCGCGTGCGTGTGCATGACGCCCTTGGGGTTGCCCGTCGTACCGGACGTGAAGAACAGCGCCGCGACATCGCCGGGCAGGCAGGCCGCGACCTCTGCATCGAAGAACTCGGGGCGTTCGGCCGCGTAGGCGCGGCCCTGCACGATCAGCTCGTCCAGCGAGGCCAGGCCCGGTTCGTCGTAGTTGCGCAGGCCGCGCGGGTCGTCGAACCAGATGCGCTTCAACTGCGGGCACTGCTCGCGCAACTCCAGCAGCTTGTCGACCTGCTCCTGGTCCTCGACGATGGCGAACGCGATCTCGGCGTTGTTCAGCGGAAAGACGAATTCCGCCGCGACGGCGTCCTGGTAGAGCGGCACCGGCACCGCGCCCAGGCATTGCGCGGCCAGCATGCTGGCGTACAGACGCGGGCGGTTTTCCCCGACGACGACGATGTGCTCGCCACGGCGCAGTCCGGCCGCCGCCAGCCCGAGGGCCAACTCGCGCACCAGCACCGCCAGTTGCGCCCAGCTCAGCGTCTGCCAGACGCCAAAGGCCTTCTCGCGCAACGCGGGCGCGTCAGGCCGGCGGGCGGCGTGGTCTAGCAAGAGCCGGGGGAAGGTCGCGGTCAATCCTGTCTCCGTCTGCGGGGCTGGAGCCACCGTTTGTGGCGCCGATTCTGGTCAGTACTTTGACGTCCATCTGTCGGTACGACGACAATTTACGGGTCTTCACGGCCCAGACTTTCCCTCCCATGGCTGACATCCCGCTGAGCCTGCGCCAACGCGCCCGCCGGCCCTCCGCGGTCGAGCTGGACGCCATCCCGTGGCTGAAGCTGCTGGAAGGCCCGCAGCGCGAGCGCGCCGTGGCGACGCTGGAGGTGGCGGACGCGGAGCCCGGCGAGCGCCTGTGCCGCATCGGCCGGCCGGCGAACTTCTGGTTCGGCGTCGTCGATGGCCTGCTGAAGATGAACAACGACGACTCACTCGGCCAGGCCGTCACCTTCACAGGCGTGCCGCCGGGCGGCTGGTTCGGCGAGGGCACGCTGCTCAAGCGCGAGGTCTATCGCTACAACATCCAGGCCCTGCGGCCCAGCATCGTCGCCGGCCTGCCCATCGAGAGCTTTCATGCGCTGCTGGACGGCAGCATCGCCTTCAACCGCTTCGTGCTGAACCAGCTCAACGAGCGGCTGGGCCAGTTCATCGCCGCACGCGAGACCGACCGCATCCACGACCCCGACGTGCGCGTCGCCCGCAACCTGGCCGCCCTCTTCCACCCCACGCTCTACCCGGGCGTGGGCAACTGGCTGCGCATCACGCAGCAGGAGCTGGGCTATCTGGTGGGGCTGTCGCGCCAGCGCGTGAACCAGGCGCTGCACGGCTTGAGCGGCGCGGGGCTGATCCGCATCGAATACGGCGGCCTGCGGGTGCTGGACCTGGCCGGCCTGCGGCGCTTTCCCGACTGAGGGTTTCGGTGTGTGGCCCGCGGCGGAGCGGGCTCATATCCTGCGGCTCGCCCTGCCGACTGGAGACCTTGCCGATGAACCGAACCGTCACCGCCCTGCTGCTGCTGGCCTGCAGCTCCACCGCGCTGGCAGAGAGCTGCCTGCAGACCGACAAGAAGGGCGTCGCCGGCGACTCCCGCTACTACGACTACGGGCGCTGCAGCCGCGGCGCCAGCGGCCCGAACACCGACTCGCTGGGCGTCATCGCCAAGCAGTTGCAAGGGCTGATGGGCCAAGGCGACAACGCGGCCGAGCGCGGCTACACCGACGCCGAGCGCGCGGCCGGCCGCCAGTCACTGGCGCGCTTCAAGGACGAGCAGGACGCGCGCCGCGCCAGCGTGAAGCTGGGCGCCACGATGGAGCTGATCCAGAGCGGCGACCTCGTCTACTCGCGCTTCCAGTACCAGCGCGCCGACATCGGCGAGGACCAGCGGCAGGCGATCCGCAACGAACTGGGCCGCGCCATCGAGAGCGGCAAGTTGCTCGACACCTACGGTGCGCTGCCGTTCGAAGACCGCAAGAGCCTTGCCACCTGGGCCTCCACCGACCCGGCAACCCGCTGGAAGACCTGCGAAGTGGCCACGCAGGTGAGTCGCGCGCTCGCGTACGGCGATTTCATCGAGCCGCAGCAGAAGAACCCGGCCCGGGCGCTGGCCATCGCCCGGGCCGGCTACCAGGAGCGCTGCGGCGGCACGGCCTACTGGCTCGGCCGCATCTACGAAGACGGCGATGCGGTGGTGCCGGGCGTGAGCCGCAGCGACCTTCGCGAATTCCCGAAGGAAACCATCATCGAGGTGTTCGACGTGGCCATCTTGAACGGCTACGTGCCGGCCTACGAGCGCATGGCCGAGCTGTACCGCCTGGGTGGCCCGCCGCGCTATCGGGGCAAGAGCGACTGGTCGCCCAGCCCGCTGGAAGACGGCATGTTCATGAGCAAGTTCCAGTACACGGAATGCCTCAAGGCCGACCCGGCCAACCTGGCCTGTGCGCAAGGCCTGCGCACGGTGTACGGCAACACGAAGGTGAGCTTCGGCTACAAGACCTACGACGCCGCCCTGCTGGCCTACTACGAGGACTACGTGCGCAAGCTGGAAGGCCTGCTGGCGAAATAGCCTCCGGCCACGCTGGAAGTCCTGTCAGGCCGCGAAAGCGACAGCTTCCGGCTCGCAGCGAGGCAGCGAGGCCCACCGGTCGGCGGTCAGTTCGTAAAGCAGCGCTGCAGCGCTGCCGGGGCCGTCGGCCAGCGTGCCCTTGGGCCGCAGGCCCAGGCCTTCGAGCGTCTTGCGCGTGGGCGCGTTGCTCGGCAGCACGGCGGCCACGACGGCGGCTTCGTGGCGCTGCTCGAAAGCCTGACAGATCGCGTACTGAGCCATCTCGCACGCCAGGCCGCGACCCCAGGCCTGGGGCGTGATGCGGTAGTAGAGGTACAGGCCCGCATGGCCGGCGACGCTGCGGTGCATCAGCCCGCCGAAGCCGATCAGGCTGTCGGGCTGGTCGCGCTCGGCGATGGCCCAGTGGCCGAAACCGCGTGTCTGCCAGTGGGCGAGCCAGCTCTGCAACTGGGCTTCGGTCGCCGCAAGGCCATGCGGCGTCGCGGCGGCGCAGAAGCGGTTGACGGCGGGATCGGCGTGCAGCGCGAGCAGCGTCATCAGATCACTTTCACGGGGCGGCCTCAGCACCAAGCGGCGGGTCACCATGGCCGCTGGCACGGCGGGAACAGAGGCGCAGAACTCACTCGGAACCATGTACGACGCTAACTCGGTGAAAACCCTAGCAGGGTAGCGGCGAGCTCGCCCCGATGGAAGCCCGCGACGGCGGGAGTTGTCGCATTGCCGTCACAAATACATGAATAGGCCGGTAAAGAGCGCGGCCAGACGCTGCACGCAAGGCTCGTCCACAATTACAAAATATGTCTAGTGGATTCCAAGTGGATGGCGGATGATGGTGCCATGCCCGCTTCACCCCTGCTCTCTCCCAAGGCGGCCAAGCCCGTCGACGAAAAGCTGACGATCAATATCGGCTGCGTCGACCTCGGCCAGATCGACCTGCTGGTACAGGAAGGCTTCTACGCCAACCGCAGCGACCTGATCCGCACGGCCATCCGCAACCAGGTCGCCACGCATGCCGACGTCGTGCGCCAGGTCGTCACGCGAAAAAGCATCGTGCTGGGCATCCAGCAGTTCAGCGCCGCGGACCTCACCCAGGCGCTGGCCGCCGGGGAAAAGCTGCAGATCCGTGTGCTGGGCCTGGCCGTCATCGCGCCCGACGTCACGCCCGAGCTGGCGCTCGCCACCATCGAGTCGCTGACCGTGCTGGGCGCCCTGCACGCCAGCCCCGCCGTGAAGACGGCCCTCGTCGGGCGGCTGCTCTAGGCCCGACCCATGAAAGTCCCCATGCATCCGCAGTTCGCCCAGTTGATGAAAGACGCCACAGCGCTCACGCGCACCGGCGACCTCCAGGCCGCGCTGGCCGCCATTTCCACCGCGCTGCAGCGTGGCGCGCCGGCTGCGCACCCTGCCCCAGCGGCCGACGATGCCGTCATCGACGTGCAAGCGCGCTTCATCGACAGTGACACGCCCGCCAGGCCCGCCGCCGATGCGGCCGCGCAGTTCGTCTCCGGCCACTTCGCCCACCGCGCCGGCGCGCGCGACTACCGGCTGTTCATCCCCGCCGCGCAAACCGACAAGCCCCGCGCGCTGGTTGTCATGCTGCACGGCTGCACGCAGAACCCCGACGATTTCGCCCAGGGCACGCGCATGAACGCACTCGGCGCCCGCTACAACGCGCTGGTGCTCTACCCGGCACAGTCGCGCCAGGCCAATCCGCAAGGCTGCTGGAACTGGTTCAAGCACAACCACCAGGGCCGCGATCGCGGCGAGCCCGCGCTGCTGGCCGCCATGGCCAGGCACATCGCCGACAGCCACGGCGTGGATCCCGCGCGCATCTTCGTTGCCGGCCTGTCCGCAGGCGGCGCGATGGCGGCGATTCTTGCCTCGACGCACCCCGACGTCTTCGCCGCAGCAGGCGTGCACTCCGGCCTGGCCGCAGGAGCGGCCCGCGACCTGCCAGGCGCATTGGCGGCAATGCAGGGCCAGGGCAGCCCAGCCCCGCTGGGGAAGGTGGCGTCTCGCGTGCGCATGATCGTTTTTCATGGCGATGCCGACGCGACCGTGCACCCGAGCAACGGCGACCAGGTGGCCGCGATCCACAGTGGCTCCGCGGTCGACGTCGACAAACAAGCCGGCGTCAAGCACGGCGCCCGGTCCTGCACAAGGCGCCTGCACAAGGATTCGCAGGGCAAGGTCGTGACCGAGCAATGGCTCGTCCATGGCGCCGGCCACGCCTGGTCGGGCGGCGACCCGTCGGGTTCTTATGCCGATGCCCGCGGGCCGGACGCCAGCGCGGAAATGATGCGTTTCTTCTTCGAGCGCTGAATCGGGCGCGCCTCGCGGCAGGCCGTTCGGCACGGCCGCGTCATTGATTCAAGGGACACGCGTTGCTGTGGTGGATCAGCGCCCGGGCTGGACTGCCCCGCTACACGGCGTCAGCCGGCACGGTGCGCTTCGACGCCTACACTGGTGCACCACCTCTAACACCCGCGAGCATGGACAGCCAAGAGAGCAGCCGGTGCACGGCTCCTCTTACAGGCCGTATCGCGGAGGACGCCGACTCCCGACAGATTGCCGACGCGATCGGCGCGCTATGGACGGACATCGAAGCCGCCCTGCAGCCCATCGTCGGTCGCCGCGGCGTCGCGGCCCTGTTCACGCGAACGCTTCACGTGGCGTCGGCCCGGTATCCCTGGCTCGCACCGCTCAAGGCCAGCGGTGATGAAGCGACGGCCGATCTTGCTCAATTGACGGCGCTCTTCGCCACGCAACCTCCGGCGTTGTGCAAAGACGCGGGCAACGCGATGTTCGTGAGCTTTCGCGACCTGCTCGTGACCTTGATCGGTGCCCCGTTGAGTGAACGGCTGCTCCACACCGCTTGGTCGACTTCTTCAAGCGCTGCCTCGGCG
>CAUJSJ030000109.1:0-104077 GCA_963422775.4 uncultured Roseateles sp.
GAAAGCTGCGCGACGCCTTCGACCGCTGCAGTCATCACGCTGCAACGCTGAGGCGGTGCGAAGCGGGTCGCCGCGATGGCGGGCGCCCAGATTTGGGAGGGGCTGCAAGGCGCAAACCGCAGCCATAGCCCCAGCTATGGCGAGGATTTGCAACGCTGCAGGCTGCCCAAAGCTGGGATGCCCGACACGCGAGCGGCCCGCTTCGCACCGCCTTTACACAGGGGCAATCTAGGCGGGTCAGAATCCTTCCATCACCACGATGGAGGTGTTCCATGAACCGCCGCCTGATCCTCTGCGCCGTCGCCGCCGCGTCGGTTGCCGCCCTCGCCGGCTGCGCCGGCCCCTACACGGTCTCCGCTGACGTTTCCAGTTATGGCAACTGGCCGGCCGACCGCAAGCCCGGCAGCTACGCCTTCGACCGCCTGCCCTCGCAGCAGCAGAGCGAGGAAGCCGCCAAGCGCCAGGCCACGCTGGAGGACGCCGCCAAGGCCGCGCTGGAGAAGGCCGGCTTCAAGCCCGCGGCCGATGCCAAAAGCGCCGACGTGCTCGTCACGCTGGGCGCCCGCGTCACCGCCTACGACCCCGTGCCGTGGGACGACCCGCTGTGGTGGCGCTGGCGCGGCCGGCTGATCTCGCCGCGCTACGGCTATGCGGCGGGTTGGGGTGGCTTCGGCTGGCGCCACGACCCTTTCTTCGACCGCCGCTACGACCGTGCCGTGGCGCTGCTGATGCGCGACCGTGCCAGCGGCGAGGCGCTGTTCGAGACGCATGCCAGCAACGAGGGCATGACCATGGGCAGCGAGGCCGTCATCAGCAGCCTCTTTGACGCTTCCCTGGCCGAGTTCCCCAAGGTCGACCCGAAATCACATCGTGTGTCCGTGCAAGCTGTCCGCTAGCAGGAGGCACTGCCCCGCCTGACCATAATCGCGACTTCGTTAAAACGCAGTCGCAAGGCAGGCATGGCGCTCAACATCGTGATCATGGCGGCGGGTAAAGGCACCCGCATGAAGTCCGCAACGCCCAAGGTGTTGCACAAGCTTGCCGGCCGCTCGCTGCTGGCCCACGTGCTGAAAAGCGGTGAGCCACTGGCCGATGCGGCGCGCATCGTCATCACCGGCCATGGCGCCGACCAGGTCGAGGCGGCCGTGCAGGCCGATGGCATTTCCTTCGTGCGCCAGATGCCCCAGCTCGGCACCGGCCACGCCATCCAGCAGGTCGTGCCGGTGCTGCAGGGCGAAGGCACGACACTGATCCTGAACGGCGACGTGCCCCTCATCGAGACGGCCACGGCCAAGGCCCTCATCGACGCCTGCGCCGGCCACGCCTTGGTGCTGCTGACGGTCGACCTCTTCGACCCCACAGGCTACGGCCGCATCATCCGCAACCCCGACGACGGCGGCGTGCTGGCCATCGTCGAGCACAAGGACGCCACACCCGAGCAGCGCCTCATTCACGAGGGCTACAGCGGCATGATGGCCGCGCCCACCGGCGCGCTCAAGCGCTGGGTCGGCCAGCTGACCAACAACAACGCCCAGGGCGAGTACTACCTGACCGACATCGTCGCGATGGCCGTCGCTGAAGGGTTGCCGGTGCTGGGCATCAAGGCCGGCAGCGAGACCGAGGTGCTGGGCGTCAACGACCCGGTGCAGCTCGCGCAGCTGGAGCGCGCCTTCCAGGCCCAGCAGGCCGAGGACCTGATGCGCGCCGGCGTGCGCCTGGCCGATCCGGCCCGCTTCGACCTGCGCGGCACGCTGACGCACGGCCAGGACGTCGAGATCGACGTGAACTGCGTCTTCGAGGGCCACGTGGACCTCGGCGACGGCGTGCGCATCGGCGCCAACTGCGTCATCCGCAACGTGAAGATCGCCGCGGGCGCGCGCATCCACGAGTTCACCCACATCGACGGCGAGGCGGCGGGCGCCAGCGTTGGCGAAGGCGCGCTGATAGGGCCTTTCGCCCGCCTGCGCCCGGGTGCGCAGCTGGGCGCCGAGGTCCACATCGGCAACTTCGTCGAGGTCAAGAACTCCACGCTCGCCAAGGGTGCCAAGGCCAACCACCTGGCCTACCTTGGCGACGCGACGGTCGGCGAGCGCGTCAACTTCGGCGCCGGGTCCATCACGGCCAACTACGACGGCGCCAACAAGCACCGCACCACCATCGGCGACGACGTGCACGTCGGCTCCAACTGCGTGCTTGTGGCGCCGGTCACGCTGGGCAACGGCTCCACGGTGGGCGGCGGCTCGACGATCACGAAGGACGTCAACCCCGGCGACCTCGCCGTGGCGCGCGGCAAACAGGTCGCCCTGGCCGGGTGGACCCGTCCGACCAAGAAGCGTTGAATAGACCGGTCGCCGTGACTTAGTTCCGGCGATTGCTTCACGGGGCCCGGGTCCAGGGGAAGCCTCTCGCCCCGGCCCGCCGTTAGGATGGCCCCGACACCCAACGCCGCAGTACCCATGGCCCACGAACTCGACTTTGCCGCGCTCTCGCTTGACGATGCCGTCCCGGCTGACCTCGGCGCCTACGAGATCGTCCAGGCTCGCAGCGACGCACAAGCGCGTGAAGCTCGGAATCGCGCCCTCGAACTCAAGGCCCAGGCCTGCGACAACGCCGCCGACGCCTGCTGGTACCTGGCCCGCAGCCTCGGTGCCGCGCGCGACCTGCCGCAAGACGGCGAAGCCAGCCTGGAACTGCTGTTCCAGCTCATCGGCGCGCTGGCCGACCTGCCCACCGACATCGCCGCCGCGCCGCTGCCCGAAGTGATCGGCGGCCGCGACGACGGCATCACGGAACTCTGCCTGCAGCTCGAGGCCGCGCGCGAGGTGACGGAAGACGCGCTGATCGGCGCCGAGCTGGCGCCCGTGCGCACGCAGCACTGCCACTGAGCCTCAGCTCAACGAACTGCACAAAGCAAAAGGCGCCCCGCAGGGCGCCTTTCTCGTTCCGGCAGCCGTATTCAGCTGCCGCTGCTGACGGCCTTGTCCAGCGAAGCCATCGGCGGCAGCGTCAGCCGGTTGTCCACCGCCTTGACACCCGTCGTCGCCGCGGCGACAACCGTTGCGCGCTCACGGGCCTGCATGTCCGGCGCCTGGCCTTCCAGCTTCACGACGCCATGGTCGGTGCTGACCGCGATGCGCGCCGCAGACAACGCCGCGTCGGCGGCCAAGGCCTGGCGAACCTGAACAGTGATCCCGGTGTCCACCGGGTCGGGTGCTGCAGGCGTCTGCTGGGCCAGGGGCGGCGTCACCGGCGCCGTGGCCACGGGCGGCACGATGGGAGCGGCGGCCGTGTCCGGCGGCACGGTGGCCGAGGCCGTCGGCGTCACCGCTGGTGCCGGGACAGCCAGCACGGGCGCGGGCGTAACCTGGGCCAGCACTTCAGGCTGTGGCGTCAGCGTGCGAATGACGGGGGCGGGCTCGGGGCGCACCGGCGCGGGTGTCTGCACCTTGGGCGCCGGTGCAGCGGCCACCGCGACCGGCGGCGTGCGCGTCTCAGCCGGCGCCGGCTTCACGGCGGGGGTTTCGTCGACGGCCTTCACTGCAGGCGTTTCGGCCGGAGTGGGCGTCGCCTCGGGCGCCGGCGTCACAACGCCAGCACTGGGCGGCGCGGTCTGCAACTGCGCGTCTTCCGGCGAGGGGGTGGCCTGGCCGACAAGGACAGGCGAGGCAGGCTCGCTGGGGGTCATGTTGCGCGACATCACCACCGCCCCGCCGATCAGCAGGGCGCCCACGCCAGCACCGATCAACCAGGGCGTGGCATTGGAACGCGGCGCGTTGGTGGACACGGAGGTGCTGGCCACAGGGCGCACGGCGGGCGCTGCGGCGGCAGGCGCGTACGCTGCCGGAGAAACCGGCTGCGTCACGCTGGCGGTACGGGCGTATGGCAACGGGTCGCCATGAAGCGGCGTGTTCGCGTTGACGGGTTTGGCGCCAGCCTTGGAACCCTGCTTCGTCGATTTGTTGGCGGGAGCGGCGGCGTCACCGAAGTGATCGGCCCAGCCTTCAGCGTGCATGGATTTGGGGAACTTCATCACTGCCTCCTTGCGTCGAAATCGACGGGTTGGTGATGAGTCCATTGTTGGGACGATGCCGGCCCCGCCGTGCCGGCCCAGGCTGCCTTGCCCTGTAGGACAGCGGGCTGTGGGCGTTGCGAGTTGTGAGCGTTGTGAGCGGGCAGCACTGGCCCGGTGTTGCCTACAACGTCTTGACACGCCACCCGTCGCCGGATCGCGAGCGCGCGCCCTCAAGGCCAGGGCTGGGTTTGCCCCTGGTCGCCAGGGCGATGCCGCCGAGCTTGGAGGCTCTAGACTCGCGCCGCTCGTAACGCGACAAGCCAGGGGAGAAACCATGAAGAGAATGTTCGCGGCCGCCGCCGCTTCAGCCTTGTCCTGCCTGCTCGGCGCGACAGCCTCCGCAGCGACGCTGCACTATGACGAGGCTGTGGACGGCGACCTCATCCACGAAGGCCTCGTCACGGAACTGGGGCTCGACATCGGTCACAACACGGTCAAGGGACAGATGCACACCATCGTGCATTTGGAACTGCCCAATGCGCCTTGGGATCTGGACTTCGACCCCATGAACCTGCTGCTGCCCGCCGGGCAGCAGATCACGGCAATGCGTGTGGACTTCTCGTTCAAAGACACGACTCAGAACACGCTGAAGGTGGAATGGAACTGGCGGGTGATGGCCTGGCCGTCGTTCACCTGGAATGACAACTGCTTCGTGATCAGCGGTACCGAACCGTATTGCTCGGCGCCCATTTACTCGCCAACAGGAGGCGATCTGCTGGGCGGCCTGTCGCCGACCGAGAAACGCTACCTGATCACCTTGGGCAACGGCATGCTGTGGAACGACTTCCAGAAGCCGGTCGGCGGCACGCTGGACTACACCGTCAGCATCGATGTCGCTCCCGTACCCGAACCTGGCACCTGGCTGCTTTCGCTCGCCGGCCTGTCCCTGCTGGGATGGCTGGGCCGCGCACGCCGGGCCGCCCGCGCCTAGAAGCCCAGCACCGGCAACGCCTCGCCGCGCTGCAGCCAGTTCCTGGGCGAGTAGCGGCTCGCGCCGTCGGTCACATGCAGCGTGTAGGCGTGGCGCGACTTCGCGGAGCGGTTGGCCGCCGAGTAATGCGGCAGCAGCCCGTGGAAAACGACCAGCGAACCGGCCTCGACCTCCAGGGGAATGGCCTCGGCCGAATCCGCCGCCGGCCAGGGCGTCGGGTCGATCTGCTCCATCCAGGCCTTGCGGCCCTCGCGCACGAAGCGCTCGCGCAGCACGCCGCGCGCGCCCTTGTGGCCGCCGGGCTCGGTCCACAGGCAGCCGTTGGCCAGCGTCGCGTCCTCCAGCGCGAACCAGAAGGTCGTCACGGTGACCGGGTCGCTCTCGAAGAAGCTCGCGTCCTGGTGCCAGCGCACCTCGCCGCCGATGCCGGGCTGCTTGAAGATGAACATGCTCTGCCAGACCTGGGGTTGGCTCAGGCCCAGCGCCGCTGCAACGCCGCGCAGCGCCTCGCCCTTGGAGAAGGCGCTGAAGACGGGGTCGAGGTCATGCATCGCATGGCCGATCTTGTTGATGGCCAAGGCCTTGTCGACGCACAGCCTGCCTTCGGCATCGAAGGCCTCTTCCTCGAAGAAGCAGCGCACCTGGTCGCCGCTGTCGAGGAAGTAGTCGTCGACATGGCGCTGCTGCTCCTCGGTCGTGAAGACGGGGCGCTGCTCGCCGGGGTCGAAGGCGTCGACGATCTGCAGCGCGCGCTGGCGCAGCGCAGCGATGTCGGCGGCGGACTTGAAGCCGGGGATGACGAGGAAGCCTTGTTCGGCGTAGACGGAGGCGAGGGCAGCGTCGATCTTCATATGCATGCGGGAGGGAGTTGTGCGGATTGTGTGGCCGCCATCGCGCGCCCACAGTGCGGCCACCTCAATCTCCGGGAGAGCCCTGATGAAAGCGCTCAAGATCGTTCTGATCGCCGTCGTCGCGCTGCTGGCCGTCTGCCTGGCCGGCGGGCTGATGCTGTCGCCCAAGTTCACTGTCTCCCGCACGGTGACCATCAACGCCGCGCCGGACAAGATCTACGCGCTGATCGCCGACCCGCGTGCCTGGAAGGGCTGGAGCGTCTGGACGCAGCGCGACCCGGCCATGTCCATCGAGTACAGCGGCCCGCCGGCAGGCGCCGGTGCCGTCTGGGCCTGGAAGAGCAAGAGCCAGGGCGACGGGCGCATGACGTTCACGAGCGCCGAGCCGCCCAAGCGCCTGGGCTACGAGCTCTTCTTCCCCGACTTCGGCACCACGTCGACCGGCGACTTCCGCCTTGACGCCAACGGCGGCGCCACCCAGCTCACCTGGGCCATGAACGGCGACATGGGCGCCAACCCGATCTACCGCTGGATGGGCCTGTTCATGGACAAGATGGTCGGCCCGGACTTCGACGCGGGCCTGGCCAACCTGAAGGCGCTGGCCGAGAAGCCCTGACCAGGCCGGCTGCGCCGACCAGGATGGCCGCCGCACCGAGCCACTGCAGCGGCGCCAGCGCATGGCCGAGTGCCACGCGGTCCACGGCGATGGCCACCACCGGGTAGAGGAAGGACAGCCCGCCCTGCAGCGCCGTCGGCAGGCGCTGCACGCCGGCATACATCAGCGCGTACATCAGCCCGGTGTGCACGACGCCCAGCACCACCAGCGGCATCCAGCCCAGCGCCGTCTGAGGCAGATGGCCGAAGTCGGCAAACGGCGCCAGCATCAGCAGCCCCACACCCACCTGGATCAGCGCGATCAGCGGCGCCGCCATGCCGGTCAGGCGCTTGGCCACGACCGCCGCCACCGCCCACAGCGCCGCGGCGGCCAGCGCCATCGCGACCCCCAGAGAGAAATTGCCGCCGACATAGCCGGCGCTCGGGCGCGCCTGCACGATCAACAGCACGCCCGCGAAGGCCAGGCCCACCCAGGCCAGACGCGCCGCACTCAGCCGTTCGCCGAAGAACACGACGCCCAGACCCATCAGCAGGAAGGGCTGCAGGTTGTAGACCGCCGTGGCCACGGCCACCGACGCGCGGCTGTAGGCGCCGAACAGCAGCACCCAGTTCAGCACGATGGCCACGCCCCCCAGCACGGCCAGGCCGAACTCGCGCGCGGTGGGCCGGCGCCACAGGCCGAGCACGGTGCAGATCAGCGCCAACGTCAGCAGCCCGAAGCCGCAGCGCCAGAACACGACGTCCAGCGGCGCCAGGCCGGACAGCAGCACGAAGTAGCCAATCGAGCCCAGCAGGCTCATCGCGCTGCCCATTTCGAGCACGCCGCGGGTGGTGGGAGACACGGGAATCCTTGCGGTGACGAGAAGCCTCATTGTTCCCGGCCAACCGGCATGCTCACAGGCGGAAAGGTCGGCGGATCGCACAATTGGCAGAATCCGAAGCGGCCAAACGCCATTCAGACCGAATCATGATCGACCCCATCGACCGCCTGCTGCTGGCCGCCCTGGCCGCCGATGCCCGCGCACCGCTGAAGGACCTGGCCCTGGCCATCGGCCTCTCGCCGGCGGCCACGTCGGAGCGCCTGACGCGGCTGCGCGAGCGCGGCGTCATCCGCGCGTTCACCATCGACATCGACCCGGTTGCGCTGGGCTTCACGCTGCAGGCCATCGTGCGCGTGCGGCCCATGCCCGGGGCATTGGCCGCCGTGCAGCAGCGCATCGAGGCCATGCCCGAGGCGCTGGAATGCGACAAGGTCACCGGCGACGACTGCTTCGTGCTGCGGCTGGCGCTGCGCTCCATCGAGCACCTGGACCAGGCCCTGGATCGCCTGGCCGACTGCTCCCAGACCAGCTCCAGCATCGTCAAGGCCCAGCCCCTGCGCCGCCGCGCGCCGGCGCTGAAGCTGGAAACCTGAAACGCTAGCGCCCGCCAGCGGGCTCCGAGACCAGCGCCAGCGCCAGCGCCGCCTCGGTCACGGCACGGCCCAGCGGCGTGGCCGGGTCGGGCCGGCGCAGCCGCGGCACGCTGCCGCTCAGGTCCAGGCTGCCGACCACCGTGCCCTGGTGCAGCATCTCGTAGCCCACGGCGGCCGCCTGCGGCTGGGCGCTGCCGTCAAGCAGGTGCGCCGAGCGCAGGCCCACCGTCAGCTCGCCGCGGCGGTAGGCGCCTTCGCGGCTGAGCTTGCCACGGCGCATCTGGCCCTCGCCGATCTGCAGCATGGCCGCGGGCGCACTGCCCCAGCGGCAGCTCAGCACCCAGGGCTTGCTGTCGGCCAACCGGCCGTTGGCACTTTGCTCGGGCGTCCAGGCCTCGCAGACGGCCGCGCTGTCGCCCACGCTGAAGCGCAGCAGCGTGCGCATCGCCGCGGGCAGGGGCTCGAACAGCGCCAGCCGCTCCGCGCCACGCTCGTAACGCACGCGTTGGCCGCCGAGCATGAACTCGCCCTGCCGCCCCCAGGCCGCCTTGCCAAAGCTCTCCTGCGCCACGCCGGCCACCGAAGGCGGCTGGGCCATGTGCGCCTCGCTCGGTTCTCGGCCGTCTCGCCCATCGCGCACCGAGGCGCAGCCGGCGATGAGCACGAGCAGCAGGGGCGAGGCAAAGCCGGTCAGGCGGGCGTGGCGCATGGGCAGGGCAACGGTGTGAGCAACGCACCCACTCTAGGGCCGCGGCGGGCCGGCAGCTGTTACCCGGCGTTGCTGGCGTTAACCGCGGCACCGGCCTCTGCTGATGGCTGCTGAAGCCGGTGATGGAGCCGCTGGCGCTGACGGCCGCCGGCCTGAACCTCGTGCAGACGGCTATGCGCGTCGCCAACCGCGTGCAGCTGCTCGCGGCACTGGACCTGCTGACCGGCAACGCCATGGGCGCCGCCTTCACGCCAGCCCAGCGCAAGGCGATGACGATGCTGGCGGTGCAGCTGCACGGCCAGGGCTTTGCGATCGGCCTGGTGTTCTTCGGCATCTCCTGCGTGATCTGCGGCGCGCTGATCGCCCACAGCGGCTTGGTGCCCCGCATCCTGGGCTGGCTGCCGGCCCTGGCGGGCGTGGCCTGCCTCGTCAACAGCATCGCGCTGCTGCTGGCGCCGTCGTTCGCCGGGCTGTTGTTCCCGGCGGTGATGTTGCCGGTGCTGGTCGGCGAAACAAGTTTTGCGCTGTGGCTGACGCTGAGCGCCCGGCCACCGCGCACCCGACTCGCCTAGCCGGCCTGACGGCCGCCCAGCTTGAACAGGGCCACTGCGGCCGCAAGTTCCTCCGCCTGGCCCTTGAGGCTGTCTGCAGAGGCGGTACTCTGCTCGACCAGTGCTGCGTTCTGCTGCGTCGCATGGTCCATCTGGTTCAGCGCTGCGCTGACCTGCGTCACGCCAGCGCTCTGCGCACTGCTGGCACCGCTGATCTCGCCCATGATGTCGGTCACGCGCCGGATGGCGGTCACCACCTCCTGCATCGTGGCGCCGGCCTGATCGACCAGGGCGCTGCCCTTGTCGACGCGCGCGACGCTGTCGGAAATCAGGGCCTTGATCTCCTTGGCAGCCTCGGCGCTGCGGCCGGCCAGGCTGCGCACCTCGGAGGCCACGACGGCGAAGCCGCGGCCCTGCTCGCCCGCGCGAGCCGCCTCGACAGCGGCGTTCAAGGCCAGGATGTTGGTCTGGAAGGCGATGCCGTCGATGACGCCGATGATGTCGCCGATGCGGCGGGAGCTGTCGTTGATCTCCTTCATCGTCTGCACCACCTGGCTGACGACCTCCCCGCCCTGCGCCGCAACAGTGGACGCGCCCTGCGCGAGCTGGTTGGCCTCGCGGGCGTTTTCGGCGCTTTGCTGCACGGTCTGTCCAAGCAACTGCATCGACGACGCCGTCTCTTCCAGCGCACCGGCCTGCTGCTCGGTGCGCTGGCACAGGTCCAGGCTGCCTGAAGCGATCTCGGCGCTGGCGATGCGCACGCTGTCGGCATTGCTCAGCACGCGGCCGACCACGCCACGCAGGGACTCCTGCATGGCCTGAATGCTCTCCAGGATGCGGCCCATCTCGTCGCGGCTGGAGGCTTGCAGATCCTGGGTCAGGTCGCCGGCGGCAATGCGCCGGGCGGCGCGCACGGCTTCGCGGGCCGGTGCGGTCAGCGTGCCCGTGATCCACCAGCCCAGGCCGGCGGCCGCGGCGGCAGCCAGCACGGCCACGACGAGCAGCAGGTTGCGTCCTGAGGCATAGGCCGCGTTGGCATCGGCCTGGCCTTCCTCGGTGGCCTTGCGCTGCGCCTCACCCAGCCGGGCAAGCGCACCGACGTAGGCGTCGGTGAACTGGCGCAGCGATTTCTCGTTGAGCTGCTGGCGCGCGGCGTCCATGTCACCGCTCTTGACCGCCTCGCCTGCCTTGGCCAGCGCTGCCGCGAAAGCCGGCTCCGCCGCCACGACGGCCTTCAGTGCGGTGCGCCCCTCGTCGGCGTCGATGGCCGCCTCGATGGCCTGCCGCGTGCGCTTGCCCTCGGCGCTCAGGCGCTCGACGACCTTGAGCTGGGCCTGGATGTCGTCGACGCTGTCCGTCAGCACGGCCTGGGCCAGCGCCCTCAGCACCGCCTGGGCCTGCGCTTCCAGCTGCAGGGCCAGCACTTCGCCACGGGTGTCATGCACCAGCAGCGACTGCATGGCGCCATTGAGCGCCCCGAGGCGCGACACCCCGAAGGCAACGCTGACCAGGATCAGCAGCACCAGGGCGGCGAACGCCACCCCCAGACGCACGCCGATGGCGCGCCGCATCAGATTCAACATGAGCCCGTCCTCGATTGGCTGGCAGTCGGCGTGAGCGCCGGATCAGAGGTCCTTGGCTTCCTTGGCGAAGGCGTCGATGACGGCCTTGGCGGCAGGCTTGGGTGCGCCCATCGTCACCAGCGCCAGCGGGCGCTGCAGCTTCTTGGTGTCGATGATCTTGTTCTTGCCCGCGTCGACGAAGCCCTTGCCGACGCCGGTGATGCCGGCCTCGTCACCGCTGACCATCTCGGCCGCGCGCTTCACGCTCGTCTGCGGCTTGACGGCCGGGCCGTACTCGGCGCCGCCCATGACGTTTTTCTTCACCATGGCGCGGGTGCCGCCGGTCGTCGAGTCGCTGTAGACGACGATGGCCTGGTCCTTGCCGCCGACGTCCTTCCAGTTGCCGATCTTGCCGGTGTGGATGTCCCGCAGTTGCTCCCACGTCAGCTTGCCCACCGGGTTGCTCGGGTGCACGACGAAGACGATCTCGTCCTTCTTCAGCTCGAAGAACTGCAGCGCCTTGGGGTCGACCTTCTTGCCGGCGACGGCGGCGGCTTCGATGGCGATGTCCAGCGGCTCGGACACCATGGCCACGTCGCTCGTGCCCTCGGCCAGGTCCACCAGGCCCTTGCCCGTGCCAGAGCCGATGATCGCCAGCGTGTGGCCAGTGCTCTTCTCGACCGCAGCCTTGGTCGGCGCCACGACGACATTCAGCACGGTGGAAGCACCCGTGATCTTGATCGTGTCGGCAAGCGCGGCGCCGGTCATCGCGGTCAGGGCGAGCGTGGCAAGGGTCAGGAGGCAGAGGCTGAAGCGGGTGTTCATGCGTGATTTCCAATCGAATGCGTTGGTGGAGGAACCATCCATCGGTCGAACCTGTCGGGGGGCTCAAATGGCCGCGGCAGTTTATGGAAACGAATCCATCGGATGCATCATTTGTGACTCGGCGACAAACTTGTTCCGATATTTCGTCGAAAAGTTTGCACTCGGATGACAGCGCTACCAAGAAACGCGGCGCGGTCGCGACATCGGCGCATCACCCCCCCCTGTGGTGCATGCCGAGGTGCCCCGACTCAAGGCTGCAGTCCGATCTGAAGGCCCTGCACGAATGTGCGCCGGCATGCTGAAATCGCGCCACTTCAGGAGACTCCCATGAAACGCGTGACCGGCATCGGCGGCATCTTCTTCAAGTCCCGCGACCCCGCGGCCCTGGCCGACTGGTACCGCACCCACCTCGGCGTGGACGTCCAGCCCTGGGGTGGCGCCGCCTTCAGCTGGGTGACGCCGGACAACCCGGGTGGCGTCGGCACGACGATCTGGACGGCTTTCAAGGCCGAGACCGAGTACTTCGCGCCGAGCACGGCGCCCTTCATGGTCAATTACCGCGTGGCCGACCTGCACGGGCTGATCGCCGCGCTGCGGGCCGAGGGCTGCAATGTCGTGGGCGAGCCGCAGGACTCGGAGTACGGCAAGTTCGGCTGGGTCGTGGACCCTGACGGCAACAAGATCGAGCTTTGGGAGCCGCCGGCGGGCCAGTAGCCTCGACTGCCGCGGTGGACCCGCGGCCGATGAGCGGCAGCAATCTGCGCCCGGTCAAGCAGATCTGATCCGCGAGCATGGTTTCTGAGCCACTGCTCGCGCCGCTCGCCGGCCAGGCTGCTAGATTGGCCGATGGTCAGCGCTGCGGCATCCCAGCATCCCCTGTCCTTCTTTGCCACTGACGCAGAGCTGGCAGTGCTGGAGTCCACGCTGCGCGCGCTGCCGGCAGCCATTTCCGAGGACCGCCTGCGCACACAGGCTGCGCTCAGCTGGCAGCTGCGCCAGCGTGACACCGGCCGCGCGCTGGCACTGGCCGACGAGGTCGACGGCCATCTCCAGGCCGATGTGCTCTCCGGCGCCACCGAGGCGCGCCGCCTCGCCGCCCGGCTGATGCTGGTGCGCGCGGAGGCCGACTGGCTGTTCGCGCGGCTGGACGCGGCCAAGGCGCGCACGACCGCGGCGCAGGAGGCCTTCGCAGCGCTGGACGACGCCATCGGCATCGCCGATGCGCACTGGGCGACCGCCATGCTGGCGCAGGACGTTGGCGACGTGCGCGGCCGGTCGCGGGCAGCGGCGGCCATGCAAGCGGCCGCGCAAGGCGTCGACGTCGACCGCTGTCAGATGGCCGAGGTCGCGTTGGCGTACTGGTCAGCCTGGGCGCCGGACAGTGCACGACACGAAGAGGCCATGCGGCAGATCGGAGTCAACGCGGCCACGTTGAGCACGGCCGTGGCCTGCTGGATGCAGGACTTCTGGGGCGCCATCTGCTTCAAGCGCGGCAACCTGGCCGAGTCGATCCGGCACACGATCGCGGCCAGCACGCATGCGCTGGCCAGCGGGCAGATCCGCCGGGCCATCGTCGCGCTGTCCAACACCGGGGACCGCTTCAGCTCCCTCAACGACTACGACACCGCCCTCGTCTGGATGGAGCGCGGCCTCGCGCTGGCGCGGCGGGGCGGTTGGCCGGGCCCGCTGGGCGTGGCGCTACTGCACACGGCCGGCACACTGCGCAAGCTGCGGCGCCTGGACGCGGCGCACAGCATGCTCACCGAGGCGCTGCAGCGGATGGAGCCGCTGGCGGGCTCGCGCAACTATGCGGGCGCACTGTCTTATCTGGCCGAACTGGAGCTGGATCGGGGTGCGTTTGACCGCGCACTGACCGCCTTCGAACGGCTGGCCGAACGTGCGGCCGCGCTGGGCTCGATCGACCTGCAGTCCGAGGCGATGCGCGGCCGCGCCCAGGCACTGCTGGGCCTGCAGCAACTGCCAGCGGCGCTGGCGGCGGCACAGGCCGCGCTGGCCTTCAACCCCGGCGCCAACGAGCACCAGATCGACATGCGGCTGCTGCTGGCGGACCTGCACGCCGCGCCGGGCCTGCCGGCCGGCCATGAGCGCGCGCGCTACCTGCAAGAGGCGCTGGATCTTGCCCGGCAGGTCGACGGCATGATCGTCCCCAGCCAGATCCTGGAGAAGCTGGCCGCAGTGCACGCCGACGGCGGCGACTTCCAGCGGGCCTACGCGTTCAGCCAGTCGGCCATGCAAGCACGCGAACGCTCCCGCAGTCTGGAGGCCGGCAACCGCGCCATCGCCATCGAGGTGGCCTACGAGACCGAGCAGATCCGCGCCGACGCTGAGCACCAGCGCCAGCTGGCCGAGGCGCTTGCCGGGCGGGCGAAGCTGTTGGAGGAGGCCAACCGCACGCTGGAGCATCTGGGCAGCGTGGGCCGCGACATCACCGCGAACCTGGGCGCCGACGCCATCTTCGCGGCGCTGCAGCACCATGTGCACGGGCTGCTGGACGCCAACACGCTGATGATCTATCGGCTGGAAGAGGAGCAGCAGCAGCTGACCCTGGTGTTCGGCGTGGAGGCCGAGCGGCCCATCCCGCCCCATTTCCTCAGCCTGGCCGACCCGCAGAGCCTTTGCGCACGCTGCGCCCGCGAACTGCGGGAGATCGTCATCCACGAGTCGCCCGACAGCGCCGGCATCGTCGCCGGCACGCTGGACACGCAAAGCCTGATGTACGCGCCGCTGTTGGTGGGGCAGCGGCTGCTGGGCGTCATGTCCATCCAGGCGCTGCGGCCGCATGCCTACCGTGAACGCGAGATTGCCATCTTCCGCACGCTATGCGCCTACGGTGCGATCGCGCTGGCCAATGCCGAGGCGCAGGAGCAGATCCTGCAGGCCCGCAAGCTGGCATCGCTCGGGCGGCTCGTCACCGGCATGGCACACGAGCTGAACACGCCCATCGGCAACGCCGTCATCGCCGCCTCCACGCTGGAGGAGAACGCCGTCGAACTCGCCCGGGCGGTGGAGCGGGGTGAGCTGAAGAAGTCCACGCTGACAGCCTTCCTGCAGAACGCGATCCCGGCGGCGCAGCTGATCGAGCGCTCCTGCCAGCGCGCCGGCAAGCTGGTAACCACCTTCAAGCAGATCGCCACCGAGCAGGCCTCGGCGCAGCGCCACCCTTTCGACCTGCGCACCGCCGTGGACGGGGCGCTGGCGGTGTTCCAGAAGACCTCCGGCAGCGCGTCGCTGCGGGTCAGCAGCGACGTCCCCGAGGGCATCCTGTGCGACACCTACCCGGCCTCGCTGCACCAGGTGCTGGCCCACCTGCTGGACAACGCGGCCACGCACGCCTTCGACGGCAGCGACGGCGGCACCATCCGCGTCGCCGCCCAGGTGAAGGACGGCACCGTCCGGCTGCAGGTGAGTGACGACGGCAAGGGCATGAGCGCGGACACGCTGGCCAAGGTTTTCGACCCGTTCTTCACAACGCAGCTGGGCATTGGCGGCCCGGGACTGGGCCTGACGGTGGCCCTCAACATCGCCACCGGCATCCTCGGCGGGTCGCTCCAGGCCAGTTCGGAACTGGGCCGGGGCTCCAGCTTCACGCTCAAGTTTCCGTTGGCTGCGCCCCGCCGCGTCGGCACCGCTACTGATTGATCGGCGGTGCCGAGGTCGCCGGCTCGGACGCCGCCTCCTCGGGCGCTGCCGCCACGGCGGGCAGGCCGATGCGCGCGATCGCCAGATCGCCCGCGAACTCGCTGTAGAACCAGTTGCCGTCCTGCTGCACCAGGCCCTCGCTCGGTGGCGCCAGCTGCGTGTTGGGCTGGCCCTTGAGCGCGACGGCCATCGTCGCGGCCCAGACGGGCAGGGCCAGGCCGCCGCCGGTCTCACGCTCGCCCAGGGACTTGGGCTGCGGATAGCCGATCCACACCGCGCCGGCCCGCGTGGCCTGGAAGCCGCAGAACCAGGCGTCGACGGCGTCGTTGGTCGTGCCCGTCTTGCCGTAGAGGTCCCAGCGGCCCAGCAGGGCGCTGGCCCGCGCCCCCGTGCCCTCGCGCGCCACGGCGGCCAGCAGTTGCGAGGTCATGAAGGCATTGCGCGCGCTGACGGCCTGACGGGGTTTGGGTGGCTCGGCCTGCCAGATCGTCTCGCCCTGGGCGTCCTGCACGCGCTGGATCAGCCAGCCCGTGCGAAGCTGGCCCTCATTGGCGAAGGCGGCGTAGGCCTGGGCCATCTGCAGCGGCGTGACGGCGCCGGTACCGAGCGCGATCGTCAGGTTCAGCGGCTGCCTTTCCTCATCAAGGCCGAAGCGCGCGGACCAGGCGCGCGCCCGCTGCGGCCCCAAGGCCTGGGCGACACGGATGGTCACCATGTTCTTGGACCGGGCCAGGCCCTGGCGCAGCGACAGCGCCTCCTCGTACTGGCCGTCGTAGTTGCGCGGCGCCCAGTCGCCCTGCTCGAAGGGTTGGTCGCTGACCAGCGTGCCGGCCCAGGCGCCCTGCTCGATCAGCGCCGAGTAGATGAAGGGCTTGAAGGCCGAGCCGGGCTGGCGCCAGGCCTGGGTGGCGGAGTTGAACTGGTTGCGCGTGAAGTCGAAGCCCCCAACCAGTGCGCGGATGGCGCCGGTGGCCGGGTCCAGCGTGACGACGGCGCCCTCGGCCTGCGGCGTCTGGCTGACCTGCCACTGCTTGCCCGACTCCAGCATGCGCAGCACGGCGCCGCGCTTGAGGTTCTGCAGGGGGCGCATGGCCTGGCCCTTCAGGCTGACCTTCTCGCCGTCGCCCAGCACCAGCTCGGCGGCGCCCTTGTCGACCTTGAGCAGCACGGCCGTGCGCAGTTCGCCGAGATCGGGGTGGGCATCGAAGGCAGCGTCCAGCGCGTCGTCCAGGCCGTCGCCCTCCGGCAGGTCGACGGTCGCCTCGGGCCCGCGGAAGGGCTGGCGGCGCTCCAGCTCGAAGAGGGCGTGGCGCAGCGCCTCCTGCGCGGCCGCCTGCTCGGCGTAGAGCAACGTCGTCGTCACCGTGAGGCCGCGCGTGTAGGCGGCCTCGCCGAAGCGGGTCAGCATCTCCTGGCGCACCTGCTCGGCGGCATGGTCGGCAATGCCAGCCATGCGCTTGGGGCGCTGGATGGCGAGGGGTTGCTCGCGCGCCGCCTTGGCCTGCTCGGCGGTGACGAGCCCGACCGCCACCAGGCGCTCCAGCACGACGGCCTGGCGCCGCTTGGCGCGGCCGAGGTTCTGCACCGGGTTGAAGCCCATCGGGTTCTTGGGCAGGCCGATCAGCAGTGCCATCTCGCCGGTGCTGAGCTTGTCCAGCCCCTTGCCGAAGTAGCGCTCGGACGCCGACGCGAAGCCGTAGGCGCGGTTGCCGAGGAAGATCTGGTTCATGTAGATCTCGAGGATCTGCTCCTTGCTCAGCGCATGCTCGATCTTGATCGCCAGCAGCGCCTCGACGACCTTGCGCGACCAGCGCTGCTCCTTCGTCAGGTAGGTGTCGCGGGCCAGCTGCTGGGTGATGGTCGACGCGCCGTGCAGCGGGCCGCCGTGGGTCAGGTTGCGGAACATCGCGCGCACGATGCCGCCGAAGTCGATGCCCGAGTGCGCGTAGAAGTCCGTGTCCTCCACGGCCAGCAGCGCATCCTGCATGGGCTTGGGGATGTCCTTGAGTGCAACGAAGCGGCGGCGCTCGGCGCCGAACTCGCCCAGCAGCTGGCCGTCGGCGCTCATCACGCGCAGCGGCTGGTGGGGCTGGTAGTCGGTCAGCACATCCAGCGCCGGCAGCTGCTGCCACAGGAAGATCGCGACGATGGCGCCGACCAGCAGGAGCACCAGCGGCAGGCCCAGCACGGCCATCAACCAGGGACGGGCCAGGAGGGCCTGAAAGAAGGCGGAACGACGCAGCACGGGAGCGGGGCTTTACTTCTTGGCCTTGAAGGCGGTGATGGCGCGTGCCAGGTCTTCGCGTTCCTCGCAGCCGGCGGGGCAGAGCTGGGCCAGCACGGCCAGGCGCTTCTCGGCGCTGGCGACATCACCCTTCATCAGGTAGAGCTCGCCCAGGTATTCGTTGGCGCCGCGGTGGCCGGGGGCGATGCGCAGGGCTTCGAGGTAGTGGCTCTCGGCCTGGGCCAGGTCGGGCGCGGCCTGCTTGCGCAGCGTGTAGCCCATCAGGTTGTTCCAGTCGGCACTTGCAGCCTGCGGTTGAGCGCGCAATGCGGCCAGCGCACCGGCCCAGTCCTTGGCGGCAATGAGGCGGCGCGGCGCGGCCAGCGTGTCGGTGGCGGCTGAGCTGATCTCGGGCGGCGGGCTCATGTCGGCCGCCCAGGTGGGGCTGGTCGACAGCAGCAGGGCTGTCAGGGCAAGCAGGCGCATGTCGTCTCCTCGTTCGGATGGGGCCGCAGCTTAGCGCCCCGGGGGCCGCCAGCAGGCGTCGTGTCGTAAGTCATGGTGTCGTCGCGCCGTCGGTCGTCGCCGCGGCTTCGTCGGGCGATCCGCGGGCTTCGTCCGGCGGCGGCTGACTGCAGCGCCTGCGATCTCTACCTTTGCGCCATCGACAACCCCCTTGGAGATCGCCATGAAGACCCTGCTGACCCTGCTGCTCGCCGCCCTCCCCGTGTCCTTCGCCTTCGCCGCACCCGCTGTCTGCCCGGATGCCGGCGAGCAGCTGACCGAATACCTCGCCAGCGCCAAGCAGCGCATCGGCAGCGACGGCCTGGTGCGCGTCGAGTTCGAGGTGGACGCCGAGGGCCGCCCCCAGCTGCTGGCGCTGGACGGCTCGCGCGCCTACCGCAGCCCGGTGCGCATCGCGATGCAGACGCTGGAATGCCAGCGCGGCACGCCACAGCGCTACGTCCTTAACATCCGCTTCGCGGACCCGGTGCCGGTGATGGCCGCAGCAGCAGCCTCGGCGACCGTCGCGCAGGCGGCCCGCACCGACGCCCGCTGACCTCCTCTTCATGCCGCCCACGCCCCCGTCTGCTGCCATCAAGCGCCCGCTGCTGCGCCGCCCGGCGCTGGCCGTGGCCGCCGGCGTGAGCCTGGCGCTGGCGGCCGGGCTGATGCTGCCCGAGCTGGTGAACTGCAAGTTCGCCAGCGAAGACAACATCTGCCACGCCGGCCAGCTGCCGGGCCGGCGCGCCTGGCTGGCGGTGGCCGTCATGCTCTACAGCCTCTGGCTGGGCGCCGTGCTCAGCCAGCCCTGGCTGCCGCGCGAGCCCAGGCTGCGCAGCGGCGGGCTGGCGGCGCAGATCGTCGCGTTGGCGGTGCTCAGCATCTTCGTCGGCATGGCGGGCCATCGCTTCGGCGGGCCCGACATCTTCTTCTCGCCCTACAACCTGCAGGTGCAGCTCATCCTGTCCAGCTGCGCCTGCCTGGCGCTGGAATACCACCAGCGCGGCCGCCGCCGCGAGGCGGATGCCGAATCCCTGCACCGCAGCGAGCAGGCCCACGCCGGCCAGCTCGACGCCGCGCGCTCGGCGCTGCTGCAAGCCCAGGTGGAGCCGCACTTCCTGTTCAACACGCTGGCCCATCTGCGTCGCCTGGCCCGCACCGACGCGCCCGCCGCGCGCGCCATGCTGGCCGACCTGCGCATCTACCTCGCCGCCGCCCTGCCCGAGCTGCGCCAGGCCGAGGCGCCACTGGCACGGGAGCTGAAGCTCGTGGCCGCCTTCCTCGCACTGCATCAGCGGCGCATCGGGCCGGACCGCCTGACGCTGCGCTACGAGATCGTGCCGGGGCTGGACGATGTCATCGTGCCGTCCACCTGCCTGCTGACGCTCGCGGAGAACGCCATCAAGCACGGCATCGGGCCCCAGGTGGAGGGCGGTGAGATCTGCGTGCGCGCCGGGCCTGATCCCGATGAGCCCGACCTGCTGCGCCTGGAGGTGGCCGACACCGGCGCCGGCATGGGCAGCGGCATCGGCAGCGGCACGGGCCTGGCCACGCTGCGTGCGCGCCTGGCCGCAGCCTACGGCGCGCAGGCGCGCCTGAGCCTGCACCTGAATCAGCCGCGCGGCCTCGTCGCCCGCGTGCAGCTGCCGTCGCGATGAAGCTCGACCTGCGCTCCGGCGACCTGGGCTGGATGCTGCTCGTCGGCGCCGCCACGCTGATCGCCAACGGCACGCCGCTGGGCAACAGCATGCCGGGCAACGACCTGGTGAACGCGCTGACCTACAACGTGCTGCAGTTCGGCGTGCCCGCCGTGCTGCTGCTGCGCGTGGCCGACGCCCTCGTCGACGAGCGCCGCCTGCCGGCGTGGATCGCCTACCCGGCCGTCGTGCTGACGACGGTGATCGGCGGCGTCTGGTTCATCGCGCCGGCCCTGTACCCGCTGCTGGGCAAGGTGGATTGGTGGACGGACGAGGCCAACTACGGGCTGGCGAGCACCACCTTCGTCTGGCATGCCCTGGGCGTGGCCGTCTACGTGCAGCTGCGCTTCTCGCAGCGCGCCCAGGCACGGCTGGCGGCGCTGCGGGATGCCGCCGCGCAGCGCGAACGCCAGCTCGCCGCGACGCAGTTGTTGGCTTTGCAGGCGCGCGTGGACCCGGCGCTGCTCTCGGACCGCCTGGCCACCATCGACGAAGAGCTGCTGAGCGAACCCCTGCGAGCGCAGAACCGCCTGGCAGCGTTGATCGAGCTGTTGCGCGCGCTGCAGCCCCACGTCGAGGCCGAGGTGTCGACGCTGGCGCGGGAGATCGTCGCGCTGCGGGCCTACGCCCGGTTGGTCAGCGCCGATGCCCAGCACACCGAGCGGCTGCACCTGTCCGGCCTCGCGCTGACACAGGACGTGCCGGACTGGCCGCTGGCGCCCATGGTGCTGCTGCCGCTTGTGCGCCCGCTGCTGGATGAAGGCACGACGCTGTGGAGCCTGTCGCTGCACGGCAGCGCCGGGCTGGCGGAACTGCGGCTGCGCGCCCTGGGCCCCGACCTCACGCAGACCCGCCTCGCGGCCGAACGCGTGCCGCTGTCAGAGCTGGCCCGCCGGCTGCAGGCCGTGCACGGCGAGTCGGCATCGCTGAGCCTGTTCATCGAAGATATGCCGGTGTTCAAGCTGACTTGGCCGCTGCCGACCTGACCTCGACATGACCCGCGTCCTGATCGCCGAAGACGAAGCCCTGCTCGCCGCCGAGATCCGCGAGGAGTTGCTGCGCCAGTGGCCCGAGGCCCGCATTGTCGGCATGGCGCGTGACGGCCACGAGGCGCTGCGGCTGGTGGAGCAGCTCGCGCCCGAGGTCTGCTTCCTGGATGTGCAGATGCCCGGCCTGTCCGGCCTGGAGGTGGCCCAGCTGGTCGGCCGGCGCGCCCACGTCGTCTTCATCACGGCGCACGAGCGCTACGCGGTGCAGGCCTTCGACGAGGGCGCCGTCGGCTACCTGCTCAAACCGCTGGACCCGGTGCGCATGGCCAAGACGCTGCTGCGGCTGAAGGAGCGCCTGAGCCTGCCGCCGGCCGACCTCGGCGGCCTGGCCGTGCGCACCGCCGCGCCGGCGGCGGCCGTGGAGCCGCTGCGCTGGATCACCGTGCAGCGCGGCCGCGAGCTGCAGCTCATCACCGTGGAGGACGTGGCCTACTTCCGCGCCGACCACAAATACGTTGCCGTCGTCACGGCCGACAGCGAGGCGCTGATCTCGGTGCCGCTGAAGGAGCTGGTGGCGCGGCTGGACGGCGAGCAGTTCTGGCAGGTGCACCGCTCGACCATCGTCAATGCGCGGGCGATCAAGTCGGTGAGCCGGTCCTTGAGCGGCAAGCTCAGCATCGCGCTGAAGGACAGGCCGGAGACGCTGGAGGTCAGCCCGGCCTACGCGCACCGGTTCAAGCAGCTTTGAGTTGAAAGAGTTCGCCGGCGTTGCCCCACGCGATGCGCTGGGCGACTTCCACAGGCAGCTGCCCCAGCCAACCGCGGTAGTCGGCAAACAGGCCGTCGTAGTGCTGCCAGCGCTGCGTGACCCAGGTGTCGGAGCCGATCAGGAAGCGGCCGGCCTGGCTGGCCAGCAGCGCGCGCCAGTCGTCGCTGAGCCTGCCGTCGAAGGTGATCCCCGGCCGGTAGGACAGCTCGCCGCGCAGGCCCGGGTGTTTGGCCAGCAGCTCGCGCACGCGCGACAGCGGCTCGCCCGAGATGCCGGTGTGCGCCCAGATCAGCGAGGCGCCGGGCGCGTGGCCCAGCAGCTTGTCTACCGCCACGTCATCCACATGGGCCAGCACCGTCAGGCCGCGCTCGCGGGCCAGCTTCATCAGCGCCACCGCCGTCGGCCCGTCCGCGTTCGCGCTGTCGTAGAGATGGAACTCGCCCAGGCCACGGAAGGGCCCGGCGGGGCTGCCGCGGGCAAGAAGCTCCAGCACCATGCGCCGGATGCTGTCGTCGGCAAACCAGCCGGTGTAGTCGGCGCGGTTGCGGTACAGGCGCACGAAGGGCACCCACTGCGCGCCGGCTTCGGCAATGAGGCGCAGCGTGCCGTCGTTGGGCCGGCTGTTGACCAAGGCCCCGCGCACGCCGGCGCGGGCCATGCGGGCGAGCACGTCGGCCGGCGGGTGGGGCGCCTGGGCGTCGTCGTTGTAGTGCAAGTGGGCGTCGAAGATCGGCCCGGCATACCCAGCCTCGGCGCCTGCAAACGCAGGCAAAGCGGCCAGCAGCAGGGCTCGACGATTCAGCATCAGACCGCGCGTTCCGCCGCGGCGATGAGGCGGCTGATGCGCGACACCGACAGGCCGAGCTGGCCGGCCAGCTCGGTCATCGCGACGCCGCCCTCGGTGTGCGCCAGCCACAGCGCCTGCTCGCGGATGCCGCCGGCGCGCTTGAGCCATTCGCCGAAAGCCGGCCGCGCGGCGCGCCGGGGCGCTACGGCGGCGGCCCGCATGCGCGCGGCGAAGTCGGCGTCGCCCAGGAAGATCTGCTCGCGCAGCCGCCCCGGCCACAGCTGCAGGCCCGGCTCCGACGCAACGAGGCGGGCATAGCGCTCGCCGGCCAGACGATGCTGGGCGGGCGTGCTTGCCAGCCGGCCAAGCAAATGGGTGTGCAGGCCATCCACGTCCAGCCAGTCGGGCGCGGCCTCCATGGCGGCCAGCGCGCGGAAGCTCGAACCCGCCCAGTCCGCCGCGCCGCGCGCCAGACCCAGGCGCACCGGGTTGAGGTCGACGTAGCGGCAGGCATCGAGCAGATGGCGCTCGCGGTCCACCAGCACGGCGTGGAAGCGCCCCTGGAACAGCGGCCCGTTGAATCGGTGGCGGCGCTGCTGGTGCTGGGTGTAGACACCGTTCACATGGCGCATCAGCGGCGACAGATTGGCGCGGCGCGTGAACAGCAGCAGCTCGTAATGCTCCGGCATCAGCGCGTAGGCCAGGGCCTGGGCGTCGAAGCGATGCAGGGCTTGGGCGAGCAGCGCGCGCATCTCGGCGCGGTCGGTTTCATCGACGAAGGCGAGTTGCCCGCTCTCGGACGGGCAGTGGGCGCCGATCAGATAGACCGCGCCGGCAATCTCGAGTCGAGCGGGCCGCGCCATTGGGCGACCTTATGCCGGCGGCACGGGAATGGCAAGATCGGGGATCTGTCAACGCGACGGCAACAGGCCGAGAAGGCCAACCGCCAGCCCATGAAGACCCATCAGATCGAAATCCAGAAGTTCAAGGCCGCGTCCACCAACCAGCACGGCCAGCTCATGTTCAAGGTGGACGCCCTCGTCTCGGCGAAGACGCCGCTCGAAGGCATCGAGCCCAGCAGCCTGCTCGTCATGACCGAGCCGAATGCGCGCGTGCTGATGGCGCTGCTCAAGGCCCAGTTCGCCGACATCGACAGCAAGAAGCCCAAGAGCCGCCACGGCCGCCACGGCTGAACAAGAAGACAACACCCATGCAGTACCCCCACTACAACCCTGCCTCCGACAACCGCCCACTGTCCGACGAGGAGCTGAACGACCTCGACGAGCTGCTGTCGATCCTGCCCACCGAAGGGGCGCTGAACATCGAGGCGCTGGACGGCTACCTGGCCGGCCTGCTGCTGACGCCCGGGCACAAGCTGGCCGACCTGCCCGGCGAAGCCTGGCTGCCGGTCATATGGGGCGGCGACGGCGCCGTGGACCCCGCGCCCTTCGTCAGCGGCAAGCAGCGCAAGAAGGTGACCCTGCTGGTGCTGCGCCACCTGCAGTCCATCGCCACGGCCTGGACGCTTCACCCGAAGGCCTGGGAGCCCATCTTCAGCTTTGCCGACGGCGCGAGCGAGAGCGACGACGCGGACGAAGCCCCCGAGTACGCCGATGCCGAGGACTGGGCCGCCGGTTTCCTGATCGCCGTGAACCTGGCTCCCGAGGCCTGGGAACCGCTGTTCGACGACGCGGGAACCGGCCCGTTGCTGGCACCCATCTCGGCCCTGGGCGTGGAAGACGGCCCGCTGGCCGACGCAAGCGCCGAGGCCCGCGACGAAGCCAGCCGGAAGATTCCTGACGCCATGCTGGCGTTGTGGGCGAATCTCCAGCAAAGCTGACCCCCTCAACATAGGTGGCGCACTGGCGCAGCTTTAGGTCAAACTCAAGCCATGTTGAACACCGTGCTCGCCGCGCTGGGCCTGGCCGTCTGCATCGCGCTGGCGGTGCACATGGCCCTGCCCTACCGGGCGCAGGCGCGGGTGGACACGGCCCTGGCACGGCTGGTTGGCTGGCTGCAAGCCCAGCTCGACCGCGCCACCGGCTGGCGCCGCCGCCAGCGCGCGACGCGCGCCGCGGCACTGGAGGCGGAGCGGGTCATCCGCCGCGCGCGGGAGTCAGCCCAGGGCGATGCCCGGCTGGACGGCGAATGGGACGGCAACGTCTACCGGCCCAAGAGCTTCGAGAAGCCCAAGAAGCCGCACTAGATCCTCAGTCGGCAGACTGCTGCAGCTTCCACATCTCGGCGTAGCGGCCGTTCCTGGCCAGCAGTTCGTCGTGCCGGCCGCGCTCGATGATGCGGCCCTGCTCCAGCACGAGGATCTCGTGCGCATCCACCACCGTGGACAGCCGGTGCGCGATGACCAGCACGGTCTTGTTCTGGCCCACCGACTCCAGCTCCGCCTGGATGGCGCGTTCGTTGGTCGAGTCCAGCGCCGAGGTCGCTTCATCAAAGATGAGGATGGGCGGGTTCTTCAGCAGCGTGCGCGCGATGGCCACGCGCTGCTTCTCGCCGCCCGACAGCTTCAGCCCACGCTCGCCGACCATGGTGTCGTAACCGAGCGGTGTCGCGCTGATGAAGCCGTGGATATGGGCGGCACGCGCGGCGCCCTCGACCTCGTCCTGGCTCGCGCCCGGTCTGCCGTAGGCGATGTTGTAGGCCACCGTGTCGTTGAAGAGCACGGTGTCCTGCGGCACGATGCCGATGGCGCGGCGCAGGCTGGATTGCGTGACTGAGCGGGTGTCCTGTCCGTCGATGCGGATCTGGCCGCCGGCGATGTCGTAGAAGCGGTAGAGCAGCCGCGCCAGCGTGCTCTTGCCCGAGCCGCTAGGGCCGACGACCGCGACCTTCTTGCCCGCCGGGATCTCGAAACTGACACCGTGCAGGATGGGCCGCGCGGGGTCGTAGGCGAAACGCACGTCATCGAAGACGACGCCAGCCCCGCGCACCTGCAGTTCGGCCGCATCAGGCGCATCCGCCACCTCACGGTCACGGTCCAGCAGCAGGAACAGCTTCTCGATGTCGGTCAGCGCCTGCTTGATCTCGCGGTAGATCACGCCGAGAAAGTTCAGCGGAATGTAGAGCTGGATCATGAAGGCGTTGACCATGACCAGGTCGCCCAGGCTCATGCGCCCGTCCACCACGCCTTGCGTGGCGCGCCACAGCATCAGCACCAGGGCGGTCGCGATGATGAGCTGCTGGCCGGTGTTGAGCATGGACAGCGTCCGCTGCGACTTGAGCTGGGCCTTGCGCAGCTTCTCCAGGCTCTCGTCGTAGCGCGAGGCCTCGAAGCCCTCGTTGTTGAAGTACTTGACCGTCTCGTAGTTCAGCAGCGAGTCGATGGCCCGGCTGTGGGCCACCGAGTCCAGCTCGTTGAGCGTCTTGCGGAACTTGGTGCGCCACTCGGTGACCAGGACGGTGAAGCTGATGTAGACCACCAGGGCCGCGACCGTGATGCCGGCGAACCAGACATCGAACTTGACGCCCAGCAGCGTCAGCACGAGCACCACCTCGATCAGCGTGGGCACGATGCTGTACAGCGAATAGCTGATCAGCGAGTGCACCGCACGCGTGCCGCGCTCGATGTCGCGCGTCATGCCGCCGGTCTGGCGTTCCAGGTGGAAGCGCAGGCTCAGTTCATGCAGATGCCTGAAAACCTGCAGCGAGATGCTGCGCGCCGTGCCTTCGGTGGCCTTGGCGAAGATCAGCTCGCGCAGCTCGGTGAACAGCGACGTCGACAGCCGCAGCGCGCCGTAGGCCAGCAGCAGCCCGAGCGGCACGACGAGCAGGACCTGGGGCTGGCCCGGCTTGAGGTCCAACGTGTCGATGAGCTGCTTGAGCAGCAGAGGCACGCCGACATTGCAGACCTTGGCGCCGACCATGAAAGACAGCGCCAGGCCGACGCGCCAGCGGTAGCGCCAGAGGTAGGGCAGCAGGCGGCCGACGGTGCCCCAGTCGCCACGAGGTGGGGGGGCAGTGCCAGCCGGGGAGGCGGGGTGGCACGGATGATGCTGAAGTGAGGGATCGCAAGCGCAGGACCGAGAATGAATGCCGAATTGTCACTACTGAACGCGATGACCCAGGAATCAAGCCCTTTGCCCTCTGCCGCGGCCCTTCTCGGTGAACGCCAGCTGGTGCTGCGCATGATGCCGATGCCGGCCGACGCGAACGCCAATGGCGACATCTTCGGCGGCTGGATCATGGCCCAGGTGGACATTGCCGGCTCCATCCAGCCGGCCCGCATCTCGCGCGGCCGTGTGGCCACGGTCGCGGTGAACCAGTTCATCTTCAAGCAGCCGGTGTCCATCGGCGACCTGCTGAGCTTCTACGCCACCGTCACCCGCGTGGGCCGCACGTCGATCACGGTCAATGTCGAGGTGGTGGCCGAGCGCGACCCCGAGAACCTGCACGCGGTCAAGGTGACCGAGGCCAACCTGACCTACGTCGCCATCGACCTGCAGGGCAAGCCCCGGCCCTTCGCGACCGGCTGAACGACGATCAGCTCGGCCAGCACCTCGGCCCAGCGACGGTAGCCCTCGGCATTCGGGTGGAAGCCATCCTCGGCAATCAGCGTGGGCGCGTGGCGGCGCATGTCCTCGGGCAGTTGCACGAGCTGGCGTGCGGGCTGTGATCGCAGGGCTTCTTCCAGTGTCCGGTTGAGCCTGCCGGCCTGCTGACCGAAGAACCAGCGCAACGGCTGGGGCAGCAGCGGGAAAGCGTGCATCGGCGGCACGGCGCAGTGCAGGCTCAGGCGCACGCCGGCGCGCTCGCGGGCCAGGCCGTGGATGCGGTCCAGCGCCTGCACGCTCAGGGCCGGCGCCTGCTGGTCGACCACGTCGTTGACGCCCAGTGCCGTCACCAGCACGTCGGCGGGCGCGATCAGCGCTTGTTCAAGTTCGGCCAGTGCCTGCTCGCTGCGGTGGCCGCTGCGCGCCACCAACTGCCAGGCGACAGGCGCGCCAAGCCGGTCGGCCAGTGCGCGTGCGAGTTGCATCGACAAGGCCTCATGCTGGTGCGCGGCGCCCACGCCGGCGGCGGAGGAGTCGCCGACGATGAGCAGGCGCAGGGCCGGCTCGCCCTCGCCGATCTGACCGGCTCGCGGACCCGCCGCTTCAGGCAGCCGCAGTGCGGTCGCCCGCACCCGCCGACCCTGCCAGATCAGCAGCGGGCCGAGGGCGACTCTTGCAACGGTCAGGAAAATTGGGTGAAGTCCGGCGCGCGCTTCTGGAAGAAGGCCTGGAAGGCCTCCATCGCCTCGGGCGAGCGCAGGCGAGCGCCGAAGATCTCGGCTTCGCGCGTGATCGCCGCCTTGACGGCTTCGCGCTGCGCGTCGCGGATCAGCTTCTTGCTGTCGCGCACGGCACCTGGCGCCAGCGTGTTGAAGCGCTCGGCGATGCGGCGTGCGTGGTTCAGCACCTCGCTGCCCGGCAGCACGCGGTTGGCGATGCCGCACTCCACGGCCTGTTCGCCGGTGAACGGGTCGCCCAGCAGCAGCTTTTCCGCCGCACGGCGGTTGCCGATCAACTGAGGCAGCACGACGCTGGAAGCGAACTCGGGCACCAGGCCCAGCGCGACGAAGGGCATGGCCAGGCGGGCGTCGTCGGCGACGAAGACGAGATCGCAGTGCAGCAGCATCGTCGTGCCGATGCCGATGGCCGCACCTGTGACGGCCGCGACGACCGGCTTGGTGCTGTCCACCAGCGCGTGCATGAACTGGAAGGTCGGCGCGTCTTCACCCCGCGTCGGGCCTGCCATGAAATCTTCGAGGTCATTGCCCGAGGTGAAGATGCCGGGCTGGCCGGTGATCAGCACGGCGCGCACGGCGGGATCAACATCGGCCGCCCGCAGGGCATCGGCCATGGCCTGATACATGGCCTGGGTGATCGCGTTCTTTTTCTCGGGGCGGGCGATCTCGATGGTCGCGACGCCGTTGACGGTGTAGCTCTTGATGGTCATGTGAACTCCTTGCGGCAGGTGCTGGCGCTATTGGACGGCATCGACGCCAAGCGAAGCGTCAACCGCGCGACGTCAGGCGGTCGCCGTCTTGGCGTGGAACTGGGTCCAATGATTGGCCAGATGCATCAGATGGGCTCGCTCGTACTGCGGCTTGGTCAGCTCACCGTAGGCGAAATGAGGCCGCAGTGTGCCGTTGAATTGGGCGAAGACGTCCATCGCGTCCAGCAGGCGCTGCACCGAGACCTTCAGCGCCTGCGAGGCATCCAGCGCCGGCGCACCGGGGATGGGCTCATCCAGGCTGTGGCTCATGGCGCCGCGCGCGTTGAACACGGAGAACGCCGCCGACCCGATGGAGGAACGGAACCAGGCGCCCTTGAGCGCCGGGAAGCCCTGCATCGAGAACTCGATGCTCTGGGCGAGGTGCTGCAGCACCTGGCTGAGATTCCAGGGGTTGCCCTGCACGACCTTCTCGCTGAACAGCAGATCCAGCACGGCCTGCTGGGCCTGTTTCCAGCTCGTGAAGGTGTCGAGCCTGCCGGTGCAGGCAGCGAACTGTGTTGCGACGATCGGCGCCGCGAGCAACACCGTCGAGGTCTTGAGCGCGCGGCGACGGTCCATGGTTTACAGCCTTTCGAAGATGCCTGCTGCGCCTTGGCCGGTGCCGACGCACATTGTGACCATGCCGTACTTGCCACCGGTGCGGCGCAGGCCGTGGATGACCGAGGCCGCGCGGATGGCGCCGGTGGCGCCCAGCGGGTGGCCCAGCGCGATGGCGCCACCGTTGGGATTGACCTTGCTGCGGTCCAGCACGATGCCCTTGCTGTCGAGATCGTTCAGCACGGCCAGCGACTGCGCGGCGAAGGCTTCGTTCAGTTCGATCCAGTCCAGGTCGGCGGCGGTGATGCCGGAGGCCTTCAGCGCGACGGGGATGGCGGCGATGGGGCCGATGCCCATGATCTCCGGCGGTACGCCGCGCACGGCGAAGGACACGAAACGGGCCAGCGGCGTCAGGTTGTAGCGCTTGAGCGCCGCTTCGCTGACGATCAGCAGGCCGCCCGAGCCGTCGGAGGTCTGCGAGCTGTTGCCGGCGGTGACTCTGCCCTTGGCGGCGAACACGGGCTTGAGCTTGGCCAGGCCTTCCAGCGACGTGTCGGGGCGGGCGCCTTCGTCGAGCTTGACGGTGCGGGTCTTGGTGTTGATGCTGCCGTCAGCAAGATTCGGCGTGCGCTCGACGACGTCGAAAGGCGTCATCTCGGCGTCAAAGTGACCGGCAGCCATGGCGGCTACCGCACGACGGTGCGATTCCACCGAAAACTCGTCCTGCGTTTCGCGGCTGATCTTCCACTGCGCGGCGACTTTCTCGGCCGTCAGGCCCATGCCGTAGGCGATGCCGATGTTCTCGTCACGCTCGAAGATCAGCGGGCTCAGGGACGGCTTGTTGCCGCCCATCGGGATCATGGACATGGACTCGACGCCACCGGCGAACATCACGTCGGCCTCGCCGACGCGGATGCGGTCCGCGGCCATCTGCACGGCGGTGATGCCGGAAGCGCAGTAGCGGTTGATCGTCACGCCGCCGATGGTGGGGCCGAGACCGGCCAGCACGGACGCGACGCGGGCGATGTTCATGCCCTGCTCGCCCTCGGGGAAGGAGCAGCCGACGATGGCGTCTTCAATGGCCGCCGGGTCCAGGCCCGGGGCTTGCGCCAGCACGGCCTGCATGACCTTGACGAGCATCTCGTCGGGGCGGGTGTTCTTGAAGTAGCCACGACCGCTCTTGCCGATGGGCAGACGGGTGGCGGCGACGATGTAGGCGTCTTGAACTTGCTTGCTCATGATGTTTCCTTTAAGCCTGGGGCTTCTCTTTGGGCACCCAGGCCCAGACAAATTCACACTCGATCGGCTCGATGCCGGCTTCGTCGGTCACGGTCACGGCGACCTTGACCTCACCCTTGATTTCGTTGGCCATCGCGAAGCGCTGGGCCGCCGTCAGGTGCGCCTTGGCGACCAGGCCACCGGTGGCGCGCTTCCTGAAGTTCACCTGCAGCGATTTGCACAGCGGCAGGCAGTCGTCGCGCACGTTCATGCCCACCACCATGCCGGTGGCCGTCTCGGCCAGCAGCGACATGGCGGCGGCATGCACGCCCTTGATGTGGTTCTGCACCGGGCGCTTGTTGGCGACGTGGATCTCGCTGTGCTCGGGCGTGAGCGCGACGAAATCCAGCGACGCCGTGCCCGTGAAAGGCACGGCGCGGCGCAGCGCGAAGTTGCGCGCGGCGCCCCGCAGCGGGCCGGGCAGGCCGTCCAGCTTGGCGAGGGTGCGTTGAAGCCGGTTCACGTCGGACCTTAGTTGCGGACGGGTTTACCGGTCTGCAGCATCCCCATGATGCGTTCCTGAGTCTTAGGGTTGTCCAGCAGCGCGCAGAAGTGCTTGCGCTCCAGCGCCATCACGTATTCCTCGGTGACGAGGGAACCGGCCTCGACTTCGCCACCGCAGACCACGTCGGCGATCGCCGCGGCCAGGTGGTAGTCGTGGGCGCTGACGAAGCCGCCGTCGCGCATGTTGGCAACCTGGCCCTTGATCGTCGCGATGCCGCTGCGGCCCGCGACCGGGAACAGCGCCTTGTGCGGCGGGCGGTAGCCGGCCTCGGACATGCCGATGGCGGTGGCCGTGGCCACGTGCAGCAATTCGTCCTTGTGCGGCACGATGATGTCGCTGTCCAGCAGGAAGCCGTTCTTCTTGGCTTCATGGGCAGAGGTCGCGACCTTGGCCGTGGCCGCGGTCAGGAAGCCGTCCTTCAGGAAGGCCAGGATGTCGGCACCGGCATTGCCGGCGGTGGCCATCTCGGCGGCGCGGCGGGCGATATAGGTCAGGCCGCCACCGCCGGGCACCAGGCCCACGCCGACTTCGACCAGGCCCACATAGCTCTCGACGTGGGCAACACGGCGTGCGCAGTGCACGGCCAGCTCGGCGCCACCGCCCAGCGCGAGGCCGCGCATCGCGGCGACGACCGGCACGCTGGCATAGCGCAGGCGCAGCATCATGTCCTGCAGCTTCTTCTCTTCCGGCGCGATGCCCTTGCTGCCCATCTTCATGAAGACGGGCATCAGGCTCTCGAGGTTGGCGCCGGCCGAGAACACGTCGTCCGGCGACCAGATCACCAGGCCCTTGTAGTCGGCTTCAGCAATCTCGACAGCCTTGAGCAGGCCTTCGGTGACGGCCGGGCTGATCAGGTGCAGCTTGGCGGTGATGGAGGCGATGACGACCTTGCCGTCCAGCGTCCAGACGCGCACTTCGTCGTTCTTGAACAGCTCGGTGCCGCTCTTCAGCGGGTCGGCGGCGCCGGTGCCGAGCAGCGATTCGCGGAAGGCCTGCCGGCTGTAGACCGGCAGCTCGCTGCGCGGCTTGAACTTGCCTTCAGCGGCGCTCCACGAGCCTTGCGGAGTGTGCACGCCACCGGCTTCGGCCACGGGGCCTTCGGTGACCCAGGCCGGCAGCGGCGCGCTGGACAGGGTCTTGCCGTCGGCGATGTCGGCCGAGATCCACGCGGCGACCTGCGTCCAGCCGGCGGCCTGCCACAGCTCGAAGGGGCCTTGGCTGGTGCCGAAGCCCCAGCGCATCGCGAAGTCGATCTCGCGGGCCGTGTCGGCCACGGTGTTGAGGTGCACGGCGGCGTAGTGGAAGCTGTCGCGCAGGATGGCCCACAGGAACTGGGCTTGCGGGTTGGTGCTTTCGCGCAGCAGCTTCAGGCGGTCGGCCGGCTGCTTCTTGAGCATGCGGGCGACGATCTCGTCGGCCTTCTTGCCGCCGGCGACGTACTCGCCGGTCGCGAAGTCCAGGCGCTGGATGTCCTTGCCGACCTTCTTGTAGAAACCCGCGCCGGTCTTCTGGCCCAGGGCGCCCTTCTCGATCAGGCCGGCCAGCACCTTGGGCGTGGCGTAGGTCGAGTAGAAGGGGTCGTCCTTCAGGTTGTCCTGCATGGTCTTGACGACGTGGGCCATGGTGTCCAGGCCGACGACGTCTGCGGTGCGGAAGGTGCCCGACGACGCGCGGCCCAGCTTCTTGCCGGTCAGGTCGTCAACGACGTCCACCGACAGGCCGAACTTCTCGGCCTCGATCATCGTGGCCATCATGCCGGCGATGCCAACGCGGTTGGCGACGAAGTTGGGCGTGTCGTGGGCGCGCACGACGCTCTTGCCCAGCGACGTGGTCACGAAGGCTTCGAGCTGGTCGAGGATTTCCGGCTGCGTGGTCGGCGTGTTGATCAGCTCGACCAGCGCCATGTAGCGCGGCGGGTTGAAGAAGTGGATGCCGCAGAAGCGCGGCTTGATTTCTTCGGGCAGCACTTCAGAGAGCTTGGTGATGCTCAGGCCCGAGGTGTTGGACGCGACGATGGCGTGCGGCGCCACGAACGGCGCGATCTTGGTGTACAGGTCGAGCTTCCAGTCCATGCGCTCGGCGATGGCCTCGATGATGAGGTCGCAGCCCTTGAGCAGTTCCAGGTGCTCTTCGTAGTTGGCCTGCTGGATCAGCACGGCCTCGGCACTGTCGCCAAGCGGGGCGGGCTTGAGCTTCTTCAGGCCGTCGACGGCCTTGGTGACGATGCCGTTCTTGGCACCTTCCTTGGCGGGCAGGTCGAACAGCACGACCGGCACCTTGCAGTTGACGAGGTGGGCTGCGATCTGCGCGCCCATCACGCCGGCGCCGAGCACGGCGACCTTGCGGACTTGGAATCGACTCATCTTTACTCCTTGCGGGACAGACCTGCCGGGTACTCCCGGCTGCTCTGTCCTCAACTGGTTGAAAACTGACTAAAAAGGGTCACTCGACGCGAATCCACGTCTGCGTACGGTAGAAGGGGCCGATGTAGCCGCGCATCTCCAGTTTCTTGCCACCGTCCACGGGCTTCAGGCGCGTGCGGTAGGTCTTGCCGTTATTGGGGTCGAGGATCTCGCCATGGCCCCACAGACCGTCACCGTCGGGCTTCACGCCGCGGAGGATCTGCAGGCCGACGACCGGCTTGTCCTTGCGGTCGTCGCTGCATTTGTCGCACTTGCCGTCGGCCGGATCTTTCGGGTCCAGCAGCTTGTCGATGCTGCCCACGAGGACGCCCCCCTGTTCGCTGATGCGGACCAGCGACTTCGCGGTTTTGCCGTCGTCGTCGATGGTCTTCCACAAGCCCACGGGTGTGGCCTGCGCGAACGCAAGCGAGGGCAACAGCAGGGCAGCAGCGAACAGGGATTTCATCGGGGCGTCCTCAGAACAGCGCTTCTTCCATTTCCATCAGCGGCGCCAGACCGGCACGCGCGGTGCGGATCAGGCTGGCCGTCTCGGGCAGCAGCTTGGCGAAGTAGAAGCGCGCCGTGGCCAGCTTGGCCGTGTAGAAGGGATCACCGCTGTCCTTCTTGGCCAGCGCGATCTTGGCAGCTTGCGCGAAGAAGAAGGCAAACGTCATGTGGCCCACCACGCGCAGGTAGTCCACGGCGGCAGCGCCCACTTCGTCGGGGTTGCCAAAGGCCTTCATGCCCAGTTCCTGCGTGAGCTTGTTGACCTTGTCGCCCAGGTCGGCCAGCGGGTTCACGAACTCCTGCATGGCTTCGTTGGTGCCCTCTTCCTCGATGAAGGCGGCGATCTTCTTGCCGAACTTCTTCAGCGTGGCGCCGTTGTTGCCCAGCACCTTGCGGCCCAGCAGGTCCAGCGACTGGATGGTGTTGGTGCCCTCGTAGATCATGTTGATGCGCGCGTCGCGCACGTACTGCTCCATGCCCCACTCGTGGATGAAGCCGTGGCCGCCGAACACCTGCATGCAGTGCGACGTGGTCGCGGTGTGGCCGTTGTCGGTGATGAAGGCCTTGACGATGGGGGTCAGCAACGCGACCAGTTCGGCGTCGCAGTCCTTGCGCACCTTCTCGTCGTCGGTGGTTGTGCTCCTTGTCGAGCAGCAGCACGGTGCAGAAGATCTGCAGCGCGCGGCCGCCTTCGGCGATACGCACTTGGCCGTGAGCAGCATCTTGCGCACGTCGGGGTGCACGATGATCGGGTCGGCTTCCTTGTCCTTGAGCCTTCGGACGCACTCGAGAGCGAGCGCATCTGCAGGCGGTCCTTGGCATAGGCCACGGCGTTCTGGTAGGCCACTTCGGTCAGGCCGAGGGACTGGTTGCCCACGCCCAGGCGGGCCGCGTTCATCATGACGAACATCGCGGCCAGGCCCTTGTTGGGCTGGCCCACCATCGTGCCGTTGGCGCCTTCCAGCACGATCTGCGCGGTGGCGTTGCCGTGGATGCCCATCTTGTGCTCCAGGCCGGCGCAGAAGACAGGGTTGCGCGAACCCAGCGAGCCGTCCGCGTTCACATTGAACTTCGGCACGACGAACAGCGAGATGCCCTTGGAACCGGCGGGTGCGTCCGGCAGGCGGGCCAGCACCAGGTGGACGATGTTGTCGGCCATGTCGTGCTCGCCGGCCGAGATGAAGATCTTGGCACCGGTGATCTTGTAGCTGCCGTCGGCCTGCGGCTCGGCCTTGGTGCGCAGCATGCCGAGGTCGGTGCCGCAATGCGGCTCGGTCAGGCACATCGTGCCGGTCCACTCGCCGCTGGTCAGCTTGGGCAGGTAGGTGGCCTGCTGCTCGGGCGTGCCGTGGGCGTTGCAAGGCCTCGTAGGCGCCGTGGCTCAGGCCCGGGTACATCGTCCAGGCCTGGTTGGCCGAGTTCAGCATCTCGTAGAAGAACTGGTTCACAAGATGCGGCAAGCCCTGGCCGCCAAACTGCGGGTCGCAGGAGAGCGCCGGCCAGCCGCCTTCGACGTACTGCTTGTAGGCCTCCTTGAAGCCCTTGGGCGGCTTGACCTCGTGCGTCGTCTTGTCCAGCACGCAACCTTCGGCGTCGCCGCTGAGGTTGATCGGAGCGATGACTGAAGCGGCGAACTTGCCACCTTCCTCGAGCACCGCGTTGATTGTGTCGGCGTCGATGTCCTCGTGACCGGGCAACATCTTCAACTCGTCGACGACGTTCAACAGCTCGTGCATGACGAACTGCATGTCACGCATGGGCGGGGTGTACTGGGGCATCGGGGTACTCCTGGAACTACGGTGGGGTGGTGAAGCGGGTCAGCGCCTGGCGGCGCCGTTCTTGGATGCGAGGCGGCTGCGGTCGACGTCCAGGCCCAGCGGGGTCGCGTAGAACTGGATGGTCCGCTCGAAGCCGTTGCCGGCACGTGACAGCGCGCCGGGGATGCGCATGAAGCGCGCGTCGTGGTGCAAGGACAGGATCAGGCCGTGCAGCTCGAAGACGATCTGGTCCACGTCGGCGTCGGCGCGCAGATGGCCTTCGTCGAGCGACAGCGCAATCGCCTTGTGCAGCGCCGCATGCCAGGCCTTGACCATGCCGACCAGCGCGTCGCGGACGGGCCCCGGCCGGTCGTCGAACTCGACGGCGCCGCTGATGTAGATGCAACCCGAATCGACCTCGACCGACACGCGGCGCACCCAGCGCTCGAACATCGCCCGCAGGCGCGGCAGGCCGCGCGGCTCGCGAATGGCGGTGAAGAAGACTTCTTCCTCGAACTTGGCGTGGTACTCGGTGACGACCGCGATCTGCAGTTCCTCACGCGAGCCGAAGTGGGCGAAGACGCCCGACTTGCTCATGCCCGTCACGTCGGCCAGCGCGCCGATGGACAGGCCTTCCAGGCCCATGTGCGAGGCCAGGCCCAGCGCGGCTTCGAGAATGGCGGCGCGGGTCTGCTGGCCCTTCTGCAGCGAACGCGCAACGCGGGCCGGCTTCGCGACGCGCAGCGGGGCGGCTTTCTTGGCGGGAGTGGGCAGCGTGGACACGGGCGAGAGGATTCGGACAGGCAGGAATAAAACGAACGATCGTTCTATTTTGCAGGTCGCTCCCGCGACAGCGCCAGCTTGGCCCTACAAAATCCTAGGGTGATGTGCCTAAAACTGCCGCCAACCTAGGGAACACCCCGGGGTTCCCTGTTGTCATGGCGGCGCGCTTGAGCGGCAGGTCGCTTCTGAAGTAGTCTCCGCTTGGAGGTTGACTTCTGTGGATGTGCTCCAACTCGATGTCTCCGGCCGACCCCAGGCCTGGATCACGACCCGCGAAGCGGCCGTGATCTACGCCTGCGACGGCGTCGCCTGGACGCTCGGCGACCCCTGCCAGGTACTGCGCGGCGGCTGGCAGCGCCTCAGCGGCCGGCAGTCGCGCATCGAAGTGCATCCCATCATCGCCGTGCGCGGCGCGGTGCCCAGCCGGGCCTGGCGCCAGGCGCCGGCGCTGACGAACAGCAAGCTGTTCGTGCGCGACCGCTTCGTCTGCGCCTACTGCGGCCACAGCTGCCTGCCTGAAGACCTGACGCGTGAACACATCCAGCCCACGTCGCGCGGTGGCCATGACACCTGGATGAACTGCATCACCGCCTGCCGGCCCTGCAACGGCCGCAAAGGCAGCCGCATGCCCGAGGAGGCCCACATGAGCCTGCTCTACCTGCCCTACGTTCCCAGCCTGCACGAGGACATGATCCTGCGCGGCCGCCGCATCCTGGCCGACCAGATGGAGTTCCTGCTCGCCAGCGTGCCGCGCAGTTCGCGTTTGCACGGTTGACAGTGCAAGGGTAAAGAGTTGTAGCGGGCAACCTCCGCTCGTCAACGGCGCGACAATTCGACACGTTGGGCTGCTGTTCTGTCCCAAGGAGTATTCGAATGTCCAAGCTCATGACTTCCCTCACCCTGGCTGCGGCTTTTGCGCTGACAGCCTGCTCGACCACCAGCCCGGACGTCATCCAGCGCGGTGACGCGCAGCGCCTGTCGCAGGTGCAGGACGCCACCGTGCTGTCCTCCCGCCCCGTCACCGTCGACGGCTCGCAGAGCGGTGTCGGCGGCGTGGCCGGCGGTGTGACCGGCGCGATTGCCGGCAGTTCGGTCGGGGGCCGCCGTGAAGGCGCCGTCGTCGGCGTCATTGGTGCCGTGGCCGGCGCCGTCATCGGCAACGCCATCGAACGCTCAGCCACCCGCGAGGATGCGCTGGAGATCATCGTCCAGCTGCGCAACGGCGAGCGCCGCGCCATCATCCAGGCCAAGGGTGCCGAAGCCTTCAACAGCGGCGATCCCGTCGTTCTGGTGACCACCGGCGGCAAGACCCGCGTGACGCGCGCCCCGGCCGTCGTGCCGGCCGCGCCAGCCACCAACGGCTGATCGGCTGCTCATCGTTCAAGGGCCGAAGTCCCGAACTGGGACAATCGGCCCATGAACATGAAGAAAACTGATCTCGAACGCCTTGCCGGCCTGAAGCTGGACAGCGCAATGCGCGGCAAGGCGACGCCCGGCCGCTTCGGCCAGGCCGCCGCCGCGCTGCCCGACCGCAAGGCGCAGCGCCGCCTCGACGCCGCCGCTGGCCTCGTCCCCTTTGCATGCAAGCTGCCCGCCGAGCTGACGGAGCAACTGCGCGAGCGCGCCGCCAGTCACGAAGGCGGCATCAACGTCCTCGTCGCCGAGCTGCTGGCGAGCGGGCTGAAGGCATGAGCGAGGTCGATGAACCCGTCTTCGAAGCGCGCCTGTGGCGCGACAACGGCTGGACGGCGCAGGTCATCAAGAATGAAGACGACGAGGGCTGGGCCGTCGCGATGTTCAAGACCGGCGAGAGCGAGCCGGCACTGGTCGGCCCCTGGACGATGGGGCGCGACAAGAAGAATCCCAAGCCGCTGGACGTCAACGCCTTCAACACGCTGGTGAAGACGGCGTCCGAGGTCATCCGCCGCCACGAGCAGCAGCTGCATGCCCAGTTGAACAAGGCGCTCTACGTCGCGCGCGACGGCAACTGGATGAAGATCACGCTGGAGATCGTGCCCGCCGAGGACGACCCCTACGCCTGGCTCAGCGCCTTCGACGCCGCCGACACGCGCCTGGCCCAGGTCAAGGTCGCGGCCGGCTTCAAGCTCAGCCAATCTTCAGCCGAAGCCTGGGTGGACAACGGCTACGAGCGCCCCGCTGGCCGGGACTGAAGGGCCCAACAGCAGGTCCGATTGCGGCCAGACGCGACCCGGCCGCGTCTGAAGAATGGCGTTCATCCACTCATGGAGCACGCCATGTCGTTTCGCATCACCGGGCTGTCTGCCCAACCCTTTGAACATCTCTTCGGCCTGAGCGATGCCGAACTCGCCGCCCATGGCGCGCTGCGGTATCAAGGCGAGGGCCTGCCCGACCGCGTCGAGTTGCGTGACACCGCCGGCGACGAGACGGTGCTGCTCGTCAACCACGAGCATCAGCCCGCCGACACGCCCTACCGGTCGCGCCACGCCATCTTCGTGCGCGAGCAGGCCGGCGCGCCTTTCGATGCCGTCGACACCGTGCCCGATGCGCTGCGCCGGCGCCTGCTGTCGCTGCGCGCCTTCGACGCCGCCGGCCTGATGGTCGATGCCGACGTCGTCGACGGCGTGGCCATCGAAGGCCTCATCCAGCGCCTGTTGTCCCAGCCCGAGGTTGACTACATCCACGCACATTTCGCCCGCCGCGGCTGCTACGCAGCGCTGATCCGGCGCGCCTGACCCGGCCCCCGCAGTCGCGGGGATCCCCCCAAATTCAAAGTCCGCGGTACGGCCGGTGGCGGATAGATTCAGCCCGAACGGATACCGGAGACCTTCCATGCCCTCGATGCCTCGCCTGCCGCTGTTCGCCGCCACCGTCTTGCTGGCCGCAGCGCCCGCCTGGGCCGCGACGCTGTACACACTGCCGGCACCGACGGTCGCGCTGGAGACCAACAGCGCCGTGACGCTGGACTTCGCGGCAGGCGCGGGTGCGGGCCAGGTCGACTTCACGCTGGCCGGCTACGCCACGCTGGATGGCGACAACGGCTTCATCGACATCCTGCATGTGACGCTGAACGGCACGGAGGTTTTCAGCGGCACCTGGAATCTCGGCGGCGGTGGCGCCGACCGCGTGCTGCTGGACCCGAACGGCGCAACGGTCGGCGCGGTGGCCAGCCAGCAGTTGACGATCAGCATCCCCGTAACCCTCGTCTCGGGCAGCAACCAGCTGGTGTTCAGCTACGAAAGCCCGAGCAGTTTCGAAGGCTCGGGCCGCGCCGGCTTCCAGGGGCTAGGCGACGAGGGCTGGGGGCTGAACGCGGTCACGGCAACCGGCGTCGTGCCGGAGCCGGCCGGCAGCGGCCTGCTGCTCGCCGGCCTGGGCGTGATCGGCTGGCTCGCCAGCCGCCGCCAGCGCTGAGTCAGGCGAGATCCACGACGCGCAGCGCGGCCGCGTCGCGCGGCAATGTCGAGACCAGCGCGCCGCCCGGCGCAATGACCGCGCTGGCGCCGAAGCCCTGCGGGCCGGGCAGGTTCAGCCCCTCGGGCCAGTTGCTCTGCAGCACCCAGGCGCCCAACTCGCGGGCCAGCCTCTTCGCGCCCTCCTGATAGGCCGCGCACAGCGCCTCCTGTTCGGCGTCCGATTCGCCGATGTAGCTCGGCCAGAAGATCACCCGCGGGCCCACATCGCCCGCCGGCAGCGCAGCGCGCAGCTCGGCGGCCAACGCGTCGCCGTCCAGCATCTCCCGGCACAGCACCGACGTCGCCAGCAGGCCGCCGATGGCCGTCCAGCCACGCGGGCCGCCCGGCGCGAAGAAGGTCGCCTCGCTCGGCGTGAGACCGCGCTTGTGCACGCGGCCGAGTTCGCAACCGGTGGCGTCGATGTAGACATGGCTGTTGAAGACCGCACCGCCCTCGCCCAGCGTCGGCAGGCCGATGGCGGCGGCGATGCCGAGGCGGGCGCAGGCGGCACGCAGCTGGCCCTCGGCCTCGGCCAACGCAGTGGCGTCTAGCAACTCGGGCAGGCGGCGGTGGAAACCGGTCAGCGCCAGCTCCGTGCAGACGCAGCCCTCGGCGCCGGCCGCGGCGGCGGCCTCCAGCGCCCCCAGCACCTCGGCCAGATTGCCGGCCAGCGTCCAGTGCATGCGCGGCTGGGCGACGGCCCAGCGGATCCTGCTCAAGCCGCGATCTCGAAGCTCAGCCCGGCGCGCGCTTGCAGCCGCCGCACCAGGGCCAGGCCCATCGCGCTGCCAGGCGTCCAGACACCCCCCGGCGTCGCTTCGCGGCCGACGTCCCGAGTCAGGCACAGCGCCGCCTCGCTGATGAGCTTGCAGGTCGAACCATAGCCAGGGTCGCGGTCGCCCTTGACGTTGGCGCGCAGCATGTCGCCACGGGCCGACTTGCCGGTGAACCAAAGTTCGTAGTGACCGGCCTCACGCGCGGCCTTGTCCGGGCCTTCGCCGGGCTTGGACAGCACAAAGCGGCGCAGGAAGGCGCGCGTGATGCCAATGCCCAGGGCCAGGTTCGTCAACTTGGTGAAGCGTGCAATGGCATGAGCCTTCTTTCGGCCTTTGTCGGCCTGGCCGTGGCGGCCGGCCAGCATCTTCTCGCTGTAGATGAAGTCGGTACCCCAGGGGTGGCCGCGCAGCGCATTGCTGCGGTGCACGTTCTTGGTGTTGATGGTGGCCATGAGGAAGGGCGCGGTCCAGCGGTCGGCCCAGTCATCGAAGTCCACGCCCTGGCCGCCGGGCTGGCGCGGCCCCTTGAAGCCCGGCGTCAGCGCGAACGGGTTGGCCATGACCTTGATGAGGCCGGGTTCGCGGCGCACGGCCTCGATGGTCTCCATCATGCTGGCCAGCGTGCCGCCCGAGGCCGTGCCCTTCACGCGGGCGACGCGGCCGCGCACCTCGGGCAGCGGCGCGCCAAAGCGCTTCTGAGCCTCGGCCTGCAGATAGACGACGCCGAGGTCGAAGGGGATGGAATCGAAGCCGCAGGAGAAGACGATGCGCGCACCGCTCTTCTCGGCCAGCGGCGTCAGCTTGTCGACCATGCGCGCCATCCACAGCGGCTCGCCGCAGAGGTCGACATAGTCGGTGCCACCCTGCGCGCAGGCGGTGGCCAACGGCTCGCCGTGCAGTTGATAGGGACCGACGGTGGTGATGACGACGCGAGTGCGCGCGACCAGGCCTTGCAGCGCCGCGGCATCCCCCGCATCGGCCTGCAGCAGCGCGACGGAGGGCGGCAGGTGCAGCTCGTCGCGCACCTTGGCGAGCTTGTCCAGGCTGCGCCCGGCGATGGCCCAGCGGGCGCCATCGGCGCCGCTGAGGTGCAGGTATTCGGCGACGAGCCGGCCGGTGAAGCCGGTCGCGCCGAAGACGATCAGGTCGAATTCCCTCTTGCCGTTCACGGGGCCTTGCCTTTCATCGCCAGCCAGTCGCCACGCAGCAGCGACAGCGCATGGCAGTCCACGTATTCACCCGCCACGAAGACGATGCCACGCTGGATGCCCTCGTGCTTGAAGCCGCACTTCTCGGCCACGCGCCGCGACGCGTGGTTGTGCACCGACATGCCGCAGGACAGGCGGTTCACCGGCCAGTTCTCGAACAGATAGTCCACCAGCAGCGCGGCCGCCTCGCTGGCCAGCCCCTGGCCGCGCATCGAGATGTCGGCCAGCGTCCAGCCGATCTCGCGCGCCGTCGTGTAACGGGCCGCGGCGAAGTGCACCACGTCGCCAATGACGCTGCCGTCCAGCAGGTGACAGATCAGCAGGCGCTCGGCGTCCTCGTTGGCGAAGCCGTTGTCCTGCCAGCGCTTGTCGACGGCGTGCGGCGTCATCATGCGTGAGCCCAGGAAAGGGCCGCGCACCTGCGGGTCGCCTACTGAGCGCTTGAGCCACGGCAGGTCGTCCTCGGTCACGTAGCGCAGGCCGACGCGTTGTCCTCTCAGCATGGTCTGGATCCTTGAACGAAAAAGCCCGGCCGGAGCCGGGCCTGAGTCGAGTGTCGCGTTTTAGAAGTGGATGCCGCGCATCATCTGCTGCATCGCGATGGCTTCGGGCGACAGCCCCGACTTGCCCGACTTGTCGCCCTTGGCGGCCGAGCTGTCGGGGAACATGCGGAAGGTCGTGTTCATGACGATCTGCGCGATGCGCGGTGCAGCGGCGTGCAGCATCTCGCCCGAGATGCCCAGGCGCGTGGCGATGCGCACCGGCTTGTTGATGCAGGCCTGCGCAATCATGTCGCCGGCCTCCTCGGGCGCCAGCGTCGGCACGTTCTTGTAGATCGCCGTGGGGGCAATCATCGGCGTGCGCACCAGCGGCATGTTGATGGTCGTGAAGGTCACGCCGGTGTCGGCGAACTCGCTGGAGGCGCAGCGCGTCCAGGCGTCCAGCGCGGCCTTGCTGGCGACGTAGGCGCTGAAGCGCGGCGCATTCGTCAGCACGCCGATGGAGCTGATGTTGACGACATGGCCCTTCTTCTTGGCCACCATGCCGGGCAGCAGGCCCATGGTCACGCGCAGGCAGCCGAAGTAGTTCAGGTCCATCGTGCGCTGGAAGTCGTGGAAGCGGTCGTAGCTGCTCTCGATGGCGCGGCGGATGGAGCGTCCGGCGTTGTTGATGAGGAAGTCCACCCCGCCGAACTCGTCGTTGCACCACTGGATCAGCCCGGCGCAGCCGGCCTCGTCGGCGATGTCGCAGGCGAAGGCGTGGATCTGGGCGCCCTTGCCCGCCTTCTCCTTGATCTCGGCCACGGCCTCGTCGAGCTTGACCTGGTCACGTGCGCAGATCAGCGTGATCGCGCCGGCCTCGGCGAACTTGATGGCGGCGGCCAGGCCGATGCCAGATGACCCCCCGGTCACCAGCACGACCTTGCCGCCGGTCGCGCCGCGCAGGCTGCGGTCGATGAACAGGGCCGGGTCGAGATGACGCTCCCAGTAGTCCCACAGCCGCCAGGCGTAGTCGTTCAGGTCGGGGCAGGCGATGCCCGAGCCCTTGAGCGCGGCCTCGGTGTCGCGGCAGTCGAAGCGGGTCGGGTAGTTGATGAAGGTGAACATATCCTCGGGAATGCCGAGGTCCTTCATCACCGCGTTCTTGATGCGACGCACCGGCGCCAGCGCCATCAGGCCCTTCTTCACGCTCTTGGGGATGAAGCCCATCAGCGCCGCGTTGATGAACAGGTTCATCTTGGGCGCGTGGGCGGCCTTGCTGAAGATGTCCAGCACGTCGCCGACCCGGTAGCCCTTGGGATCGACCAGGTGGTAGCAGCCGTTGCCCTTCTCGACCTTGTGCGAGATGTGGTCCAGCGCGTCGACGACGAAGTCCACCGGCACGATGTTGATGCGGCCGCCCTCCAGGCCCACGCTGGGCAGCCACGGCGGCAGGATCTGGCGCATGCGCTGGATCAGCTTGAAGAAGTAGTAGGGCCCGTCGATCTTGTCCATCTCGCCGGTCGTGGAATCACCGACGACCAGCGCGGGGCGGTACACCGTCCAGGGCTTCTTGCACTCCTTGCGCACGAGCTTCTCGCTCTCGTGCTTGGTCATGAAGTAGGGATGATCAAGCCCTTCCGCCTCCTCGAACATGTCCTCCCGGAACACGCCTTCGTACAGGCCCGCGGCGGCGATGGAGCTGACGTGATGCACATGACCCGCGTCGATGGCCTGAGCGAACTCGACCATGCTGCGCGTGCCCTCGATGTTCACGGCGATCTGCGACTCCTCGTCGGCACCGAGGTCGTAGACCGCGGCCAGGTGATAGAGGTGGTCGATCTGGCCCTTGAGGCTCTTGATGACGTCGCTGGCCACGCCGAGCTTCTTGCTCGTCAGGTCACCGAAGACGGGGATCGCGCGGGTCTTGCTGACGCCCCAGTAGGCAAGCAGGTCGGGCAGCTTGGCCGCACTCTCCTCGCGCATCAGGAAGTGGACCGTGCTGCCGCGGCGGGCCAGCAGCTTCTTGACGAGTCGCTTGCCGATGAAGCCTGTGGCGCCGGTGACGAAATACTGCATGCGGGTCTCCTGCTTATGGGTTTGAAGGCGGGTCTCGCCTGATTCTTCACCAGGGTTCAACGTACCCCGCTGGGCACTTTCCCCAGGAAATGAACAGTCCCATCGTAGAGCGCACTCACTAGGAATGGCCGTGTCGATGCGGGATGCCGCCGCTAAAGTGCCATCAGCCCTTTCAACAATCTGCGCAAACTCGCAAGGACACCCAACATGGTCAAGAAGCTCCAGAAGATGGCTGACAAGAAGAAGGCAGCCGCCACCGCCGGCTTCCCGGCCGGCCTGCTCGACAGCGCGATGGCACACAACGTCAAGGACAGCGCCCAGCAGATCTGGGCCGCCGGTCTGGCTTCCTTCTCCAAGGCCCAGGGCGAAGGCAGCAAGGTTTTCGAGGCCCTCGTTTCGGAAGGACTCAAATTGCAGAAGAAGACCCAATCCGCCGCCGAGGAAAAGCTCAGTGCCGTGGCCAGCAAGGTCAGCGGCATGGCCGGTGACGTCGGCTCCAAGGCCGGCCAGCACTGGGACAAGCTCGAAAGCATCTTCGAAGCCCGCGTCGCCAAGGCGCTGAAGGCGCTGAACGTGCCGTCCGCCGGTGACGTCGACAGCCTGATCAAGCGCATCGACGCGCTGGCCGTGTCGGCCGGCCTGAAGAAGGCTGCGCCCGCCAAGGCCGTGAAGACGGCCAAGAAGGCCGTCGTCAAGAAGGCTGCCGCCGTGAAGACCGCCGTCGCCAAGAAGGCACCGGCCGCCAAGAAGGCCGTGGCCAAGGCCGCCGCGCCCGTGAAGGCCGCCGTCAAGACCGTGGCCAAGAAGGCAGCCCCTGCTGCCAAGAAGGCGGCCGCGACGCCGGCGAAGAAGGCCGCTCCGGCCAAGAAGGCGCCCGCCGCCAAGAAGACTGCCGCAGCACCGGCCGCCGCTGAGCCGGCAGCTCAAGCCTAAGCAAAACTAGCTCTCTCCCACCATGAGCCAACCGAAGATCGGTTTGGCCCTGGCAGGCGGAGGCCCACTGGGCGCCATCTATGAAGTTGGCGCCCTTTGTGCTTTGGAGGAGGCCGTCGACGGCCTGGACTTCACCGCCTGCGACGGCTACATCGGCGTCAGCGCCGGCGGCTTCATCGCCGCCGGCCTGGCCAACGGCATGACGCCGCGCCAACTCTGCGCCGCCTTCATCGAGAACACCGCGGAAGCGCCGGATCGCTTCGACCCCGCCGAGCTGCTGCAACCGGCCTGGACCGAGTTCGGCGAACGCCTGCGCCTGCTGCCCGGCCTGCTGGCCGACGCTGCGCGCGAGGTGCTGCTGGAGGGCCGCTCGGTGCTGGGCGCCGTCGAGCGCCTGGGCCGCGTGCTGCCCACCGGCCTGCTCAGCAGCGAGCGCTTCGGCGAGGCGCTGCAGCGCGTCTTTGCCCTGCCCGGCCGCAGCAACGACTTCCGCCAACTGCGCCACCGCCTCGTGCTGGTGGCCACCGACCTGGACAGCGGCGAGGCCATCCCCTTCGGCGCCGAGGGCTGGGACCATGTGCCCATCTCCCAGGCCGTGCAGGCCAGCGCGGCGCTGCCGGGCCTGTTCCCGCCGGTCGAGATCGACGGCCGGCACTACGTGGACGGCGCACTCAAGAAAACGCTGCACGCCTCCGTGCTGCTGGACCGCGGCCTGGACCTGCTGATCTGCCTGAACCCGCTGGTGCCCTACGAGAGTGACCGCCGCTCCACCGCGCGCGAGGACCGCTCGCGCCGCGCCAGGAAGCTCGCCAGCAAGCTGGGCCGCCCGGCTGTGCGCGCGCTGCAGCCGCGCATCCACCGTCTGGTGGACGGCGGCCTGCCGCTGGTGCTGTCACAGACCTTCCGCTCGCTGATCCACTCGCGCCTGGCGCTGGGCCTCAAGGGCTACGAGCTGACGCATCCGCAGACCGACATCCTGCTGTTCGAGCCCGACCCGCGCGATGCCGAACTCTTCCTGGCCAACACCTTCAGCTACAGCCAGCGCCGCCACCTCGCCGAGCACGCCTACCAGGCCACGCGCGAGCTGCTGCGCGAGCGCGCCGCGGTGCTCAAGCCGCAGTTCGAGCGCGGCTGACGCGCACCCGTGTGGGCCTGGTCATCCAGGCCTCGCTGACCCACCCCGAGATGGTCGAGGCGCTGGGCCACAACGTGCCGCGCGTGCTGATGCTGGTGTTCGGCAGCGGTTGCGCGCTGGCGGCGCTGGCCGGTGTCATCGGCGGCATCACCTTCGTGACCGAGCCCAACATGGCCATCATCGTGGGATCCATCATCTTCGTGGTGGTGGTGGTGGGCGGCATCGGCTCGCTGGCGGGTGCCTTCGTCGGCTCGCTGGTCATCGGCCTGCTGCAGACGCTGCCGTTGACCGTCGATGGATCGCTCGCCTCCCTGCTGACGTCCATGGGCATGACGGTCACGCCGTCCACCCCGGGCTACCCGGTCCTGCGCCTGGCGCTGAAGGACGTGGCGCAGATCCTGCCGTACCTGCTGATGGTGTTGATCCTGATCTTCCGGCCCAAGGGCCTGCTGGGCACGCGAGAAGACTGAAGTCATGAAGCCCCCACGTTCACTTCGCTCACTTCCCCCCGAGGGGGCGTCGGCCTCGCTTGGGGCGGCCCGGCGGGAGTCCAAGCCCACCTTCTACGAGTTCAAGCCCTACAACGTCGGACGCTGGATCGTTTGGGGCTTCTTCGCGCTCATCCTCATCGTCGCCCCGCGCATCTGGACCACGGGCCTGGCGCAGACCATGCTCACGCAGATGGGCATCGGTGTCATCGCCTGCCTGGCCTACAACATCCTGCTGGGTCAGGGCGGCATGCTCAGCTTCGGGCACGCCGTTTACAGCGGCATGGGGGCGTTCCTGGCCATCCACACGCTGAACATGGCCAGCCACGGCACCTGGAACATCCCGGTCAGCCTGATCCCACTCGTCGGCGGCGCGGCCGGTCTGGTGTTCGCCGCGCTGCTGGGCTATGTGTCGACGAAGAAGGCCGGCACGCCCTTCGCGATGATCACGCTGGGCATCGGCGAGCTGGTGTTCGCGTTGGCGCTGATGCTGCCCGAGTTCTCGGGCGGCGAGGGCGGCGTGTCCAGCAATCGCGTCATCGGCAAGCCGCTGATGGGCATCAGCTTCGGGCCGCAGATCCAGGTCTACTACCTCGTCGCCGCCTACTGCTTCATCTGCACCGCCGCGATGTTCGCGCTGACGCGCACGCCACTGGGCCGCATGCTCAACGCCGTGCGCGACAACCCCGAGCGCGTCGAGTTCATCGGCTACGACACGCACTGGGTACGCTTCATGGCCTTCACGATCTCGGGCTTCTTCGCCGGCATCGCGGGTGGCCTGGGCGCCATCAACACCGAGATCGTCAACGGCGAGGTGCTGCATGCGTCGCGGTCGGGGGCCTATCTGCTCTTCACCTTCCTGGGCGGCGCCACCTTCTTCTTCGGGCCCGTCATCGGCGCCGTGCTGATGGTGTTTGCCGGCGTGCTGCTGTCGGAGCTGACGAGCGCCTGGCTGCTCTACCTGGGCCTGGTCTTCCTCTTCATGGTGATGTACGCGCCCGGCGGCGTGGCCAGCCTGATCCTGATGAACCTGCGCGTGGCGGCCTTCGGCAAGCTCAAGAAGCTCTGGACCTCCTACCTCGCGCTGGCCGGCACCGCGCTGGCCGCGCTGGTGGGCGCGGCGGCCATGATCGAAATGGTCTACCACCGTCAGTTGAACGAGGCCCTGGGCCCCGAGATGCGCTTCATGGGCGCGACGCTGAACAGCGCCGGCGTGGATGCCTGGTTCGGTTCGGCGCTGCTGCTGGTCGTTGGCGTCGCGATGTTCGAACTGGTGCGCCGCAGCTACGTGCACGAATGGGGCGAGATCCAGGAAGACATCGAAAAGGAAATCAAGCGGAGGGAGGCGCTGTGAGCACGACGACATCTGCCTTCGCGGTCGAGCTGCGCGATGTGCGCAAGAGCTTCGGCAAGAGCGAGATCATCCGCGGCGCCAACCTGGCCGTGCAGGCCGGCGAGCGCGTGGCCATCATCGGCCCCAACGGCGCGGGCAAGAGCACGCTGTTCAACCTGATCAGCGGCCGCTTCGCACCGACCTCGGGCCAGATCCATCTGCATGGCCAGCGCATCGATGGCCGCAAGCCTTACGAGATCAACCGGCAAGGCCTGTCGCGCAGCTTCCAGGTGTCCAACCTGTTCACGCGCCTGAGCGTGTTCGAGAACATCCGTTGCGCCGTGCTGTGGAGCCTGGGCCATCGCTACGCGTTCTGGAAGTTCCTGGCGGACCTCGATGACGCCAACGACCGCACCGAGCAGATCCTGGAGATGATCAAGCTCGACAAGAAGCGCGACGTGCTCGCCATGAGCCTGACCTACGCCGAGGCGCGGGCGCTGGAGATCGGCATCACCATCGCCGGCGGCGCCAGCGTCATCCTGCTGGACGAGCCCACGGCGGGCATGAGCAAGAGCGAGACCAAGCGCTTCATCCAGCTGATCCGCGAGGTGACGGTGGGCAAGACGCTGCTGACCGTGGAGCACGACATGGGTGTGGTGTTCGGCCTGGCCGACAAGATCGCCGTGCTGGTTTATGGCGAGGTCATTGCCTTCGACGTGCCGGACGCGGTGCGTGCGAATGCACGCGTGCAGGAGGCCTACCTGGGCTCGGTACTGGCTGAAACCCAGGCGGCGGCATGAGCGCGGGTCGTCAACTCAAGCTGGACAACGTCCACGCCTTCTACGGCAAGAGCCACGTGCTGCACGGCGTCAGCATGCAGGTCAACCCGGGCGAGATCGTCAGCCTGCTGGGCCGCAACGGCGCGGGCCGCTCGACGACGGTCAAGACCATCATGGGCCAGGTCGATGCCAAGGGTTCGGTGCGCTGGGGCGACGCGGAGCTGGTCGGCCGCAAGGCCTACGAGATCGCCCATCTGGGCCTGGGCTATGTGCCCGAGAACCGCGACATCTTCCCCAAGCTCACCGTGCACCAGAACCTGCTGCTCGGGCAGAAGTCCGGCGCGAAGAACCCGCGCTGGGACTTTGAGGACATGTACAAGATGTTCCCGCGCCTCAAGGAGCGCCAGCACACCGAGGCCGGCGTGCTGTCCGGCGGCGAGCAGCAGATGCTGACCCTGTGCCGCACGCTGATGGGCGACCCCGACCTGATCATGATCGACGAGCCCACCGAGGGCCTGGCGCCCAAGATCGTCGAGCTGGTGGCCGAGTACCTGAAGGCGCTCAAGGACCGTGGCATCGCGGTGCTGCTCGTCGAGCAGAAGCTCGCCATCGCGCTGGAGATCTCCGAGCGCTGCTACGTGATGGGTCATGGCCGCATCGTCTTCGAGGGTTCGCCGGCGGAGCTGCGCGCCAACGCCTACGTCCGCAAGGAGTGGCTGGAGGTGTGAGGGCGTAGCCCTCGCGGGGGCGGCATCACGCGCCTTGCCGAACTGCCAGGCTGCGCTGCGCGGCCTCCGCCAGCTCGGTGCCCGTGAGGCCGGCTTCCGGGAAGACGGCTTCGCCCATGGCCACGGCCAGGTAGGCCAGCCGGCCTTCCAGCTCGTAGGCCCCCGTGAGCGTCTGCCTGAGCCTGGGCGCCACCAGCGCCGCTTCCGCGCTGCCGGCACCGGGCAGCAGCACGGCAAAGCCCTGCGAACCCACCTGCACCACCTCGTCGGTGCCGCGCACGCGGTTGCGCACGCGCAGGCTCGCCGTGCGCAGCAGCGCAGCTGTCACGTCGGTGGCGTCGGCGCGTGGCGAGGGCAGCGGGTCGAGCTCGATCCACAGCATGGCCAACTGCTCGCCGGCGCGCCTGCAGCGCACCAGGCGGCGCGACAGGTAGGGCGCAAGGTCGGCCAGCGACCCCACCAGCGGCAGCGCGGGTGCATAGCCGTCGCGGCCGGTGGGGCAGTCATCTTGCGGAACGAGGTGGGTGACGGACATGGGCGGCTCCAGGGGGTCTGGCCTCCGCCCGCCGCTGGTGCCGCGCAAAGAGGCCTTCAATCTCTAGAACGCCGCCCCGTGCAGGAACCCGACATCGCCACGAGAAAATCTTTCGGCCCCGCCTGACGCCCGCGTTTGCACTGGCCGTTCGACCCCCTCGGGGCGGCTAGAGTGCGCCGGTGCAAGAGATCACCGAACTGCTGAAGGCCGCTCAGGCCGGCGACCGGGCCGCGGCCGACCAGGTGGTGGCGCGGCTGTATGCCGACCTGCAGCGCATGGCGCGCAGCCACATGCGGCGCTCCGGCGACCTCACCTTGCTGGACACCCAGGCCCTGGTGCACGAGGCCTGGCTGCGGCTGGACGGCGTCTCCGGCACGGACTTCCCGGACCGGCGCCATTTCCTGGCCTACGTGGCGCGCGCCATGCGCAGCGTGGTCATCGACCTCGTGCGATCGCGCCAGGCCGAGCGGCGCGGCGGTGGCGTGCAGGCGCTGACGCTGAACACCGCCGTGGCCGAGCTGGCGCCGCAGGACGAGGACCATGTGCTGCGCGTGCACGAGGCACTGGACGAACTGGCGCAGCTGGAGCCGCGCCTGGCGCAAGTGGTGGAGATGCGCTACTTCGGCGGCCTGCTGGAGCATGAGATCGCCCGGGCGCTGAACGTGACCGAGCGCACCGTGCAGCGCGACTGGCAGAAGGCGCGGCTGTTCCTCGCGATGAGCCTCCAGGGCTGACCCCGCCCGCCGATCGATCGCCCATGGACGAGCTGAAAAAACAACGCTGGATGGCGCTGAGCCCGCAGCTGGATGAACTGCTGGATCTGGACGAGCCCGCCCGCTCGCAGCGGCTGGCAGCCATCCGTCTGGACGACGCCGCGCTGGCGGATGACCTGCAGCGGCTGCTGGCTCAGGACGAGGCACTGCTTCAGCAGGGCTTCCTGGCCCAGCCGGCAGCCGAGCAGTTGCAGCTCGACGCGGTGCCCGATGAAGAGCCGCTCGACCTCGCCGGTCAGCCGCTGGGGCCTTATGTGCTGGAGCGTGAGCTGGGGCAGGGCGGCATGGGTGCCGTCTGGCTGGCGCGCCGGGCCGACGGCCGCTTCGACGGCCAGGTGGCGGTCAAGTTCCTCAAGGCCGGTTTGTTCGGCGCTGGCGACGGTGGGCGCTTCGCGCGTGAGGGCCAGATCCTGGCGCGGCTGTCCCACCCCCACATCGCCCGGCTGCTGGACGCGGGCCTGCACCAGGGCCGCCAGCCCTACCTGGTGCTGGAGTACGTGGACGGCCAGCCCATCGACGCCTATTGCCGCGACCGCGCGCTGGACGTGGACGCGCGGGTGCGGCTGTTCCTGGATGTGCTGGCCGCCGTCGCCCACGCGCACGCGCGGCTGATCCTGCACCGCGACCTCAAGCCCAGCAACATCCTGGTCACCGCTGCAGGCGAGGTGAAGTTGCTGGATTTCGGCATCGCCAAGCTGATGGACGACGCCAGCCAGGGCGAGGCTGCCACCGAGTTGACACAGCTCGCCGGCAACGCCTACACGCCCCAGTACGCGGCACCCGAGCAGGTGCAGCAGGCCGAAGTCACGACCGCCACCGACGTCTATGCGCTGGGCGTGCTGCTGTACCAGCTGTTGGGCGGCGGCCATCCGACCTCGGAGGACACCCAGACGCGGCTGGACCGCCTGAGGGCCGTGGTCGAGCAGGTGCCGCGGCGCCTGTCCGAGTCGGCCCAGCGCCACGGCGACCCGGCGCTGGCGCGCCAGGCCGGGCGCTTGCGCGGCGACCTGGACACCATCGTCGCCAAGGCGCTGAAGAAACTGCCGGCCGAGCGCTACGCGAACGCCGAGGGCCTGGCCGAAGACTTGCGCCGCTGGCTGGCCCACGAGCCCATCGCCGCGCGGCCCGACAGCCGGCTCTACGTGCTGGGCCGCTTCGTGCGCCGCCACCGCCTGGCCGTGGCGGCCAGCGCCCTCGGCGTGCTGGCCCTGGTCGGGCTCACCGGCTTCAGCCTGCTGGAAGCCCGGCGCGCCGAACGTGCCGAGATGCAGGCCGACCAGCGCCGCCAGCAGGCGGACGACCTGCTCGCCTACATGCTGGGGGACTTTGCCGACAAGCTGCGCCCCATCGGCCGCCTGGAGCTGCTGGACAGCATCGGCGGCCGGGCGCTGAACCACCTCGCCGCGGAACATCCGGCGCTGGCCGGCGAGCGGCTGAACCGGGCCCGGGCCCTGACCGTCATCGGCGAGGTCCGCGTGACGCGCCGCGAGCTGGACACGGCCTTGCAGCCCTTGAACGCCGCACGCAGCCTGCTGGCGGGCGACCCGCCGGAGCCCGGGCTCGTCGCAGCCTGGCGCAAGGCCCAGGGCGCGGCGGCGTTCTGGACCGGCCAGGTGCACAGCCTGCAGCGCGACTTCGGCGCAGCCCAGCAGGCCTGGGAAGGCTATCGGGATGTCAGCCAGGCCTGGCTGCGCGAGGCCCCGGGCGACCTGGAGGCCATGACCGAGCTGTCCTATGCCCACACCAACCTGGGCGTGCTGGCGCTGGACGAGGCGCGCATCGCCGATGCCGTGCGAGCGTTCGACGAGTCCAGCGCGCTGCAGCGCCGCGCGCTGCCCGGCATGCCCGCCGACAAGCGTGACCAGGCGATGTCGGACCTGGCGGCAAGCCTCAGCTGGCTGGGCCAGGCCCGGCTGTGGCGTGGCGAGCTGGAACCCGCGCTGGTGACCTTCCGCGACGCGCTGGACACGCTGGCACCGCTGCGCCGTGCCAAGCCCGACGATGCGCCCTCGGCCAACCGCGAGGCCATCCTGAGCCGCTGGCTCGGCGAAACCTTGTTTGCCCTCGGCAGGCCCGCCGAGGCAGGTGAGGCCTTGCACACCGCCCAGGCCCGGTTTGGCGAGCTGGTCGCGCGGGACCCGTCGAATCGCTTGTGGCAGGCCGAGGCCCTGGTCACCCAGCTGCTGGCGCTGGAGGTGGCGCCGCCGCCGCTCGCCCAGCTGCCGCCGGTACTGCAGAAGCTGGGGGAGCGGCTCGACCAGCTGGAGCAGTCGGGCGGCGCGGCCAGCCGCGCGCGCCGCCTGCCCGACCGCACGCGCTGGGCCCTGCTGACACTGGCCTCGGCACCCCCGGGGCTGAGTTCGGAGGCGGCGGACCAGGTCGAGCACGTCCGCAGCGCGCTGAGGGAGGCCTTGAAGTCGCGCCCGCGCCAGCTGCGCCTGGGCCGCGCACTTGCCAAGATCGACGACGCACTGCTGCGCGGCGCCCCTGCCGGGCGCGCACCTGACGCCCAGGCGTGCGCGAGAGTCCGCGACGACCTCGAGCTGTTGCAGGGCCTGGTCGAGGTCGACCATCTGGTCGCCAGCGTCCGCCAGGCTGCCGGGGTTTGTGCACTGGGCGAATCGGGGCCGGCCGTGGCAAATGCCCGCAAAGCAGCGGACTCCGGGCGCTGAGCGCCCGATGCCGGCCGGAGTCAGCTGGTAGCTTGGTGGCTGCTTCACTCCCGCCCCGACCGATGACCACGACCTACTATGTGAAAGCCGTTCCCAACGGTGCCTTCGCGGCTTGCAGCTACTTCACCGACTCGTCCGGCCAGCACCCGGTGGCGGGCAACACCCTGGTGGTGCCGCCCACGGCCCCGGCCTGCCTGATCGCCGAGGCCAAGAGTTCCGAACTCGAGCTGCTGGGGGCCAGCTACCAGACCCTGGGCGACCCGGCGGTGATGACCGAAAACAATTTCAGCCCGGCCGAGGGTGGCGTCGTCAGCGTGTCCATGCCCACGACCGAAGTGGTGTCCAAGGGCGTGGTGCTGATCTTCTCCAACCCGGGCACGGTGACGGCGCTTTATCCCAGCAGCGATCCGGTGGTCACCAACGGCGAGCAATAGCCCGCCGACGGCGGCTTCGCTCAGCCCAGGCCCAGCCCCGTCAGTCGCTGGTAGCGCCTGCGCAGGAAATCCGCGGCCAGGCGCGCGTCGCCGCCGACGCGCTCGCCGATGTAGAGCTCCCGCCGACGCTCGGCGATCTGCGCGCGCAGCCGGTTGGCCATGATCTCCAGTGGGCGCATGCCGCCCACCTCGGCCCGTTCGACGGCGATGCGCAGTTCGTGCATCTGCTGAGCCTGCAGCACGACCGTCTGGGCCTGCACGATGCGGATGCGGCCCTGCACGAGGTGCTCGCACAGGCCCAGCCAGGCGCGCACGGCATCTGCCGGCCCGCCGATGACCTTCTCGGGCAGTTCGCCCGCGGCGAGCAGCAGCGTTTCGAGCCGGTGGCGGTCGCCGCTGGCATAGGCGTCGTTGACGACCATCATGCGCTGCTCGCAGACCTCGCGGTCCGGGCCTGAAGGCGCGAGGTCGGGGTGAAAGCGCATCGCCGCGCGCCGGTACAGCGTCTTCAGGCTGGGTGGCGGCAGGTCGGTCATCGGACCGGTGGGCTCGGGCGGCAGGGGTGTCGCCTGCGGCAGGGCCGGGACTTCCGGCCAGGCTTTGGTGCGGGGGGAGGTGGACACCGGCGCGTCGACGCCCTGGCGCTGCAAGGCCTCGTGCAGCAGCACCGTGGCGCGGTGGAGCTGGGTTTCAAGCTCGTCGAGTTCGAGCATCAGCGGGCCGAGCGCCTCGAGGTAGCGCTGCCGAAAGCCCAGCAGCTTGGCGCGGGCGCCGTCGTGGTCGGCCTCCAGCACGGCGAGGTAGCGCTGCAGATCGTGCAGTTGCTCGCGCCGCCGCGTCAGATCGTGCCTCGTGATTGCCATGCTCGCCATGGGTCGCGATTTTGCCTGCGCCAGACGTGATAACAGCCCGCGAACGGGCTGTTATGCACCTGATTTACCTGGGTGTTACTGAGATGCGGCCGAGGCCGGCGCCTCGCCCATGCTGGCCGCCGGGGCGGCCGGCTCCGCAGCCGTGCTCACGGCCTGCGTCGGGAGCGGCTCCGGCGTCTTGCTGCCGACCGGCATCGGCAGCAGCGGCACGATGAGCAGCGCGACGATGTTGATGATCTTGATGAGCGGGTTCACGGCCGGGCCGGCGGTGTCCTTGTAGGGGTCGCCCACGGTGTCGCCGGTGACGGCGGCCTTGTGCGCCTCCGAGCCCTTCTTGTGCAGCACGCCCTTGTCGTCGGTGAAGCCTTCCTCGATCAGCTTCTTGGCGTTGTCCCAGGCGCCGCCGCCCGTGCACATCGAGATGCCGACGAAGAGGCCGGTCACGATGGTGCCCATCAGCAGGCCGCCGAGCGCGGCCGGGCCGAGCGTCATGCCCACGATGATGGGCGCGGCAACGGGCAGCAGCGACGGCACGATCATTTCCTTGATCGCAGCGGTGGTCAGCATGTCGACCGCGGCGCTGTAGTCGGGCTTCCTTTTGCCGGCCATGATGGCGCCGTCGGCGAACTGCTTGCGCACCTCGACGACGACGGCGCCGGCTGCGCGGCCCACCGCCTCCATCGCCATCGCGGCGAACAGGAAGGGGATCAGGCCGCCGATGAAGAGGCCCAGGATCACGAGGTGGTCCGACAGGTCGAAGCGCACGTGCATGCCGCGTGCTTCCAGCGCATGCGTGTAGTCGGCGAACAGCACCAGGGCCGCGAGGCCCGCCGAGCCGATGGCATAGCCCTTGGTGACGGCCTTGGTGGTGTTGCCCACGGCGTCCAGCGGGTCGGTGACGTCGCGCACGCTGGCGGGCAGCTCGGCCATCTCGGCGATGCCGCCGGCGTTGTCGGTGATGGGGCCGTAGGCGTCCAGCGCGACGACGATGCCGGCCATGCTCAGCATGGACGTGGCGGCGACCGCAATGCCGTACAGGCCCGCCAGCGCGTGGGCCGCGTAGATGGCCGCGCAGACGAAGAGCACCGGGAAGGCGGTGGACTTCATCGATACGCCCAGGCCGGCGATGACGTTGGTGCCGTGGCCGGTGGTGGAGGCCTGCGCGACGTGCTGCACCGGGCCGTACTGGGTGCCGGTGTAGTACTCGGTGATCCAGACCATGGCCGCCGTCAGCACCAGGCCCACCGCGCAGGCGCCGAACAGGGCCATCGCGTTCGTCGTGCCGCCCTCGGTCAGCTCGATGGGGCCGGGGAACATCGCCTTGGTGACGAAGAAGAAGGCGATCAGGCTCAGCACGCCGGCCACGATCAGGCCCTTGTACAGCGCCGGCATCACGTTCTTCATGCCCGGGCTGGCCTTGACGAAGTAGCAGCCGATGATGGACGCGATGATGGACACGCCGCCGAGTGCCAGCGGGTAGACGACGCCGGCCAGCGCGCTGCTGCCGGTGATCATCAGCGCGCCCAGCGCCATGGCGGCGATCAGCGTGACCGCGTAGGTCTCGAACAGGTCGGCCGCCATGCCGGCGCAGTCGCCGACGTTGTCGCCCACGTTGTCGGCGATCACCGCCGGGTTGCGCGGGTCATCCTCGGGGATGCCGGCCTCGACCTTGCCGACGAGGTCGGCGCCGACGTCCGCACCCTTGGTGAAGATGCCGCCGCCCAGGCGGGCAAAGATGGAGATCAGCGACGAGCCGAAGGCCAGGCCCAGCATGGGCTTGAGCGCCGTGCTGTCGTGCCCGCCGCCGATGGCCATGTAGAAGCCGCCGACGCCCAGCAGGCCCAGGCCCACGACCAGCATGCCGGTGATGGCGCCGCCCTTGAAGGCCACGTCCAGCGCCGGGCCGATGCCCTTGGAGGCGGCCTGCGCCGTGCGCACGTTGGCGCGCACCGAGATGTTCATGCCGATGAAGCCGCAGATGCCCGACAGCACCGCGCCGATGACAAAGCCGATGGCCGTCGTCGTGCCCAGGCCCGACACCGCGATGGCGATGGCCAACACGACGCCGACGATGCCGATGGTGCGGTACTGCCGGCCCAGGTAGGCGGCGGCACCTTGCTGGATCGCCGCGGCGATCTCCTGCATGCGGGCGTTGCCGGCGTCCTGACTCAGGATCCAGCTGCGTTGAATAAAGCCATAAAGAACGGCCGCGAGGCCGCAGGCCAGCGCGAAATACAGCGCCACTTCCGTCGACATGTATGAGTCTCCTATTAGCGTGTCATCTGTGGCCCGGGCGGACTGCGGCCGGGCTTGCGCGGCGGAGCTTAAGGGCGGGGTCAGCGGCGTCAGCTGAGCGTTTACCCACAAACCTAGAATGCGGGTTTTCCTTAGCCCTGAAACGACGACCATGAGCCTGCACAACGTGTCCCCCGGCGCCAAGGCGCCCGACGAGTTCAACGTCATCATCGAGATCCCGATGAATGCCGACCCGATCAAGTACGAGGTCGACAAGGAAACCGGCGCACTGTTCGTCGACCGCTTCCTGACGACGCCGATGTACTACCCGTGCAACTACGGCTACATCCCGCGCACGCTGGCCGACGACGGCGACCCGGTGGACGTACTGGTCATCACGCCCTTCGCGCTGTCGCCCGGTGTCGTCGTGACCTGCCGCCCGCTGGGCGTGCTGATGATGGACGACGAAGCCGGCGGCGACGCCAAGCTGCTCGCCGTGCCCACCAGCAAGATCCTGGCGATGTACGACCACTGGCAGAAGATCGAGGACGTGAACCCGGCCCGCCTGGCAGCGATCCAGCACTTCTTCGAGCATTACAAGGATCTCGAAAAGGGCAAGTGGGTCAAGGTCAAGGGCTGGGAAGGCTCGGAGTCCGCCAAGCGCGAGATCACCGAGGGCATGGCCAATTACGACAAGCCGCTGGCGAAGTAAGCCGCTCGCCGCGACGACTCAGGAAGACGCCGCCTCAGCGGCGTCTTTTCATTGGGCGGTCCTGCCGCACTCGGCCAGCAAGGCCGCCGCAATGACCGGCTTGTAGAGCGCGGCGTCGAACAGGGCCGCCAGCTCCGGCGCCATGGGGCGGTCGATGAGGGCGACGCAGCGGCGCGCCGAGTGCTCGGAGCGCCATTGCTGAACGTGCGCAAGGCCGGTCGCGTCCAGCAGCCTGGGGTCGCACAGCAGCAGGTCGGCAGGCGGCAGTGCGGCGGCGGCGGGGCGCTCGACCTCGATGTCCGCGGCAAACAGCAGCTCGGCGACACGGTCGGCATGGCCTTGCGGCGCGTCGATCAGCAACGCGAGCAGGCCCGCCTCAGACGCCTCTGCCGGCGTGGCACCGTCGGTCTGCATCAGCACATCCTCGGCCCGGCCCGGCGCCAGCGGCAGGCTGAACACGAAGCGGCTGCCCTGGCCCACGCTGCTGTGCAGCTCAATGCGGGCGCCCATGGCCTCCACGATGTGCTGGGCCACGGCCAGGCCCAGGCCCGAGCCGGCCTCCGGCGGCTGGCCCTCCTGCGGCGGGGCACGCCAGAAGGGTTCGAACAACCGGGCCCGGTCCTGCGGCGCGATGCCGTTGCCGGTGTCGGCCACCTCGAAGCGCCAGCTGCCCGGTGACGTGCTGCAGGGCGTGACGCTCAGCTCGATACGCCCGTCGGCGGTGAACTTGGCGGCGTTGGACAGCAGGTTCAGCAGCACCTGGCGCAGGCGCTTGGCGTCGGCCAGCACGACGGCGGGCAGCTCGGGGTGGATGCGGGCCCGGAAGCTGTTGTGACGTTGGCGTGCCAGCAGCTTGCCCTGCTCGGCCAGCTCGTGCAGCAGGCCGTGGATGTACAGCGGCGCAGGCACCAGGTCCAGCGCGCGCAGCTCGCCGCGCGAGAACTCCACCAGCTCGTCGATCAGCGCCAGTTGATAGGCCACGCCCTGCTCGACGCTGGCGCGCAGCTGCTGGTCGCGCCTGCCGCTGCCACCCAGCAAGCGCAGATAGCTCACCGTCGCGGCCAGCGGTGCGCGCAGGTCGTGGCCGATGTAGGCCAGCAGGCGGCTGCGCTGCTGGTGCAACTGGCCGGCGTCGTGCAGCGCCACGCGCAGCTGCGCCGTGCGTTGCTCCACCTGCTGCTCCAGTTCGCGGCCGCGGGCGGCGCGCTCCTCCAGCAGCTGTGCCTGGGCGGCCAGCTCGGCGCGGCGCTGCTGAACCACCCGTTGCACCAGCGCCACCAGCAGGATCAGGTGCGACAGCAGCAGCACCGTCGGCGTGGTCAGCCAGATCAACGGGCCCAGCTCCAGCCAGCCCAGCATGTAGGCGTAGCGCGGCAGCGCCCCCAGTACGGACGACGCCATCACCAGCGCGGCCCAGCCCGCCATCGGCAGGCTCCGCGACCAGGCCCAGCCGGCCAGCACCAGCGTCAGCAGGCCGCACAGCCCGGTGAGCGTGTTCACCGGCTGCGCCAGGGTCTGGTAGTCGCCCCACAGGGCGCCGAACAAGCCGGCGGCCATGGCCAGCCAGACCGCTGCCAGCGCCCAGCGCAGCGCGCCTGCCGCGTGGCGCAGCGGCAGGATGGCCGCCACGGCGAGCGACTGCAGCAGCTGCGCCGCGCTCATCAGCACCAGCAGGCTGCGTGGCGCCCAGCCGGTGGCGCCGGGCCACAAGTATTGAAAGCCCAGCCCGTGCATGCTCAGCTCATACAGCCCGTAGGCGGCCACCGAGCCTGCCATCAGCGCAAAGGCGGCCTGGCGCCAGAAGAAGAACAGCAGCAGATAGCCGGCGGCGGCCAGCATCTGGTTTCCGGCCAGCACGGCGATGGCCAGCACGGTGTAGCGGTCCGCGCGCAGGCAGTCGCTGGGCTGGCACAGCAGCGCGTCGAAGGAGGTCAGCGTGCGGCCGGACTCGCGCAGCATCAGCCGCAGCGGCCGGCCCGGCTCAGGCGTCAGCTCGAAGCTGACGTTGGCAGTGTCCAGCGGCCATTGCCGGTGCGGCACGAGCAGGCCGGCCTCGCTGTGCTGCCAATGCCCGTCGCGCGTCTCGACCCAGAGCTGAGCGTGTTCCATACGTGCCAGCGTCATCACCAGCCACAGCGTCTGCGGCGCCTCGCCGGTGGGCAGTTCCAGCCGCGCCCACAGGGCCGTGCGCGTGTAGCCAGGCGTGCGCAGCGGGCCGGTGTGAACATCGGGCCGGAACTCGCCCACCCGTGCCTGCGCCTGGGCCAGCGTCATCGTGCCGCTGGGGTCTTCCAGCAATTGCCAGGCCGGCCGGGGCTGTGCCTGCGCCGCGCAGGCGATACCCAGCCAGATCAGGCCGCAGATGACGTGCAGCCAAGGCCGCATCAGGCGCTGCCGCCGTTGCGCTGCAGCTGGCGCCAGGCCTGCGGCGTCAGCCCCAGGCGCTCTCGAAAGGCAGTGGAGAAATTGGCCGAGTTGGTGAAGCCGACCTCGAAGGCAATGTCCTGCACGCTCATCGGCGTGGCTGCCAGCAGGCGGCAACCGACGCGGATGCGCTCCTCGCTGATGAAGCCCGACACCGTCAGGCCGAGATGCTTGCGAAACAGCGTGGACAGGCGCCGCTCGCTCAAGCCCAGCCGCTCGGCCAGCTCGCCCACCGAAGGGAGGGCCTCCAGCTGCTCGCCAATGAGCTGCGTGGCCGCGTTGACGAAGGCCAGGTCCGGGTCGCACGGCGCGCCGCCTCGCTGCAGTGCTGCCTGGGTGCGCGGCAGATGGACATGGACCCTCGCCAGTACCTCGTCGGCCAGAAAGGGCTTGCCGATGTAGTCCACCGCCCCCAGGCGCAGGCCGTCCACGCGTTGCTGCGCACTTGCGTGGGCCGAGAGAAAGATCACCGGGATCTCGCAGGTGGCCGCATCGCCCTTGAGCAGCCGGCACACGGCGTGGCCGTCCATGCCGGGCATCAGCAGGTCCAGCAGGATCAGGTCGGGCCGCTGCGCCTGGGCGCGATGAAAGCCCGCGAGCCCGTCGGCGGCATGCAGCAGCCGGTAGTGGCGGGCCAGCAGATCGGAGAGCTGGCGCAGCTGCTCAGGCGCATCGTCGATCAGCAGAAGCCGCGCCGCACCGGGCGGAGCCATGTGGTCGGGCGTGGCGAGGGGGGCGCTCATCGCGGCGGATTGTCAACCGGCTTTGCACGCCGTTTACATCCGGTTATTTTTTTGGGGCGACGAACCAGCACAGGTTTGCTGCGGTTTGGCAAAGGTGAGGTGGCCGGAGTGAGGAGAAAGTCACGCTGCTCAGGGAGATGAGCGCCGCCAGGCGGATGCCTGGCGGCCCAGCAACGCATTTGGGAGAGCCACCATGAAGACGCGCCAGCTCGGCAAGATCAAGCCTGCCTGCCGGGAACGCGCCATGCGCGTGATGCCGGCGCTGTCGCGGCTGAGCCTGCTGATCGGCCTGGGGCTCGCATCGGGCATGGCGACCGGAGGCGCTAGCTACACCGACTCGGTCACCTTCAGCACGACCAACCAGAGCCTGTGGGGCAACAGCTCGGTGGCTGACATCAGCAAGAGCAACTTCCTGGGGGTCAGCTGGGGCACGTTCACCGGGGGCGCGGCCTCGCCGGCCTTCTCCATCGGCAGCATCACCGACGTTTACGAGCCGGTCTTCAATACCTACCTGGGCAGCTATGGCCTCAAGGCGTCGATGAGCAGCTCGGCCAAGATTGGGCTGGACTTCTCCACGGCGCTGCGCGGCGGCACGATCGACTATTCACAGTCGGTCAATCCCTTGCTGACCCTCGACACCATCAAGGTCAACACGGTCTTTTCGGTCTCGGCCAAGGACACACTGAAAGAGGCCGCCGTCATCAAAACGACCGCGCCCAACGTCAGCACCTACCTGGCTGCGACCCTGGACTTCCAGGCCAATCTGCAGGCCACCGGCTGCGCGGTCAGCTGCTCGTCGATGAACGAGTCCTTCGGCTTCAAGACCGGCACGATGAACCTGATCAGTTGGAACCCTTCGACCACGCCGCAAGGCAGGTTGGGTGACGGCGATTTCTCTCAGACGTTCTCCAGCAGCGCCGGGCGGATCGTTATCGGGGGGGTCGCCGATGTGGGCAGCTACAAGTTCGCGGACACCCTCACGGCCGGCAACTGCAGCAGCACGGGATCTTTTGCCCACTGCGCCGCCAACCTGCTCAGCGGTGACCTCAACCTGACGGCCATGCTGGCGGCCACCGGCAGGTTTCCGTTCTACAAGGACATTTCTTACGGCGGCATCCACCTTCAGGCCAAGATCGTGGATGTCGCCCTGAAGCCCGACTACGCACTGAATCTCGACGTTGCCGTGACGGCACCAGTTTTCGCGCAACTCGAGTTCGACAAACCCATCACCGAGATTCTGGCCGACGGCACCGAGCTGCGGCACAGTGACAAGAAGGTGAGCTTTGCCCTGGGCAGCACGGTGAACCTGCGCTTCGATCCCAACGAAGTCGGCACCTTGATCAAGCGCAGCTACTACCTCAATCAGGCCAGTTTCAACACCAGCGTCAGCGCCACGGCCAAGCTGGACCTGGATAGCAAGGTGGGCTGCGGCGTCAGCCTGAGCGCCTTCGGCTACAACGTGATTCCCGACACGAGCAATGACTGCGCCTTTCGCAACACCTCAAACCTGGCCGACAACAGCAGCCAGTTGTATGGGGCCGACAACCGCCTGAACTCGGTTCGCACCACAGGCGTGTACCAGGGCCTGGGCAGCTTCAATGACTTGAGTGTGGGTGGCGTTTACGGAGCCGGTCAGCTCATCCAGAACACCGGCAGCGGCAGCGTGGCCCGTATCAGCGCGGGCGACACGGCCACGGTGAACGGCAACAACGCGCTCTTCAATAACGCCCAGCACGCCAAGACCTTTGTGTCCGGGCGTCTCAGCATCGAACAGCGCGCGGCGCTGAACAACAGCGCGGGCGCCGAACTGGTCATCGAGGCCGGCGGGGTGTTCAAGAACAGCTATGTGGTGGATGACGATTTCAATCCGAACAGCTACGGGCGAATCAGCAATCGCAATGCGACCGGCAGCACCGACTCCGTACCCCTGATTACCAACCGGGGCAGCATCGAGATCGGCGGCCAGTTCGTCAATGGCGGCGTCATCAACAACTGGGGCAGCGTCACCTTGCTGCAAGGCGGCAACCTGGTGCAAGGTGGCGTCATGGCATACGGCGGCAGCCTGGTCGGCCAGGAAGGGGTTTTCAACAACCAGGCCGGTGGCACGCTGACGGTTGGCCTCTTCAGCTTTGGCGAGGCCTCTGCTGGCACCGTCAATCTGCTGGCCGGCAGCACGCTGAACGTCGCTGCCTCCTCCTCGGTCAGGTACGGCTACAAGCAGGTCAATGCCGGCACCATCAACGTCACCGCAGGAGGCCGGCTCTGGAACTACGGCGAACTCCAGATCGGCGATGGCGGCACCAGTGGCAGCCTGACCGGCAGCATCGTCAACTTTGACACCCTGAGCTTCCTGCGCAGCGACGACAACAGCTTCGCCGGTGTCATCGACGGCGGCGGCACGCTCAGAAAGCTGGGCCAGAACACTCTGACCCTCACGGCCAACAACACGTACACCGGGATCACCGCGATCGACGGTGGCCGGCTCGTGCTGCCTGGCAATAACGCTTCCAGCGAGTTCCGCATCGCGGCCAATGCAGTGCTGGATCTGGGGGCGCCCGGCGGAGTTGACCGCGATATGGCGGCCAACACCCGCTTCAGCGGGGCCGGCAGCCTGCTCAAGACCGGTGCCGGCCAATTGCGTTGGGGTCAGTCCGGTGCATCGTTCGCGATGGATGCCGGGGGAATGATCGATGTGCAGGGCGGCAGCCTGGTCGGTGGTTCCTCTGGCAACGAGGACTGGAGCCTCAACAAGGGCGGGCTGAAGGTCGCCGCCGGCGCTTTTTTTGAAGGGGTGGAGGCCAACGTCCGCGTTGACGCCATCAGCGGCGCCGGCACCATCAAGTCCGGCTACAACGGTGCGGGCTACAGCGCCTTCACGATGGGCGTGGTCAATGGGTCCGGTGTATTTTCGGGAACACTGGGGAACGGTGGAGCCGCAGGCAATTTCACGAAGGTCGGCGCAGGTCTCCAGGTACTGACCGGCGCGAACACGTTCACGGGCCGCTTGACCGTCAACGGCGGCGAGTTGCGGATCGGCGACGGCGGAACGACCGGCTCTCTGGCCACGGTGCTGGTCACCAATAACAGCGAGCTGAGTTTCTTCCGCAGCGACAACATCAGCTTCGCCGGCGTGATCGACGGCACGGGCAATCTCACCAAGATGGGCGCCGGCCAACTTGCGCTGTCCGGCAACAACAGCTATGGCGGCATCACCAGCGTTCAGCAGGGCACCCTGGTGCTGACGGGCACGAGCCGCTCGCGGCTGTTCGACATCGGGGCGCGCACGGCGCTGGAGGTGCAAGTGGCCCAGGGCACGCGCGACGGCACGGCGGACGTGCAGTTCGTCGGCGCCGGCCAGTTGGTCAAGAGCGGCGCCGGCACGACCATTTGGTCAGGAGCCAAGGCCCGCTTCGCGCTGGACAAGGGCGCGTGGATCGATGTGCAGGGCGGTACCCTGGTGGGGGGCTCCTTCGGTAATGAGGACTGGAGCGCCAACCAGTCCAGCCTGACCGTCGCCACGGGCGCGCTCTTCCACGGGGTGGAGGCGAATGTGCGTGTCGACGCCTTGGGCGGATCCGGGCGCATTCAATCGGGCTACAAGGGCGCCGGCTACAACAGCTTCACGTTCGGCGTTGCGGACGGCTCTGGCACCTTCTATGGCGTGCTTGCCGACAGCAACACCGCCGAGGGCCATATCGGCAACTTCACCAAGGTCGGCAGCGGCACGCAGACGCTTGTCGGCAACAACACCTTCACCGGCGTCCTCAGCATCGAAGCCGGCACCCTGCGCATCGGCGAGGGCGGGAGCGGCTCGCTGGCCACCGGCAGCATCGTCAACAACGGTGCGCTGGTGTTCTCGCGCGGCAACATGAGCTATCAAGGCGTCATTTCCGGCAGCGGCAGCCTGAACAAGCCGATCGGCGGCACCCTGCTGCTGAGCGGGGCCAACACCTACACCGGCAAGACCAGCGTGGACGCCGGCGTGCTGCTGCTGCAGGGCAGCACCCGTTCCGCCGAGTTCGCCGTCAGGACCGGCGCTGTGCTGGACCTGGCCGTGGCCAGCGGCGCTCGCGTCAACGCAGCCGACACCGTGTTCTCCGGCAGCGGCACCTTGCGCAAGACCGGCGCCGGCAAGGCCACCTGGGAGCAGAGCAAGGCGACTTTCGCGCTGGGCAGCGGCAGCCTGATCGACGTGCAGGGCGGCACGCTGGTCGGCGGCTCCTATGCCAACGAGGACTGGACGGCCAACAAGAGCCGGCTGAACGTGGCCGCTGGGGCCGTCTTCGACAGCGACGAGGCCAATGTGCGCGTCGATGCGCTCACGGGTGCGGGCATCATCAAGTCCGGCTACAACGGCTCGGGCTATGTCGCGTTCACGATGGGCGTAGGCAACGGCTCGGGCGAGTTCTCCGGTGTGCTGGCGAACAGCGAGTTCACTGGCAACTTCGTCAAGGTGGGCACCGGCACGCAGACGCTCAGCGGCATCAACACCTACACCGGCACGACGAGCGTGCAGGCCGGTGAACTGAGGCTCAATGGCTCGTCCCTGAGCAGCGCCTTCAGCGTCGACGCCGGCGCCACGCTCGGCGGCAGTGGCGCGCTGGGCAGCCTCGTGCTCGCCGGCAGGCTTGCTCCCGGCAACTCGCCCGGCAGCTTGAGCGTGGCGGGCAATGCGACGTTTGCCGAGGGTGCCAGCTATCTGTGGGAGATCGCAGATTTGGCCTACGACCAACTGAGCGTCGGCGGCACGCTGAGCCTGAACGCGAGCGCGGCCAACCCCTTCACCGTCACACTGAAGTCGCTGCTGGCGAACGGCAGCGCGGGCTTGGCTGCAGGCTTCGACGCCCGGCAGGACCACAGCTACACGCTGGCCTTTGCGAGCGGCGGCATCCTGGGCTTCTCGGCCGAAGAGTTCAGCATCGACGGCAGCGGCTTTGCCAACCCGCTGATGGGCGGCCACTGGTCGGTGGCAGCCAGCGGCAACGCGCTGAACCTGAACTTCACCGCCGCCGTGCCGGAGCCCGGCACCTACGCGATGCTGCTGGCGGGCCTGCTGCTGGTTGGGCGGGTGGCCAGGCGCCGGCTGGGCGAAGTGGCTCGACGCTGAGATCGGCGACTGTCGGGTTCAAGGCGCCGACTTGAACGGCTGATGCTCGCCCAGCTCATCGATGTAGCCCGCCATCGCCTCGCCTTCGCGGGCCAGGAAGTCGTTGACCGCGTCGGCGAACGACGGATGGGCCAGCCAGTGGCTGGATGCGGTCGGCGTCGGCATCAGGCCGCGCGCCATCTTGTGCTCGCCCTGGGCGCCGCCTTCGAAGCGCTCGTAGCCATTGGCGATGCACCAGGCCAGCGGCTGGTAGTAGCAGGCGTCGAAATGCAGATTCGGGATGTGCTCGGTCGCGCCCCAGTAGCGACCGAAGGCGGCGCGGCGCTCGGGGTCCAGCGCGATCAGTGACGTCGCGACGCGCTCCGCGCCGCGCCTGGCCGTGAACATCAGCCAGTGCCCGGGCATGTCGCTGGCCATGCGGGCGAAGAAGTCTCGGCTCAGGTAGGGCTTGCTGTGGTGGGCGCGGTAGGTGAGCTGGTAGCAGCGGTAGAAGTAGTCCCAGTCCTCAGCGGTGAGCTCACTGCCGGCGCGGGCCTCGAACACGACCCCGGCCTCGCGCACCCGGCGCTGTTCCTGCTGGATCTTCTTGCGCTTGTCGCGTTGCAGCCGCGCAAGAAGGGCGGCGAAGTCCGCGTCACCCTCTGCCGTCCAGTGGAATTGCACCCCGGCGCGGGCCATGAAACCGGCTTCGCTCAGCGCGGCCTGGTCGGCCTCGTCGCCGAAGAGCACGTGCAGGGAGGAGGCCTGGGTCTCCCGCGCCAGCGCGCGCAGCGCCTGGGCGAGCAGGGCGCGGGCGTGCTCGTCCACGGCCAGCAGCCGGCTGCCGGGCACGGGCGTGAAAGGCACGGCCACCAGGAGCTTGGGGTAGTAGCTCAGGCCATGGCGGTGGTAGGCCTCGGCCCAGGCCCAGTCGAAGACGTATTCGCCATAGCTGTGGCTCTTCAGATAGGCCGGGCAGGCGGCGATCAGCACGTCGCCTCGCCACAGCGAGATGAACTGCGGCTGCCAGCCTGTCGCGTCGATGGCGCTGCCGGACGCGTGCAGCGCCCGCAGATAGGCCAGGCGCATGAAGGGCGTGGGCCGGGCCTGGGCGGCCAGCAGGGCGTCCCAAAGGCCCTCGGGCAGGGCCTCGGGCGAGTCGTCCACCCGAATGACAATGCTGGTCTCGTTGTTCGAATCGCTGCCCATGTCCTCGCCCTTGAAGATTGCCCTTGCCCAGATCAACGTCACCGTCGGCGACCTGGCGGGCAACGCGGACCGCATCATTGCCCAAGCGCGCACGGCGCATGCGGCTGGGGTTGATCTGGTCGTCACGCCGGAGCTGGCGTTGTGCGGCTACCCGCCCGAGGACCTGCTGCTGCGCCCGGCCTTCCTGACCGGCTGCGAGGAACAACTGCAGCGCATCGCGAGCGAGCTGGCTGACCTTGCAGGCCTGCACGTCGTCATCGGTCACCCGCTGGCGCGCCGGGACGGCGTCGTGCGAGAGCGCAGCTGGTCGCTGCCGCCCTGCCTGAATGCCGCCTCGGTGCTGGCCGGCGGGCGGGTCGTCGCCACCTACGCCAAGCGTGAGCTGCCCAACTACCAGGTCTTCGACGAACGCCGCTACTTCTATTCGGGTCGCGACGCCGGCTTCGGGCCCGTCGTCTTCGACGTGCGCGGCCACAAGGTGGGCCTGCTGATCTGCGAGGACGCCTGGTTCGACGAGCCGGCCGCAGCGGCCAAAGCCGCGGGTGCGGAATTGCTGTGCGTCATCAACGCCTCGCCCTTCCACACGGCCAAGGTTGCGGAGCGCGAGCAGCGCATGGCCGAGCGCGCACGGGCCTGCGCGTTGCCGCTGCTGTACGCCCACCTCGTCGGCGGCCAGGACGAGATGGTGTTCGACGGCGCCTCCTTCGCCGTGCAGGCCGACGGCACGCTGGCCGCGCGTGCGCCGATGTTCGAGGAGGCGCTGGCCGTGGTCGGGTTCGCTGCAGGTCGACTCAGCGGCAGCGTCGTGCCGGTGCCCGAGTTCGAGGCCCAGGTCTGGCAGGCTCTCGTCACCGGCGTGCGCGACTACCTCGGCAAGAACGGTTTTCCCGGCGCGCTGATCGGCCTGTCGGGCGGCATCGACTCGGCGCTGGTGCTGGCCATTGCCGTCGACGCCCTCGGCGCCGACAAGGTCCGCACGGTCATGATGCCTTCGCCCTACACGGCCGACATCTCCTGGATCGACGCGCGCGACATGGCCGAGCGCCTGGGCGTGCGCTACGACGAGAAGTCCATCGTGCCGATGTTCGACGCCTTCAACGGGGCGCTGGCCGACGAGTTCAGGGGCCTGCCGCTGGACGCGACCGAGGAGAACATCCAGGCCCGCATCCGCGGCACGCTGCTGATGGCCCTGTCCAACAAGTTCGGCAGCATCGTGCTGACGACCGGCAACAAGAGCGAGATGGCCACCGGCTACTGCACGCTGTACGGCGACATGGCCGGCGGCTTCGCGGTCATCAAGGACGTGGCCAAGACGCTGGTGTTTCGCCTTGCGCGCTGGCGTAACGCCCAGGGCGAGGAAATCATCCCCGACCGCATCATCACCCGCCCGCCTTCGGCCGAGCTGCGCCCCGACCAGAAGGACGAGGACAGCCTGCCGCCCTATGACGTGCTGGACGCCATCCTGGCCCTCTACATGGAGCAGGACCAGTCCATTGCCGACATCGTTGCTGCCGGTTTCAAGCCCGAAGACGTTGAGCGCGTGACGCGGCTGATCAAGATCAACGAATACAAGCGCCGTCAGGCGCCGGTGGGCATCCGCATCACCCATCGCGGCTTCGGGCGCGACTGGAGATACCCCATCACGTCCAAGTTCCGTGCGTAAACTCAACGCAAACCTCGCCAACCTGGAGCGCCCGTCATGAAGCAGATTACCGCCATCATCAAACCCTTCAAGCTCGACGAAGTGCGTGAGGCGCTGGCCGAGGTGGGCGCCTCGGGCCTGACGGTCACCGAGGTCAAGGGCTTTGGCCGCCAGAAGGGCCATACCGAGCTCTACCGTGGCGCGGAGTACGTCGTCGACTTCCTGCCCAAGGTCAAGGTCGAGGTCGTCGTAAAGGACGACGAGGTCGACCGCTGCATCGACGCCATCCTGAAGGCCGCCAAGACCGGCAAGATCGGCGACGGCAAGATCTTCGTGCTGCCTGTCGAGCAGGTCGTGCGCATCCGCACGGGTGAGACGGACGAGGCCGCGGTCTAACGCTGCGTGAGCGCCAACTTGGCGCTCAGGGCGACGAAGGTCACCGCGAAGCTGCGCCGCAGCCAGGTCATGGCCGTCCTGCTGCCCAGCACCTGATCGCGCATGCGCGCCGCGAAGGCGCCGTAGAGCGCGAACACCGCGAAGGTCATGGCCATGAAGATGGCCGACAACTGCAGCATCGCCAGCGTCGGCGCCGCTTCATCCTTGGCGATGAATTGCGGCAGGAACGCCAGGAAGAACATCGACAGCTTGGGGTTGAGCAGGTTCACGAGCACGGCGTGCCGGATGACCTGCCAGTCTGAGCGAGCTGTGCCGTCGGTCGGGATGGTCAGCACGCCCTTCTCGCACCACGTCATCCAAGCGATGTAGAGCAGATAGGCCACGCCGGCGAACTTCACCGCCTCGAAGGCGAGGGCGCTGGCGTGCAACAACGCCGCCAGGCCGGTCACGGCGGCCAGCATGTGGGGCACGATGCCCAGCGTGCAGCCCAGGGCTGCGACGGTGGCCGTGCGCGTGCCGCGCGACAGGCCGGTGGCGATGGTCACCGCAGCGCCCGTGCCGGGCGAGGCGACGACGAGCAGCGAAACGGTCAGGAATTCGAGGTTCATGCAGGCGCTCCTTGACGGGAGCGCATGGTGCGGCGGTCGCCTGGGCCGGGTCTTGAACGAAATTTCAGCGGTGCGCGAAGGCGCCGGGCATCAGGCCCAGGCTGCGCACGAAACAGCGCGTCATGTGACTCTGATCCGCGAAGCCGCTGGCCGCAGCGGCCTCGGCAAGTGGCAGGCCGCTGCGCACGAGCTGGCGGGCGCGCTGCACGCGGCGTTGCAGCAGGTAGGCGTGAGGCGGCAGGCCGGTCAGGCGGCTGAAGGCGCGCAGGAACTGGTAGCGGCTCAGGCCTGCGTCCGCGGCCAGTTTGGTCAGTGTCAGCTCGGCGGTGGGGTCGTCGTCGATGCGCTCACGCGCCATGTCGACGCGGGCGTTCACCGCGGAGCGCTCGGCGCGCGAGGGCCGCAGCAGTTTCGCGATCAGCGCAAGCAACGCAGCCTCGGGATGCAAGGGGGCGCCCGTCGTCACCGCGTTGAAAAGGGCGCGAAAGTGGGCCGCCAGCATGGCATCGCGAATGACCGGCGCCGTGAACTCGAAGGCCGAGCCCGGCAAGACATCCGATGCCGCCTCCAGCAACCGAGCCGGGTCGACGTACAGCATTCGCCAGCGCCGCCCACTCGCGTCGAAGGGCTTGCCGTCATGCACCTCGCCGGGGTTGACCGTGATCAGGTCGCCCGGGCCGGCCTCCACGATGCCGCGCTGGCTGGCTGACTTCTGCGCGCCGCGCTCGATGAGCCCGATGCCAACTGGTCATGCGTGTGGCGGCCGAAGACCTGGGCCGAGTCGGCCACGACGACCTCGATGCCGGGCATGTGGCTGGGGACGAGCGTGAAACTGCGGGCCTTCATGGGCCCGACTGTGGCAGCTCAGCGCAGGTGCTGCCAGATGGCCGCGCCCCAAATGCCACCCGCCAGCACCAAGGCCATCAACACGGCGGCACTGGCGATGTCCTTGGCGCGCTTGGACAGCTCGTGCCGCTCGAAAGACACGCGGTCCACGACCGCCTCGATGGCGGAGTTCAGCAGCTCCACGATGAGTATCAGCAGCAGCGAACCGAGCAGCAGTGCCGCCTGTTCCCACGAGTTGGCCAGCCAGAAGGCCAGCGGCGCGGCGAAGACGCAGAGCCAGGTCTCCTGGCGGAAGGCGCTTTCGCCGGTGTAGGCGGCCTTCAGGCCGGCCCAGGAATATCCGGCGGCGTGGACGATGCGATCGAGGCCGGTGCGGCCCTTGTGGGGGTTGCTCATGAGCGCGGCGGAAGCTGGGTGATGACTCGCGAACCGCAGATCGCGTCGTGCAGCAATTGTCGCTGCGGGTGCAGACGCGCCACCAGCAGATAGGCCGCGACACCGGCGATCAGGCTGCCGATGATGGCGCCACCACCGTGCAGGCCCAGCGCCCAGACGCTGACCAGGGCCGGCAGGAACCACAACCAGCTGAGCAGGTAGCGAAGCAGCGCACGGCCCCAGCCCAGCGGCCGGCCGGCGGCATCGACGACGCGCAGATGCCAGGTCTTCATGGCCAGGGTCTGGCCGGAGCGGGTCCAGGAGCCGACGAAGTACAGGCCGAGAACAATGAACAAAACGATGCTCATGCCGGCTCGGCCCTCCAGGGCATGCTGCTGGCGCGTCAGCACGGAGTACAGGAAACCGGCGAAGAAGACCACGCCGAACAGCAGCACGCCTTCGTAGATGAAGGCCGCGAGGCGGCGCGCCAGGCCTGCAGGCGCGGCGCTCGGCTCCACCTGCGCCGTCATGTGCGCGGGGTGGACGCGGGCGGCGCCTTCAGCGACTTGGGCAGCAGGGTCTTGGGGTCGACCAGGGCCGGATCGGCCACCACCTTGGCTTCGCCAGCCGCATGGTGGCTGGGCAGGGCCAGGCCGCGCGTGATCAGCACCGTGGTGGCGCCGGGCTTCGCCTGCACCAAGCTGCCGGTCACAGGCGTCTGCGTGACCAGCTTGGGCGCTGCGGGCACGATGTTGGACTTGGGCGCGGCGGCCAGCGGTTTGGGCGTCGGGCCGGTTGCCTTGGGCTGGACCTGGCGGCGTGCGACGGCCTTGTCGGTGAGTTCCTGGCGTTTCTCCGGCGGCAGCGCCTGGTAGGCCTCCCACTTGGCCTGGCGCTGCTCGGCGTCGACCTGCTTGGCGACCTGGAAGCCGATGCGTGCGTCGACCCGCTCGGCCGGTGTGAGGTTGGCCCAGTCACGCATGCGCTCATGCAGGCGTGCGAGCTCGGCAGGCGGCAACATCGCCAGCCGCGGCGTGGCACTCAGCCACTTGCTGCGCTGGTTGGGGCCGAGCTTGTCCCAGTCGCCCTCCAGCGGGGCGAGCAGGCTGCGTTGTGCAGGCGTGAGCGACTGCCAGGTCGGCGCGGCGGCGAGGGCGGACACGAGCGGCATGGCGGCCAGCGCTGCAGGCTTCGCGGCAGGCGCTGCGGTGCTGGTGACACCGGCATCGGGTGCGGATGCAGCCTCCGGCGCCTGCGCAAAAGCAGAAAACCCCGCTGCGCAAAGCAGCAGGGCCATCAGCAGCCGGGAGGAGGAGATCGCTGGCGTCAGCGCGGCTCGGGTCATGCGCATCCGGTCATTCTTGTCCATCTCTCAGGAATTCCGCGAAGCCCGGATCGCTGAACGCGGAAGGCGGCAGGTTGTCGCTGAGCAGGGCCGTGTCGACTTCACCGGCGGCAACGATTTGCTCATGGATCTGGCCTTGCTGCATCAGCAGCAGGCCGGCCAGCAGCGCGAGCAGGGGCAAGGCGGAAACCAGTTTGGGCCACAGTCCATTGTTGCCGCCGTCGCCACCGGCACCCCGCGGACCACCGTTCAGCGCCAGCGTCGCCCCCATTTGCACCATGGCAGGGCTGACCGCCGCCACCGCAGTGCGCGCCGCGCGCGCCTGGACGGCGCGGGCCAGGGCTTGTTCGCGGGCAAAGCGCAGGCGCTCGGACACATCATGCGGCAGCGCGGCGCTGCGTTCGCTCAGGCCTGCTGCAATGCGCAGGCCAAAGCGTGTCACCCTGGCATCCAGGTCGGCAGGGAGGGTAGAAAGAGTCGGCGAGTTCATAGCGTGATCCCCTTGGCCTTGAGCGATTTCGCCAGCGCATGGACTGCCCGTGAGCAGTGAGTTTTGACACTGCCTTCTGAGCAACCCATCACAGACGCGGTCTCTGCAACATCCAGTTCCTCCCAGTAACGCAGAAGGAAGGCTTCGCGTTGACGCGCCGGCAATTGTTCGACTTCCGTCTCGATGCGCTGCAAGATTTGCGCCCGGCTGACTTCGTCGGCGGCGCTTGACGCGCCCATGGCGCCTTCCTGGGTTTCAAGGATCTCCAGCAGGTCGAAATCACCGTCGGCATCGCTGCCTTCGAAGTCCGACATGTTCGTCATGACCGCGTTGCGCGTCTTCTGGTGACGGAAGTGGTCCATCGTCGCGTTGGACAGGATGCGCTGGAACAACAGCGGCAACTCGGCCGCAGGGCGGTCGAAATACTTCTCGGCCAGCTTGATCATGGCGTCCTGCACGATGTCCAGGGCGGCATCGTCGTCTCGAACCATATAGGCCGTGCGCTTGAAGGCGCGGCGGTCCACGGTGCGCAGGAAATCGTTGAGTTCTTTGTCGGTGGCCAAGGCGGAATGCGGGTCCGGGCAGCAACACGGATTATGGCATTCGTCTGATACGAAGGCTCAAGCGTTTTTGCTCGGCATAATGCTGCTTCGCACAAAGAGTCAATGGTCTCTCAGTGGTCGCCCGACACGGGTTCCATCGGTTGACCGCGCAGGTTCCGAATCCGCCTCATGAGGGTGAGAAGAGGAGCACCAATGGTTTTTCGTTAGAGAAATTCACAAAGGTTCGAAAATGGACATGTCTGCCGCGGAAATCAAGCGCGCCGCCCTGGCGCAGCCGCAAACTTCCCCCTCCCAAACAACGTCGGAGCTCAATGGCTCCGAGATCCTCGTTCGCTGTCTGCAGGCCGAAGGGGTGCGCCATCTCTGGGGTTACCCCGGCGGCGCGGTGCTCTACATCTACGACGCCCTTTACAAGCAGGACAGCATCCAGCACGTGCTGGTGCGCCACGAGCAGGCCGCCGTCCATGCCGCCGACGGCTTTGCCCGTGCGAGCGGCGAGGTCGGCGTGGCGCTGGTCACCTCGGGCCCGGGGGTGACGAACGCCGTGACCGGCATCGCGACGGCCTACATGGACTCGATCCCGATGGTCATCATCACGGGTCAGGTCCCCACGCCAGCCATCGGCCTGGACGCCTTCCAGGAGTGCGACACGGTCGGCATCACGCGCCCCATCGTCAAGCACAACTTCCTGGTGAAAGACGTGCGTGACCTGGCGCTGACGCTGAAGAAGGCCTTCCACATCGCCCGCACCGGCCGCCCCGGCCCGGTCGTCGTGGACATCCCCAAGGATGTGTCGCTCGCCAAGACCACCTTCAGCTACCCGGACCGCATCGAGATGCGCTCCTACAACCCGGTCAAGAAGGGCCACAGCGGCCAGATCCGCAAGGCGGTCCAGCTGCTGCTGCAGGCCAAGCGCCCCTACATCTACACGGGCGGCGGCGTCATCCTCGGCGAGGCCACGGCTGAGCTGCGCCAGTTGGTCGACCTGCTCGGATTCCCCTGCACGAACACGCTGATGGGCCTGGGCGCCATGCCTGGCACCGACCCGCGCTTCCTGGGCATGCTGGGCATGCACGGCACCTACGAGGCCAACATGACCATGCAGCACTGCGATGTGCTGCTGGCCGTGGGTGCGCGCTTCGACGATCGCGTCATCGGCAACCCCAAGCACTTCGGTTCGGTCGAACGCAAGATCATCCACGTGGACATCGACCCCTCGTCGATCTCCAAGCGCGTGCGCGTCGACATCCCCATCGTCGGCGACGTGAAGGACGTGCTGCAGGAATTGATCGCGCAGATCAAGGAGGCGCAGGCCAAGCCGGACGCCAATGCCCTTGGCGCATGGTGGAACCAGATCAATGAATGGCGCGGCAAGGACTGTCTGGCCTTCAAGGGCTCGGACGACGTCATCAAGCCGCAGATGGTGGTGGACACGCTATGGCGCCTGACCCGCGACCGCGACACCTACATCACCAGCGACGTCGGCCAGCACCAGATGTGGGCCGCGCAGTACTACAAGTTCGACCAGCCGCGCCGCTGGATCAACTCCGGCGGCCTGGGCACGATGGGTGTGGGCCTGCCCTATGCGATGGGCATCAAGCTGGCCAAGCCGGAGGCGGATGTGTTCTGCATCACCGGCGAGGGCAGCATCCAGATGTGCATCCAGGAGCTGTCGACCTGCTTCCAGTACAAGACACCGGTCAAGATCGTGTCGCTGAACAACCGCTACCTGGGCATGGTGCGCCAGTGGCAGCAACTGGACTACGGCGGCCGCTACTCGCACAGCTACATGGATGCGCTGCCCGACTTCGTGAAGCTGGCCGAGGCCTATGGGCACGTCGGCATCCTCGTCGAGAAGCCGTCGGACGTGGAGCCCGCGCTGCGCGAGGCGATGCGCCTGACCGACCGCACCGTGTTCCTGGACATCCGCACCGATCCGACCGAGAACGTCTGGCCCATGGTCAAGGCGGGCAAGGGCATTTCCGAGATGCTGCTGGGGTCGGAAGACCTGTGAGCGCCTGAAGCCGAGGGCTCTGGCTGGCGTTACCGCGCCACCCGGTGCTCACGGCGGAAGACGTGATCAGTCCGATACCGGCAGCGATTCCCTCAACTCGAACCACGCAGCCAAGGTCCGGCGGTTACCGCCGCCGGCACTGAAGAGCGCGAAGGACGAAGACCCCATGAAACACATCATTGCTTTGCTCATCGAGAACGAGCCGGGTGCGCTGTCGCGCGTCGTCGGGCTGTTCTCGGCCCGCGGTTACAACATCGAGAGCCTGACCGTCGCGCCGACCGAGGACCCGTCCCTGTCGCGCATGACCATCGTGACCACCGGCAGCGACGAGGTCATCGAGCAGATCACCAAGCACCTGAATCGCCTCATCGAGGTCGTCAAGGTCGTCGACCTGACCGAGGGCAACTACACCGAGCGTGAGCTGATGCTCATCAAAGTGCGTGCCGTCGGCAAGGAGCGCGAGGAGATCAAGCGCACCGCCGACATCTTCCGTGGCCGCGTCATCGACGTGACCGAGAAGACCTACACCATCGAGCTGACCGGCGACGCCGGCAAGCTCGACGCCTTCATCGATGCGATCGACCGTGCGTCCATCCTCGAAACCGTACGCACCGGCGCCAGCGGCATCGGCCGCGGCGAGCGCATCCTGCGCGTCTGATCCGTCTTTACTCCCCCAACATCACAGTTTTTTCCTGGAGCGACCCATCATGAACGTCTACTACGACAAGGACGCCGATCTCAGCCTCATCAAGGGCAAGAACGTCACCATCATCGGCTACGGCTCACAAGGCCATGCCCACGCGCAGAACCTGAACGACAGCGGCTGCAAGGTCACCGTCGCGCTGCGTCGCAGCGGCGCGTCCTGGTCCAAGGCCGAAGGCGCGGGCCTGAAGGTCGCCGAGATCGCCGATGCGGTGAAGACGGCCGACGTCGTCATGATCCTGCTGCCTGACGAACAGATCGCCGAGGTCTATCGCAACGAGGTCGAGCCCAACATCAAGCAGGGCGCGTCGCTGGCCTTCGCGCACGGCTTCAACGTGCACTACGGCCAGGTCACGCCGCGTGCCGACCTGGACGTCTGGATGGTCGCCCCCAAGGCCCCGGGCCACACGGTGCGAAACACCTATCGCCAGGGCGGCGGCGTGCCCCACCTGATCGCCGTCTACGCCGACAAGAGCGGCAAGGCGCGTGACCTGGCCTTGAGCTATGCCGCAGCCAATGGCGGCGGCAAGGCCGGCATCATCGAGACCAACTTCCGCGAAGAGACCGAGACCGACCTGTTCGGCGAGCAAGCCGTGCTGTGCGGTGGCGCCGTCGAGCTGATCAAGGCGGGCTTCGAAACGCTGACGGAAGCCGGCTACGCCCCGGAGATGGCCTACTTCGAATGCCTGCACGAGCTCAAGCTCATCGTGGACCTGATCTACGAAGGCGGCATCGCCAACATGAACTACTCGATCTCGAACAACGCCGAGTACGGTGAGTACGTGACCGGCCCCAAGGTCGTCACCGAAGCCACCAAGGAGGCGATGCGCCAGTGCCTGAAGGACATCCAGACCGGCGACTACGCGAAGAGCTTCATCCTCGAGAACAAGGCCGGCGCCCCGACGCTGCTGAGCCGCCGCCGCCTGACCGCCGAGCATCCCATCGAGCAGGTCGGCGAAAAGCTGCGCGCGATGATGCCGTGGATCAAGGCCAACAAGCTGGTCGACAAGTCCAAAAACTGATCTGCGCGATTCGCGTGATCTGAAAGGCCGGTGCCGCCAGGCGCCGGCCTTTTGCATTCCTGGCCTCGCCTGTGACGCGAGGCCGCTGCGCTATCCTGCCGCCCATGAGTCCCGATCCCACCGAGGATGACGAGCCCAGCCTCGCCGTCCGTCCCCGCCGCAAAGGCATCTACGCCCTGCCCAACGCGATCACGTTGGGCGCACTCTTCAGCGCGTTCTACGCCATCGTCATGGCGATCAATGGCCGCTTCGAAGTGGCGTGCGTGGCCATCTTTGCCGCCGCCATCCTCGACAGTCTGGATGGCCGCGTTGCCCGCATGACCAACACGCAGTCGGCCTTCGGAGAGCAGATGGACAGCCTCTCGGACATGGTCGCCTTCGGTGCCGCGCCCGCGCTGATCGTCTACATGTGGGCGCTCAAGGACATGGGCAAGCCGGGCTGGATTCCCGCCTTCGTCTACATCTCTGGCGCCGCGCTGCGGCTGGCGCGTTTCAACGTCAACATCGGCGTGGTGGACAAACGCTTCTTCCAGGGGCTGCCCAGTCCCGCCGCGGCGGCCATCGTCATGGGCCTGATCTGGTGTGCGATCGACGCGCCCTGGTACAGCGGCGTGGGCAACATGGCCTGGCTGCGCTGGACGGCATTCGGCGTGACCTTGTTCGCCGGGCTTTCGATGGTCACGAATGCGCCCTTCTACAGCTTCAAAGTCTTCGACCGCCGGCGCAGCGTGCCCTTCATCGTGCTCGTGGCCATCATGCTCGGCATCGGTCTCATCGCCCTCGACCCGCCCACGGTGTTGTTCGCCATTTTCTGCGTGTACGGTCTGTCCGGCTACGTCATCTATGGCTGGCGTAAAGCCAAAGGCAAGCCCGTCAGCGTCATCTCCACGAGCACCGACGAGCCCGATGAACGTGGCTTGCATCAGTAGGCTTTCGTGCTAGATTCCAGCCTTATGAGCCGCGCCAGCATTCGCCTGCTACTAGCCCTAGAGGAACCACGGGTTCGCTAGTCAGTCGCGCACGCTCATCTGACCCCAACGGCCCGTATGCAACCGCAGCGGGCCGTTCGTGTTTTCAAAGGCTGCTGGTTGCGCCACCCACCCTCGGATGGAACTCCCATGTTGAAGCAACCGCAGCAAAAGTACCGCGCCTTCGCGCCGATTTCGAAGACGGCCTTGCCGGACCGTTGCTGGCCCGACGCCGTGCTGACCCGCGCGCCCATCTGGCTGAGCACCGACCTGCGTGACGGCAACCAGGCGCTGATCGAGCCGATGGACATTGCCCGCAAGCTGCGCATGTTCCAGCAACTGGTGAAGATCGGCTTCAAGGAGATCGAGGTCGGTTTCCCGTCGGCGTCGCAGACCGAATTCGACTTCGTGCGCCTGCTCATCGACGGCGGCCACATCCCCGACGACGTGACCATCCAGGTGCTGACGCAGGCCCGGTCTCACCTCATCGAGCGCACCTTCGAATCGCTGGACGGCGCAAAGCGCGTCATCGTCCATGTCTACAACGCGGTCGCTCCCATCATGCGCCGTGTCGTCTTGGGGCAGGACGAAGACGGGATCGTCGAGCTGGCGAGTTCGCATTCGCGTCAGATCAAGGCGTTGGCCGCCGCGCGGCCGGGCGTGGACTGGCGCTTCGAGTACTCGCCCGAGATGTTTTCCGGCACCGAGTTGGCGTTCAGCAAGCGCGTCGTCGATGCGGTCACCGCCGTCTGGGCGCCTAGCCCCGAGCGCAAGTGCATCATCAATCTGCCGTCGACGGTTGAGCACAGCACGCCGAACATCTTCGCGGACATGATCGAGTGGATGCACCGCCATCTCGAACGCCGCGACAGCATCGTGCTGTCGGTCCACCCGCACAACGACCGTGGCACGGGCACGGCAGCGGCCGAGTTCGCGCTGATGGCCGGCGCCGACCGCGTCGAGGGCTGCCTGTTCGGCAACGGTGAGCGCACCGGCAATGTCGACCTCGTCAACATCGCGCTCAACCTCTACACGCAAGGCGTCGATCCGCAGCTCGATTTCTCCGACATCGACGACGTCCGTCGCTGCGTCGAGCACTGCACGCAGATCCCGGTCCACCCGCGCCACCCCTACGTCGGCGACCTCGTCTACACGTCCTTCTCCGGCTCCCATCAGGACGCCATCAAGAAGGCCTTCGCGGCCCGCCAGGAGGGGGAAATTTGGGACATGCCCTACCTCCCCATCGACCCCAAGGACCTGGGCCGCAGCTATGACGCCGTCATCCGCGTGAACAGCCAGTCCGGCAAGGGTGGCATCGCCTACCTGCTCGAGGCCGAGTACGGCCTGGAGCTGCCGCGCCGCCTGCAGATCGAGTTCAGCCAGGTCGTGCAGCGCGTGATGGACGATGCCGGCAAGGAGCTGACGGCCGCCGATCTCTACGCCATCTTCGAGCGCGAATACGGCATCGGCGACGCCGGCGCGGCCGTCGTCCAGCCGCAGATGACCGAGGTCGTTGGTGGTGCGATGCGGCTGTCCGCCGAGGTCGTGCTGGGCGGCTGGATGGGCCATGTGCAGGGCGAGGGCAACGGCCCCATCGACGCCTTCGTCAACGCGTTGTCTGCACGGCTGGGTACCGAGGTGCGCGTGCTGGACTATCACGAGCACTCGATGGGCAGCGGCGCCGACGCCCGCGCCGTGGCCTATCTGGAGCTGCGCGTGGGTGATGTGACCCGCCACGGCGTCGGCATTGATGGCAGCATCGTGCGTGCGTCCATGCAGGCCATCCTGTCCGGCCTGTCGCGCGCCCAGCTGACCGTGCCTCAATCACAAGAGGAGAACGTGCGATGACCGACAAGCTCATCATCTTCGACACCACTTTGCGCGACGGCGAGCAGTCGCCCGGCGCTTCGATGACGCGCGAGGAAAAGCTGCGCATCGCACGCCAGCTGGAGCGCATGAAGGTCGACATCATCGAGGCCGGCTTTGCGGCGTCGAGCAACGGTGACTTCGAGGCCGTGAAGGCGATCGCCGCCGCCGTCAGGAACAGCACCATCTGCTCGCTGGCCCGCGCCAACGACCGTGACATCTCGCGGGCGGCCGAGGCGCTGGCCGGCGCCAACAGCGCGCGCATCCACACCTTCATCGCCACCAGCGAGCTCCACATGGAGAAGAAGCTGCGCATGACGCGCGAGCAGGTGCTGGAGCAGGCGACGCTGGCCGTGCGCTTCGCGCGCAACCTCTGCGGCGACATCGAGTTCTCGCCCGAGGACGGCTACCGCTCCGACATCGACTTCCTGGCCCGCGTCTGCGAGGCCGTCATCAAGGAAGGCGCCGGCACCATCAACATCCCCGACACGGTCGGCTACGGCATCCCCGAGCTGTACGGCGATTTCATCCGCCGGCTGCGCGAGAAGGTGCCCAACTCCGACCAGGTGATCTGGAGCGTGCACTGCCACAACGACCTCGGCATGGCCGTGGCCAACTCTCTGGCCGGCGTGAAGATCGGCGGCGCGCGCCAGGTCGAGTGCACGATCAATGGCCTGGGCGAGCGGGCGGGCAACTGTTCGCTCGAAGAAGTCGTCATGGCCGTCAAGACGCGGCGCGACTATTTCGGTCTGGACGTTGGCATCGACGCGACGCAGATCGTGCCGGCCTCCAAGCTGGTGTCGCAGACCACCGGCTTCGTCGTGCAGCCCAACAAGGCGGTCGTCGGTGCCAATGCCTTTGCGCACGCGAGCGGCATCCATCAGGACGGTGTGCTGAAGGCGCGCGACACCTACGAAATCATGCGTGCCGAGGATGTGGGCTGGGCGGCCAACAAGATCGTGCTGGGCAAGCTGTCTGGCCGCAATGCCTTCAAGGCGCGCCTGCAGGAGCTGGGCATCCAGTTGGAGAGTGAGACCGAGGTCAACGCCGCCTTCCAGCGCTTCAAGGACCTGGCGGACCGCAAGAACGAAATCTTCGACGAGGACATCCTGGCCCTCGTCATGGACGAGTCCGTCATTGCCCACCAGGAGCACTACCGCCTGCTGTCCCTGTCTCAGCGCTCCGAGACCGGCGAGCGCCCGCATGCAGCCATCGTCTTCTCGGTCGGCCAGCAGGAGCACCGCGCCGAGAGCGACGGCAACGGCCCGGTGGACGCCACGTTGCGCGCCATCGAGTCCATCGTCGAGTCGGGTGCGGAGATGCTGCTGTACTCCGTCAACGCCATCACGGGCGGCAGCACCGAGTCCCAGGGCGAGGTGACGGTGCGGCTGCAGCACGCCGGCCGCGTCGTCAATGGCGTGGGGGCGGACCCGGACATCGTCGTTGCCTCCGCCAAGGCTTACCTTAGCGCGCTGAACAAGCTGCAGAGCAAGACCGAACGGGTCGCCGCCCAGGGCTGAGCCCCTGGGGCGCTGTGTAACCGGCGTGATTCGTGTCACGCCGTTGGCAATCGTTACCACGCGACGTGGAATCTGGCGCGTAAACGCCCGGGTGCTCCGCGGTCGGACCGAAGGCGCCCCCCTCAGAATCGAGACATGGGCACCCCGCGGGCAGCGTGCGGGTCGGGCCGACAGGCGGTCTGGGGCTGATCCCGATACCGCTACCGTGTCAGCCAAGGCCTACTTGTGCGCGTTGGACTCAGCTGCAAAGCGAGAGAGCCGGTGGGGAACCTGAGTGTCGGTCTGCGCAAGCAGGTCAAGAGTTCACTTGAGGTATTTCACTTAAGTTCTTATCTTGTCGGTGTTTTTTGCGTCACTTACACTGCCGCCCAGCCCTTGGGGACCTCGTTGAAGACTTTTGCCGCCGCACTTTTGAGCCTCAGCCTCCTGGCCGCGCTGCCCAGCGTTGCCACGGCCGCTGCCGCCGACACCAGATCCAAGGCCACCAAGACCAGCGCGAAGCCCGCCGCCAAGGCCGCTCCGGTGCAGACCCGCAAGGTCCGCTCTGTCGTGCTGCGCAAGACCGCGTTCATTCCGGCTGTGCCGACTTTCGGCCAGGTCGCCGGCCTGCATTCGGTGGACGACCCGTTGGATCTGAAGTCCAGCGTGGCTTATGTGCTGGATCAGGACACCAACGAAGTCCTGTTCTCCAAGAATCCGCAGGCCGTGTTGCCCATCGCTTCCATCACCAAGCTGATGACGGCGCTGGTTGTCGTCGAATCCGGCCTGTCGATGGACGAGAAGCTGACGGTCACCGATGAGGACAAGGACACCGAGAAGGGCACAGGCTCGCGCCTGGCCTTCGGCACGACGCTGACGCGCGGCGAGATGCTGCACCTGGCGCTGATGTCCAGCGAAAACCGCGCCGCCCACGCGCTGGGCCGCAACTATCCCGGTGGCCTGGATGCTTTCGTCGCCGCGATGAACGCCAAGGCCATGAGCCTGGGCATGGGCGACACGCACTACGTCGAGCCGACCGGCCTGTCCAGCCGCAACCAGAGCAGCGCGGCCGACCTGGCCAAGCTGGTCAACACCACCAGCCAGATGCCGCTGCTGCGCGACCTGTCCACGTCGCGCGAAGCCCGTGTGGCCCTGGGCAAGCGCATGGTGCAGTTCCGCTCCACCAATGGCCTGCTGGCCAATCCGCTGTGGGACATCGGCCTGCAGAAGACCGGCTTCATCAACGAGGCCGGCAAGTGCCTCGTCATGCAGGCCAGCATGGCCGGCCGCAAGCTGATCATGGTGTTCCTGGATTCCAGCGGCAAGGCGTCGCGGATTGCCGATGCCGAGCGCATGCGCAAGTGGCTGGCCTCGCAGGGCGACGCCGCCACGGTGGCCACCAAGCTCTGATACGGGCTGACCCGGAATGAAAACGCGGCGCCTTGGCGCCGCGTTTGCTTTGGTGGGGCCGTCAGACCCGGTGGCCCAGCGCCGACGAGATCTGCGCCGCCGTTTCCTTCAGCCGCACGACCCAGCTTTCCTCCAGCCGGTCAGCCGGTGCGGAGATGGACAGCCCGGCCACCAGCTTGGCCTGGTCGTCGTAGATGCCGGCGGCCATGCAACGCACGCCCAGCTCCAGCTCTTCGTCGTCACGGGCGATGCCGCGCTGGCGCACCATGGCCAGCTCGCGTTCCAGCGCGCCAATCTCGGTCAGGCTGTTGCGCGTGTGGCCCGACAGGCCGGTGCGCGTGGCGTAGGCCCGTACGCGCGGGCTGTCGTCGCTGGCCAGGAAGAGCTTGCCCACCGACGTGAGGTGCAGTGGCGCGCGGCCGCCGACGGCGCGCACGACCTGCATGCCCGAGCGTTCGGAGTAGGTGCGCTCGATGTAGACGATCTCGTCGCCCTGGCGCACCGACAGGTTCACCGGCTGATGGGTGAACTTGTGCAGTTCGCGCATGGCCGGCAGCGCGGCATCGCGCACGTCCAGCCGCGCCTTCACGAGGTTGCCCATTTCCAGCATGCGCATGCCGAGCCGATAACTACCGGCTTCCGGGCGATCCACGTACCGGCCCAGGGTCAGGTCATTGAGAATCCGGTGGGCCGTGGAAGGGTGCAGGCCGGTGGCCTCGGACAGGGCCTTCAGGGACACCGGATCCTGATGGCTGGCCAGCACGTCCAGCAGCGAGAACATGCGCTCCAGCACCTGGATCGCCGGGGTCTGCAGGCCATCTTTGGATTTCATGTCGTCATTGTGGAGGAGATTGCTGGTGTTTTGTATGGCGAAAGTTGGCTTCAACAGATGGCATGCGTTGGTGTGGTTTCTCCTTGCCCTGGCGGGTTCGACCCAGGCAGCCGAGCCGGCTTCAGCGCCCGGCGGCGTGGCGGAAGCCCGCTGGATGCGCGTGCCTCGGCTGTACGGGCGCATCACGGCCAGCGAGCTGGGGCTGGTCATCAACACGGCCGACCCCTATTCGGTCGCGGTAGGTGAGTACTACGCCCGGCGGCGCGGCATCCCGGCCGAGCAGATCCTGCGCGTGCAGTTGCCGCTGCGCGCCAGCCTCACCCGCGAGGAGTTCGCGGCGCTGGACCAGGCCATCCGCAGCCAGATGCCCGAAAACGTCAACGGCCTGGCCCTGGCCTGGGTGCAGCCCTATGCGGTCGACTGCAACTCGCTCACCAGTGCGCTTGGCATGGGGCTGCAGCCCGAGGTGTGCTCGAACAGCTGTGCGGCGACGCGCACCAGCGCCTACACCGGGTACTTCGGCGCCCGACCCTGGTTGGTCGTCGGCGTGCGGCCGACCATGCAGCTGGCAGCTCGCTCGGTGCCGGCGGCCATGGCCATGATCGAGCGAGGCATTGCGGCCGACCACACGCTGGCCTCCGGCGCGCCCGAGCCCGCCGTGGCCTACCTCGCGACGACACCCGATGCCGCCCGCAATGTGCGCGAGCGCCTGTTCCCGCCGGCAGGGCCTGTGCCGGGGGTGGTTGGCTTGGAAGTCGCGCGCGTGAAGAGTGACGCGCTGCCAGCCATGCGCCGCATCCTGGTCTATGAAACCGGCCTTGCCCGCGTGCCCACGCCGCTGGGCGGCGAATGGCTGCCGGGCGCGCTGGCCGACCATCTCACGTCGCACGGCGGCCTGCTCGACAAGGCCGTCGGCGAAGGGCAGATGAACATCCTGGACTGGATCGACGCCGGTGCGACAGCGAGCTACGGTGCCGCCAGCGAGCCTTGCAACCATCTGCAGAAGTTCCCGCACCCGCAGATGCTGATCCAGGCCTATGCCCAGGGCGTCAGTGCGCTGGAGGCCTACTGGCACAGCGTGGCGTGGCCGGCTCAGGGCGTGTTCGTCGGCGAACCGCTGGCCGCACCTTTTGCGCCGATGCCAGCGCCCGTGCCGATTCCGTGAGCGGCAGCCTGGCCTGAGCGCACGGCGCCCTCGAGCGTGGCGGGGTAGGGGCCTTGCACATAGTCGCCAGCGGCGAACAGGCCTGGCGCAATCTGCGCGGCTGGCCGCACCAGGCCCGGCGTGCAGGCAAAGGTGGCGCGCTTCTCCGTCAGCACCTTGTCGATGACGGGCGGCGTGGTCCAGCGGAACTCCCTCGTTGCCTGTGCCAGCACGGCCTCGGCACAGCCGCCGCGCGCCACCCAAGCCGCCGCACCGCTGACGACGAAGGCGAAGCGGCCCGCTGCGCCGCCCAACTGGCCGTGGTCGAAGACGAACTGGGCGGGCGCCTCCGGTCCCTCGCGCAGCGCCAGCATGGCCGAGGGCAGGGCGCTGCCGGGGCTGCTCAGGTAGACGGTGATGATGGGCTCGAAGCCCAGGCCTTGTGCTGCGGCCGACCAGGCCGGCGCGATGTCGGCCGTGAGCCGCGCGGCCTCGACGCTGGTGCACGCAAGCACGACGCCGTCGAACGCTTCGCCATTGACGCGCCAATTTGGTTCGATGGCCTGCACGCCGCTGCCCAGCCGCAGCCTCGCGCCCAGCCATGCGGTCGCCGGCGCCGCCAGCAGCGCGGACAGCGGCCGTCGCGGCAGCAGCAGGTCAGCGCTGCCAGCACCGCCGAAGAGGGCGTCCTTCAGCACACGCAGGAAGGCCTGGGCACTGGCGCGGTCGGCCGGCGTGTTCAGTGCGGCCACGCACAGCGGCTCGACGAGATCTCGTTTCACTTCCATGGCCAAGCCGGCGCACAGCTCGGCCACGCTCAGACGTGCATCGCAGCGAAAGCCGCGTGCCAGCCAGCCCCCCGCGGCGGCCAGCAGGCCCAGCCGCGCCGACAGCGGCCAGCCGCTGTGTGCCAGCACGCCGCGTGTGAAGGCGATGAGTGGCGGGCCGGCCGGCAGCTGCAGGCCCGGCTCGCCGGGATAGGGCAGGGCCAGCGGCAGGCGCTTGAGCACGGTGTCGGGGTCGACGCCCAGGCGCCGCATCAGCGCGAGGCTGTCGCGGTAGGCGCCGATGAGGATGTGCTGGCCGTTGTCATAAGGCCAATCGACATCCTGGCCTGCGACGCTGCGCGCTCGGCCTCCGAGCTGCGGCGCCATTTCGAAGACGGTGATGCCATGGCCCGCATCGGCCAGCGCAACCGCCGCCGCGATGCCGGCCCAGCCGCCGCCGACGACGGCAACTTTCACCGGCCGCGCCAGTTCGTGCGCATCGCGATCCAGAGCTTGCGCAGCGGCGTCAGCGCGATGCGCTGGTGCAGCACCTGGAAGTCCTCGCGCTCGATCTCGACGAGGAGCGCGCGGTAGATGTTGGCCATCATCAGGCCGGGCTTCTGCGCGGCGCGGTCGGCGTCGGGCAGCAACGCAAAGGCCTCGTCGTAGAGCCGATGCGCGCGCTCGGCCTGGAACTTCATCAGCGCCGTGAAGCGCTCGCTGTAGCCCCAGGGTTTGCTGCGCAGCAGGATCTCGTTGGCCTTCACGCCGAACTGCTGCAACTCGTTCACGGGCAGGTAGACACGCCCGCGCCGCGCGTCGTCTCCGACGTCCCGGATGATGTTGGTCAGCTGCATCGCCAGGCCCAGCTTGTGCGCGTAGGCAACGGTCTGGTCCGACGTGCGGCCGAAGATGCCGCTCGCCACTTCGCCAACGACGCCAGCCACCAGATGGCAGTAGCGCGCGAGGCCGGGGAAGTCCAGGTAGCGCGTCTGCTGCAGGTCCATCTCGCAGCCTTCGATGACGGCATTCAGATGCTCGAGGCGGATGTCGTAGGCCTGCACATGCGGCATCAACGCCTTCATGACCGGGTGGCTGGGCTGCCCGGCGAAGGCGCCGGCCACCTCCTTGCGCCACCAGGCCAGTTTGGTTGCGGCGACGCCGGCGTCCTGGGTCTCGTCGACGACGTCATCCACCTCGCGGCAGAAGGCGTAGAAGGCCGTGATCGCTGCGCGCCGGGGTGGCGGCAGGAACAAGAAGGCGTAATAGAAGCTGGAGCCGCTCGCGGCGGCTTTTTCCTGGACGTACTGTTCGGGAGTCACGGTTCGGGGCTCATCGTGCGGCCCGCATTGTCAATGCGCGCCAGGCCAGTCGCGGTAGATCCAAAACCCTGATCGCGGGGCGATGCAGCAGGCTGTCATGGCCGCGGGCGGCGACCTTGTCCAGGATCAGCAGCCCGCCCTGCACGACAAGGCGCAGCTCCCAGCCGGTGCGGCCGGGCAGCGTCAGCGCCAGCGACGCGCCTTCCAGCATCAGCGTGCGGGCCCAGACGCAGAGGTCGGCGATCAGCGCGCGGACGGCAGGGCTGTCCTGGCAGGCCAGCACGGCGTCGGCGCTGACACCGTGGTGGTCGAGATCGGCCTGCGGCACGTAGAGCCGGCCGTTCGGACCGTCGCGGCTGAAGTCCTGCCAGAAATTGATCAGCTGCAGCGCCGAGCAGATGGCGTCCGAGCGGCGCAGCGAGGCCGCGTCGTTCACGCCGTAGAGCCCCAGCAGCAGCCTGCCGATCGGGTTCGCTGAGCGGCGGCAGTAGTCCAGCAGATGGGCGCGGTCGCGGTAGCGTGGCGGGGTCAGGTCCTGCTCGAAGGCGTCGAGGAGGTCGTGCAGCAACGCGGGCTCCAGGCGTTGCAAATGGGCAGCCAGTGGCCCGAAGACAGGTGCCCAGCGTGACGAAATGGCGCGGCCGGCAACCGTGGCGGCCAGATCGGCGCGATAGTCGCGCAGCGCCTGGATGCGTTCGGCGGTGCTCGCATCGCCCTCGTCGGCCAGGTCGTCGGCCGTGCGGGCGAAGTGGTAGATCGCGACGACCGCCGGCCGCAGCGCGGGCGGGCACAGCCAGGAGGCGACGGGAAAGTTCTCGTAGTGGTCAACGCTGCTCAAGCTTTTTCTCAAGTTCCGCTTGCAAAGCCCCGATGTTTCAGCGAAGTTCAGCGAGGTTTGACAGTTGTCACAGGGTCTGAATACATTACTGACCCGCCGGTCATTAAATTTTGGGGCCGGCCGCTTCACCCCTGCCGAGGTCTGCATGTCCCATCTTCTGCGTCTCGCGTCGCCCCTGCTGTTGGCGGCCCTGCTTTCGGCCTGTGGAAAGCAGCCCGTCGCGCCCGAACCGGAGCGGGCGGTGCGCACCCAGCTCGTCAGCGCCAGCAATGCGAATGCCAGCCATGAGTATGCGGCCGAGGTGAAGGCGCGAGTCGAATCGCGCCTGTCCTTCCGCGTCAATGGCAAGCTGCTGAGCCGGGCAGTGAACCTGGGCGATACCGTCAAGCCCGGCCAGGTGCTGGCCCGAATCGACGCCCAGGACCTCAAGCTGGCCGAGGCCGCCGCCACCGCCGGCGTGGCTGCCGCGCGCACCAACCGCGACCAGGCCGGCGCCGACTACAAGCGCTTCGTCGACCTGCAGCGCCAGGGCTTCATCAGCGCGGCCGAGCTGGAGCGGCGCGACTCGGCCTTCAAGGCTGCGCAAGCCCAGCTGGAGCAGGCCAAGGCCCAGGCCGATGTGCAGGGCAACCAGGCAGGTTATGCCCAGCTCGTTGCCGACGGTGCTGGCGTCGTCACCGGCGTGAACGCCGAGCCCGGCCAGGTGCTGGCCGCCGGCACGCCCGTCTTCAGCGTGGCGCTGGACGGCCCGCGCGACATCGTCTTCTCGGTGCCTGAGGATCAGGTCGGCCGCGTCAAGGCTGCGGCCGGTGTGGCCGGCGCGCTCAAGGTGCGGCTGTGGGGTGGCGACAAGACCTGGCCGCTGACGCTGCGCGAGGTGTCTGCCGCCGCCGACCCGGCCACGCGCACCTTCCTCATCAAGGCTGACGCCGGCAAGCTGGACGTGCGCCTGGGCCAGTCGGCCACCGTCGTGCTGGACCTGCCGCAGATGGCCGGGGTCATCAAGCTGCCGCTGGCGGCCGTGCTGCAGCAGGGGGGCAAGACCTCGGTCTGGGTGTTGGACGGTGCGTCGATGACGGTCAAGCCGGTGCCCGTGCAGATTGGCGGCGCCGAGGGCAACGAGGTCATCATCGTTGGCGGCGTGGCGGCCGGCCAGGAGGTCGTCGTCGCCGGTGTGCACGTGCTCAATCCGGGGCAGAAGGTCAAGCGCTACATCCCGCCGCGCACCACCGGCGCAACGGCGGCTCCCGCGGCGGTCGCGGCTTCGGCAGCCTCACGCTGAACGGGGCCGCGCATGAATTCCCCGATCACCAAGCAGCCCCACGTCGGCGGCTTCAACGTTTCGCGCTGGGCGCTGGAGCACCCGGCCCTGACGCGCTACCTGATGGTGGTGCTGATGCTGATGGGCTTCGTCGCCTACTTCCAGCTCGGCCAGGACGAAGACCCGCCGTTCACCTTCCGCGCCATGGTCATCCAGGCCTTCTGGCCCGGCGCTACGGCCCAGCAGATGGCCGACCAGGTCACCGACAAGATCGAGAAGACGCTGCAGGAGGTGAACCACGCGGACAAGATCCGCTCGTACACCAAGCCCGGCGAGTCGCTGACCATCTTCCAGGTCAAGGACAACACGCCGCCCAAGGAGGTCGCCGACCTCTGGTACCAGACGCGCAAGAAGATTGGCGACATCCGCAGCTCGCTGCCGCAGGGCGTGCTCGGGCCTGTCTTCAACGACGAGTTCGGTGACGTCTACGGCTCCATCTACGCGCTGTCGGCCGACGGCTTCAGCCGCGAGGAACTGCGCGAGCATGCCGACCGCGTGCGCCAGGCGCTGTTGCAGGTCAAGGACGTGGCCAAGGTCGAGATCTTCGGCGTGCAGCCCGAGAAGGTCTTCATCGAGATCTCGCAGAAGCGCCTGGCCCAGCTGGGCCTGGATTTCAGCCAGGTCATCAACCAGATCGGCGCGCAGAACGCCGTCGAGGGCGCGGGCGTGCTGAACGCCGGCAGCGCCAACTTCCAGGTGCGGGTGCAGGGACAGTTCACGACAGCCCAGGCCTTGGCCGAGGTGCCCATCCGCGCCATCAACCCGCAGACCGGTGTGGCCAGCCAGATGCGCCTGGGTGACATCGCCGAGATCAAGCGCGCCTACGTCGACCCGCCGACCACCAAGGTGCGCCACCAGGGCAAGGAAGTGCTGGCCCTGGGCGTGTCCATGGCAAAGGGCGGCGACATCATTGCGATGGGCAAGGCCCTCAACGCGACCTTCAAGGGCATCGAGCGCGACCTGCCGGCCGGCATCCAGCTCGAACAGATCCAGGACCAGCCCAAGGCCGTGACGACCTCGGTGGGCGAGTTCGTGCACGTGCTCATCGAGGCCGTCGTCATCGTGCTGGCGGTCAGCTTCATCTCGCTGGGCCTGCACACGAAGCCGCTGCGCATCGACATCTGGCCCGGCCTCGTCGTCGGCATCACCATCCCGCTGGTGCTGGCCATCACCTTCACGACGATGTTCTATTGGGGTGTCGGCCTGCACAAGATCTCGCTGGGCTCGCTGATCATTGCGCTGGGGCTGCTGGTGGACGACGCCATCATTGCCGTCGAGATGATGGTGCGCAAGCTCGAAGAGGGCTACGACAAGATGCACGCCGCCACGTTCGCCTACGACGTGACGGCCATGCCCATGCTGACCGGCACGCTCATCACGGCGGTGGGTTTCCTGCCCATCGGCCTGGCCAGGTCCACGGTCGGCGAATACACCTTCGCGATCTTTGCGGTGACGGCCGCGTCCCTCGTCATCTCCTGGCTCGTGTCGGTCTACTTCGTGCCCTACCTGGGCGCGCTGCTGCTCAAGGCCAAGCCGGCGGCCGAGGGCGAAGTGCATGAGCTCTTCGACACGCCCTTCTACAACCGTTTCCGCGGCGTGGTGCGCTGGTGCGTGGAGAACCGCTGGAAGACCATCGGCATCACGCTGCTGGTGTTCGCGCTGGGCATCGTCGGCATGGGCCGCGTGCAGCAGCAGTTCTTCCCGGATTCCAGCCGCCCCGAGGTGCTCGTCGACCTGTGGCTGCCCGAGGGTTCCACCATCCAGGAGACCGAGGTCCTCGCCAAGCGCTTCGAGGCGCGCATGCTCAAGGAGCCGAGCATCGCCACGGTGACGACCTGGGTGGGTTCCGGCGTGCCGCGCTTCTACCTGCCGCTGGACCAGATCTTTCCGCAGGCCAATGTGACGCAGTCCATCCTGGTGCCCAAGAGCCTGGCCGAGCGCGAGGAGCTGCGGAAGCGCCTGCCGGCGGTGCTGGCCGAGGAATTCCCGGAGGCGCGCGGTCGTGTGAAGTTGCTGCCCAACGGGCCGCCCGTGCCGTATCCGGTGCAGTTCCGCGTCAGCGGCGCCGATCCCAAGATCGTGCGCGACTGGGCCGACAAGGCCAAGGACATCCTGCGCACCAACGCCAACATGCGCGGCGTCAACGACAACTGGAACGAGAACGTCAAGACGCTCAAGCTCAATGTCGACCAGGACAAGGCGCGGGCGCTGGGCGTCACGAGCCAGAGCCTGGCGCAGGCGGCGCGCACGCTGCTGTCGGGCACGGTCATCGGCCAGTACCGCGAGGCCGACAAGCTCATCGACATCGTGCTGCGCCAGCCGCTGGATGAGCGCGCCGTCATCACGGACATCGCCAATGCCTATCTGCCGACGAGTTCGGGACGCGCGATCCCGCTGACGCAGATCGCCAAGGTCGAGTTCGCCTGGGAGCCTGGCGTCATGTGGCGCGAGGGCCGCAACTACGCCGTCACCGTGCAGGGCGACGTGGCCGAAGGCCTGCAGGGCGCCACGGTCACGAAGGAGGTCTGGCCCCAGCTCGATGAGCTGCAGAAGAAGATGCCGGTGGGCTACCGCATCGACATCGCAGGCGCCGTGGAGGAGAGCAACAAGGGCACGGGATCCATCGCTGCCGGCGTGCCGATCATGCTCTTCATCACCTTCACGCTGCTGATGCTGCAGTTGCAGAGCTTCAGCCGCGCGATGCTGGTCTTTCTGACCGGGCCGTTGGGCATTGCCGGTGTTGCGATGGCGCTGCTGGTGCTGAACCGGCCGTTCGGCTTCGTCGCGCTGCTGGGCGTCATCGCGCTGATGGGCATGATCATGCGCAACTCCGTCATCCTGATCGACCAGATCGAGCAGGACCGCGCCCGCGGCGTGCCGGACTGGTCGGCCATCGTCGAGTCTGCCGTGCGACGCTTCCGCCCCATCGTGCTGACGGCGGCGGCGGCGGTGCTTGCCATGATCCCGCTGTCGCGCAGCGTGTTTTGGGGGCCGATGGCTGTCGCCATCATGGGCGGCCTCATCGTCGCCACGGTGCTGACGCTGCTGGCCCTGCCAGCGATGTACGCGGCCTGGTTCCGCGTGCAGCGTCCCGAGGAGCACAGCCGTCTGCACAGCCGGTTCGTCGACAGCGAACCCTCAGCCCCGGCCTGACGCTTTTCGTCAGGGTTTTGCCGCCCCGTGGACCGGGGCGGCGGGCAGGCCGCCCGAGGTCGCTACAATCGCCGGTTTGCCGAATCGCCTACGGGGCTGCTGAATCGATTTGTTGATTGAAGCAGCCCAACCCAGACCGCGCGGGTGGCGAAATTGGTAGACGCACCAGGTTTAGGTCCTGACGCCTTCACGGGCGTGCCGGTTCGAGTCCGGCCCCGCGCACCACCACTGTCCTTCAACTGTTCCCGAGTCCATCATGGCCGTCACCGTCGAAACCCTTGAAAAGCTGGAACGCCGCATCACCCTGCACGTTGCGGCCGCTGACATCAACAGCGAAGTCGAAGCCCGCCTGAAGAAGCTGGCCCGCACCGTCAAGGCCGACGGCTTCCGCCCCGGCAAGGTGCCGATGAACGTCGTCGCCCAGCGCTACGGCTACTCGGTGCAGTACGAGGTCGTCAACGACAAGCTCGGCGCCGCCTTCAACACCGCCGCCAACGAAGCGCAACTGCGCGTCGCCGGCGCACCGCGCATCGAGCAAAAGGAGCAGGCGCCCGAAGGCCAGATGGCCTTCGACGCCGTCTTCGAGGTCTACCCCGAAGTCAAGATCGGTGACATCGCCACCGCTGAAGTCGAGCGCGTCACCAGCGACGTGACCGACGAAGCCATCGACAAGACCGTCGAGATCCTGCGCAAGCAGCGTCGCAGCTTCGCCCAGCGTCCTGCGGCCGATGTGGCCCAGGTCGGTGACCGCGTCACCATCGACTTCGAAGGCAAGATCGACGGCGAGCCCTTCGCCGGCGGCAAGGCCGAAGCCTTCCAGTTCCTGATCGGCGAAGGCCAGATGCTGGAAGCCTTCGACGCCGCCGTGCGTGGCATGAAGGCCGGCGAAAGCAAGACCTTCCCGCTGCAGTTCCCCGAGGACTATCACGGCAAGGATGTGGCCGGCAAGGAAGCCGACTTCCTCGTCACCCTCAAGAAGATCGAAGCCCAGCACCTGCCCGAAGTGAACGAAGCCTTTGCCAAGTCGCTCGGCATCAAGGATGCAACGGTCGAAGGCCTGCGCGCCGACATCAAGAAGAACCTCGAGCGCGAGGTGAAGTTCCGCGTGCTGGCCCGCAACAAGGGCAACGTGATGGACGCGCTGGTGGCGGTGTCCGAGCTGGACGTGCCCAACGCGCTGGTGCAGGGCGAAGCCGAGCGCATGGTTGGCCAGGCCCGCGAGGACCTGAAGAAGCGCGGCGTCAAGGATGCCGACAAGGCCGAGATCCCCGCCGACATCTTCAAGCCGCAGGCCGAGCGCCGCGTGCGCCTGGGCCTGGTCGTCGCCGAACTGGTGCGTGCCAACAACCTGCAGGCCAAGCCGGCCCAGCTGCAAGCCCACATCGAAGAGCTGTCGCAGAGCTACGAGAAGCCTTCGGAAGTCATGCGCTGGTACCTGACGGACCGCGAGCGCATGGCCGAGGTCGAGGCCGTCGTTGTCGAGAACAACGTCACGGAATTCGTGCTGACCACCGCCAAGGTCACCGACAAGGCCCTGCCTTTCGACGAACTGATGGCCCAGGGCAACTGAAAGCCCTTCGCATGACGAAGGCGCCGTGCCGCAAGGCCCGGCGCCTTTTTACTTGCGTGGCCATAATCCGCCCCCATAACAGCCAACATTGCTTTGTCTTCAAGGATCTGAATGAGCGCTCTCGACACGAACAACTTGGGGCTGGTCCCCATGGTCATCGAACAGTCTGGTCGGGGCGAGCGCGCCTACGACATCTACTCGCGCCTGCTGCGTGAGCGCATCATCTTTCTGGTCGGCCCGGTCAACGACGGCGTGGCCAACCTCGTCGTCGCACAGATGCTGTTTCTTGAAAGCGAGAACCCCGACAAGGAGATTTCGCTCTACATCAACAGCCCGGGTGGCAGTGTGTCGGCCGGCATGTCGATCTTCGACACGATGAACTTCATCAAGCCCGAGGTATCGACGCTGTGCATGGGCATGGCGGCCAGCATGGGTGCCTTCCTGCTCGCGGCCGGCGCCAAGGGCAAGCGTTTCTCGCTGCCGAACGCCAAGGTCATGATTCACCAGCCGCTGGGTGGGGCTCAGGGCCAGGCCACGGATATCGAGATCCATGCGCGTGAAATCCTGAAGACTCGGGACACCCTGAATCGCATCCTTGCCGAGCGCACGGGTCAGACACTGGAGAAAATCCAGTTGGACACCGAGCGCGACTATTTCATGTCCGCGGCCGAAGCCCAGAACTACGGGCTGATCGACCAGGTGCTGGAACACCGCCCCTGACGCGACATTGAATCGGGAGGGGCCGTAACCGGCCCCCGGATTCGCAGCGCAATCGGGGCCCTTATCCTCACAAGGGCCCCGATAACGTTTGGACTATCATCATTCAGGCACCCGCCTGTCCACTGGCATTTCCGAGCAGACCCATGGCCGACAAAAAAGGCACCTCCAGCGAAAAAGTTCTGTACTGCTCGTTCTGTGGCAAGAGCCAGCATGAAGTCAAAAAGCTGATCGCCGGTCCGTCGGTCTTCATCTGCGACGAGTGCATCGAGCTGTGCAACGACATCGTCCGTGACGAGATCCCGGCGCCGGCACCTGCTGCGCGTGCTGGCAAGTCCGACCTGCCCGTGCCGAGTGAGATCAAGGCCAGCCTCGATCAATACGTCATCGGCCAGGACGTCGCCAAGCGCACGCTGGCGGTCGCGGTCTACAACCACTACAAGCGCTTGCGCCACATGGCGTCGAGCAAGGACTCGGTCGAGCTGTCCAAGAGCAACATTCTCTTGATCGGCCCCACCGGCTCCGGCAAGACGCTGCTGGCGCAGACGCTGGCGCGGCTGCTGAACGTTCCGTTCGTGATCGCCGATGCGACGACGCTGACCGAAGCCGGCTACGTCGGCGAGGACGTCGAGAACATCATCCAGAAGCTGCTGCAGAACTGCAATTACGACGTCGAGCGCGCGCAGCGCGGCATCGTCTACATCGACGAGATCGACAAGATCTCGCGCAAGGCCGATAACCCCTCCATCACGCGGGATGTGTCGGGAGAGGGCGTGCAGCAGGCGCTGCTCAAACTGGTCGAAGGCACGATGGCCTCGGTGCCGCCGCAGGGCGGCCGCAAGCACCCGAACCAGGACTTCCTGCAGATCGACACGACCAACATCCTGTTCATCTGCGGCGGCGCGTTCGACGGCCTGGAAAAGGTCATCCAGAACCGTTCCGAAAAGTCCGGCATCGGCTTCGGCGCGACGGTGAAGACCAAGAGCGAGAAGCGCGTCTCCGAAGTTTTTCGCGAGTGCGAACCCGAGGACATCATCAAGTTCGGGCTCATCCCCGAACTGGTTGGTCGCCTGCCCGTCGTCGCCACCCTTGGCGAGCTGACCGAGGATGCACTGGTGCAGATCCTGACCGAGCCCAAGAACGCGCTGCTCAAGCAATACCAGCAGCTGTTCCAGATGGACGGCGTCGAACTCGAAATCCGCAAGCCGGCACTCGCCGCCATCGCCCGCAAGGCGCTGGCGCGCAAGACCGGTGCCCGCGGCTTGCGCTCCATCATGGAGCAGTCGCTGATAGACACCATGTTCGACCTGCCCGCACTCGATGGCGTCGAGAAGGTCGTACTCGACGAGCACAACATCGAGGACCCGTCGGCACGTCCCTTGCTGGTCTACCGCGAACAAGCGAAGGCCAGCGCCTGAGCCTCCACTAAGCCCTCAACTTGCAATTGCCCCCTCAGGCCTGATATCGGCCTGAGAAAGAGAGGTCTTCATGTCCGGACATCCCATCCTCCCCGCCGATCCCATCACGCTGCCGCTGCTGCCGCTGCGCGACGTCGTCGTCTTCCCGCACATGGTCATCCCGCTGTTCGTCGGGCGCCCCAAGTCCATCAAGGCCCTCGAAGCCGCGATGGAAGCGGGCCGCCAGATCATGCTGGTCGCCCAAAAGGCCGCCGGCAAGGACGAGCCCAAGCCCGAAGACATGTTCGAGGTCGGTTGCGTCTCCAGCATCCTGCAGATGCTCAAGCTGCCCGACGGCACCGTGAAGGTGCTGGTCGAAGGCCTGCAGCGCGCCACGACCCTGTCCATCACCGAGCCAGGCGAGCACTTCGTTGCCGAAGTGACCCCCATCCCGCCTGAGACCGAGCACGCCCCGGAAGTCGAAGCCCTGCGCCGCGCCGTGACGCAGCAGTTCGACCAGTACGTCAAGCTCAACAAGAAGATCCCGCCCGAGATCCTGACGTCCATCGGCGGCATCGACGATCCGGGTCGCCTGGCCGACACCATCGCTGCCCACCTGCCGCTCAAGCTCGACGCCAAGCAGGCCGTGCTGGACCTGGCCGAAGTGGCCAAGCGCCTGGAGAAGCTGCTCGACCTGCTCGAGCACGAGGTCGACATCCTGCAGGTCGAAAAGCGCATCCGTGGCCGCGTCAAGCGTCAGATGGAGAAGAGCCAGCGCGAGTACTACCTGAACGAGCAGGTCAAGGCCATCCAGAAGGAGCTTGGCGACGGCGAAGAAGGCGCAGACATGGAGGAGCTCGAGAAGAAGATCCTCGCCGCCAAGATGCCCAAGGAGGCGCGCAAGAAGGCGGACGCCGAGCTGAAGAAGCTTAAGCTGATGTCGCCCATGTCCGCTGAAGCGACGGTGGTGCGCAACTACATCGACACGCTGGTCAACCTGCCCTGGAGCAAGAAGACCAAGATCAAGCACGACCTCAAGAATGCCGAGGACGTGCTGAACGAAGACCATTACGGCCTCGAAAAGGTCAAGGACCGCATCCTTGAATATCTCGCGGTGCAGCAGCGCGTCGACAAGCTCAAGGCCCCCATCCTGTGCCTGGTGGGCCCTCCGGGTGTCGGCAAGACCTCGCTTGGCCAGAGCGTTGCCCGTGCCACCGGCCGCAAGTTCGTCCGCATGGCGCTGGGTGGCGTGCGCGACGAGGCCGAGATCCGCGGCCACCGCCGCACCTACATCGGCTCCATGCCGGGCAAAGTGCTGCAGAGCCTGTCCAAGGTCGGCACGCGCAACCCGCTGTTCCTGCTCGACGAGATCGACAAGCTGGGCATGGACTTCCGTGGCGACCCGTCCTCGGCACTGCTGGAAGTGCTCGATCCCGAGCAGAACCACACCTTCGGCGACCATTACGTCGAGGTCGACTTCGACCTGTCCGACGTGATGTTCGTGGCCACGTCCAACTCGATGAACATCCCGCCGGCCCTGCTGGACCGCATGGAAGTCATCCGCTTGTCGGGCTACACCGAGGACGAGAAGGTCAACATCGCGCAGACCTACCTGCTGCCCAAGCAACGCAAGAACAACGGCGTGCTGGACGAGGAGCTTGACGTCACCGAGTCCGCGATCCGTGGCGTGATCCGCTACTACACGCGTGAGGCCGGCGTGCGCTCGCTCGAGCGCGAGATGTCCAAGATCTGCCGCAAGGTCGTCAAGGGCATCCAGCTCAAGACCTACGAAGGCAAGGTCACCGTCACCGAAGACAACCTCAACGACTTCCTGGGCGTGCGCAAGTACGACTTCGGCCGTGCGGAGAAGAAGAACCAGGTGGGTCAGGTCGTTGGCCTGGCGTGGACCGAGGTGGGCGGCGATCTGCTGACCATCGAAGCCACCGCGATGCCGGGCAAGGGCAACATCATCCGCACCGGCTCGCTGGGCGACGTGATGAAGGAGTCGGTCGAGGCCGCGCGGACGGTGGTGCGCTCGCGCGCTCGCCGCCTGGGCATCAAGGACGAGGTCTTCGAGAAGCGCGACGTGCACGTCCACGTGCCTGACGGCGCGACGCCCAAGGACGGTCCGAGTGCGGGTGCGGCGATGACGACGGCCTTCGTGTCGGCGCTGACCGGTATTCCGGTGCGCGCGGACGTCGCGATGACCGGCGAGATCACGCTGCGCGGCGAGGTCACGGCCATCGGCGGCCTGAAGGAGAAACTGCTCGCGGCTCATCGCGGCGGGATCAAGACCGTGATGATTCCGGAAGACAACGTCAAGGATCTGCAGGACATCCCGGAGAACGTCAAGAACCAGCTCGAGATCGTGCCTGTGCGCTGGATCGAGCGGGTGCTTGAAGTCGCGCTCGAAACGATGCCCATGCCGCTGCCCGACGAGGAAGTGCCTGCAGCTACCGCCAAGCCGGAAGAGGGCGCGGTCAAGAGCACGGTGGTGCCTCACTGAGCGGTGCGGCGGGCTTGTCATCCGATCAAAAATTGGATTACAATGCCAGCTTCGCTAGATAGGCAGCTGCATAGCTGACTGGCTAGAGAAACAAAGCGGGATTAGCTCAGTTGGTAGAGCGATACCTTGCCAAGGTATAGGTCGAGAGTTCGAGCCTCTTATCCCGCTCCAAGATTTTCCGAAAGGGAAGCCCAGGCTTCCCTTTTCTGTCAGGGTCGCACCAAACGGCTCTGGCGCGGCAAAAATTTGAAGGTTAGCGGCGGCGCGATAGCAAAGCGGTTATGCCCCGGATTGCAAATCCGGTTAGTCCGGTTCGACTCCGGATCGCGCCTCCAGGAAAAAAGCACTCATGCGGGTGTAGCTCAGTTGGTAGAGCGCAACCTTGCCAAGGTTGAGGTCACGAGTTCGAGCCTCGTTACCCGCTCCAGAAAATCGGTTCGCACCGATGTCAGGTTGAAAGACCGGACGAAATGCGGGATTAGCTCAGTTGGTAGAGCGATACCTTGCCAAGGTATAGGTCGAGAGTTCGAGCCTCTTATCCCGCTCCATTCTTCACGGGAGATTCGATTGATCGGATCTCCCGTTTTCTTTTGCGGCTCGGATAATCCACCCGCCGCCTGGGTGGCGAAATCGGTAAACGCAGCGGACTTAAAATCCGCCGTCTCGAAAGGGACGTACGGGTTCAAGTCCCGTCCCAGGCACCAATCGGATAACACCGCGTTGACGGTGACCCAGAGGGAGTTTCATGCACATCTTTTGTCGTGCCGGACTGATGGCGGCGGCACTCCTGTTGTGCGCTTGCGCTGCGCCTCGCATGGAGAACGTGAAGAACCCGGGAGCAGACCTACAGGCCGACATTGCCACCTGCGAACGCGACGCCGCGCGGGTCCTCAAACTGGAGCAACTTGTCCGACCGAACGCGTTTGCCAGCGCCTGCATCGGATGCCCGTCGCAGGGGAGCCGGGAGATGCAAGACGCGGTGAGCGCCTATGGCATGCAGAAGCGCTGCATGGCCGCACGCGGCTGGCGACAGGCGTCCTGACGCGCGTGCACCGGCCGCGCACGGCCCGGTTATCCCATCAAAACGGTCAGCAGTTGCTGGCCGTTTTGCTTTCCGGCTGCCAGGCGTGCACAGCGATGCCTTGCCAGCCCAGCACACGGCTGATCCAGCTTCGCAGGGCTGCAGGATCGCCGCTGGTCTCGACGTCCAGCGTGGGAATGTCCTGCGCTGAGGTCCACAAGCTGGCGGCGCGTCGCGCGACTGCGGTTTCGATGCGCAGCAACTCGACGTCAGGGCCCAGCGCGGCTCGCCACAAGGGCTCGATGAACGGGTAATGCGTGCAGCCCAGCAGCACCGTGTCGACGCCCGCGGTGCGCAGCGGCGCGCAATAACCGTCTACGAGGGCCTGCAACTCGGCGCTGCCCAGATCGCCGGCCTCGATGCGGTCAACCACACCGGGGCATCCCTGCACGACAACTTCGCGCTCGCCAAGATGCCGCTCGATCAGCGCACGCAGCCGCGCGCTCGCCGCAGTGGCCGGCGTGGCCAGCAGGCCGATGCGGCCGTTGCGCGTCGCCGCGACGGCTGGCTTGATGCCTGGCTCGGTGCCCACGAAAGGCAGGGCGGGCCAGCGCGCGCGCAGGGCCTCGATGGCGTGCGCCGTGGCAGTGTTGCAGGCAACCACGATCATCCCGGCACCACGGTCGATCAGATGCTCCGTGATCGCGAAGCTGCGCGCGCGGATGTCTTCGGCGCTGCGGCCACCGTAGGGGGCATAGGCGGTATCGGCCAGGTAGCGCAAGGGCGCGGTTGGCAGCAGCGTGCGCAGTTCGCGCAGCACCGTGAAGCCGCCAACGCCAGAGTCGAAGACGCCGATCTCTCGGCACGGGGAAGAGTCAATTTGCATGAGCAAAAAACAGTCTAGCTTCACGATTCGAGAGGCCTCCCCAAAAAGAGTTCTCCCAGCGTCGTCCAGCGCCTGGCTAGAATCGAACGATCGTGCTTTTTTATGCGCAGCTCCGTCGCGGAGCGCCCGTAGAATCTGGTTAACGTTTACGTCAATTCGAGCTGGAGTTTTCGATGAAGGTCTTGGTTCCTGTCAAACGCGTCGTCGACTACAACGTCAAGGTGCGCGTCAAGAGCGACGGCACGGGCGTCGACATTGCCAATGTGAAGATGTCGATGAACCCCTTCGACGAGATCGCCGTCGAAGAGGCCGTGCGCCTGAAGGAGAAGGGCGTCGTGACCGAGGTCATCGCGGTGTCCTGCGGCGTCACGCAGTGCCAGGAGACGCTGCGCACGGCCATGGCCATCGGCGCGGACCGCGCCATCCTGGTGGAGACTCCTGCCGACGTCGAACTGCAGCCGCTGGCCGTCGCCAAGTTGCTCAAGGCGCTGGTCGACAAGGAAGGCCCGAGCCTGGTCATCCTCGGCAAGCAGGCCATCGATGACGACTGCAACCAGACCGGCCAGATGCTGGCTGCGCTGACCGGCATGCCCCAGGGCACCTTCGCCAGCAAGGTGGAAGTGGCCGGCGACAAGGTGTCGGTCACGCGTGAGGTGGACGGTGGCCTGGAGACGGTGTCCCTGAGCCTGCCGGCCGTCATCACGACCGACCTGCGCCTGAACGAGCCGCGTTATGTGACGCTGCCCAACATCATGAAGGCCAAGAAGAAGCAGCTCGACATCGTCAAGCCGGCGGACCTGGGCGTGGACGTGACCCCGCGCATCAGGACGCTGAAGGTCAGCGAGCCGCCCAAGCGCGGCGCTGGCGTGAAGGTGGCCGACGTGGCTGCTCTTGTGAACAAGCTGAAGAACGAAGCGAAGGTCATCTAACGACCTTGCGGGACAGACCGCAGCGGCGTGAGCCGCAAGCTCTGTCCTCAACTGATTCAAGAGAATTTGGAGATTTGAGATGACCGCACTCGTCATTGCCGAACACGACAACGCCCACGTCAAGGGCGCCACGCTGAACACCGTCACTGCTGCCGCCGCCACCGGTGGTGAAGTGCACGTGCTGGTGGCTGGCCACAACGCCGCCGCTGCCGCGGCCGCTGCCGCGCAGATCGCCGGCGTCACCAAGGTGCTGCACGCCGACTCCGCCGCCTTGGCCGAAGGCCTGGCCGAGAACGTCGCTGCTCAGGTCATCGCGCTGGCGTCGGGCTACAGCCATCTGTTGTTCCCGGCGACGGCCGCCGGCAAGAACGTGGCGCCCCGCGTCGCCGCACTGCTGGATGTGGCCCAGCTGAGCGATGTGACCAAGGTCATCAGCGCCGACACCTTCGAGCGCCCGATCTACGCCGGCAACGCCATCGCCACCGTGCAGAGCAGCGATGCAACGAAGGTGCTGACCGTGCGCACGACGGGCTTCGACCCGGCCGCCGCCACGGGTGGCTCCGCCGCCATTGAGACCGTCGTTGCTGCCGCGGACAGCGGCAAGAGCAGCTTCGTCGGCCGTGAGGTGACCAAGAGCGACCGCCCCGAACTGACCGCCGCCAAGATCATCGTGTCCGGTGGCCGTGCCCTGGGTTCGAACGACAAGTTCATGGAAGTGCTGACGCCGCTGGCCGACAAGCTGGGCGCGGCCCTTGGCGCCTCGCGTGCCGCCGTGGACGCGGGCTATGCGCCCAACGACTGGCAGGTGGGCCAGACCGGCAAGATCGTGGCACCGCAGCTCTACATCGCGGCAGGCATCTCGGGTGCCATCCAGCATCTGGCTGGCATGAAGGACTCCAAGGTCATTGTCGCGATCAACAAGGACCCGGAAGCGCCGATCTTCTCGGTGGCCGACTACGGCCTGGAAGCCGACTTGTTCACGGCCGTGCCGGAACTCGTCGCCGCGCTGTAAACCGCCCACGCCGACACCACACCGGGCGCCCCGACCTTCGTCGTCGCGGCGCCCTTTTTGTTTCCGCAAGGAGGAACAAATGAGTTACCAAGCTCCCGTCAAGGATCTGCTCTTCAACATCCAGCACCTCGCCGGGCTGGAGACCCTAACGAGCCAAGTACCGGCCTTCGCCGACTTCGGCCTGGACACCGCCGCCGCCGTGCTGGAGGAGTGCGCCAAGCTGACCCAGGACGTCATCGCCCCGCTGAACTGGGAGGGTGACAAGAACCCGTCCAGCTGGAAGGACGGCGTCGTCACGACGACACCCGGCTTCAAGCAGGCCTTCCGCGCCTACGCCGAGGGCGGCTGGCAGGGCCTGGTGCATCCGACTGAGTTCGGTGGCCAGGGCGCGCCCAAGACGATCGCTGCTGCCTGCAACGAGATGCTGCAGGCCGCCAACATGAGCTTTGCGCTGTGCCCGCTGCTGACCGACGGCGCCGTCGAGGCGCTGCTGACCGCCGGCAGCGACGAGCAACGCGCCGTCTACATCCCCAAGCTGCTGGACGGCTCGTGGACCGGCACGATGAACCTGACCGAGCCGCAGGCCGGCTCGGACCTGGCCCTGGTGCGAACGCGCGCCGAGCCGCTGGGTGATGGCACCTACAAGGTCTTCGGCACGAAGATCTTCATCACCTATGGCGAGCACGACATGGCCGAGAACATCGTCCATCTCGTGCTGGCCCGCGTGGTGGGCGCACCCGAAGGCGTGAAGGGCATCAGCCTGTTCCTGGTGCCCAAGTTCCTCGTCAACGCGGACGGCTCGCTCGGCGCGCGAAACGACGCGCACTGCGTGTCCATCGAGCACAAGCTGGGCATCAAGGCCAGCCCGACGGCCGTGCTGCAGTTTGGTGACCACGGTGGTGCCCTCGGCACGCTCATTGGCCAGGAGAACCGCGGCCTGGAGTACATGTTCATCATGATGAACGCGGCCCGCTACGGCGTGGGCCTGCAGGGCATCGCCATCGCCGACCGCGCCTACCAGAAGGCCGTGGGCTACGCGAAGGACCGCGTGCAGTCTCGCCCGGTGGACGGCAGCACGCCCGGCCCGGCGTCCATCATTCACCACCCCGACGTGCGCCGCATGCTGATGACGATGCGCGCGCTGACTGAGGGTTGCCGCGCGATGGCAAGCACGGCGGCCGCCGCGTTCGATGCGGCCCACCACCATCCCGATGCGGATGCGCGCAAGCAGAACCAGGCCTTCTACGACTTCATGGTGCCGCTGGTGAAGGGCTACAGCACCGAGATGAGCCTGGAGGTCACGAGCCTGGGCGTGCAGGTGCACGGCGGCATGGGCTTCATCGAGGAGACCGGCGCGGCGCAGTACTACCGCGACGCCAAGATACTGACCATCTACGAAGGCACGACGGCCATCCAGGCCAACGACCTCGTCGGCCGCAAGACCTCGCGCGACGGCGGCGCTCTGGCTCGCGGCATCGCCGGCCAGATCGAGGTGACGGAAGGCGAACTGTCCCAGCGCGACAGCGTCGCCGCCCGCGCCGTGCTGAAAGCCTTGCGCGCCTCTCGCGAGGACTTCCTCGCCGCCGTCGACTTCATCGCCGGTTCGGCCAAGAGCAACCCCAACGCAGCCTACGCCGGTTCGGTGCCCTACCTGATGCTGGCGGGCAACCTCGTCGCCGGCTGGCAACTGGCCCGCGCGCTGATGGCCGCGGAAGACGCCTTGGCGACTGACAAGGCATTCATGACCGCCAAGATCGTGACCGCACGTTTCTACGCCGAGCACATCCTGCCGGGCACCGCGTCGCTGCGCTCGGCCATCGTCGATGGCGCCGACAGCGTGACCGAACTCAGCCTCGAAGCCTTCTGAGGAGATCGAACTTGGCCTTGCCTCCCATCCTGAAGAAC
>CAUJSJ030000110.1:0-6543 GCA_963422775.4 uncultured Roseateles sp.
TGCCGATGCGCGGCGGCGGGACGAAGCCGGGCGCGATGCGGCCGAGCACGCGCGCCAGCACGGTCACGGGAGCCTGGCCGACAAGCTGGGCGATTGAACGGCCGCGGCCGCGGCAAAACACACGCGAGCTCGCCAGGGCCCGATTGCCCAATGGCGGCGGTCTGGCTAGGCTCAAGCTTGAGCTGCCGCCCGCATGATTCGTTCGTCCCTCGCCTCGTCCCGCCACGCCCTCCCCCGCCTGATCGCTGCCGCCTTGGCCGTGCTCGGCGGCGCCGTGGCGCGGGCCGAGGCCGCCACGGCCCCCGTGCCGCTGTGCCTGACCGAGTTCCCGCCCTATGTCAGCGCCGAGCTGCCCGATGGCGGCAGCCTCGGTGCGCTGGCGCGGCGCGCCTTCGCCGCGGGCGGCCTGACCGTGCAGGTCTTGCAAGTGCCGTGGGCACGCGCCTTCCTGCTGGCCAAGAACGGCGACTGCATCCTGCTGACGCTGTGGCGCAACGAGGAGCGCGACGCGCTCTTCCGCTACTCGATGCCGGTGGCCCGCATGCAGCTCGGCTTCTTCGTGCGGGCCGACCGCAGGACCGCACTGCCCCCCGATGCCGCGGTGGCCTTCCAGCGCGGCTCCTACCTGCCCCCCGAGCTGGTCAACGGCGGCTACCGCCTGCATGAGTTGACCGACTTCCGTCCCGGCCTCGAGATGCTGCGACTGCGCCGAGTGGACGCCGTGTTCTCGGAACGAGCCTCGCTCGAATACCTGCTGCAACGCCAGCCTCAGTTGGCCCATCAGTTCCGCTGGCAGGCCCCGCCTCTGGAGGTGAAGGCCACCTTCATGGCCATCAGCAAGAACCACCCCCAGGCCGATGCCTGGCTGGAGTTGCTGAATCAGGAAATCCGGCAATCGGTGAAGTGAGCCCCTCGTCCAAGGGCAAGCCTTGGCCGGCCTTGCAGGCCGCGCAACCGACAGAGCGGCTGCTCTTCGGCAGGCACATGCCGCCCACTGGGCGCCATGTGTCCGGCCTCAGCCCCCGAGGGGACGGCGATGCCCGCGGCGTCGAGCCGCGATCACATCGCCAGAGCGGGCCGGCTAGGTGAACTGGAGTCGGACACAAGCAGTCCCTGCGGACTGCTTGTGCCTACGGAAGGCCATGGGCCTCTGGCCCATGGCAGGCCCGTCGCTCGGCCCGCAAGCGGATCGCGCTCTGGTGCTTAGAAATTGAACGCCAGGCGCAGACCGCCCCAGTGCTTGCCGGCCACCGTGATGGGGGCCGCCGCCTCCTTCAGCACGACGAAGCGACCGCCGCCCATGTCGCGGCGGTAGGTCTGCAGCAGGAAAGGGCGGGTGTTGCGCGCCGAGGCCAGGCCGGTGCGGTCGTTGAAGATGCGCCGGTAGCGGCTGTTGGCCGTGTTCCAGACCGTGTCGCCCGGGCGCTGCGGCTGGCAGTACTTGCGGTTGTGCGTCGCGATATAGCCGTTGCGGTCGGCCGCGATGCAGAACACCACCTTGTCGCTGAAGGCCAGCATCTTCTCCTGCACGGCCGGGAAAAGGCGGTCGGTCAACTGGCAGAAGCGCGTCGCGTGCTGCTGCGGCGCGGTGCCTTCGAGCGCGCGGTATTTGTCGTCGAACAGGTCGGCCTGGCTGATCTGGCCGCTGCGCAGCGCCTCCTCGAGCAGGCCGGCGATCTCGTCGGCAGCCGCCTGGGCGGTGCGGATGAAAGGCATGTCGTCGACCTCGACACCGCTCTCGGCGATCTGCTCGACGAGCTCCTCCGACATGCGCAGGAAACGGTCGCTGCCGTCGAAGGCGACCTTCAGGCCGTGCGAGGCTTCGGACACCTCGCGCTCCAGCTCATGGGCGCGTTCGTTGAGCAGGCTCATCTGCTGGCCGCTCTCGCCGGCGGACTGCGAGATGCGCTGCACATCCAGCTCGACCTCGTGGAAGGCTGCATGGATCTGGCTGGGCTTGGTCGCGTTCTCGGTCAGCTCGGCGCTGAAGCGATCGATGCGTTCCTGCAAGCTGGAGATGGCGCTGACGATGGCCTTGGACGATCCCTCCACTTGACCCGCGAGGGCCTTGACGGCTTCGGCCACGACGGCGAAACCGCGGCCGGCATCGCCCGCATGCTTGGCCTCGACGGCGGCATTGAAGGCCACCAGCCGGGTCTGCAGGGAAATCTTGGTGATCTCGGCGGCCGCATCGGACACCTGGGCCAGCGTGCTCGCCATGCCGACGACCTCGCCACCGACAACGCCCAACGCGCCGCGCGCGCGCTGCACGGCCGCCGCGCTCTGCGCCGTGGCGGTCGCAATGGCCGCCTGTGCCTGGCCGATCTGGTTGAGCTGCTGGGCCAGGGCCTGCATGGCCTGGCTCTGGGCCTGCACGATGCGCTGGGTATCTTCCAGCGCGCCGCGCACTTCGGCGGCATCCTTGCCAACGCTGGAGATGGAGCGGGCCAGCCGCTTGACGACATTCAACGCCGCGCTGTCATCGCGACGGACGGGCTCGTCGCGCGTGATGGCGGGGGACGAGCCACCGCTCTTGGGCCACTTGAACATGCGTTTTGTCCCCGCTTATTGGCCGGGGCTCGGCAAGAAGTGGCCCCGTGGATTACCAGTCACGCAGCTTAACGCGCAACCTTGCAATCGACTGACTGTGCAACTGACACACGCGGGACTCCGTGACCTTGAGCACGGCCGCGATCTCCTTGAGATTCATGTCGTGCTCGTAGTACATGCTCATCACGAACTGCTCGCGCTCGGGCAGGTTCTTGATGGCGGCCACCAGCGCCTCGCGCATGCGGTGGTCCTGCAGCATCGCCACCGGGTTGGCGTTCTCGTCGGCCACGTGGCGGTCGAGGTAGTCGTTGTCGCCGTCGGCGCCCGACATGTCTTCCAGGTAGACCAACTGGGTGCCTCGCACCTTGCCGAGCAGCTCCTGGTATTCGGCCAGCGGCAGGCCCATCTCGGCGGCGATCTCGTCCTCGCGCGGCGCGCGGCCGAGGCGCTGCTCGACCTTGTGCACGGCGGATTCGATCTCGCGCTGTTGGCGGCGCGTGCCGCGGCTCATCCAGTCACCGCCGCGCAGCTCGTCGAGCATGGCGCCGCGGATGCGCTGGGTGGCAAACGTTTCGAACTGCACGCCCTGCTCGGCATCGAAGCGCGACAGCGCATCGGTCAGCCCGATCAGGCCGACCTGGATCAGGTCATCCACCTCCACATTGGCCGGCAGCTTGGCGATCATCTGGTGCGCCAGGCGTCGGACCAGCGGGCTGTACTGCTTGATCAGCGAGCTGTTGTCGAGGCGGCCTTTGGGCGTGTACATGGTCAGCTCCGCACGGCCGCCCGAAGGGGCTGAAGCGCCCCCGCGGGGGGCTGAGCCTGCGCATGCAGCGTCCAGTGGACGCTGCATGGCCGGCGAAGAATCGCGCCGCTGGCGCGATGCGGCCTGCAAGGCGTCGAACGCAGTGAGCGTGGGGGCATCATGTTTGGACTCCGGCGAGTTCAATGTGCAGCGATGAAGGGGGTAGACCCCTTGCGCGCCGGGCGCAGCGGGGTCGCGTCGGAGGCGGCGTCAACGGCCGCTCCCGGGGGGGCCGCAAGCAGCAGCTCGCGGGCGAGATGACGCAGCTCGGGCGTGAGTGGCGCGTTCTGGGAGGCTCTCGGGTCCAGGCAGGCCCAGTCACGCAGCACCGCGCCGAGGAAGCCGTCGGCGCAGGAGTGAAGCTGTTGCGCGATGCGGGTGGCCACGCGCAGTTGTGGGTGGCAGGCCATCAGCAGACTGTAGACCATCAGCCCGGCCCGTTGTGTGAGCCATTTCATGCCCGCATAGGCTTCCGTCACGCTGGCCGGCTCAGTGTCGGCCAGCAGCAGCGGACGCACCTCGCGCAGCGCCACGATGCGGGCCAGTTCGGCCGCCGGGGCATGCAGCAGGATGACGTCGGCATCCGGCGCGGCGTCGGCCACGGCCTCCAGGAAGGAAGCCGCCGAGCCGTGGGCGTTGATGTGGCGCAGCGGCAGGCCGCGCGCAGCGAGGTAGGACACCTTGGACGACAGGCGCTCGATGCAGTTGGACAGGTCCACGCTGGCCAGCTCGGAGGGCTTGGGCGAATGCTCGCCGGCATCGACAACCAGGGTGGTCAGGTTCAGCTCGGCGAAGGCCGTGCACAGGCCTTCCAGCAGCGCGCCGGCGCCCATCACGCGCGGGTTGCTGACGACCGGCACGAAGCGGGTCTTGGAGGCCGCAAACAGGCGGCGCAGGGTGTGGGCTTGGTCTTGCATCATGCCCGCCCCTCGTCCAACGAGTACGTTGGCCGGCCTTGCAGGCCGCGATGCGGCACACGCCGCATCTCTTCGGCAGGCATGAGCAGGCCACTGGCCTGCTCAAGTCCAGCCTCAGCCCCCGAGGGAATGCGGGCCGGCTCGGGAGCGGCCCAGCGCTCGGCCCGCTTGAAGAGTGACGAAAAACGCATCTTGGACTTCATCAGTGGACAGCCCTCATGCCTTCGGTCAGCGGTGCGCCGGCGAAGATGAGGTTCACATCCGTGTTGTCCATGCGCCAAGCGCCCGAGGCGGCGCCCTTGAGCGCACGCTGCACGAGGCCGACGCTGGGCAGGCGGTGCCAGTCTTCCGGCACGCGCTGGCCGTTGGCCACGCCCAGCACCTTGAGCTTGTGACGGATCAGCGTGTCCAGGGCCGGGGCGAGCTTGACGGCTTCGTCGATCTTGCTGAGCACGACGCCCTCGCAGGCGGCGCCCTTCCAGGCGGTGACGACGTCTTCGATGGTCTCGCCCTGCTGGGCGGCATTGATGACGAGCAGCTTCTTGATGCTGGGGTGGGCCAGCATCTCCAGCAGCTCTTGCGTGCGGGTGTCGCGCTGGGCCATGCCGGCGGTGTCGATGAGGACCAGCTTCTTGCTGGACAGCAGGTCCAGCAGGTCGTCCAGCGAGGCGCGGTCATGCGCGGTGTGCACGGGCACGCCGAGGATGCGACCGTAGGCACGCAGCTGTTCGTGGGCACCGATGCGGTAGGCATCCAGCGTGATCAGGCCCAGCTGGCTGGCACCGAACTTGGTGGCGAAATGGGCGGCCAGCTTGGCGGTCGTCGTCGTCTTGCCGACACCGGTGGAGCCGATCAGCGCGAACACGCCGCCGCGGTCCTCGATGGCCGGAGCGGCTTCGTCGGTCTGCAGATTGCGCGACAGCACATGGGCGGCCCAGGCGGTCTCGTCGGCCACTTCGCTGCCGCGGAAATCGGACGGGCAGCTCTCGGCCAGCTTGCGCACCAGCGCGGGCGAAAAGCCCAGCTCCAGCAGCTTCTGCGTCAGGCGTGCCTGCACGGGCTGGCGCTGCAGCTTTTCCATGAAGGCCAGCGAGGAGAAGCGCTCCTCGATGAGGCCGCGCATCTGGCGCAGCTCGGAGGCCATGTCCATCTGGTTGCGCTGGTTGGCGTTGGGCTGGCCAGGCAGGGGCATGGGTTCCATGCCACCGATGTCGCTCAATTGCGGCACGACGCGCTGGGAAGCCGCCGTCGGGATGCGGATCTCGTCGCGCAGCACCGGCGGCGCGGGGCGGGAATGGGCTTTGGCTTGCGGCACGGTAGGCGGCGGCGCGGCGCGCTTGGGCGCCAGCGCGGCCATGGCCTCGGCGGCGCGGCGTTCGCGCTGCAGGCGGGCGGCGTCGATCGAAACAGCGGCCGGCTGGGTCGGCGGCGGGGCGACGCGCGCAGCCGCTGCGACGGGGTCGGGCTGGCCGTTCATCTCGGCCTGGCGACGGCGCAGCACGCGCTCACGCACATAGTCCTGGAAGCTCAGCGTGCTCATGGCCAGCTGCTCGACGTCGCCTTGCACCTCGGGCGCACCGAAGCTGGGCTCCATGCGGGCGCGGTCGGCGAAGTTGGCGCGGGCCGGGGCTTGAGCGGCATGTGCGGGATGTGCCGGCTGCGTGGGCGGCGGTGCGATCTGCGGGCGGGCCGCGGTGCGCGGCGCCGTCGTGGCCATCTGCTCGATCTGGCCCATGCCTTCCGGTGCCATGGCCAAGACTTCGACGCCTTCCGGCACCGACTTGTTGGACAGCACGACGGCGTCGGCGCCGAACGCCTGCTTGACGAGCGCGAGCGCCTCGCGGGACGTGCGGGCGGTGAATTTGCGGACGTTCATGCTGTGCCTCCGATGATGGAGCCGATGCGGATGGTGTGGGTCTCAGGAATCTCGCTGTGGCCGAGCACCTTGAGTCGGGGCGCGGCGCGCTTGAGCAGGCGGGCCATGGGCGCGCGGATCATGTCGGGCACCAGCAGCGTGGCGGGCACGCCGCGGTCTTCCTGCTTCTGGGCGTTCTCGGCGGCGCTGCGGGCCAGCGTGTCGGCCACGCCCGGGTCAAGCGCTGCGCCATGCGGCGAATTGAGGGCTTGCGTGACGAGACGCTCCAGCTCGGGCTCGAGCGCAATGACGTCCAACTCCTTGGTGGAGCCGTAGATCTGCTGCACGATGGCCGGCGCGAGATGGGTGCGAATGCGGCGGGCCAGCTCGGTCGGGTCGGTGACGGCGCTGGCGTT
>CAUJSJ030000111.1:0-16628 GCA_963422775.4 uncultured Roseateles sp.
TTGCCCAGCGTGATGGTGCCGGTCTTGTCCAGCATCAGCACGTCCACGTCGCCGGCGGCCTCCACCGCGCGGCCCGATGTGGCGATGACGTTGGCCTGCATCATGCGGCTCATGCCCGCCACGCCGATGGCGGACAGCAGGCCGCCGATCGTGGTGGGGATCAGGCAGACCAGCAGCGAGATCAGCGCGGTGATGGAGACCACGGTCCCGGCGCCCGCAGCCTCCACGCTGAAGATGGAGTACGGCAGCAGCGTGACCGTGACGACGAGGAACACGATGGTCAGCGCCACCAGCAGGATGGTCAGCGCGATCTCGTTGGGCGTCTTCTGGCGCTTGGCGCCTTCGACCATCGCGATCATGCGGTCCAGGAAGGACTCGCCGGGGTTGACGCCGATGCGCACCACCAGCCAGTCGGACAGCACCCTCGTGCCGCCCGTCACCGACGAGAAGTCGCCGCCGGATTCGCGGATGACTGGCGCCGATTCGCCGGTGATGGCGCTTTCGTCCACGGAGGCCACGCCTTCGATCACCTCGCCGTCCAGCGGGATCATGTCGCCCGCCTCGACCAGCACGACGGCGCCCTTGCGCAGTTCGTCGGACTGGAGCGGATGCCACTGCGAACCATGCTTGGGCTCATGCAGCTTCTTGGCCCAGGTGCGCGCCTTCAGGCCGCGCAGCGACGCCGCCTGGGCCTTGCTGCGGCCCTCGGCGATGGCTTCCGCGAAGTTGGCGAACAGCACCGTGAACCACAGCCACAGCGAGATGGCCAGCATGAACATCGAGCCCTCGGTGCCTGCCAGCTCGGGCTTTTGCAGGCTGGCTGCCCACAGGCCGCTGGTCAGGATGCTGCCGACGTAGACGACGAACATCACCGGGTTGCGCCATTGCACCCGCGGGCTCAGCTTCTCGAAGGAGGCCTTGATGGCTGGCTTGACCAGCGCAGGGTCCAGGAAGGACAGTTTGGTTTGAGTGGTAGTCATGATGGATCAGGCGCCCCACAGCATCAGGTGTTCGACCATCGGGCCCAGGGCCAGCGCGGGGACGTAGTTCAGGAGGCCCACCAGCAGCACCGTGCCGATCAGCAGCACGATGAACAGCGGGCCGTGCGTGGGCATGGAGCCCGGCCCCTGCGGCACGCGCTTCTTGGCGCCCAGGCTGCCGGCCATGGCCAGCACCGGCACGATGACGCCGAAGCGGCCGAGCCACATCACGATGCCCAGCAGGGTGTTGTAGAACGGCGTGTTGGCGGACAGGCCGCCGAAGGCGGAACCGTTGTTGTTGCCGGCTGAAGTCAGCGCGTAGAGGATTTCCGAAAATCCATGCGCGCCTGGGTTGGCGATGCCCGCCTTGCCGTCTGCGGCCAAGACCGCGATCGCCGCGCCAATCAGGACAACCAGCGGCGTGATGAGGATGGCGATGGACGTCATCTTCATCTCGTAGGACTCGATCTTCTTGCCCAGGTATTCCGGCGTGCGGCCGATCATCAGGCCGGCGATGAACACCGCCAGGATGGCGAACACCAGCATGCCGTACAGGCCCGTGCCCACGCCGCCGAACACCACCTCGCCGAGCTGCATCATCACCAGCGGCACCATGCCGCCGATGGGCGTCATCGAGTCATGCATGGTGTTGACCGCGCCGCAGGACGCTGCCGTCGTGATGACCGCGAACAGGCTGGAGGCGTTGATGCCGAAGCGCGTCTCCTTGCCTTCCATGTTGCCGCCGGTCTGCAGCACGCTCTGGGCCTGGTCGACCCCCAGCGCCGTCAGGTGCGGGTTGCCCGCCTGTTCGGCAGTCGTGCAGACGATCACGCCGACGAGGAACATCGCGCTCATCGCCGCCAGGATGGCCACGCCCTGGCGCGAGTCGCCCACCATGAAGCCGAACACGAAGCACAGTGCTGCGGGGATCAAAAAGATCGACAGCATCTGCACGAAGTTGGCCAGCGGCGTCGGGTTCTCGTAGGGGTGGGCCGAGTTGGCGTTGAAGAAGCCGCCACCGTTGGTGCCGAGCATCTTGATGGCTTCCTGGGAAGCGACCGGGCCCATCGAGAGCTGCTGAACGTCGGTCTTGGCGTCCTCGGTGAGAGGCTGTCCCTTGTCGTCCTTCAGCGGCTGGCCGTCGGCGCCAAGCTTGGGCGCCTGGTAGACGTTGACCTCCAGCGTCGTCGCGTCCTTGTAGGCGTCGAAGTTCTGGATCACACCCTGGCCGACCAGGAAGATGGCGTAGACGAAGGACATCGGCACCAGCACCCACAGCGTCACGCGCGTCAGGTCGGCCCAGAAGTTGCCGATGGTGCTTTGCAGCTTGCCCGCGAAGCCGCGGATCAGCGCGAACACGACGACGATGCCGGTGGCCGCGGAGAAGAAGTTCTGCACCGTCAGCGCCAGCATCTGCGTCAGATAGCTCATGGTGCTTTCGCCGCCGTAGCCCTGCCAGTTGGTGTTGGTGACGAAGCTGATGGCGGTGTTGAACGCCGAGTCAGCAGAGATGCCCGCCATCCCTTGAGGGTTCAATGGCAGCACCGCCTGAAAGCGTTGCAGCGCATAGACGGCCAGGACGCCGATGAAGTTGAACAGCAACAGCGCGACGGCGTACTGCTTCCAGTGCATGCCCTCGTCAGGCGTGACGCCGGCCACCTTGTAGAAGCCGCCCTCCACCGCCTGCATCCAGCGCGGCAGCCGGCCATCGGCCACCCGGTGCAGCCAGCGCGCCACGGGCCAGGCCGCAGCCAACAGCACGACCATGAACAGGCCGAGATTGATCCACCCGAGCTTGTCCATGTCAGAACTCCTCGGCGCGGAACATCGCGTACAGCAGGTAGACGAACAGGCCGGCAGTGACCAGCCCGCAGATCCAGTAGAGCGCAATCATTTCTTGCCGCCTTCCAGCTTGTGGCTGGCCGCGGCCAGACCGATGGCGAGGCCAAACAGCGCAAAGCTGAGCCCCAAGAAGATCAAATCCATGACGGACCTCGTCGAGTGAGAATTTCTATGGATGTCAGCGTAGGTTTGCGGGTATCAAATCCGCGTAGAACTTGCTGACCCGGCCATCAAGAAACCATAAAGATGGTGTTCCCCGACGGCAGCCTCCAGTTGATGCCGGTCAATCCGCGGGTCCGATGGCCTGCAATGCGACGGCCTTTGCGTGGTGCATCGGTGTTTCTTGTCCGCTCCTCGCAGGCTTCGCCTCGTGCTGATGAGCACTTGGGCGCGCGGGCGCAACAGCCCAGCGACGACGAGGAGGACGAGCGCGTCGAACTTGCGTCACCGGCCCTGGGCAAAGCATCCAGGCGGATCTTTACGAAACCTTGATATTGGGCGCCCAACTATTGACGACCTCTTGACGCGCCTTGCGCTGCAATGAATCCCACGCAAACACGTCATGGGAAGTTGCTGTGACCCGGACCTATCGAATACGTCGCGTTGAAGAGGGCGACTCCCTCGTCGACCTGAGATCCATGTTCAGAAGTGTCTTCGGCGCGGGCCTGCCTGCGGCGCCGCCGAAGCCTCGATGCCCTGTCGGGACGATCACCTTCGCCGCGATCTTCGACAAGCGCATGGTGGGCTCGATCACACTGCAGCGGCCCGGGTCTCCTGTAGACGGCGCCAGCGGTTGGCGCACCGAGGCAGCGACTGTGCTTGGCCTTGAGGCAGAGGTCGCGCACCAAGAGTCTGGCTGCCGGGAGGCCCTGCTTGACGTGGCGCAGCAATGGGCACGCGCCAACGACTTTCAATCCTTGGAGGCCGTCGTGCCTGCAACGGCGAACGCCGCCGACTTCTATCTCCTCAACGGCTTTCAGATCGTCGGCATGGCTCATGAACCGGCCCCCGCTTCGCCGAGCATCGTGCTGGCCCTGCGGCTGGCTGACGCACAGCCGCACACCGATGCCTGGTATTCCAAGCACCACGGCGCTTGGTTCGCGTCGGTCGTCCAGCATTGAGGCGCGCAGGCAGGCTTGGCCCATGACCGCACCTGACCTGTCACATCCTTCATCGCGCCGGCAGACCCAGCCAGTTGGCGTAGCCGGCGGCAGTGCCGGCGCGCCTGCTTCCGTCGCGCTGGCGTTGGCCGCGCTGGGCATCGTCTTCGGTGACCTGGGCACCAGCCCGCTGTACGCGCTTCAGGAGGCCTTCCACCCCGAGCGGGGCGTGGCCGCCAGCGCGGCCAACGTGCTGGGTTGCACGTCGCTCTTCCTGTGGTCGCTGATCGTCATGGTCAGCTTCAAGTACGTCTGGGTGCTGATGCGGGCAGACAACCAGGGCGAGGGCGGCATCCTCGCCCTGCTCGCGCTGTTGGTGCACGACCTCTCCCGTGGCGCGTCGGCCCGTGCCGGGCAATTGCGCTGGGGTGGCCTGTGGCTGCTGCTGGCCCTGGTGGGCACGGCCATGCTCTACGGCGACGGCGTCATCACGCCGGCCATCTCGGTGCTCAGCGCCGTGGAAGGCCTGTCGGTCGCCACGCCGGCCTTCGACCCCTACGTCGTGCCGCTGACGGTCGTCATCCTCGTCGGGCTGTTCCTCATCCAGTCCAAGGGCTCGGGCCGCGTGGGCGTGGCCTTCGGCCCCATCCTGGCGGTGTGGTTCGTGGCCATCGCTCTCCTGGGCATCGCCAGCCTCGCGGCCACGCCCGAGGCGCTGGCGGCCTTCGACCCGCGCCACGGCATCGCCTTCTTCCAGCGCAATGGGTTTCGCGGCTTCGTGGCCCTGGGCGCCGTGGTGCTTTGCCTCACCGGCGGCGAGGCGCTGTATGCCGACATGGGCCACTTCGGTCGCCGCCCCATCCGGCTGGCCTGGTATGGCCTGGCGCTGCCGGCGCTGGTGCTGAGCTACCTCGGCCAGGCCGCGCTGCTGCTGCGCCAGCCGGCCGCCGCGACCCGCCCCTTCTACGCCATGGTGCCCGACTGGGCCTTGTTGCCCATGGTGGGCCTGGCCACGCTGGCCACCATCGTCGCGTCGCAGGCGCTGATCTCGGCCGTGTTCTCGCTGACCCACCAGGCGATGCAGCTCGGCCTGAGCCCGCGCCAGCGCGTGGTGCACACCTCCGCGGCAACACGGGGCCAGATCTACATGCCCACGCTGAACTGGCTGCTCATGCTCTCGACCCTTGCGGTTGTGCTGGGCTTTCGCTCGTCGGCCAGCCTGGCGGCGGCCTTCGGCCTGGCGGTCTCCACGACGATGGCCATCACGACGGTGCTGTTCATCGCGCTGGCTCGCCTGCGCTGGCGCTGGAGCGTGGGTCGCATCGCCGCCACCACGGGCGTGCTGATGGTGGCCGACTGGGCCTTCGTGGGCGCCAATGCGCTGAAGTTCGCCGACGGCGGCTGGCTGCCGCTGGTGATGGGCAGCCTCGTGCTGCTGGCCATGCTGTCCTGGCACTATGGGCGCCACCAGATGGCGCGGGCCCGCCACCCCGGCGACGGCCTGCTGCTGGAGGACTTCATCACAAGCCTGGCCAACAGCCCGCCCCACCGCGTGGAGGGCACGGCCGTCTTCCTCAACGAGAAGGGCCCCGAGGTGCCCAAGATCCTGCTGCACCACCTCAAGCACAACCAGGTGCTGCACGAACGCGTGGTGCTGCTGTCGCTGCAGACCTTGGACGTGCCGCGCGTGGCCGAGGCCGAGCGGTTGCAATGGCAAGACTTGGGCCAGGGCTTCATGCGGCTGTCCGCACGCTACGGCTTCATGGAGTCACCCGACCTGCCCACCCTGCTCGAGGCGGCTTGCGCGCGCTGCGGCGAGCACCTCTTCGACCCCATGCGCACCTCGTTCTACATGGGGCGCGAGACCATCACGCTGCTGCCCACGCGCTCCTGGCTGGACCGCCTTCTCCTGCCAGTCTTCGTCTGGCAGCGCCGCAACGAGGTCGAAGCCGCCACCCACCTAGGCATTCCGGCCAACCGGGTGGTGGAGCTGGGCGCCTGGATGGAGTTGCCGCCCAGGGTGGCTCACTGAGAGACTGACATGGACTATCTTCACGCACTGCTGGCGATGAGCACGGTCGCCCTGCCGCTTGCGGCGGTCTGGGGCCTGATGGAGTGGCAGGCGCGACGCATCGCTCGTGCAAGGCGGAAGCGCCGTTCGTCCGCACCCTGAAACTGGCTCCAATGGCCAGGCTTCGGTCCGATCACATTCAAGGAGGGCACATGATATTCTTCGCCACCCTCGCTCTCGTCGTGGGCCTGTGCGCCATGCCGGCAGCCCATTCGCAAGGCGCCGATCCCGTGGCCCAGGCCAAGGCCGTGGCAATGCAATGGCTGGCCACGGCCGACGCGGGAGACTACGCAGCGAGCTGGGACCAGGCTGCCAGCGTGTTCCAGCAGGCCATCACCAGGGCAAAGTGGATCAACGCCTTGCAATCCGTGCGGTCGCCGCTGGGGGCGGTCAATTCCCGCGTGCTCAAGTCTGCCGAGTTCACCCGGGCGCTGCCGGGCGCGCCTGAAGGTGAGTACGTCGTCGTGCAGTTTGAAACGGCCTTCGAAAACAAGGCCGCTGCCATCGAGACGGTGACGCCGATGAAGGGCGCGGATGGCGCCTGGCGGGTGTCCGGCTACTTCATCAAATAGCGCGCCGACCTTCAAGCAAGCCGTGAAGGCGGTGCGCTAGGCCGTTGCCAGAACACTGGAAACAAAAGCGCCACTCGAAAGTGGCGTGAGTGCTTGATGCATTTGGTGCGCCCGGTTGGGATCGAACCAACAACCCCTGCCTTCGGAGGGCAGTACTCTATCCATTGAGCTACGGGCGCGAAGCCGGTCATTCTAGCAGCGGGGGACCTGAGGCCAGGGCGGGCGCCGTGGCCTGCCTATAATTCGCCGGTTTTTCGCGCCGCGCGCTGCGCCCGGCATGAACAAGAGACCAGTCCCGAGATCGACAAGAGGAATCCATGAGCGCCAGCCACGATCACGACCACGACGACGCCCACACCGGCCCGATCAAGACCCCCAAGCAACTCGCCTGGGCCGTGTTTTTCGCCTTCGTGGCGCCGGTGATCATCATCATCATGCTGGCCAACTACGTGACCACCGACACCAAGCCGGCGGCGGGCACGGGGGCCTTTGATGCGCAGGCCGTGGCCGCGCGCATCGCGCCGGTCGGCCATGTCGAAGTCAAGGACGCCAACGACGCCAGCGCGATGAAGACGGGCGAGCAGGTCTTCCAGGCCCAATGCTCGGCCTGCCATGCCACCGGCGCCGCGGGCGCGCCCAAGTTCGGCGATGCTGCGGCCTGGGGCCCGCGCGTCAAGGGCGGCTTCGATGCACTGGTGCACTCGGCACTGAAGGGCAAGGGCAATATGGGTCCGCAGGGCGGCGGCGATTTCAGCGACTTCGAAATCTCGCGTGCCGTGGTCTACATGGCCAACAACGTTGGCGCCAAGTTCGACGAGCCCAAGATGCCTGCCCCGGCTGCCTCGGCAGCGCAGTGAACTTCAACGGTTGAATGGTGCAAGGGCTGCTTCGGCAGCCCTTGTCGTTTCTGGCCCTCAGGGTTTCAGGGGCAGAGTGCGGCGGACGGCAGCAGGGCGGCCAGTTCGACGGCCTCGCCGGTCAGCAGCACCTTGAGCTCAGGCAGGAAGCGCGTGAGCTGGCTTGACTCGATGCGCTGCAGCGGCCAGCCCAGGGCCTGCAGCGTGGCTTGCGACAGCCTCAGTTCGACGGCGCTGCCGCGGCCCTCCAGCTTCACGCTGGCACTGATCTGCCGCGCTTGCTGGGCGCCGACCACGCGGGCCGCAAGGCTGTGCACGGTGCCCGCGGCCGGCGTGGCGTCCAGTTGCACCGTGAAGCCCAGCACCAGTTCGCGCACGCAGGCCGGCAGGCCTTCGGCCTTCAAGCCGGTGAAGCGCAGCTGCCCGCCGGCCGCGGCCACGTCGACGCGTTGGATGGCCACCAGCGGCGCCGAGGCGCCGGGCGGTTGCCAGGCGGCGTGGATCTCATAGGCGCCCGCCAGCGGTGGGCGCCATTGCGCCAGATAGGCGCCGGGCTCGGTGCTGATGCGCGCGCCGGTCGGGCCCGCCAGGTCCTGGCGCGCCTGAAGTTCCAGCACGGCACCACCCTGCGGCGAGAGCACGCGCAGCGCCAGCGAAGGCGGCTGCAGCACCGGCCGTCCCATGTCCGTCGGGCGCAGCGTCAGCAGCAGTGGCTGATCCGCGGCGGGATGCTCGCCGGCTCGCCAGAAGGCCAGTGCGTAGCGTGGCAGCAGGCGGTAGCTCAACGTCAGCCGCGCGGCAGAGCGGGTCGAGCCGACGCGCTCAAGCCGCAACTGCCAGCGGCCGGGCCGGGGCTGCAGCACCTCGGGCAAGGGGATGGCATCGCCCAGCCCGGGCTGCGGCGTCTGGGCGCGTGGCACCGCGCCCAGCTCGGCCGGCGTGCGGCGCCAGACCTCCTGGCCTCGCGGATCGATCAGGGCGATGGCGCTCAACGCGGCATCGGTGCGCAGCGTGCTGAAGACAAGGCGGCCGCTGCCATCACCGCCGACGTCCAGGGCCACGTCGACCCGTGCGCCCGCCGGCAGGGCCTGCTGGACTTGCTGCGGCGACGGCGCGGGCGGCGCCACGACGGCGACGTCGGCCGCAGCCGTGAGCGAGGCGGCCGCTGCGAGCACGGCCAGGCCTCGGGCGAGGCTCAGTTGCGGGGGCAGCTGCCTGCGGCGCATTGGCGATTGACCACCTCTCGGGCATCGAGGAGGTCGATCTTGCCATCGCCGTTGAGGTCGCGGCGGTCGCCCGGCACGCGCGGCACCTGGCCGCGTGCCTGGGTGACGAGGTCGCGGTCGGCCGCACCCACCGCACCGTCGCCGTTCAGGTCGCCGGTGATGGTGGGGAAGAACTGCCAGCGCGAGAAGTCGCTGCTCGCCACGGGCACGCGCAAGGCCTGGGCGCTGCGGTTGCCGCTGCCGACGACGAGCACCGACTCGATGGTGAAGGGGCCATCGCTGACCTGCAGCTTGTCGGCCAGCACGCTGGCCTTGACGTTGTTGGTGCCGACGACGAACGAGGGTGTCACGCCGAACTGGCCAACCTCGATGCCCTTGCTGTCGATGACCTTGAACGACACCTGGTAGCCGCCGGCCGCGGTGACGCGGATGGGCAGCGTGAAGTCGAGCTGGCCGATGAAGCGGCCGCGCAGCGTGGTGGCCACGGTGGCGCCGTTGTTGATCTCGATGGGTTCGGCGCAGAGCTGGGCCAGCGTGATGCTGGGGAAGCTGAAGGCCGAGGACTTGCGCAGTTCCAGCCAGGGCTGGCCGGCGATGAACGAGAGCACGTCCAGCGGGTCGACGCTGAACACGCCGCCTTCGCCGAACTGGCTGCGGATCTCGGCCGCGCTGTAGCTCATGCGGGTGCTGACGCTGCCGGGCGCGCCGATGTCCGCGCTGCTGCGCTTGATGATCGTCTTGCCGCTGGGGCTCTTCAGCGTGGCGGCGGTGGCATAGGTGCCGGCCAGGCTGGCGTTGCCCAGCGTGTCCACATTCAGGCCGGCCACGCAGCCGCCGCTGCCGTTGACAACCGTGCCGGTGACGCTGCCGAGCTGGTAGTTGGCGGGCACGATCTCCAGCACGGCCTGGGCGCTGCGCTGGGCGACACCACCGGGCTGCGGGATGCTGACCTCGCCGAGCAGCTGGTAGCTGCCGGGGTCGGTGAACACCGTGCCCTGGCTGTAGATGCCGTCACCGGCTTTGCCGTCGTAGTCGGCCGCCTGGCCGGAGTCGCGTGCGTTCAGTACGACCGGCGCCGCGCCGCGCCGGCCTTGCTGATGCTGATGCTTGGCGTCAGCCCCGCCACCGGCTGGCCGTTGTTGACGACCAGCAGGCCCAGCGGCACCGGGTTGCCGACGCGGTAGACGTTGGAGCTCAGCACGAGGCCAACCTGCAGCGTGGACTGTGCGAAGGTCGTCAGCAGCGCGACCGTGGGATGGGGCGAGGCGGGAAAGTCGGCACGCACCGTCCAGTCGCCGTTGGCGGGCGCGGCGATGTCGGGCGTCAGGAACTGGCCGCCGGGCAAGGGCGGGGACAGCGCAGCGCCGTCCAGGAAGCCGACGCTGGCGTCGCCGGGGGCGAAGACGGTCTGGCCTTGCGGGTTCAGCACGGTCAGCGTGACGCCGGGCACGGGCACGGTGACCTGCAGCCGCATGCTGGCCAGCGCCGACACCGGCAGCCGGAAGCTGACGGAGGTCTGGCCGCTGACGATGGGCGAGGCCTGCGTGACCGGCAGGCCGACGGCGGCCTGGCCCTGGGTGGCCTGGGCCGGCACGGCGGCGGGCAGCGTGGCGAGCAGGGCGGCAGCGGCCAGGGGCAGCAGCCGAGCGAGGTGGCGGACGGTGCGATGGGGGCGGTTGGTCTTGCTCATGTCGGCCTCAGCGCAGCGGGATTGCCTTGTCCAGGATCTTGCGGACATTGCCCGCGTTCTTGACCGTGGAGTGATTGGTGCTGGCGTTGTTGCCCAGCGGGGTGCCCCAACCGGGGTTGGCGCTGGTGAAGCCCACCACGACGTCGTTGGGGTTGGGCGCCGGCGCCTGGACTGTGGCGTAGGTCAACACGGTGGTGGGCGGCACGCTCGGGTCGAAGCTCGGCAGCACCTCGAAGTTGAGCTGCACCGCGGACGCGTAGCTGCAGATGGACTGGTAGGCCAGGCGCAGCGCGTTGTAGGTGTAGCTGCCCAGCAGCGGCACGCCGCTGATCGGGTTCATCGGGTCGATCTGGCCGTTGCTGGGCGCGCTGGCGCACATCGGGCCGGCGTCGGCGCCGATGGTGAAGGTGTTGGAGACATTGCCGCGGATGCCGGCGGCGATGGCGTTGTTGGACGCCGTCGTCGTCAGGTCCACCAGGCCGGGCGGCTGCGGGCCGGCGCCGAAGCCGCTGGCCATGCCCGCGACCGTGCTGCTGACGAAGCTCTGCGCGAAGCCGTTGGGGTCGGCGCCGTTGTTGGCGTAGATGGTGGCCACGGCACGCTGCAGCATGGTCAGGTCGGCCACGACCGAGCCGCGGTGCGGTGTCGACAGCGTGCCCAGGGACAGCACGTCGAAGGCCGGCGCGCTGATCGCGGCCAGGGCCTGGCTGTCCAGGCCGCCCTTGCTGTGCACGATGAGGTTGACCTTCTTGGCCTTGTACGGGTCCAGGAAGCCCTGGATCTGGCCCTTCAGGTCGATGGCGTTGGCGGCCACGGCGCCGTTCGGGTTGCCGGTGGAGAAGCGGTCGTAGACGACGCCGGCCTTGTCCATCTCGGCAATCACGCCGGGGGCGGTGGCGTCCAGCCAGGTGTCGCGGTTGGCCGCGATGCCGTGGGCCAGCACGAAGGGATAGGCGGCCTCGAACTCGACGCCGACCCAGTCGATGCTCATGCACCAGTACTCGTCGGTGTTGGCCGTGTCGATGTCGACCTTGAACTCGTTGACGGCGCCCTGGGCGGTCTGCCGGCCGGCGAACTTGACCTTGGCGGTGTCGATCTCGAAGCTGTCGTTCACCCAGGTGTTGTTGAAGCCCGAGAGCGTCTGGATGAACTCGCCGTTCCAGGACAGGCGGTCCACCTCGGGTTGGTAGGTACCGTCGGTGACGGCCTTGTCGTCGATGTCGTAGACCGGGAACGACACCTTGACCCGCGGGCCGACGACCTTGTCGGCGATCAGCTTGGCGAGCTTGCCCGACTGGATGCGGCCATCGGCGTCGAGCATGGTGTCGTTGACGGGCGCGGGCACCTTGATCTGCACGATCAACGGGCCGCCACTGCGGTAGGTGCAGCCGGTGTCCAGGCCGCCCCCGCTGTTCTTGACGTACTTGCCCATGTCCTCGCTGGGGGGCGGGAAGGGCGACGAGGTCTGGGCATGGCTTGCGCAGACGCAAGCCCCCAGCAGCGAGGCGGCAAGCGCCTGCAGGCTAGGCTTCATGGGAGGTTCTCCGGTGGTGGAGGGATCAGTTCGCCGAGAAGGTCGGCGTGTTCACTTTGATGACGTCGCCGCGTGGCAGGGCCTGGCCGCGCAGGCGCTGGCCGACCTTGTCCGCCGTCAGCGCCGGGCCGACGCTCACCCAGTACTCGCGGCCGTCGTCGGCGCGCACCTTGGCGCGGCTGCCGGCCACCTCGATGACGCGCACGTCGATGGGCGTGGGCTCGGCCTTGGCCTCAGCCTTGGTCTGCGCGTGGCTGGCCAGCGGCGCGACCAGGGCCAGGCTGAGCGCCAACGCAGCGCGGCCGGTGCGCCTCCGCACCCAGCCGGCGCAGGCCAGCGCAGACAGGGCCAGTGCCGGCGCGGCCGGCTCGGGCAGCGTGTTGCCGCCGCCCTGTGCGTCGATGACGAGCTGCGTGCGGGCGTTGATGAAGTTCATGCCGATGGACTGCCCGAGGCCGTCCACGAACAGCAGGTTCGGGTCGGACAGTTCGACGAAGAGGTCGGTGCCGGTGCTGGCCTGCAGCGCGATGAAGCTCAAGGTCAGGAAGTCGAAGGCGTCCGCCTGCTGTGCGTCCAGCGCGGCCGACGAGTTGCCCGAGAGGGCGAAGGCATCGACGATGCCGCCCGCGGCGGTCGCGTCACCGAAGAAGCCCAGTTGTCCGACCTCGGGCAGGTCGAGCTGATTGCTGCCGCTGCCGGCATCGACAAAGCCGGCGCCCTGGAATTGCAGCAGGCTGGCGTTGTAGTGCAGGTCCAGGTCGAAGCCCGCGAGCGAGCCGATGCCGCCCTGGTGCAGGCCCGCGACGGCAAAGCTCAGCGTGACGGTGGAGCCGACCGTGAGATGACTGCTGGATGCCGAGACATTGACGGTGGCGGCCGATGCGGCGCCCGCCCAACACAGCACCGCACAAGCGGCGATGCGACGAAAACTGAACAGCCGCATGGGCTCCTCCCGAGATGACTCGCGCGGCCTGGGGGTCAGGCCTTGCTCGCGTTCAGTCATCATGAGGGGCCTCTGGTTGCGCCAGCCATCCCTAGCTCGGTCGGGCCCCCTAACTTCGTGCGGTCACACGCTTGTCGCAATCGTCGCGACAGGGCGGCGCACAAAGCCGAAGCGCTGCGGCAGCTCGCTGCCGATCATTTCCTCCGGCGCCCAGCGGCCCTGTTCGACGGCGTCGGCCGCGAGCGTCATGTCGGCGGTGTGCACGAGGCCGAGGCCGAGGTCGGTAAGCAGGTAGAGGTGCCCGGTCTCGTCCAGCCCGCTCGACTGCACGCTGGCCTCGATGCCGGTGTGGCTGAGCACGCGGCCGTCGGGCTGCAGCCGCCAGATCCAGGGCGTGGACTCCAGCTCCACGTAGACCCGCTGCGGGCCGTTCTGGAAGAACCAGCAGCCGGCCGCGTCGGCCGCGTAGTTGCGCTCGATGAAGGCGCGCAGCTTGTCGTGGTCGATGCGGCTGCCCTTGACCTGCGGGAAGGGGCCGGCGTGCTGGATGCGCTCGTCGCGCATGTACCAGTCGCCGCGCGCATCCAGCGCGAGCCAGCCGTAGCAGTGGGGGACGTTCGGCCACTTCTTCAGGGCCGCCTGAACAATGTCATCCATCGATGGGGTCCAAGGGCGACCTCCTTCAGCGTTGCTTGCAGAGCCAGTTGCAGACCTGCTCGGGCATGGTCAGCAGGTGTCCCGGCAGGCGGCCGGCGGGAAAGCCGACGTGGCCGCCGTGGCCGGGCTGCCAGAGTGTCACATGGGCGCCCACTTCAGCGGCATGCGGCAGGCTGTGGCCGGGCACGAAGGGGTCGTTGCGCGCGTTCAGCACCAGGGCCGGGATGCGGATGCGGTGCAGGTGCGGCTTCGCTGCGGCGCGGGCCCAGTAGTCCTCGGTGTTCCTGAAGCCGTGCAGCGGTGCGGTGAAGAGGTTGTCGAACTCGTAGATCGTCGACGCGCGCTTCAGGCTCTCGCCGTCGAACAGGCCCCGGGTGCTGCTGCAGCTTCCTCAGCGCCTTGGGGATCATCGTGCGCAGGAAGCGGCGCGCGTAGACCTGCCTGTTGAAGCCGCGGTCGATGGCCGCACCTGCGGCGGCGAGGTCGATGGGCGAGCAGATCGAGCAGACGGCATGCGCCACCTGGGCGGCGCTGTGGCCGGCCTCCTCGGCCCAGCGCATCAGCGCGTTGCCACCGAGGGACACACCGGCCACGATGAGGGGCGCGCCGTGGCGTTCGCGCAGGCGGTGCAGGATCCAGCCGACCTCCTCGTAGTCGCCCGAGTGGTAGGCGCGCGGGCCGTGGTTCAGCTCGCCCGAGCAGCCGCGGAAGTGGGGCAGCGCCATCGCCCAGCCGCGCGCGCGGGCGGCGCTGGCGAAGGCGACGCTGGAGTGGCTGCTGCGGTCGCCCTCCAGGCCGTGGAACAACACCAGCAGCGGCGTTTCCGGCGGGCGCCCAAGTCGGTCGCCGGGCTGCTCCCAAGACCGACTTGGCCCCCCCGGGGGGCCGGACGCGTACTCGCGGGCGGGGGGCTCACCAACGGCCAGGAAGTCGACGTCGATGAAGTCGCCGTCCGGCGTGTCCCAGCGCTCGCGCGTCCAGTCCGGCGGCGGGCCGTCGTGCTGGCGGCTGAAGAGGGCGGGCCAGATGGTCTGGGCATGGCCGCCGGGCAGCCAGCGGGGGGCGCGGTACTGCATGCGCCGAACTCAGGGCCTATTGACCCGACGGGAGTCGGTGCGAGAGGAGCTGCGCGGGTGCAGGGCTAGGCGCCGCGCTGAAGCCCGGGCTTGCGGCCCGGGCAAGGCGCGCAACAACGCCATGCGCCCGCGCAGCTCCTCTCCCGAAGGGTTGTCACTCAAAGGCCCGCGCGCGGCGTTGCGAAGCCTCGCTTGGGGCCTACCCAAGCTTCGTTTCGCGCCTTGCTCGCGGGCTTTTGAGTGACAACGCATCCGATTCCCGTCGGGTCAATAGGCCCTAGTGCAGCGTGCCGGCGTCCGCGACAAGCTCCTGGACGTCGCCCGCGCTGCCGGGGCTGGCATGGTGCAGGACCAGGCGCCAGCCCAGGGCCGTTTTCAGATAGACATTGGTCGCGATGACCCAGGCTGTCGGCGCGGTGGCCTTGTCCTCGGCGTGCAGTTGCACGCGCTCCAGCACGTGGTGGATGGCGCAGTCGCCGCTGTGCAGGCGGCGCACGCGCTCGGGGTGGACGTTGACGGTGCCACGCTGGAACACGGCCTCGAAGGCGGCCCGGATGGCTGTCATGCCGACGATGCGCGGGCCGCCTGGGTGCACGCAGGCGATCTCCTCGTCATCCGCCCACAGGGCCATCAGATGGTCCAGGTCGGCGTGCTGCAGGGCCTCGTAGAACTGGGCCTCGGTGTCGTCGGGCGAGGCCAGCAGCGCGGCCTGCTGGGCGGAGGTGCGGCGCATCAGTGTCCGCCTGAAAGCACCTCGCCGGCCTTGAGCTTGTAGGCCGTGCCGCAGTAGGGGCACCGGCCCTGGCCGCCGTGGGTCAGGTCGATGAAGACGCGCGGGTGGGTGCTCCACAGCGCCATCTTGGGGTTGGGGCAGAAGACGGTGCCGTTGTCGTTGCAGTCCTTGGCGGTCACTTCGACGGTGGCGGCGGGCGTGGTGGTGGTGCTCATTGCTTGTGCTCTCAGACGGCGGTCAGCCACTCGGCGTACTTGGGGTTGCGGCCATTGACGATGTCGAAGAAGGCCGACTGGATCTTTTCGGTGATGGGGCCGCGCGTGCCGGCATATTCGCCCGAGCCGATCTCGATGCGGTCCAGCTCGCGGATCGGGGTCACTTCCGCGGCGGTGCCGGTGAAGAAGGCCTCGTCGCAGATGTAGACCTCGTCGCGCGTGATGCGCTTCTCGACGAGCTTCAGGCCCAGGTCCTGGCAGATCGCGAAGATGGTGTTGCGCGTGATGCCGTTGAGCGCGCCGGCCGACAGGTCGGGCGTGTAGACCACGCCGCCCTTGATGACGAACAGGTTCTCGCCCGCGCCTTCGCTGACGAAGCCGGACGCGTCCAGCAGCAGCGCCTCGTCGTAGCCATCGTCGGTCGCTTCCATGTTGGCCAGGATGGAGTTGGTGTAGTTGGACACCGTCTTGGCCTGCGTCATCGTGATGTTGACGTGGTGGCGGGTGTAGGAGCTGGTCTTCACGCGGATGCCGCGCTTCATGCCGTCCTCGCCCAGGTAGGCGCCCCAGCTCCACGCGGCCACCATCAGGTGCACCTGATTGCCCTTGGGGCTGACGCCCAGCTTCTCGGAGCCGATCCAGATCAGCGGACGGATGTAGGCGCTCTTGAGATTGTTGGCCTTGACCACCTCGCGCGTCGCCTCGTTGACCTGCTCCTGCGAGAACGGGATCTTCATGCGCAGGATCTTGCCGCTGTTGAACAGGCGCTGGGTGTGCTCCTGCAGCCTGAAGATGGCCGTGCCGTTGACCGTGTCGTAGGCGCGCACGCCCTCGAAGGCGCCGCAGCCGTAGTGCAGCGTGTGGGTCAGCACATGGATCTTGGCGTCGCGCCACTCGACGAGTTCGCCGTCCATCCAGATCTTGCCGTCGCGGTCGTGCAGGGGGGCGGGAACCATCGTTACTCCAGTGCGTGCGGGTGAAAACCGGCGATTTTACGAAGCTTGGGTGGCGCGGATCAGCCGCCACTCGGCGAGCTTGCCTTTCTTCAGCACCACCTCGACCGCGTCACCGCCGCTGTCGCGCCAGACAAAGGTCTCGGGCGCCTGCTTGACGCCGAGGCTGCCGGCCAGCC
>CAUJSJ030000112.1:0-35902 GCA_963422775.4 uncultured Roseateles sp.
AAGGACCGGCCGTCGACACTGATCGACGGCTGGAACCAGATTGACATCGACAAGCTGTTCGCGCTGGCCGGCATCCCCGTGCGGCTGGACTGTTTCCGCAGCTGCACGGCCAGCGACGGCAAGGTCTACGACATGCCCGTCACCAAGTTCAGCGAGAAGTCCAAGGCCGCCTACCTGATGACGGACTTCGAGATGGATCGCGTGCCCTTCACCGACTGGGCCTTCCCCTTCGGCATGGAGCTGGCGGGCAACTTCGGCGTGCGCGTGGTGCAGACCGAGGTGGCCGGCACCGGCTACATGACCTTCCGCTCCATCCGCAAGACAGCCGGTTTCGACCCGCTGAACCCGGCCGCCGCCGCAGGCTTCGTCTCCACGGCCTTCAGCCAGAACACGTCGATCTCCGGCAAGTCCACCGACGTGATGCCCTCGCTGAACCTGGCCCTGTGGCCGGTGCCCGAGAAGGTCGCGCTGCGCTACAGCATCGGCAAGACCATCGCCCGCCCGCCGGTGTCCAAGCTGCTGCCGTCCGGCACCACCTGCACCTACAGCGAGATCGTCGAGGACAACCCGGACGATCCGGACGGCAGCGCCGCCGACCAGGGCTGCTCCGGCACCATGGGCAACCCCGAGCTCAAGCCGCAGACCAACGTCAACCAGAACCTATCGGTCGAGTGGTACGCCAACCGCGACACCATGTTCACCGCAGGCATCTTCCGCCAGCGCGGGCTGATCGGTGCGCCCACCATCGGCACGGTGCGCTCCAACACCAAGGTGTTCGCCAACAGCAACGCCATCGATCCCGTCTCGGGCATTCCGCTGAAGGACATCGAGTTCGGCTTCACGCAATGGGACAACGCCCAGCCGTCGACGCGCCGCGGCATCGAGTTCGGCGTGAAGACGGCCTTCACCTTCCTGCCGTCCTTGCTGCGCTACACCGGCATGGACGCCAACTACAGCTATGTACGCTCCACCCAGGGGGCGCCGGTGCTGGATCTGATCAGCGGCGACGTGCTGCCGGTGGCCAACGAGCCCAAGTACTCCTACAACGCCTCGCTCTGGTACGACGACGGCGGCTTCCAGGCGCGCGTCGCGCTGCAGGTGGTGGCCCCGCGGTACTTCACCTTCTCACCCAACACGTCGACCAACGTCGGCGTCAACAACTACACGTCCGTGGGTACCACCGGCTGGCGCCTGCCCTACAACCCCGGCTCGCCCATCTTCGGCAATCGCACGGCATTCGTGGACGCCAAGGTCTCGTACCGGTTCAAGAACGGGCTGGAGCTGTTCGCCGACGTGCGCAACCTCACCGGCGAGCGCACCCAGAGCACGACGGGCGGCTACCAGGACTACGCCGACGGCATCCCCAGCGTCTATGGCGACGGCTACAACGGCCGCCGCTACATGGTGGGCATGACGATCCGCAGCCCACGTTGAAGCCGATGCGAACACTATCCCTTGCCCTGATGCTGGCGCTGGCCGCGCCAGCCGCCTGGGCGCAGGACGCGCCCAAGACGCTTGAAGGTGTGAGGGTCACCGGGCAGCGCAATGGCGGCATCGACCCCTCCGTCATCACCGCTGCCAAGAGCAAGGTGCTGTCGCGCCAGTTCGCGTCGTCGTGCGCATTCATGAGCGGCTACTCTGCAGCCGAGGACGAGGTCACGCTCGCCTATATGCGTGACTTCGGCCTGCAGGACAGTCCATCCAACGAGGCCGAGCGCTTCAGCGACCTCAGCCCCGACGGCAATGCCAGGACGGCCACGATCGGCAGCGCGCTCGAAGGCAGCAGCGGCAACACCGGCAGCACGGCGGATTCGATGGCGCCGTCGGTGGCCTGCTCGGCCGGCGACAAGCGGTTCGCCGCCGGCCGCAACTGGATCGCACGCAACGACAAGTCGCTGACCCAGGCCTTCGACGCCTACGAGGCCGGTGACTTCACCCAGGCGCGACTCAAGTTCGAGGAAGGCTGGCACAAGCTCGGCTACGAAGAGGCGGCCATGATGCTGGGCCGCATGCACCTGCTCGGCCTGGGCATGCCGGCCAGCACGCCCAAGGCCGTCGAATGGCTGCGCCGGGTCATCGACGCGCGCTTCGACCCGGTCAAGGACCGCCTGCGTTTCGACCCGCAGAAGCCGGACCTCATCAACACCCGCGTCGAGGCCTCGCTGCTGCTGGCGCGCATCTACCTGACCGGCCAGGGCACGCCGCGCAACCCGGCCGAGGCCTACAAGTGGTGGACGCAGGCGCTTGACTACGGCTTCGAGCCCGCCGGCACGCTGCTGGCCCAGGCCAACCTGAACGGCATCGGCACGGCACCCGATGCCAGGCGCGCGCTGGCGTATCTGCAGGCAGCGAGCGAGGCCGGCCATGTGCCCGCCCTCTTCCTGCTCGGCCAGCTCTATCACCATCAACTGCCCCGGCAGCCAGACGGCGTCCCCCTGGACCTGAAGCGCGCCGGCTGCGCCGGAGCGCGCCCTGGTGCTCTACAGGGACGCGGCGCTCAAGGGTCATGCCGACGCGCAGAACGCGCTGGCAACCTTCTTCTACCGCGGCGAGGTTGTCGAGCAGAACCTGGCGACGGCCCGCCAGCTCTTCCAGGCCGCAGCCCAGCGTCGCCAGCCCGACGCGATGTTCAATCTCGCCGTCATGCTGGCCCAGGGCCAGGGCGGGCCCAAGGACCTGCCGTCGTCCTACGCCTGGCTCAGCCTGTGCAAGGCCAGCGGCCATCCGCAGGCCGACGCGGCGCTCGCGAGCGTCGCAACCAAGCTGACCACGGAGGAGCGCGCCCGCGTCGACGAACTGCTCAAGCCGAAGGCGCGGGGTAGCTGACCTCGACGACCTCGATGCGTTCGACGCCCGCTGGCGTGACGAGCTGCAACTCGTCGCCCACGCGCGCCTTCAGCAGCGTGCGCGCAATCGGCGAGATCCAGCTGACTTCGCCGGCCAGGCTGTCCGATTCATCAATGCCCTTGATCGTGATCGTCTTCTCCTCGCCCCGGGCGTTCGCGTAGGTCACCGTCGCGCCGAAGAAGATCTGCTCGCTGCCGTGATGGACGCTCGGATCGGCGACCTCGGCGATGTCCAGCCGCTTGGTCAGGAAGCGCAGCCGCCGGTCGATCTCGCGCAGCCGCTTCTTGCCGTACAGGTAGTCGCCGTTCTCGGAGCGGTCGCCATTCTTGGCCGCCCAGGAGACGATCTCGACGACCTTGGGCCGCTCGCCATCCAGCAACTCCATGAACTCCGCGCGCAGCCGCGCATAACCGGCCGGCGTCAGGTAGTTGCGCGTGCCGGCCGGCAGCGCCGGCAGCGACGGGCCGTCGCCATCGTCATCGTCGGCCGCGTCGGATTCCTTGGTGAAGGCCTTGCTCAATTTGCAGTTCTCCGTGCTTCGCACTCCGAGGCGAGCGCCGTCGGGCGGCCGTGCTCGCTCATGCGAGCATTGTCCAATGCAAGTCACTTCCTCTACTGGCCCGCTGGCCGGCCTCACCGTCATCGAAATGGCAGGCATCGGCCCCTGCCCACTGGCCGGCATGATGCTGGCCGACCATGGCGCCGAGGTCGTCGTCATCGACAGGCCCGGGGGCCAGATGCTGGACACGGGCACGGCGCTGGATCGGGGCAAACGGCGCGTCTGCCTGGATTTGAAATCCGCCGAAGGCTTGGCCGAGGCGCGCCGCCTCATCGAAAGCGCCGACGCCCTCATCGAAGGCTTTCGCCCCGGCGTCATGGAGCGCCTGGGCCTCGGGCCGGAAAGCTTTGAAGCCAACCACCCCCGCCTCGTCTACGGCCGCGTGACGGGTTGGGGCCAGACCGGCCCGCTGGCCCAGGCGGCTGGCCATGACATCAACTACGTCGCTCTGACGGGCGTGCTGTCCGTCGCGACGCGCGCAGGCGTCGCGCCCAGCATCCCGGCCACACTGATCGGCGACATGGGCGGCGGCGCGATGTTCCTGGCCTTCGGCCTGATGGCCGCGCTGTGGGAAGCCCAGCGCAGCGGGCGCGGCCAGGTTGTCGACGCGGCCATGGTGGACGGCGTGGGCTTGCTGTCCAGCCTGCTGCATTCGCTGCGCGCCGCGGGCCGCTGGAGCGACGAACCGGCGCAGAACTTCTTCCTGCACAACTCGCCCTTCTACGACTGCTTCGAATGTGCCGACGGCCGCTTCGTGTCGCTGGGCGCGCTGGAACCGCAGTTCTATGCCGAGTTGCTGCAGCGCCTGGGACTGAGCGACGTCGACCCGGCCGCTCAGCAGGACCGCAGTTTGTGGCCGTCTCTGCGCGATCGCGTCGCGGCTCGCATCCGTGAGAAGACGCGCGACGAATGGGCGGCCTTGTTGGAGGGCACAAACGCCTGCTTCGCGCCCGTGCTCACACTGGCCGAGGCGCCCTTGCACCCGCACGCCCAGGCACGCGGCAGCTTTGTGCAGACCGTGCACAGCGACTGGCAGCCCGCGGCCGCGCCGCGCTTCTCGCGCAGTTCGCCTCGCTAGCGGCGCTCTCCGAGGAGCGCCGCCTGGCGCAAGGCCTCGCGCTCGCTGGCCAGCACGTCGGATCGCGTCGTCAGCGCAACCGCCCGACCCCAGACGATGTCGTCCACCACCAGCGCCGCCACTGCGCCCAATACCGCCGCGACGCTCAACACCGTATCTGGCAAGCTGGTTTCGGCAAGCACGAGCATGAGCGGTGCGAAGCCCAGGCGGGCCCAGGCAGCAAGTCTCAGGTCGCGCTCGATCAACGGGAGGACGTCATCGTTGAACGGATCTCGACGCGCACCTCGCAGCATGTTCAGCGTCCCCACGCCCCCGAAGACGGCAACAGCGGCAGACGTGCGCATCCACACCTGCGGGCCGGCGTCCAGCAGGCTGACCATGACATAAACCGCGGCACCGGCGCCGAACGAGAGCAGTGCATCTGACATGGGCGACGGGAAACGCACCAGCGCCAGCATGCGAAACAGGCCGCTCCAGCATGCAATCAAGGTCAGCAAGCTGGCCAGCACCAGCAGCCAGGGTCGCAGCGCCTCGGGCATCTCCAGCACGCGGCGCAGCAGGAACGCGACCAGCCCGCCGGTGAAGATGGTGTTGAGCGTGTTGAAGGTCGTGAAATGCGCGTCACGCAGCCTCACCCGCAGCTCACGCGCCGTCTCGATCGGCAACTGATCCATTGGCGGCATCGGCGGCATCCTCCCCGCGCAGGATGCTAGCGACGAGTTCTCATGGACACAAAGAAAAACGCCTCAGAGGCGCAAACCTCTGAGGCGTTTCCATTTCTTCTTATTCTGGTGCGGCTGGCAGGATTCGAACCCACGACCCCTTGGTTCGTAGCCAAGTACTCTATCCAACTGAGCTACAGCCGCTGAAGCCTCACAGTATAGCCAGATTTTTAAGGCTCCGGCAAGAGTTGGCCGGATATTTTTAAAAACCTGGCCGGGCAAGCATGCCCGGCTTCAAGGCAGGCGTGCGGCCGCCTCGAAGCAGCGGCTCCGGCGCAGCTCGTCACCCTCCTGGTCGGCCAGCGCTGCGAGCGCCAGCCAGCTGCGGCGCCGCGCAGCGCTGGGCATGCTGGCGTCGTCAGCGACGGTTTCCAGCATCAGCCTCGCCTTGCCCCAGAGCTGACGCTCGGCCAGCGCGTGGCCCAGCGCGTAGGCCAGCGCGCGCTCGCGCGGGAAGCGGGCCTGGGCGGACTCGAGCCGCTGCAGCCAGTCGGGCCCACAGCCGGCCAACACCGGCACCAGCGCGTTGGCGAGCGCCGCGCGATCATCGGACTGGAGTTCGGCGAGGTCGTCGAAGAAGGGGCGCAGCCAGCCGCGGCCATCGTCGGGTGCCCCGAGCTGACCGGCGCATTGGGCGGCGCGAGCGGCGACCAGGGGGTCGCGGCGGTCAGCGGGGTCAAGCTGCTGCCAGACCGAGCGCAACTGGTCGACGTCGCGCGCGCCGTCCAGGGCTTCGAAGGCCAGCGAGCGCAGCAGGCCCTGGGCGGCGACCTTGGAGAAGGCCTGGTGCTTGGCCAGCAGCCGCGCCGTGCGCAGCGCGTCCAGCGGCTGCTGGGCCAGGCGTGAGGCCTGCAGGCGCAGCCGCAGCGCCTGGGTGCGGCGCGCAACGCCGGGAGCCAGCTCGCCCAGCACGCTCAAGGCTCGCGTGGCATCACGGTCATCCAGCGCCCATTCGGCGGCCAGCAGGCGCGCACCATCCTCCTGGGCACGCGCGCCGCCGGCGCGGTGAGCCAGGTCCAGGGCGCGGGCCAGCTGCTCATCGCGATGGCGGCGGTCCTGCAGGCGATGGGCACTGGCCGCGGCGAGCAGATGGGCCAGGGCCATGAAGGACTGGTCGGCTGCCAGCTCGGGCGTGGCGGCCTGGATGCTCAGCGCCTTCTGGGCTGCCTTCTGCGCTCGACTGAATCGGGCGCCAAAGAGTTCGACAAGGGCCTCGCGCAGAGCCAGTTGAGCACTGCGCTCGCGCTGGGTCAGCCGCCATTCACGGGCGCGCTTGGGCAACGTCGTCAGCGCCTCGATGGCCTGGATCGCCGTGACGAGGGCAAAGCAACTCGCGACCAGCAGCAGCAGGAAGAGGTTGAGCGAAATGTCGACGCGCCAGCCGGCCCAGTAGAAGCTGGCCAGGCCGTCGTTGCTGCCCAGCGTCAGGGCCGCGACGACGGCGACGACGAAGAGCAGGACCAGCCAGATCACCAAGCGCATGATCAGCGCCCCGCTGCGGCGGCGGTCAATGCAGCCAGCGTGTCATCCGGCCGCGGCACGCTGACCTGGCGGGCCTGTCCAGCCACCTGGCGCAGCAATTCGGTGACGCTGGCGACCTTGCGCGAGCGCGTGTCGAAGTAGCGGTTCAGCATCTCCTGGCTGTCGCGCAGGTCGGACTGGGCGGTGTCGAACTGGCGGCTCAGCAGCGCCAGGCGGGCGTTGAGCAGGCGCAGCTTGAGGTTCTCGCGCAGGAAGAAGCTCTGATCGGGCGAGATCAGCGCGGCTTCGGGGTGATCGATGCGGGTCACGCGCAGCAGCGTGCGAGCCTCGCCCCAGACCAGGCCGGTCCAGGTGGAGAGCTGCTGCGTGGCCTGCCACCACCACAGCGACATCTTGCCGTCGGCCGCCGCTGCAGCCTGCTCGCGCTGCAGCCTGAGCGCACGCTCACGCTCCTTGGCGGCATCGCCGTTGCGTTCGTCGCGCGGCTTGGGAGCGGCATCGCCGCCCGACACCAGCGGCAGCTCGTCGGCCATGCGCACGACCTCATCGAGCTTGATCGTCAACGTGGACACGTCGACGACGGCGATGGCCTTGACGCGGTCCAGGTCGCGTGCGACGGCGCGTCGTATGCCTTCCATGCGCGGCTGCTTGTAGCGCAGCAGGCGCTCATCGGCCTGCTTGAGCGTGGCCACCAGCGGCTCGGCGCTGCCGGTGATCTGGATCTGCTGCAGGGCCACGCGGATGGCGGCCTCGATGTCGCCGACCACGTTCTCGTCCCGCGAGCGGGACATGGACTGGATCAACTCCTCCAGCTGGCCGCGCTGCAGGGCCACCTCGGCCAGGCGGGCGTCCAGCAGCGAGACCTTGGCGGCGGTGTCGCGCACCAGCTCGGCCGACTGCTTGGCGGCCAGGCGCGCCTCGGTGGCCTGGGCCTGGCTGGCCTCCTGGCGGCGCACCAGTTCCTGCTCCAGCGACTGCTGGCGCGACAGGCTCTGCCAGGCCAGCACGACGCACAGCAGCACGGCCGCGCCCAGCAGGGCCAACAGCCATGGCAGCCAGGCTGGCAGCACGGGGGCGGACGGGGGAGTCGGGACGGCAGGCTCGGCTGCGGCGACAACGGGGGGATTCAGCTCGGGCTCACTCACGGTGCGCCAGATTCTGTCAGAGGCCCTTCAGCGCCCGAGTCACCGCTTCAGGGGCCGGTCGCGCCAAAACCACAGGCGCGAAACCCGCGGCGCGTGCAGCGTCGGCGATGCGGGGATGGGTGGCGATGGCGCGCTGGCCGGTGAGTGGCAGCCCCGGCAGATGGCCGACGGCCTCGGCGCTGCTGAACAGCCACACAAATCGAAGGGGATCGGCCTGGGCCTGGGCCAGCAGGGCTTGCTCGGCGGCGGTGAAGCGCGGCGCGGCGCGGTGGTAGACGGTGACGGCCACGACGTTCGCCCCCGCCTCGGCCAGGCGTTCCGCCAGCCATTCGCGGCCGCCGTCGCCGCGCAGCAGCAGCACACGCGCTCCGGCCCAGGCGCGCATCGGTGACAGTTGTTCCCAGAGGTGTTCAGAGTCCAGGCTGGCCGCGTCGGCGGCCGGCTGGACGATCAGCGCAGCCGGCACGCCACGCTCCGCCAACGCCTGGGCACTGCCAGGGCCGACACAGGCCGCGAGCGTGTGTGCCGGCCATCCTTCAGCCTGGCCATGAGCAAAGAACTGCTCGACCGCGTTGGGGCTGACGAACACGGCCAGGTCCACTGTGGTCAACGCCGCCCAGGCCGCGCTGACCTGGCTCGCATCACGAGCCGGCAAGATTTCGATCAGTGGCAGCGCGGCAGCCTCGACACCCAGTTCCATCAAGCGAGCGAGCCAGGCGGCGCATTGCTGCCGGGGCCGGGTGACGATCAGCGTTGGCGCCGTCATCCCGGCAGGTAGGAGCCGGCGCCCAGTTCGCGCAGCCGCGTGGCGGCCTGCTGGCCCAGCGCGCGCGCCGCGGCCACGTCGCCCACGGCAGCGGCAACGCTGGTGCGCAGCAGCGGCGAGGTGTGGACTTCGGCATGGCCGAGGGCGGCGTCCAGGCAAAGCGTGTCGCCCTGCCAGTGCGCGTGGGCGGCCAGCGGCAGGCTGCAACTGCCGCCGAGCGCGCGCGACACGGCGCGCTCGGCCTCGCAGGCCAGCAGCGTCGGCGTGTGGGCCAGCCGGGCAAGCGCGTCGGCGAGTGGCGCGTCGTCGGCGCGGATCTCGATGCCCAGCGCGCCCTGCCCTGCGCAAGGCAGCATCTGGTCGATCTCGAACAAGGCGCGCACGCGGTGACCCAGGCCCAGGCGCTTCAGGCCGGCCGCGGCGAGCACGATGGCGTGGTAGCCGCCCTCGTCGAGCTTGCGCAGCCGCGTGTCGAGGTTCCCGCGCAGGGGCTCGATGCGCAAATCGGGCCTCTGCTGCAGCAGCTGCGTCACGCGGCGCAGGCTGGAGCTGCCGACCACGGCGCCTTCGGGCAACTCAGCCAGCGAGGCGTAGTCGTTGGACACGAAGGCGTCGCGCGGGTCCTCGCGCTCCAGCACAGCCGCGAGCACGAAGCCCTCGGGCAGCTCCATCGGCACGTCCTTGAGCGAATGCACGGCCAGCTGGGCGTGGCCGTCGGCGAGGGCCGTCTCGAGCTCCTTCACGAACAGGCCCTTGCCGCCGACCTTGGACAGCGCGCGGTCGAGGATCTGGTCGCCGCGCGTCGTCATGCCGAGCAGCGTGGCGGTGATGCCGAGTTCTTCGGACAGGCGGGCCTGCACATGCTCGGCCTGCCACAGCGCCAGACGGCTTTCGCGCGTGGCGATGGTGATGGAGGAAGTCATGGCGCGATTATCGAGGCCGGCGCGCACAGGCGGCTGACGCAGCGCGCAACCGCGCTGCGTCGATGCCACCTCAAGGCCGTCGGCTCTTGAAGAAGGCGTTGATGGTCAGCCGGCCGGGGCCGCTGCGGTAGGCCTCGGGCGAGGCCCAGGGGATGTCGCCGGAATGGAAGATGCCGCCGTCGTAGAAGATGGCGCGGTTCCATTTGGCGGGCACGCGGCCGATGACCTCGAAGTAGCGGTTGCTCTCGGTCATGTAGCCCGGCGGGATGCCGTATTTGTCGCCGAAGGCGCTGGCACCCAGTGTGTTGGCGTCGCGCATGAATTGCCGGGTCTCGACGTCCGACATCAGCGAGCGGAAGAAGACGGTGCCGCCCAGTTGCTCGTCCTTGAAAAGGTAGAGCACGGAGGCCGAGATCATCTCGCCCGGCACGAGGGCCGAATCGTCGCGGTGGCAGATGCGTTGCCGCCCGTCGAGCGTGGCAGCGTCCTGCGTGACACGCGAGAAGCGGCCATACATGCCCAGCGGCGCGCCGAGCCGCAGCGGCTGTGCCAGATGCCGGCGCAAGTAGGCGTCCAGCTCCGCTGACATGCCTTCGGGCAGATCGAGCTGCGGCCCCGGATAAGGGTGACCGGCAATCGCTGCGAACTGGCCGCCCGGAGACTGGGCCAGCGCCACGAGCGATTCAGGGTCCTGCACGAAGTCGTCGACCACATGCACCCTGGCGCCACCGGCGAGCTCCACCGTTTGCAGCCGTGCCTCGGGGTTGATGCGCAACGTGGGCCCGGCGAACACCGGCTTGGCCATGTTCATGTCGGGCTTGATCGCCGGGTAGAACTGACTGATGAACTGCTGGTGCTTGGGCAGCTTCATCATCGTGCGCGCCACCTCCTTGCGGATCTCGCCGAGGAAGTCGGCGAGGCTGCGGTTGTCCATGTTGCGCGTGATGGGGTGGTGGCTGGCGGGCACGATGCCCTGCCCCATCATGACCTGCACCCAGGAGTTCTCGGCGAACAGCTCGCCCTGGCGCAGCATGATGCGCGCGGTGTCGCGGAAATGCTGGATGCGGTGCTTGAGCAGCGGCGGCACGTCCATCTCACGGCAGTCGCGCCAGAAGGCTGAGTCGGTGCGGTTGTTGACGTGGTAATGCAGGATGATGAAGTCGCGGACGATCTCGATCGCGTCACGCGTCTGCAGGTTGTATTCGTCGATGTCGCTCTGGCGAATGCCGTCGGTCGGGAAGAGCTCGACGAGGCGGGTCAGGCCCTTCTGGATCAGGTGGATGCTGGTGGATTCCAGCGGTTCAAGGAAGCCGCTGGCCAGGCCGATGGCGACGCAGTTCTTCTTCCAGACCTGCTCGCGCTGGCCCGGCGTGAACTTGATGACGCGCGGCTGGCGCAACACGTCGCCCTGCACGTTGGCGAGCAGAGCCGCCTTGGCCTCGTCGTCGCTGATGTGCTTGCTGCTGAACACGACGCCGTTGCCGACGCGGTGCTGCAGCGGGATGCGCCACTGCCAGCCCCACGGGTGGGCAATGGAGCGGGTGTAGGGCACCGGCTCGCCGACCAGCGTGGTCTGCACGGCCAGCGCGCTGTCGCAGGGCAGCCAGTGCGACCAGCTCTCGTAGGGCACGCCCAGCGTCTCGCCGATGAGCAGGGCCCGCATGCCGGTGCAGTCGATGAAGAGGTCGCCCTCGATCAGGGCACCGCCGTCCAGCTGCAGGCCGGTGATGTCGCCGCTGGCGGCGTCGGTGTGGACCTTGGAGATCTTGCCTTCGATGCGCTGCACGCCGAGGTTCTCGGCAAAGCGGCGCAGGTACTGACCGTACAACGTGGCGTCGAAGTGGTAGGCGTAGCTGATTCCGTTGTCGGGCAGTGTCGCGAACCGGTTGTCCCGTCCGGCGCGCAGCTCCAGGCAGTAGTCGTCGTAGCTGCTGGCGAGGCCGCGCTTGCGGCCCTCCAGCCAGAAGTGGTGGAAGCCGGCCGTCCAGTGGCCCTTGCCCGTCTTGCCAAAGGAGTGGAAGTAGTCCTCACCGACATTGCGCCAGTTCTCGAAGCTGATGCCCAGCTTGAAGGTGGCCTGCGTGGCCTGGACGAACTCACGCTCGTCCAGATCGAGGATCTCGTGCAGGATGTGCAGCGTCGGGATCGTCGCCTCGCCGACGCCGACGGTGCCGATCTCCTCGGACTCGACGAGACGGATGTCGACCTGCTTGCCCAGGCATTTGGACAGGCCGGCGGCCACCATCCAGCCCGCGGTGCCGCCACCGGCGATGACGACGCGGCGAATGGGTTTGGGAGCGGTGGTCATGGTCGGGGAGGAGCTCATCGGTTGAGTCGGTTCAGCAGCATCGCGCGCAGCTGGCGCGCTTTGCTGTCGTCCATCGGCGCGAGGATGCCGCGCGCGGCGGGCGGGATGTGCGCGGCCGTCTGGTCGTCGGCGTCGAAGATGTAGTGGTCGAACAGCTTCGCCCAAGCATCGCGCTGGGCCAGCGGCAGGTCACGCAGCGACAGCAGCGCCATCATCAGCGTGTTGAGCGGCGTGTCCATGAAGGCGGGCGATTGGCGCCACCAGAAGTTCACGAGGGCACTGATGGGCTCCAGCGATTCCACGCCATGCCACCACTGGCTGGGAATGAAGAGCGCGTCGCCGGGCAGCAGTTCGAAGGTCTGCACGTGCTTGAGCGCCTCGGCATAGCGTGGGAAGCGTTCAAGGTCGGGCCGAGCGTGGTCCACCAGGCTGATGGGCTGGCCGGCCGGAGTCAGGTCCAGCGGGCCGATGTAGAGGTTGGCGACCTGCTCGGGCGGGAACAGCGTGAAGCGGCGCCGGCCCGCGACGACGCAGGCGATGTTGTCGGGCAGGTCGAAATGCGCGGCCACCTGCATGCGGTTGCCCAGCCACAGGCTCACCATCGGGTTGAAGCTGGCCAGCACGGTCAGGTCGTTGGGCTGGCGCAAGCCGGGGAAGCAGCGGTCGACGTCGGTCGAGCCGAGGTAGAGGGCGTCGGGCGTGCCGGCAAGCAACTCGTCCAGCAGCGTCCCGAAGGTTTTGACCTCATGCTGGAAGTTGAAGCCGCTGAAGTCGGCGTTGTAGAAGAAGCGCCCGGCAATCTCTGGCGCGCCTCGCCACAGGCTCAGTCGCGTGCTGGCACCAAAGCCCCGCAGGTAGTCGCAGAAGTCGACGCTGGAACGCTGCGCCGCCAGCACGAGCGGCCAATGCCTCACCAGCCCACGCAGCACCACCGGCTGGGTGGACTGCAGCACGTCGGCCGGGATCGCCCCGAGGGCCCCGGCGTTCACATCGCTGCGTTCCAGCATGGGCCTCATTCCTGACGGGCGAGGTGGCGCTTGATGAGCTTCGTGAAGTTGGACAACGACGCGATGGCCATGTAGATGGGCTGCAGGTAGTCGGCCTGGTGCAGCAGACTCACCGTGGCGGCATCCAGGCCGGCCAGGCGCTCCTCGTGGATGATGTAGTAACCCACCAACTGGCCGTGCGAGCCGTCCAGTCGCTCGACGTCCAGCACGAATGTCTCCAGCAAGTCGTGCGCCATCAGCGTCTGAATGAAATCGGTCGTGGCCTGCATGCCTTCATGCAGCGTGCGCAGCACGGAATTGGCGTTCTCGGTGAAGTCGGTCGTGCCGCCTTGCGGCAGAAACACGGCTTCGCCCTCGGCGCCCAGGCTGACGCGTTTGCTGTCCGGGTCGACCATCATGCGCAGTTCGTCATCGGCGATGCCGATCGCGAAGGGCAGGCGCTGGACCGAAAGAGGCAGATAGTCGGCGTCCCAGCCCTGATCGTTCAGGAACAGGTTCTGCCCGTCTTGCAGGCCGAACAGCACCGCCGGCACGAAGTCGCCCTGGTCATCGCGCTGGAAGACGATGGGGTAGTGCGCCTGGAGCTTGCGGAATTCGTCCACGGTGACGGGTGCCGACATGAAGTCATCGCCCCATTGCGCGCCGCGCTGAGTGATGACGCGCAGGTCCTTGTGCTGGATGTTGTTGAGCAGTTGCAGCATGGGTTCGGTCAGGGTGCTTGGCGGCCGGCAATACCGTGCTCGCGGATGTGTTGGAGGAGATCGCGGTGGCGGGGCAGAGCGCCCAGCAATCGTCGGGAGATTGTCGCTACGTCCTTCAGGCCGGCAACGGCTGCGGCGCGCTGGTCGGCACGCAGGGCGCGCAGCGCAGGCTTGAACTGCATGCCGTAAAGCACGTACTGATAGCTCGCCGCGGGGAAGACCTCCTCGTTGCGATAGAAGTCATTGCGAGACGGCGCGCGGTGGGCCCAGAGCTGCAGCAGATCGCGCAGCGAATCGGGCTGCGTCACGGCGCTGCGGTGCTCGCGCCAGTAGTCGGCGTCGTCGCGACGGCTCAGCACGTAGTGCAGCTTCAGGAAATCGATGATGCGCGACCATCGGTACGCGAAGGCCTCGTTGAAGCGCCTGGCGACAAGGTCCATGTCGGCCCGGTTGGCGGGCATCTCGTCACGGATCATCGCCGCCGACAGCTCGACCAGCGCCAGCGCAGACGCCTCCAGCGGCTCGATGAAGCCGGCCGACAGCCCGACGGCGACGCAGTTGCGGTGCCAGAAATGCTCGCGGTAGCCAGGGTCGAAGCGCAGACGCCGCGGCGAAACATCGGCGTCGGCCAGACCGCTGCGCTGCAGGTAGGCCAGCAACGCTCGTTCGGCAGCCGCGTCGTCAGTGTGGCTGCTGGAATAGACCAGTCCGATGCCCCGGCGCGTGGGCAGGCCGATGTCCCAAGTCCAGCCCTCGGCATGCGCCGTGGAAATGGTGGCCGATGCGAGTGGCGCTTGCGAGTCGGCATGCGGCACCTGCAAGGCCAGTGCGCTGTCGTTGAAGAGGACGCCCTTCTCGGAACGCAGGCCGACACCGTAGTGCTGGCCGAGCAGCAGGCTGGCCATGCCCGAGCAGTCGATGAAGAGATCGCCTTCGAGATCGCCGTGCTCGCGGGTCGCGAGCGCCGCGATGTCGCCGTTCTCATGCGGGCGGACGGCAGTGAAATGATCGACGACGCGGCGAACGCCGAGCACGGTCGTCGCATGCCGGCGCAGCAGATGGCCGAGCTTGACGGCGTCGAAGTGATAGCCGTAGTTGAGGACGCCGCCAAAGTCCGGCGTCGTCGTCTGCTTGGGCGCGAGGCGCGCGTCGCACACGTGCGGCTGCGCCCCGACCGTTTCGGCAAACGCGTGTTCGCCGCCCGCCTGCAGCCAAATGGCGGCCAAGTCGGCCTCGCCATGGCCGTGAGGCAGCGTGAAAGGGTGGTAGTAGCGATCACCCGCACCGCCGTGCAGCCAGCCGTCGAAGCAGGAGCCCTGCTTGAACGCGGCGTCGCATTCGCGAATCAGGTCGACTTCACTCAGGCCGATGCGATGCAGCGTTGCACGCATCGTCGGCCAGGTGCCCTCGCCGACGCCGATGGAAGGCACATCGGGCGACTCGATCAGCGTGATCTGCAATGCGTCGGGCGCATCGCCGCCGAGTTCAGCGGCCAGCGTCGCAGCGGTCAGCCAGCCGGCCGAACCACCTCCCAGCACCACGATGCGTCGAACGGCTGTCGTCAACTCGGAGTTCATCCCGCAAATGTATGGGCCGTGCGAATGCCGGGGCACCGCGCAACAGCCGAGGAGTTCTGCAAAGAAATTTGGCCGGGGCGGGCGTTTGCGCGCCCGCCCCGGCCAACATCAGCCGCTCGGCGAGTCACCCCGAAGGGCGTTTACCGGGCGGCGGTGCTCATCGCTCAGAAGCGATAGCGAGCACCGACCAGGTAACGGCGGCCCGTCTGGATGGCGGAGATGATCTCGTTCTTGCTGCGGCCATGGGTGCGGATGTAGCCATCGTTCAAGTTCAGCAAGTCGGCCTGCAGGGTCAGGTTCTTGCCAATCTTGTAGCCGATGGACGCGTCCACCTGACCATAGGCCTCGGTGTACCGCGGGTTGTTGCCGTTGTCGTTACCCAAGAGGAACGAATCGCGCCAGTTGTAGGCGGCACGAATCGACCACACCTCGTTTTCGAAGAAGCCCACCAGGTTGGCGGAATCGCTGACACCCACCAGTGGCGACTGCACATCGGTGCTTGAAGCGTCGTTGCGGTACTTCAAGCCGCTGCTGACCTTGGTGTAGTTGCCCGAAACACCGAACCCACTGCTGGCGAACATGTGCTGGAAGTTGAACTCCAGGCCCTTGATGTTGTCGCCGCCGGCATTCGATGGCGTCGTGATGTCGAAGATCAGCGGCTGGGCGCCGGGGATCGTGCCCGAAATGTTGCCCTTCAGGAAGGTCGGGTCGCTGGCATCGGTGACCACAACACCCGGCTGACCAGCGTAGTTCTTGAAGATGTAGTTACGCAGCAGCTTGGGACTGTCAGCAGGAATACCCGACGCCCGGGCAGCGTCGAAATACGTGCCGCTGGCAGGCTGGTTCAGGCCGGCGAACGTTTGCTGAACCGTCTTCGTGGTGAAGAAGTCGGTCACCTTCTTGTAGAAGGCGCCCGCTGCCACATACGACGACTTGGCGTAGTAGTACTCGGCGGACAGGTCCAAGTTCTTGGACTTCAGCGGCTTCAGTGCCGGGTCACCGGTCGAACCGGAGCCGTGGATGTTGTAGCGGCCCGAGTTCGCGTTCAGAGCCACACCGCCCAGCATGCTGCCGAAGTCCGGGCGACCGATGTTCACGCCGTAGCTCGCACGCACCTTGATGTCGGACGTCAGGTCGGCATCCCAGTCAATGCTGGGCAGCCAATAGCTGTACTTGCCGTCCTTGGTACCGAAGGTCGTGGTTGCGCCATCGAGCCTCACCTCGTTTTCCGCATACCAGGTGGTGCCGCTGTAGGAGGTGACTTGTGACGAGGACGTGATCTTCGTCTGCTCATAGCGCAGACCGACCGACAGGTTCATCGGGATGGACGTGTCGAACGCGTGGTCCCACTGGCCATAGGCCGCGGTGGACTTTTCGGTGGTGCGCCAATCGTTGCCGTTGGTGAAGTCGGTATAAGGCTTGAAGTAGGCGTCCGCCTCTGCCGCGCTCAGCCCGCCAGTGCCCGCAAGCGACGTCGGACGATACGTCTGCGCGTTCTTGACGGCCTGCGCACGCAGTTGGTCGAAGTTCGGCACGTAGAACGTGGGGAACTGGCGCGAGTCGCTGCTGCCGGGAATCTGGCCGTAGAAGCTGGCGATGTTGTACTGGGCCACGGTCATGTCTTTGAACGAGCCTTGCGGGCCAATGCCACCCCAGTCGCCGTGGAAGTTGTTCGAGCCGGCCGAGCGGTTCTTCAGCTTGGTGAAACCAAGACCCGCCATCAGCTTGTCATCGGCGCTCAGCTTGTAGGTGCCGCTGGCCTGGAACTGGTCGACGTCCTGGTACGAAATGTTGTTCGTGAACTGAGAACCCGTGACGGTGGTCTTGTTGGCGTCGTACTTCAAGCCGGGCGACTGCATGACCGGGAACTTCTGGTCGTAGAACATCGTCGTGTTGCCCTGGTTGAAGAGCGCCAGGTCGATGACGTTGGTGTCGCCATAGGGGCTGTCCGGATTCGTCCGGGACGTCGACTTATGAGCGTCGAAATCAATGTTCAGCTTCTCACTGACCTTCCATGCCGCATTGAAACCGGTGGAGTTCAGCTTGGTCTTGATCGCCTGCTGGGCAACGTACATCGCGTAGTCGTGCGTGCCGTCCCACGTGGCCGTCTGGATGGTCGGGTCGTAGACCTTGCCCGTCGCGGTGAACGTCGTGGGCGGCTGGCCATTCAAGGGGCCCGAGAACGAGGGGCCGAACCAGGAGGAGTTCTCAACGGCGTTCTGCTTGGTCGCGTTGATGGCAATCGTGTGGTCCAGCGTGAACTTCAGGTCCTTCGTCGGGGCAAACTGCAGGACGGCCTGACCGTTCCAGCGCTCGCGCTCCAGATCGGTCACGCGGTAACGCACGTCATTCGTGTGCGTGACGTAGTTGCCGTTGGTCGGGAAGTTGCTCAGGTTGCTGGCCGGAACACCCTCATAGGCGGTGCCTGCCGTACCGTTGGTGACGGGCTCGGTTTGCCAACCGTTGCCGGTGAACGCGTTGTTCGAGCCCGAGTTGCGCTTCGAGTAGTTCCCGCTGATCGAAATGCCGATCGTGCGATCCGCGAAGGACGTGCTGTAGATGCCGGAGACCTCTGGCGTGACCTTCGAGCCCGCAATCTCGCCCGGCAGGCGGCTGATCGACTGGTCATAGTTGGCCTTGATGCCGATGCTGGCGATGGTTTCGCGCACATCCAGCGGGCGGGCCGTCTTGACATTGATGGTGGCGCCGATACCGCCCGTCGGCGACGAGGCGCGGGCGGTCTTGTACACCTCCAGCGCGGAGACTGAGTCGGACGACAGATTGGCAAAGTCGAAGGCGCGCCCGGCACCGTTGGAGGTCGGCATCTGCCGGCCGTTCAGCAGCACCATGTTGAACTGCGGGCCGACGCCGCGAACCGTGACTTGCGAGCCTTCACCGCTCATATTGCGGTCGATGGACACGCCGGCGATACGCTGCATCGACTCGGCGAGGTTGGTGTCAGGGAACTTGCCGATGTCTTCAGCAACGATGCCGTCGACCAGACCGCGGTTATCGCGTTTGAGCGTGACAGCGCTGTCTAGCGACTTGCGAATGCCCGTGATGACGACGGTCTCCAGGGACTGCGCGGCAGGGGCGGCTGTGGCACCGGTTTGCTGGGCTTGCACAGCCGCTGCGCCGGTCAGCAGCGCGATCGACGAGGCCCATGCCACCGGCTTGAGCCGCTGTGCGAACTGGGGCTCGCGCCGAGTCTTGGAAATCTGGGGGTGTTTCATTTGTCTCCTTACTTGCTCTGGCGGCTCACGATCGAGCCGATTGACGAACTTTTTTTATGGCTTGGCGCGTCTCATTTTGGTAGCGATACCACTTAGCTCCAAAAAAAGAGAAGACCACCAAGCGCCGGGCCTACTGTATTTTTTTGACTCCCCCTGTTCTGCTAGGGTTTACGCCAGCCGATCACCCCTATTTGCGCAATCAACAACACCTGCGCTGCCACCCATTTTTGTAGGGAGGCCGGCTGCGCGAGGTGCGGCAACGTATCCGCGCAGACCAAGGTTGGTAGCGATCTCAGAAGCGCTGCTCCAGAGACCAAAATGGTTGCTGAAATCCCAAATAGACAACGTTGTCTACGATAGACGATTCCGTGTTTTGATTCAATGGGGAGTGGGTCTGTGGTTTTCCCGCAGCGTGCCCTTGCGAGCGCCAGCAACAGCCCGCGTGTCGCGCCTGCGAGGCGGCAGCCGGCGCGCTGGCCCATCAGCGCCGTCGACCCGACTGCCGTGGCCGCGTGCAGGCCCTAGGCCAGATCGAGCCGGTAGCCCACGCCGTACACCGACGCGATGCACTCCTGCGGCGGGTCCAACGCCGTGAGCTTGCGGCGGATGTTCTTGATGTGGCTGTCGACGACGCGGTCCGACACGTCGCGGAAGTCCTCGTGGATGAGGTCCAGCAACTGGGCCCTCTCGAAAACACGGCCTGGCTGCTGCAGCAGCTGGCGCAGCAGGCGGAACTCCACCGGCGTCAGCGTCAGCGCCTGCTCCTGCCAGACGATGCGCTGGCCCGCCTCGTCCACCGCGAAGCCGCCGCCCGCCGGCACCAGTGTCACCGGCGCCAGCCTGCCCTGGGCTCGGCGCAACAGCGCCTTCACGCGCGCCACGAGTTCCCGTGGGCTGAAGGGCTTGCAGACATAGTCGTCCGCGCCAAGTTCCAGGCCCAGCAGCCGGTCCAGCTCCTCCACGCGGGCACTGTTGATGAGGATGGGCACGTCGCTGAAGGCCCGCACGGCGCGGCAGACCTCCAGCCCGTCCAGGCCCGGCAGCATCACGTCCAGCAGCACGGCTGCGGGCATCGGCCCCAACTTCAAACGCTCCAGCGCCTGGCGCCCGTCGGCCAACCATTCGCTGCGAAAACCGGCCGCCTGCAGGTAGTCGCGCACCAGGGCCGCCAGCTTGGGCTCGTCTTCCACGACAAGGATCAGATCGCTCATCCGGGACTCCCTGGACCAGCTTCAGGCTTCAGCGGCAGCGTCAACACCATGGCCAGGCCGCCCAGCGACGAGGCCTCGGCGCGCAACCGGCCGCCGTGGGCCTGGGCGATGGCGCGGGCGATGGCCAGCCCCAGGCCCGAGCCGCCGAAGGCGCGGCTGCGTGAGGGGTCGGCGCGGTAAAGCGGATCGAACAGCCGCTCCAGATCGCCCTCGGGAACGCCCGGCGGCGTGTCGTCCAGTCGGACCTCGATGGTGGCCCCCAGCGAACGCGCGGTGACCTGCACGATGCCCGGCGCCTCGGTGTAGCGAAGACTGTTCTCCAGCAGATTGGCCAGCAGCTGCGAGATGCGCACGGCGTCCCAGTGCGCCGCGGGCAGCACCCGCGGCACTGGCGCCTCGATGACCAGCCCCAGCGCCTTCGCCCGTGGCGCGATGCGCTCCAACGCCGCCTGCAGCAGCGCTGCCGGCGCCACCGCCTCGAACTCGCAGGGCAGCGCGCGCAGCTCGGAGGTGGCCAGCAGATGAAAGTCCTCCACCAGCCTGGACAGCCGCCGGATCTCCTCCTGCAACGACGCCAGCGCCGCGCGGTCCAGCGGCCGGATGCCGTCCACCAGCGCCTCCACCTCGCCGCGCAGCACCGCCAGCGGCGTGCGCAGCTCGTGCGACAGCTCGGCGATCCAGCGCTGGCGGCTGGACTCCAGCCGGGACAGCGCCTCGGCCATCAGATTGATGTCGCCATGCAGGCCGGCGATCTCGCTGGCGCCGCCACCATCGCGAGGCGCAGGCAGGCGCACGCTGAACTCACCGGCCGCGATGCGCCGCGCAGCCGCTTGCGCCTCGGCCAGCGGCCGGGCCCAGCGCACGGCCAGCAGGCGGGCCAGCACCAGCGCGATCAACAGCACGCCGACGACCACGACGGCCAGGCCGACGTACTGACGACGCAGAAAGCTCGCGTCCACGCCCTCGGCCGGGCCGGCGCGCTCGGCCAGGCGCAGCACGGCCATCGTCTGGCCATTGACCTTGATGGCGCGGGTCTGGCCTGGGCGGTCGAGCGTCTCCCGGCGGCCTGCCAAGGGCGTGATGCCGTCGGCAGCCAGGACAACGACGCGTGGGCCGAAATTGGACGGGTCCCGGCGCGGCGGTGGCGGGTCCCGGCGCAGTTCGGGCGGTGGCGGGCGGCCCTCGGGACCGGCTCGCCCCGGCGGCGGCGGTTCGTCCGGGCCGCCGGGCGGGCCGTCACCCGGTGCACCGCGCCCGGCGGAAACGCGGGCGGCGTCCAGCCAGTCACGCAGCACCGGCCGCCAATCCTGCGGTGCCTCACCACGACGGGCCAGGTCGCGTTCGGCGGCCTCCATCAACCGCGTCAGATGCTCGCCGTCCTGGGCCTGCAGATAGTCCGAGAAGCCGGCGCGCAAGTTCCAGACGACCAGGCCGGCCACGGCTGCAACGGCCACCAGCGCGGTGGCGATGAGGAGCAGGGACAACTGATGGACGAGACGCATGCCCCATATCTTGCCGGCCAACTGTGGATGCAGCCTCCACAGTTTCTCCATGCTCGGCCCATGCTCGGTCCGGATGCTGGCGGCCTTGCACAACGAGGAGCCCGCCATGCCCACCCGCCCCCGCCATGCGCCGCTGCTGGCCGCCGCCCTGCTGATCTGCCTGCTCGCCGGCTGCGGTGGCGGCGGCGCAGCAGCGACTGCGACGACCGCCGCCGACGACACCAGCGCCGATGCCGCGGCCCTGCGGCCACCACGCGCGCCGCTGCCAGCCCCCGTCCCCGTCCCCGTGCCGACGCTGGCCCAGGTCGGCGACCGGCTGTTCGACGAGGTGCGCCTGTCGGCCAGCGGCAAGCTGGCTTGCGCGAGCTGCCACGTCGAGGCGCGTGGCCATGCCGACGCGGCTGGCACCTTCCTGCCGCTGGGCGGCGCCGACGGCACGCATCAAGGCCTGCGCAGCTCACCCAGCGTGCGCTACCTCGACCAGGCCGGCGCGTTCGGTTTCGACGCCCAGGGCCGTGCCCGTGGCGGGCTGTTCTGGGACGGTCGCGCCAGCAGCCGCGTCGAGCAGGCGCGCGGCCCGCTGTTCAACGCCGACGAGATGGCCAACACCGACGTCGCGGCCCTGGCAACCAGGCTGCGCGCCCTGCCCTACGTGGCCGACCTGCGCACCGCCGCCAGCCTGCCCGCGGCCGCCACCGACGACCAGCTCGTCGACGCCGCCGTCTCGGCACTGGCCCGCTACCAGGCCGACGATGCCAAGTTCCATGCCTTCACGAGCAAGTTCGACGCCGTGCAGGACGGCCGCGCCAGCTTCACCGCCCAGGAGCAACGCGGCCTCAATCTGTTCAACGACCCGCAACGCGGCAACTGCGCAAGCTGCCACGACAGCCGCCCCGCGCCCGGCATCAATCGCGCCTTGTTCACCAACTTCAGCTATCACGCCCTGGGCGTGCCGCGCAACCAAAGCCAGGCGACGGCCGACCCGGCCTTCTTCGACCTCGGCCTGTGCGGCCCGCAGCGCAGCGACCTGGCCGGCCGACGCGAGCTGTGTGGCCAGTTCCGCACGCCCAGCCTGCGCAACGTCGCGTTGACCGCGCCGTACTTTCACAACGCCAGCTTCGCCACGCTCGAAGACGTGGTCGCCTTCTACGCCACACGCGACGTCGATCCGGCGCGCTGGTATCCGGTGGCGGGCGCTCAGGTGCAGGTCTACAACGACCTGCCCGCCGTCTACCGCGCCAATGTCCAGCAGGGCGCCCCCTTCCGCCGCGTCGGCCAGCCGCCGGCGCTCAACGCCCAGGAAGTGGCCGACGTCGTCGCCTTCCTGCGCACCTTGAGCGACGGCTTCACGGCAGTGCAAACGGGGCAGTGACGGGGGCCCGTTTCGGGAAAGAAACTGCTAGAGTCATATTTAGGTAACTCCGTTACCTTTTTGCAGCACACTTTCCTCGGACGCCCGCCATGCCCTCACGAGCCGCCCCCGCCCGCCGCCTCGAAGTCGACAAGAACGAACCGCTGGTGGCCGACATCCGGCTGCTCGGCCGCATCCTCGGCGACGTCATCCGCGAGCAGGAGGGCCGCGAGGCCTACGAGCTGGTCGAGCGCATCCGCCAACTGTCGGTGGCCTACCGCCACAAGCACGACAAGGAAGCCGGCAAACGCTTCGACAAGCTGCTCAAGAGCCTGTCGGGCGAGCAGGCGGTCAGCGTCATCCGCGCCTTCAGCTACTTCTCGCACCTCGCCAACATCGCCGAAGACCGCCACCACATCCGCCGCCGCGACGTGCATGAGCGCGCCGGCAGCCTGCAGCCGGGGTCGCTGGCCTACTGCCTGGAGCATCTGCACGAGGCCGGCATCCGCCCGACCGAGATCGCCGAGGTGCTGCACCGCGGATTCATCTCGCCGGTGCTGACGGCCCACCCCACCGAGGTGCAGCGCAAGAGCATCCTGGACGCCGAGCGCGCCGTGGCCGGCCTGCTGGAAGCGCGCGACCGCTCTGGCACCGAGCGCGAGCTGCGCGACGTCGAGGCCTTGCTGCGCGCCCGCATCACCCAGCTCTGGCAGACGCGCATGCTGCGCTACTCCAAGCTGACGGTGGCCGACGAGATCGAGAACGCGCTGTCCTACTACCAATCCACCTTCCTGCGCCAGATCCCCAAGCTCTACGCCGAACTGGAGGAGCATCTGCCGGGCGAAAAGCTGCCGAGCTTCCTGCGCATGGGCCACTGGATCGGCGGCGACCGTGACGGCAACCCGAACGTGGGCGCGGCCACGCTGCGCCAGGCGATGAAGCGCCAGGCCGAGGTCGCGCTGCGCCACTACCTGACCGAGCTGCACGAGCTGGGTGCCGAGCTGTCCATCTCGCTGCGCCTGACCGGCGTGTCGCCGGCCATGCAGGCGCTGGCCGAGCGCAGCCCCGACCAGAACGCCCACCGCATGGACGAGCCTTACCGCCGGGCGCTGACCGGCATGTACGCGCGCCTGGCCGCCACGCTGCACACGCTGACCGGCACCGAGGCGCTGCGCCACGCCGTTGCGCCGCAAGACCCCTACGGTTCGCCCGACGATCTGCTGACCGACCTGCGCACCATCGAGGCGTCGCTGAAGAGCAACCACGCCGAGGCCTTGATCGCGCCGCGCCTGGCGCCGCTGATCCGCGCCGTGCAGGTGTTCGGTTTCCACCTCGCGACGCTGGACCTGCGCCAGAGCAGCGACCAGCACGAGCTGGTGCTGGCCGAGCTGCTGGCCACGGCCCGCATCGAGAGTGACTACTCGGGGCTCGACGAGGCCGCCAAGCGCGAGCTGCTGCTCAAGCTGCTGAACGACGCCCGCCCGCTGCGCGTCATCGGCGCCAGCTACACCGACAAGACCCTGTTCGAGCTGGCCACGTTCGACGCCGCCCGCGAGGCCCTGGCCGCCTTCGGCCGCGAGGCGCTGCGCCACTACATCATTTCGCACACCGAGTCGGTGAGCGACCTGCTGGAAGTGGCCCTGCTGCTGAAGGAAACCGGCCTGTTGCGCGGCGTGCTGGCCGAGTACGCGGTCAGCGACCTCATCATCGTGCCGCTGTTCGAAACCATCGGCGACCTGCGCGTCGCGCCGGACATCATGGGCGAGTTCTACGCGCTGCCCGGCGTGCGCGGCCTCATCGATCGCAGCGGCGGCGAGCAGGACATCATGCTCGGCTACTCCGACAGCAACAAGGACGGCGGCATGTTCACGTCGTCCTGGGAGCTGTACCGCGCCGAGATCGCGCTCGTCGAGCTCTTCGATGAACTCAAGCGCGTCGGCCCCATCACGCTGCGCCTCTTCCACGGCCGCGGCGGCACGGTGGGCCGCGGCGGCGGCCCAAGCTACCAGGCCATCCTGGCCCAGCCCCCGGGGACGGTGAACGGCCAGATCCGCCTGACCGAGCAGGGCGAGGTCATCGCCTCCAAGTACGCCCACCCCGAGATCGGCCGGCGCAACCTGGAGACGCTGGTGGCCGCCACGCTGGAGGCCACGTTGTTGCACCCGACGCAGAGCGCGCCCAAGGGCTTCCTGCAAGCCGCGCAGGCGCTGTCGGACGCGAGCTTCGACGCCTACCGGGGCCTCGTCTACGGCACGCCCGGCTTCGCCGACTACTTCTTCGCCAGCACGCCCATCCGCGAGATCGCCGAGCTGAACATCGGCTCGCGCCCCGCCTCCCGCAAGGCGACGCGCGCCATTGAAGACCTGCGCGCCATCCCCTGGGGCTTCTCCTGGGGCCAGGCGCGCGTGGCGCTGCCGGGCTGGTGCGGTTTCGGCTCGGGCGTGCAGGCCTTCCTCGGCGAGGAACCGGTGCAGCGCGCCAAGAACCTGGCCCTGCTCAAGCGCATGCTCAAGGGCTGGCCGTTCTTCCGCGCCGTGCTGTCCAACCTCGACATGGTGCTGGCCAAGACCGACCTGGCGCTGGCCGAGCGCTACGTCGAGCTGGTGGAGGACAAGAAGCTCGGCAAGCGCATCTTCACGGCCATCCGCGCCGAGTTCGACCTCACGCAGGCCGCGCTCAGCCTCATCACCGGCGACGACAAGCGCCTGGCGGCCAACCCCTCGCTGGCGCGCTCCATCGAGCACCGCTTCCCCTATATCGACCCGCTCAACCACCTGCAGGTCGAGCTGATGCGCCGCTACCGCCGCATTTCGGCAGACGACCCGGCGATGGAGCGCGTGCAGCGTGGCATCCACCTGTCCATCAACGGCATCGCCGCGGGCCTGCGCAACACGGGCTGAGAGCGCCTGGCCGACGTCCAAGCCGGTCACGCGCAAAGGGGCTGCCGCCACGCGGCGGCTGCGCTGCGCCTGGCGCTGCACCCCGTAGGCCTGGGCCTGCGAGGGAACTGTTCCCTGAGGCGGGGCAGGCCCGCCACAAGCAGCGTCTCGTACGCGGGAAACGACGCCAAAACAGCTCAGCAGATCGCCCTCCGATCGAGGGATGACGCGCGTGCCCACGCTCGCCACACTGCGGCCAGCGGGACACCCCAGCTCCGCCTGCCTTCCCTCCTCAACAGGCGCTCGCCCCCATGCTTGGACACCTCCTTTGCGGCTTCGCCGCCGCCGCCCTGGCCCTGAACGCCCACGCCGGCCTGACGCCGCTGACGTACAACATGGTGGACGGCGCCCCGCTGCACGGCGCCTACTATGACAACGCCTACACCGGCACCTCTGCCGCGGGCTACCTGTCGGGCGGCCGGGGCGACCTGACCGACGGCGTCACCACGGCCAGCGTCGTTGCGGGCTATGGCGCCTGGGCGCCGTACGTGCTGTGGGACGGCATCTCACCCGTCGTCACCTTCGACTTCGGCAGCGTGCACACCCTCACCAGCATGCTGACCTACTTCAAGTTCTACGGTTCAGCCGCGGTCTACATGCCGGGCTCCATGGGGCTGCGCTTCTCAGACGACGGCGTCAACTACGGCGCGACGCAGCTGCGCACGCTGTCGGATGCGGAGCGCACGGGTTCCGACAATACCGATGGCGTGTTCGAGCTGCTCAGCGGCCCGGTGAGCGGCCGGTATGTCGAGCTGACCCTGAACAACGGGCCGCAGAACCGCTGGCTGGCACTGGGTGAGGTGGTCTTCGAGGGCACCCCGGGCGGCACGGCCCAGAATGCGCTGCCCGAGCCCGCGACCGTGCCGCTGGTGGCCCTGGCGTTGGGGGGTCTGGCCGGCCTGAGACGCGGCCGCCGCTGACGCTGAAGGGTCTGCGCGGCGGAAGCCTGAATGGAGGGCAAGCGCACCTTCACGGCCATCCGCGCCGAGTTCGAGCTCACGCGGGCCGCGCTCAGCCTCATCACCGGCGACGACAAGCGCCTGGCGGCCAAGCCGCCGCTGGCCCGCGCCATCGAGCACCGCTTCCCCGGCGGTGGAGCGCAAGCGGCGCGGCATCCACCTTTGCGTCAACGGCATCGCCGCGGCTTGCGCAACACGGGCCGAGGCGGAATTGGCGCATCTCGAGCGCGAATAGCGTCTATTCCATCAGGCTGCATTCATCGCGGCTTGAACGGAGACGCCATGCTGCCTCGCCCACTGCTTCGCACCACCGTCCTGGCCATCGCCGGGGCCGGGCTCCTGGCGCCATCTGCGCGTGCGCTGGATCTGCCACTCGCCGCCGACACCCACATCAACGCCAGCCTGCCGGGCAACAACTTCGGCGGTGTCACGACCATCAACGTCGGCGCCGGGGCCACCGGCCTGCTGCGCTTCGACACCAGCGCGCTGCCCACGGGCGCCACGGCCACCCAGATCGTCAAGGCCACCCTCAAGCTCTACGTGAACCGCGTGGGCAGTGCCGGCGCCATCGAGATCCAACGCGTGAACTCGGCCTGGACGGAAGCGGGCGTCACCGTGTCGAGCGCGCCTGTCTTGGCCGGGGCGGGCAGCGGCATCGTCGTGCCGGTGTCCGCGGCCAACCAGTTCCTGGCCGTGGACCTCACGGCACTGGTGCGCGACTGGACCAACAACCCCGGCGCCAACTTCGGCCTGGCGCTGGCACCGGCCCTGAGCGCACCGGGCACGGTGGCCTTCTTCGACAGCAAGGAAAACACCGCCACGGCCCACGTTGCGATGCTGGACGTGACGCTGTCCGACCAGGGCCCACGCGGCCCCCAGGGCCTCACTGGCGCGACCGGGCCCAAGGGCGACACCGGCCCGCAAGGTCCCAAGGGCGATACCGGCGCAAAGGGCGACACCGGCGCTTCGGGCGCTGCAGGCGTCGCAGGTGCTACGGGCGCCACCGGTGCAACCGGCCCGCGAGGCGCCACGGGTGCAACCGGCACAACGGGCGCGCAGGGTCCGGCGGGACCCGTCAACCTCACCTATGTGCGCAAGGTCTTCGACGCCTCAGGCAAGCACATCCATGACCAGAACGCGCAGTGCCCTGCCAACACCTTCCTCATCGGCGGCGGTTGCGGCCACCGCGACTTCAACACCGCGGCCTCAGACATCAAGATCGAATATTCCGGGCCCCATGAATCGGGGCCCCGGATCGCCTGGCGCTGCATCGCCGAAAACACCAACTCCGCGAACCGCGCGTTGCTGATCTACGCCATCTGCAGCTCGGCCAGCAGCGTCACCGGCCCCTGAACTCAGCGCCGCCAGGCTTCCAGGGAATCGCCGACGACGCGCACCGAATCGCCCACGCGGAAGTTGGGCGGGTCGGCGAAGATGACCGTGCGCTGCTGGCCGTCGGCCATGCGCACCAGCACTTCGTACTGCGTGCGCTCGTTGTGGCGCTTCTGGATCTCGCGGCCCAGCAGCGCGCCGCCCACGGCACCGGCCACGCCGGCGGCCGTGCGGCCATCGCCCTTGCCGAACTGGCTGCCCACCACGGCACCCAGCACGCCACCAGCCACGGTGCCCAGCACCCGGCCGTCGCCGTCCACGGTGACGGGGTTCACCGCCAGCACGGTTGCGCAGTCGCGGCAGATCGCATCGGCACGACCCGACGTCAAGTTCACGCCCGCATAGGCATTCGGCACGCTGCTGCGCACGTTGCGGTTGCCGATGCGCAGCTGCGCGACCAGCGGCTGCTGCGTGTCCACCCAGGCGCCCTGGGGCAGCACATAGGTCTCGGCATATTCGCCGGCACGCACCTCGTTCAGCACGATGTTGCGCGGCTGGTTGCCCTGCAGCTGCACCGACGCCTGGCCGCCCGGCGTGCCACGCAAGGTGTAGCGCAGTGCCTCGGTGCGGCCGCGGCCCGCCTCACGGGCAACGGTCACCGACTGGATCTCCGGCATCAACGCCGCCTCGCCCGGCACGGCCCAGCCGACCTGCAGCGCCTCGCCCAGCAGCGACGTCGCCACGCGGTTGTCGCGCCGCAGATTGGCGTGCACGCGCGACTCCGGCCCGATGCGGTCCGAGCGGGCCACGATGTAGCTGCCCTGGTATCGGCCCGGGCTCGTCTCGTCCAGGCGCACCGTGCGGCGGCTGCCGTCGATCTGCAGCAGCACCGCCGCGCCGGCCGTGCCCCAGACAGTGAAGTTCAGCTCGGCACCGGGCTCCAGGCGGTCCACCTGTTCGACGTCGAAACCGGTCACGCGCAAGGGGGCTGCCGCCACCCGGCTACTGCGCTGGGCCTCGGCCGTAGCCGGCCAAAGCGGTGCGCTGGCCAGCAGCGCACAGGCCAGGGCCGTGGCGGAGAAATGCTTCGAATGCGTCATGCGGCACTCCTGAGGAATGAAAGAGCCCCAGCCTAGGCGCCAGCGCCGGGCTGCGGGGTCGGCTCCCGGCGCTGCGCCGGGTAGGCCAGGGCCTACACGTGGCCTGCGTTGAAACGATTGAAACGAGGCCGGGCGGCGTTGCAGTCGCCTTGAAACGCGCGCCGCCGAGGATGCCTTCACACACCGAAAGCACCCCATGCTCGACACCCACGCCGCCCCCGTCCTCTGCCTGCACTCCAGCGCCGCCAGCGGTCGCCAATGGCGCCGCCTCATGTCCGATGCCTTCGCCGCCGGCCACACGCGGCAGTGGCTGACGCCCGACCTCTTCGGCCACGGCGGCCGGCCGGACTGGCCGGAGCTGATGCCCAGCGAGCTGTCCGTCGAAGCCAACGGCGTGCTGGCCGAACTGCCTTCAGCGGGCCTGGCGCCCGAGCAGGGCTTCCACCTCGTCGGCCACAGCTACGGCGGCGCGGTCGCACTGCAGATCGCACTGCAGCAGCCGCAGCGCGTGCTGTCGCTGACGCTGTACGAGCCCGTCGCCTTCGGCGTGCTGCCGGCCCTGGGTGCGGCCGAGCCGGCGTGGCTGGAGATCAACGACGTCGCCGCCACGCTGGCTGCGGCCCTGGACCGCGGCGACGACTTCGGCGCCGCGCGGGGCTTTTGCGCCTACTGGCAGGGCCGCGACGTCTGGCCCGACATGGACTTCGCCCAGCAGATGCGCGTTGCCGAAGCCATGCCGACGGTGCGCCGCCACTTCGAGGCCCTGTTCGCGGCGCAGTGGAGCGATGGCCAGCTCGACCGGCTGCGCATGCCCGTGCAGCTCATCTGCGGCACCGCCACGCGCGCCAGCGCCCGGCGCGTGGCCGAGAGCCTGGCCGTGCGCCTGCCGCTGGTGCGCCTGAACTGGCTCGAAGGCGCGGGCCACATGGCGCCGGTCACCGAGGGCGGGCGGGTCAATGCCCTGATGCTGGAAAGCCTGGGCGCGATGCAGTGGGTGCCCGTGGCCTGAGGGCGGGCGGCGTCAGCGGGGCGCCGAGGCTGGCGAGGATCTCAAAAAGGCGCGCATGCCGGCCAGCTCGCCTTCGCGGGCCAGCTTCAACAGGTGGCGCCCCATGCTGCTGACGTTGGTACAGGTGGGTTCATCCATCCAGCGCCCGCTTTCTTCGGCCATGCCCCTGAGGGCGCGGTCCGTGTCCTCACGAAACAAGGCTTGAGGGCTGTGCGGCAGGCCCAGCCGCTCTTCCAGCGCATGGAGCACGCGGGAGTCCATCGCCTCCGCCGCCATGTCCGGCATGCGGCGCGCGACCTGCTCGCAGAGCTGGCGCCGGTTCGCATCGCGCAATGCCTCGGCACGGCAGGGGCGGCCGATGCTGAGCAGGGAACCTTGCATCGCCGACGCCATGTCCGTGCCGACGGCGCTGACCAGCGCCCAGGTCTCGCCCGGCGTGGGCTCGGCGCCGACGACTTCGGACATCGCGGCGGTGATCATCCGGTTGTTACCCGACAGACGTCGCCGCTGCGCGACCTGGTAGAGCGCCTGCGAAACGGCTGCATCGTCGGCCTTTGCATGAGCGTCATCGAGGCGCACCAGCCAGGGCCAGGCATCGTCGGGGTCCAGCAGCGCCAACCGATCCAGATTCAGCGCCGCACAGGCATTCGGCGCCGGACCGGGTGCCGCCATCTGGGGCATCACGAAGCCGCTGGCCGCCGAGGCCGCGGGTGGGACCCGCTTTTGGTAGGCATAGGCCTGCCGGTAGCTGATGTCCCTGCGGCAGGCCTGCAGGGCCATCCGATAAGCCTTGGCGTCATCCGTTGAGGCGGCCAACTGGGCAGCCGCGTCCGCATCGCCACGCAACACGGCAGCGGCCACGCGCTGCCTCCGCGAGCCCGCGTCAAGGCGCTCCACCACATCCGACAGGCTTTGCTCGCCCTGCCGGCTCAGCGCCTGCACCCAGGCCGGCTCCTGTCGGTCGTCACCGCGCTCCAGCTCGCTGCGCCGGATTCGCCCCACGCCGCACACATCGATGAACTCCTTGGGGGCCTCGGCCTTGAGCTGGCTCGGCGCCGAGGCCGCACCGGCCAGGGCCTCGATGGCGGCCTCGGGGCGACTGGCCGGTGCAGGCGCCGCGGTTGCAGGCCCCGCCGCGACCCGAGGCGCAGACGCCATCACCGGCATGGCGGCCTGCGATGGTCGCCGTGCCTGCCATCCCAGCAGGCCCGCGCCCATGGCTGCGAGCAGCAGGCCCAACCCAACCCGACGCCAGCCTCGCCTCAAGGCGGCGTCCTCATCGCATCGGCCCGCGGCCGCGAGCGCAGCTCCCAGATCGACAGGCCTAGGGCCCGCAGCAGCACGCGAGCCCGGTCCGTTTCGCTCAAGGCCGCGCGTTCGCCCGCGCGTGGCAACGCGATGGCCTCGCAGACCTGCTCCCGCGTCGCATTCAACGCTGGCATCGGCAGGCTGCGGTCACTGATCGCCGCCTCCAGCTCGCGCAGCCGCGGCCCCCAGACCGCGCGGCGCTCCGGAAGCAGGGCCTGGGCATGCTGGGCCAGAATCAGCGCGATCAACCGTTCGGTTGCACCGCCGTCGGCCCACAGCAGCTCTCCCACCGCCTCGCAGCGCTCGGCCGTGACGAGGTCGCCCAGGCTGCGGCAGTGGTGGGCCAGCACACGAACGTTGAGGATGCCCCAGGGCTGGCGCACCGCCAGCCCGGTCGGGGGCAGGTCTTGCAGAAGTGCAGCCGCCTCCTCCTGGTAGCTGCGCGAATGGCGCACATGGCTGGCGATCTCGTCCAGCAGATAACGGCCGTCTGCCGCGCCCCGCGTCGGCAGCGCCAACCAGGCCAGCAAGTTGGCTGGCTCCAGCCGCGACCATTGCGAGGCCTCGATGTTGCGGCAGCCCGGGCGCACGCAGGGCATGTGCAGGGCCAGCACGGTCAACATGGGATCGGTGGAGGAGCGGGCGCGGTCCTGCAGACGCTCGCGTGCAGCCTCCCCTTCGGCCACGTCCGAGGCAGCGAGCAGGTAGTCGGCCAGTGCCAGCGAGCGCAGGTCGCGGCGTTGCTGCAGCAAGGCCACCGCCGCCGGCGCTGCGACGGCGCGTGGCGAGCACTTGGCAGCCAGCTGGGCGCAGGTCCTGGCCATTTGCGCGCTGCTGCCCGCTGCCGCCAGCACCAAGACCGCCGGCCACCAGCGAAGCAGCCGCAGCGCGGTACGTCTCAAGCTTTCAACCCCGCCAGCGCCTCCCGCACCGCCGCCACCTGCCGGCGCGACACGGCCAGCCATTCGTCGACGTGCACGATCCGCACCGCCCAGCTGTCGCCCGTGTCGGCATTGGGGTCGCCGCCGTCCAGCTCGCCGAAGCTGGTGGGCGCATGCCGCTCCAGCTCGCGCACGGCCCAGCGCGCCACCAGCGCGTTGCGGTGCACGCGCAGGAAGCGCTCGCCCAGGCGCTGCTCCAGGTCCGACAGCGCACCGTCCATCACGTGGCTCTCGCTGGCGGTGCGCAGCGTCAGGTATTTCAGCTCGGCCTTGAAGTACAGCACCTCGGCGATGGGCACGCGCAGCAGGCGCCCCCGGTCGGTCAGCGTGATGAAGTCGGCCTGGTCGGGCGCGGCGGGCCGGTCGCCATCCGCGGACGGCAGGGTGGCCTGCACGGCGGCGCGCTCGGACAGCCGCTGCGCGGCGCGGGCCAGCGCGGCCTGAAGGCGCTCGCGGCGCACGGGCTTGGTCAGGTAGTCCAGCGCATCCAGCTCGAAGGCGCGCAGCGCGTGCATCGCGTGGGCCGTGACGAAGATGATCAGCGGCGCTGGCACGCCCGGCTGCCCCGCCTGGCGCTGGGCCAGCCCGTCGGCGAACTGCAGGCCGTCCGCGCCAGGCATCTGCACGTCCAGCAGCACCACGTCGCAGCCGTGCTCGCGCAGCCAGCTCGCGGCCTGCGAGCCGGTGGCGGCTTCGGCAACCACTTCGCAGCGGGGCTCCTGGATGGCGTCGACGAGGCCGCGCAACCGCAGCCGGGCCAGGGGTTCGTCATCGACAACGAGAACGCGCAGTGCAATGCTCATAACGGCACGAGTATCCGCAATGCGAAGCGCTTGTCGGTGGCGTCGATGTCGAAACGCGCAGCGACGTCGTGCATCAGCTTCAGGCGCTGGCGCACATTGCGCAGGGCCAGGCCGTGGCCGGCGGTGCGGGACGGCGCACCCACGGTGTTGACGATGCGGATCTCGACCTCGGCGCCGCGGCGCATCGTCGTGACTTCCAGCTCGCCGCCTTCGTCGTTGGGCTCGACGCCATGGCGCACCGCGTTCTCCACCAGCGGCTGCAGCAGCAGCGGCGGCACGCGCGCAGCGTTGGCTTCCGGGTCCAGGTGCCAGACGATGCGCAACCGCTTGCCGAAGCGGATCTGCTCGATGGCGAGGTAGCGGCGCGCCAGCTCCACCTCCTCGGCCAGCGTGACGGAGGTGCTGGCATCGGCCAGCGCCACTCGGAAGAGCTCGGCCAGGTCCTCCAGCACGCTCTCGGCGCGGGCCGGGTCCACCTGCACGAGGGCGATGGCGCTGTTCAGCGTGTTGAACAGGAAGTGCGGCCGGATGCGCGACTGCAGCTCGACGAGCTGGGCCAATGCATCGGCCGGGCGCTGGGTGTGCTCGCGCAGCTTCAGCCAGGCCAGCAGCAGGCCTGCGCCGCTGGCGCCGGTCGCGGCGATGCTGGCGATGCGCCAGGCACCGGCGGGATCCTCGCTCGTCAGGCTCAACAGGCCGAAGCCCATCAGCGCGGCCACGGCACCCAAGCCCATCAGCGCCGCCCATTGCGCCGGTTCGGGCAGGCGCGGCCACAGCCGCTTGGCTCCACAGACGGCCAGCAGCCAGGACAGCACTGCGAACATGGTCACGACGGTGCCGTTGGCCGTCAGCACCAGCCATTGCGAAACGTCGCCCGCAACGAGCGCCGTGCCCAGCCCCAGCAGCAGCTGCACGCCCAGCACGGCGCGCAGCACCAGGCCGACATGGCAGACGTCGAAGGCGCGCGTCGGATCCAGTAGGGGCGCCGTGTTCAGCTCGGGCAGTTCGGGCAGCTCGTTGGGCGCAAAGCCCAGCCATTGGCTGAGCTGCATGGACTCATGCCAGACGCTGTGACGCGGTTCGGCGCGGCGTTTGAAGAAGGGCATGGCAGTGGCGCGCGGGGGGCGGGTTGATCTTGGCGTTCGATAATCCCGGGCTGCAGCGCATTTTGCGCGCTGATTTCCCTGCTGCCCTCCATGTCAGACAACCAACTCGCCAACAAATCCCAAGCCTGGTCCGCGCTGTTTTCGGAGCCCATGAGCGACCTGGTCAAGCGCTACACGGCCAGCGTCGGATTCGACCAGCGCCTGTGGCGGGCCGACATCGCCGGCAGCCTGGCGCATGCGGAGATGCTGGCCGCCCAGGGCATCCTGAGCGCGGAGGACCACGGCGCCATCCAGCGCGGCCTGACCGACATTGCCGCCGAGATCGAGGCCGGCCAGTTCGAGTGGAAGCTGGACCTGGAGGACGTGCACCTGAACATCGAGGCGCGGCTGACTGAACGAGTTGGCATTGCCGGCAAGCGCCTGCACACCGGCCGCAGCCGCAACGACCAGGTCGCCACCGACGTGCGCCTTTGGCTGCGCGCCGAGATCGACGAAATCACCGGCCTGCTGAACGGCCTGCAGCGCGTGATGGTCGAGCAGGCCGACAAGCATGCCGACGTCATCCTGCCGGGCTTCACGCACCTGCAGGTGGCCCAGCCGGTCAGCTTCGGCCACCACCTGCTGGCCTATGTGGAGATGTTTGCCCGCGACGCCGAACGCATGCTCGACACGCGCAGGCGCGTCAACCGCCTGCCGCTGGGCGCGGCGGCGCTGGCCGGCACCAGCTACCCGCTGGACCGCGAGCGCGTGGCCGCCACTCTCGGCATGGAAGGCGTGTGCCAGAACAGCCTGGACGCGGTCAGTGACCGCGACTTCGCGATCGAGTTCTCATCGGCCGCCACGCTGGTCATGCTGCACATCTCGCGGCTGTCCGAGGAGCTGATCCTGTGGATGAGCCAGAACTTCGGCTTCATCGCGCTGCCCGATGCGTTCTGCACCGGCTCGTCGATCATGCCGCAGAAGAAGAACCCCGACGTGCCCGAGCTGGCGCGTGGCAAGACGGGTCGCGTCGTCGGCCATCTCATGGGCCTCGTCACGCTGATGAAGGGCCAGCCGCTGGCCTACAACAAGGACAACCAGGAGGACAAGGAGCCCTTGTTCGACACCGTCGACACCTTGAAGGACACGCTGCGCATCTTTGCCGACATGCTCGCCGGCCTGACCGTCAAGCCCGAGGCCATGCGCGCCGCGGCGCTGAAGGGCCATGCGACGGCCACCGACCTGGCGGACTATCTCGTCAAGAAGGGCCTGCCCTTCCGCGACGCGCACGAGGTGGTGGCGCACGCCGTGAAGACGGCCACGGCCAAGGGCGTGGACCTGGCCGCGCTGACGTTGGACGAGTTGAAGGCCTTCGACGCCCGCGTCGAGGCCGATGTATTCGACGTGCTGTCGCTCGAAGGCTCGCTGAACGCCCGCAACGTGCTCGGCGGCACCGCGCCGGCCCAGGTGCGCGCCCAGGTGGCCCGCCACCGCGCGCGCCTGGTTTGAGCTGGCTCAACACACCCTCGGCCCGCCCCACTAGCATCGACGCATGACTACGCTTGCCTGGACTGAAAACCTGGTCCTGAACCAGCCCAAGCTGGACACCACCCATCAGGAATTCGTCGACCTGCTGAGCGCCTTCGGCGCCGCGCTGGACGATGGGCTCGACGCCCTGCCCGCCTACCAGGCGCTGCTGGCCCACACCGAGGCCCACTTCGCGATGGAGGAGGACTGGATGGCACGCTGCGGCTTCGAGGCGCAGAACTGCCACGCCAGCCAGCACGCGATGGTGCTGAACGTGATGCGCGAGGCACTGCGCTACGCGAACGAGCTGAAGGACCGCGAGCCGCTCAACATCCTGCGCACGGAGCTGGCCGGCTGGTTCCCGCAGCATGCCGAGATGATGGATGCGGCCCTCGTCTGGACGATGGAGCAGCGCGGCTTCGACCCGGTGACGGGCCAGGTGACCGATGAAGGCCGCGAACCAGTCGCCGAAGGCGCCAGCCACAGC
>CAUJSJ030000113.1:0-7256 GCA_963422775.4 uncultured Roseateles sp.
AACTCGCGGTGCAGGACCGCGGCCACCAGCACCGGATGGCAGGCCAGCAGGCCCGGATGCTTGGCCAGGTTCCAGCGTGTACTCAGGCCGTCGGTGTTCATGATCAAGGTCGAGCGCGGCGTCCAAGCCACCGAGGACTCGCGCGCCTTGCGCACGCCATAGCCGACCGTGCCGTCGGTCGAACCCAGGCGCGTGACCGCCCCTTGGGAGTGAACCACCGCGCTGATATTGCCCAGGCCGGCAAAGCGCAAGGTCTGCGCCGGCGCGTCGATGCACGCCACCGCCATCACGGCCCCGCGTGTGGACAACAGGGCCTGGTGGGCCAACTCGATCGCGCGTGCAGGCCCGACCTCGCGAACACTGCGGTGGAAGGACTCGATGGCCGCATGCGCTGCCTCGGCCGCCTTCGGGCCGTGGCCAAGGCCGTCAACGACAGCCACCGCCAGCGAATGGTCGAAACGCAGGCTCGACCAGCTGTCACCCGACACGATTTCGCCACGTATCGGCGTCATCCGGCTGGCCACGACGAAGCCATCGTCCGCCGGCGCGGCGAACTTCTTCTCGTGCAGACGCAGCATCACCGCCGTCCCCAGTCCGGGTGCGGTATAGACATCGAACAGCGCGGCGGCGCGGCGCATGGTGCCCAGGCCGATGCCCAGGCTGCCGCCGGTCGAGAAGCCGTCCCGGGCTGCCGCATCGAAGTTGGCGATGCCCGGGCCGCGGTCCAGCGCGACGATGTCCAGGCCGTAAGCCACGCCATTGGCTGTCAGGGTGCTCAGCCAGAGTTCGCCGCGATCGGCGTACTTGAGGATGTTCGTGCACAGCTCGGACGTGACCAGCGAGGCCTGCGCGATCAGCTCGGGTGTCAGCCCCATCGTTTGCCCGAGCAGCGCCGCGGCGCGGCGCACCTCGGCAATCCGACTGGGGTCGTCGATCGTTATCGTCGTTTCCACTGCGCGATCCGCACATGGGTGCCCGCACCGGGGCGGGCGACGATTTCGAAGTGCTGCACCAGGCGTTGCGCACCGCCGAGCCCAAGGCCCAGGCTGTTCGCCGTGCTGAAACCGTCGCGCAGCGCCTGCGGCACGTCGGCAATGCCCGGCCCCGCGTCCTCGAAATCGAGCTGCAGGCCGGGCTTGCCGTCGCGTTCAACGTCGTGGATCGTCATCGTCCCGCCGCCGCCATGCACCAGCACATTGCGCGCGAGCTCGCTGGCCGCCGTCACGAACTTGGTGATCTCCAGCGTGGACAGCCCGATCGCGGTCGCGCGCGCCTGCACAGCCCTGCGCGCGGTGCTGACTTGTTCAGGCGAACGGATCTCGACCACGACGGCGCCAGTCACGGTGCAGTGCCAGCCCTTGCGTCCTGGTCCAGCGAACGACGCAGCAGGGCCAGGCCCTTGTCGACATTGAGCGCCGTTCGCACACCGGCCATCGTCATGCCGAGTTCGACCAGGGTGATCGCCACCGCCGGCCGCATGCCGACGAGCACCATGGTGGCATCCATGATGCTCACGATGGATGAGATCTGCGACAGCATGCGGCCGATGTAGGAATCGACGATCTCCAGTGCGGAGATGTCGATCAGCACGCCATGCGAGTTGGTCTTCAACAGCTTCTGGGTCAGGTCGTCCTGCAGGCTCATCGCAAGGTCGTCATGCAACTCGACCTGGATGGTGACCAGCAGGAAGCTGTCGACCTTGAGAATCGGGATGTGGTCCACAGGGCGCGCCCTCTAGCTGCCGAGCTTGACCGGCTCGGTGCGCTGAACGCTCTGCCCGGTCTTGCGCAGCGCCGTCTGCAGGGCGCCAGCCAGCGTGGCCTTGGTGATCACGCCTTCGAGGTTCACGCCGAGGTGGACGATGGTCTGCGCGATCTGCGGGCGGATGCCGCTGATGATGCACTCGGCCCCCATCAGCCGGGCCGCGGCCACCGTTTTCATCAGGTGCTGCGCGACCAGGGTGTCGACCGTGGGCACGCCGGTGATGTCCAGGATGGCCACGGTCGCTTCCTTGGCGACGATGGCCTCGAGCAGGCTCTCCATGACGATCTGCGTGCGTTCGCTGTCCAGCGTGCCGATCAGCGGCAACGCCAGGATGCCTTGCCAGAGCTCGACCACGGGGGTCGACAGGTCCAGCAGTTCCTGGTGCTGCCGCTCGATCACCTCTTCCCGGCCCTTTTGGTAGGCCTCGATGCTGAACAGGCCGAGCTTGTCGAGGATGAGCGAGACCGCCCAGAGTTCATCGCTGAGCCGCTTCGGGTCGTCGGCGAGGGCTTCGCGCAACGCCACGAACAGTGGCTGCTTGAGCGAGAACACGAAGGTGGCCGTTTCGGTAGGGCTGAAGCCGGCCACCGCGCGGTCGCGCGACAGTTCGGTCAGCAGGGCGCGCACATCGTCCCAGTCACTGCCTGTCAGATCGGCGTCGCTGGAGCGACGGATCGCCGTGGCAAAGGCGCCCAGGAAGCCGCGCGCCTGTGCCTGCGTGTCGCGGTCACCGCCGCCAGAGCTGCCGTGGCGCCGCACTTCCTGCAGTGCGCCGGTCCAGTCCTGCAGAACCTTGCCCTCGTGCTGACGCAAAACCGCCGCCAGGCCCTTGTCGTTTTGCATGGTCTGCTCCGTGAACGCAAAAAATAGGCCGCGATGCTGCGGCCAGGGCTGGATTATCTACTTCGGGGCCGTGCGCTCCGGCAGGCATGGCCAAACTGCAGCCAGAGAGCGTGCTGTGGCCGACAACGCGCAAGCGTTGGCGGTGGCTTGCCCGGGCTGCACCTGGTTGGCGGGGGTGCCGTACGGTGAACGATGGGCGGCCAGCCGACGGTGAGCGCCAGCCAGATGCCTCTCGCCGGCTGCACGATGACGGCCGGCGTCATGAACCAAAGGTCGACACGCACGACGAGGCGGGCGATGACGGCGCGGGCATCCAGGCTGACGCTGCCGTTGGTGAAGAACAGGTAGAAGGTCGAGCCGAAGCCGGTGCCGACAATCACGACGCCAGACACGATTTGCAGCCATTTGATGAGCAGATACCTGCTCCTGCGGTGCGGCCCTCCTCGGCCAGCAGGGTCAGCAGATTGGCCGTCCCTCGGGTGACCGGCCAAGGTACTCCTGGGTCGAGGGGCGCTAGCATTCAGCCCGTTTTTTCTAGCCAGGAGAGCCGTCATGGCCATGGATGTTGTCGACTACGAGATCAAGGGTTCCGAGATGCAGTTCGTCGAGATTGAACTCGATCCCGGCGAGGCGGCCATCGGCGAGGCCGGGTCGATGTTCTTCATGGACTCGGCCATCAGCATGGACGCCGTCTTCGGCGACGGCTCGGCGGCGCAGAGCGGCTTCCTCGGCAAGCTGCTGGGCGCGGGCAAGCGGCTGCTGACGGGCGAGTCCCTGTTCACGACCATCTACACCAACAACGGCAGCGGCAAACAGCGCGTGGCCTTCGCTGCGCCCTACCCGGGCAAGATCCTGCCGATGGACCTGCGCCAGCTGGGCGGCACGCTGATCTGCCAGAAGGACGCCTTCCTGTGTGCCGCGCGTGGCGTCAGCCTGGGCATCGCCTTCCAGCAGAAGCTTTCCACCGGTTTCTTCGGCGGCGAGGGCTTCATCATGGAAAAGCTCGACGGCGACGGCCTGGCCTTCGTGCATGCCGGCGGCACCTGCGTGCGCCGCACGCTTCAGCCCGGGCAGACGCTGCTGGTGGACACCGGCTGTGTGGTGGCCTACACGCCGAACGTGAACTTCGAGATCCAGTACGTCGGCAAGATCAAGACGGCGCTGTTCGGCGGCGAAGGCCTCTTCCTGGCCAAGCTGACCGGGCCGGGCGAGGTCTGGCTGCAGAGCCTGCCGTTCTCGCGCCTGGCCTCGCGCATCTTCGCGGCGGCGCCGCAGATGGGCGGCCACAAGGAGGAGGGCTCGGTGCTGGGCGGTTTTGCCGGCGCCGGCCTGCTGGGCGGGCTGCTCGGGGGCGACGACGAGTGAGTGCTTGTTGACCTGGGACAGGGCCGATGCAGGCCCCCCGTTTAAACTGGGGATCACAGGGGCGGCAGTGGGCCGCCCTTTTTGTTGGAGTGCTGGAATGTTGCGCAGTTGGGCGATGGCCTTGGGATTGATGGCGGCTCTGGGGGCCCAGGCCCAGCACGCGCGCCCGCCGGTCTTCGTGCTGAACTCGCTGGACGCGGACGTCTCCGTCATCGACCCGGTCAGCTTCACCGTCATCAAGCGCTTCCCGACCGGCAAGGAGCCTCATCACCTCTACCTGTCGCCCGACGAGAAGTCCCTCATCGTCGCGAATGCGCTCGGCGATTCGCTGACCTTCATCGACCCCCGCACGGCGGAGGTGCAGCGCGTGGTGCGTGGCATCCCCGACCCCTACCACCTGCGCTTCTCGCCGGACATGAAGTGGTTTGTCACGGCGTCCAACCGGCTGGACCGGGTCGACCTCTACCGCTGGCAGGGCAGCGTCGCGCAGGAGCCGCTGGTGCTGGTCAAGCGCATCCCGGCGCCCAAGACGCCCAGCCACCTGAATATCGACACCAGGAGCACGACGCTCTACGTCAGCCTGCAGGACAGCGACGAGCTGATGGCCATCGACCTCGCGACCCAGGCCGTCAAGTGGAAGACCGCGGTCGGCAAGATGCCGGCGGACATCTACCTCACGCCGGACGACAAGTTCATCCTCATCGGCTTGACGGGCGACAAGTTCGTCGAGGTCTGGGACGTCAGCGGCGCCGCACCCAAGCTGGCCAAGCGCATCCAGACCGGCAACGGCGCCCACTCCTTTCGCGCCTGGGGCGACAAGCGCCACGTGCTCGTCAGCAACCGCGCGGGCAACAGCATCAGCAAGATCGACCTGACGACGCTGACCGTCGTCGACCAGTTTCCCGCACCGGCCGGCCCCGACGACATGGAGCTGCTGACCGACGGCCGCACGCTGCTCGTCACGTCGCGCTGGGCCGGCAAGGTCACGGAGATCGACACCACCACGCGCAAGGTCGTGCGCCAGGTCAAGGTGGGCAAGTCGCCGCATGGCATCTGGACGCTGGACCATCAGCCTCGGCTATGAGAGCAGTCATCCTGCTGCTGGCCGCGGGTGCGGCGGCAGCGCAGCCGTCTTGCGACAAGCCGGTCTATCTCACCTTCGACACCGGTCACATGGGCGTTGCGCCACTCATTGCCGAGACGCTGAAGAAGCACAACGCGCGCGCCACCTTTTTCCTTGCCAGCGAGCCGACTAAGACCGGCGGCACGACGCTGGACGACAGCTGGGCGCCGTGGTGGCGTGAGCGCGCCGCCGAGGGGCACGACTTCGGGGCCCACACCTGGGATCACGACGTCTTCCTGGAGGACATGCCGGACGCCGACGGCAAGGTCACGAGCTTCAAGGTGCGGACCCAGGCCGGCGTCAACCCGCCGGTGGTGCGCGAGCTGACCGCGGAGCAGTACTGCGCCAGCCTGAAGAAGGTCGGCGAGCGCTTCACGGCAATGACGGGCAAGCCGCTCGCGCCGCTGTTCCGTGCGCCGGCCGGCCGCACGTCGGCCGCGCTGCTGAACACGGCCAAGGCCTGCGGCTTCACGCATGTCGGCTGGAGCCGCGCGGGCTTCCTCGGCGACGAGCTGCCCAGCCAGAGCGCCCCCAACCAGCAGTTGCTGGAGAAGGCGTTGCGCGACATCAGGCCGGGCGACATCCTGCTGGCCCACCTCGGCATCTGGGAACGCCAAGACCCCTGGGCGCCGGCGGTGCTGGAGCCGCTGCTGACCGGCCTGGAGCAGCGCGGCCTATGCTTCGCTCCGTTGCGCGAACATCCTCGCTACGCGCCCCTGTTCAAGAAGCCGTGATCGACTGGATCTCCAACACCTTCGACAGCCTGCAGCTCGCGCTGTACGAGAACGTCGTGCAGCCGTTGGTGTTCGGCCTGGGTTTCGGCAACCTGCTGGAAGACGCCTTCGACGCCACCGGCTGGCTGCTGCTGGGCCTGCTGCAGATCGGGTTCATGCTGCTGGGCATCGGCCTGCTGGAAAGGCGCTGGCCGGTCGAGCCCGTCGTCGACCATGCCGCCGTGCGCACCGACGTCATCTACACGCTCATCCACCGCCTGGGGCTGGTGCGCCTGCTGATGTTCTTCAGCATCGAGCCGCTGTGGGACGGCGTCGCCGGCCAGCTGCGCATGGCCGGCCTGCCCACCTGGCAGCTTGACGCCCTCTGGCCGGGCGTGACCGACATTGCCTGGGTGAGCCTGCTGCTCTACCTCGTCGCCTTCGATTTCGTCGGCTACTGGCTGCACCGCGCTCAGCACCAGCTCAACTGGTGGTGGGCCCTGCACAGCCTGCACCACAGCCAGCGCCAGATGACGATGTGGAGCGACAACCGCAGCCATCTGCTGGACGACGTCCTCATGGGCACGGCCTTCGCGCTGCTGGCCCGCCTCATCGGCGTGGAGCCCGGGCAGTTCGTCGCCATCACCGTCATCACGCAGCTTCACGAGAGCCTGCAGCACGCCAACGCGCGCATCAGCTTCGGCGCGGTGGGCGAGCGGCTGCTGATCAGCCCGCGCTTTCACCGCCTGCACCACAGCATCGGCATCGGCCACGAATCCGACGGCCGCGGCACGCTGGGCGGGCACAACTTCGGCGTGATGCTGCCGGTGTGGGACCTGCTGTTGCGCACCAGCAATTTCGAGAACCGCTTCGACGCCACCGGCGTGCGTGACCAGCTGCCGCAGGAGGGCGGCCGCGACTACGGCCGCGGCTTCTGGCAGCAGCAGTGGCTGGGCCTGCGGCGCCTGGCCGCTTCGTTCAGAAGGGCCCATTGATGCAGGGTCTCGTCGACTCGTTCTGGCGCGCCGCCGCCTACTGCCTGCACCCCCGCGTCATCGCGCTGTCGCTGCTGCCCCTGGTCATCGCGGGCGTGCTGGTGTTCGGCTTCATGTTCTTCTTTTGGGAGGGCGCGATCGCCGCGGTGCGCGCAACGCTGGAGAGCTGGCGCCTCATCGAGAGCCTGCTGCAGTGGCTGGACGCGATGGGCCTGCAGTCCTTCCGCAGCGCGCTCGCGGCCATCGTCGTGCTAGCCGGCGTGCTGCCGGTCGTCATCCTGCTGAGCCTGCTGCTGGTGGCGCTGCTGATGACGCCGGCGATCGTGCGCCTCGTGGCTGCGCGGCGTTTCCCGCTGCTGGAGAAGAAGCGCGGCGGCACGTTGCTGCAGAGCGTCGCTGCGTCGCTGGGCGCAACGCTGATCGCCCTGGTGCTCATCCTGCTGTCCATCCCGC
>CAUJSJ030000114.1:0-46221 GCA_963422775.4 uncultured Roseateles sp.
GCGACCTCGCTGTCCCTGGCCGACGCCTTGCTCGCCGCGGACCGGCGCGGCGTGCGCGTGAGTGTCGTCGTCGACGGCTTCGGCAGCAACGCCAGCATCAAGGTGCTGCGCGAGCGCTTCGCCGGCAGTGGCGTCGCGCTGGCCGTGTTCAGGCCGATGGACCGCTGGTGGCGGTGGTTCCAGCCGGGCCAGCTGCGCCGGCTGCACCAGAAGCTCTGCGTCGTCGATGGCGAGCAGGCCTTCGTCGGCGGCATCAACGTCATCGACGACCGCCTGGACATGCACCACGGCGTGACCGATCTGCCGCGGCTGGACTTTGCCGTGCGGTTGCGTGGCGGGCTTGTCGACCTGATCGCCCAGAGCGTGCGCTCGATCTGGTCGCGCGCCTGGCTGGGGCGGGAATTTGACGACGCCCTGCTCGACTACGTCCCGCTGCGCCGCCGCGTCAGCCTGTGGCTGACCCAGCTCTGGCGTGGCCCGCAGCGGTTGGGCGAGCCGCCGTCGCGGCTGCAACCCATCAGTGCGGCCTTCGTGCTGCGCGACAACCTGCGCCGGCGCCGCACCATCGAGCATGCCTACGCGGACGCCATCCATGAGGCGCGCGACAGCGTCGACGTCGTCTGCCCCTATTTCTATCCTGGCCAGCGCATCCGCCAGGCGCTGCGCCGTGCCGCCCGACGGGGCGTGCGCGTGCGGCTGCTGCTGCAGGGCAAGCTCGACTACCGGATTGCCGGCTGGGCGGCCGAGGCGCTCTATGCCGACCTGCTCGGCCATGGCGTCGAGATCTACGAGTACACGCCGGCGTTCCTGCACGCCAAGGATCGCGGTCGTCGACGGGCGATGGGCCACGGTGGGCAGCTCCAACATCGACCCGCTGTCCCTGCTCGTCAACCTGGAGGCCAACGTCGTCGCTGCAGGACGCCGGCTTCGCGGCGCGGCTGGCCGAGGAGATCGAGGCGGCCATCGCCGTGTCTCAGCGCGTCGCCGAAACCGGCGGTACCGGCCTGCGCGCGCTGCTGCACCGGGCCGTGGTCGCGTGGTTCGCCTACGTCTTCCTGCGGGTGGCAGGGGCGGCGGGGCGTTACTGAAGTGCTATTGAGGCGCTATTGAGGCGCGCTGCGCCCGCTGCCGTACAGGAAGTCGAGCATCGCCGGCACCCGGCGGGCCCAACTGGCCCTCGTCGTGCCGGCCCTGCGGATCCTCGACGAAGCGCAGCATGTCGCCGCTCCAGCCGCGGCGGCGCAGCACGTCGGTCAGCTCGCGGGCCAGGGTCACCGCCTGGCCGCCTTCCTGGCCGCCCATGTCCACCCACAGCCGCGAGAGCCGCGATGGGCTGGCGGCGACGGCGTCGCGCAGCACGAAGCGGTCGTCCCACCAGACCGAGGGGGACACCACCAGCGCGGCACCAAAGGTTTCGGGCCGGTGCAGAGCCAGCCACAGCGACGCCAGGCCGCCCGAACGAGGAGCCGCCAACGGCCGTGTCCGCGACGCCGGGTCGCGTGCGAAAGCGTGCGTCGATGGCCGGCTTCAGCTCCTCGACGAGAAACCGCGCGTAGGCGGCCACGCCGCCGCCTTGGCGTTCCGGCGCGGCCTTGCCGAGGCGTTCAGCCGACGACGGTCATGCTCGGTGGGCGTGTAGTCCAGCGTGCGCGACGCGGTGCTGGCCACGGCCACGACGATGAAGGGCCGCAGCCGGCCCGACGCCACGCCGCGCTGGGCGGCCTCGTCCACCTGCCACTCGGTGCCAGCGGCCTGGGCGTCGAACACGTTCTGCCCGTCGTGCAGGTAGAGCACCGGGTAGCGCTGATCGGACTGGGCGTCATAGCCCGGCGGCAGCCAGACCTGCACGTCGCGTGGCTGCACATGGGCGGAGGGCATGATGCCCAGCCGCTCGATGGTGCCGATGCGCGACACCGGAATGTCGCCGGCCGGGTGCGCCGAAGACGCGGCTCACGCCGACCTCGCCGCCCAGCAGCAGCACGGCATGGTTGCGGCCGGGCTCCCAGCCGTCGCTGCCGTCCTGGGCCGGCGCCGCGCTCGATGCGGAACTTGTAGGCCAGCGGCTGGCCGCCCACCGCGTCGTCGGGCAGGGTCAGGCGCAGCTCGTAGTGGCCGGGCGTGGCACCGGGCGCGGCGAGCAGGGATCGCTCCCAGGACAGCGGTGCGGCGCCGCCGCGCAGGCCCAGGCGGTCGCGCGCTGGGTCGAAGCGGCCTGCGGAGATTTCGGCGCGCAGGTCGATGTCGAAGCGCAGCGTGGTGTCGGCCCCCCGCCGGCGAGGCGAGGGCGGCGGTGAGCAGGAGGGTGGCAATCAGGCGCATGGCGCGACGCTAGCCGAGCAGAGCCCGGCCGCCGTCAGTCATACCTTGCGCCGCTCCAGGCCCACCAGGCCCACCAGGGCCAGCAGGCCGAGGCCCAGGCTCACTGCCGTCGCCGGTTCGGGAACCGGGTTGGCCAGGGCCGCGACCTCGGCGCCGCCTCAGCACACCGTCGTAGATGCGCACATCGTCGAGCGCGCCGTTGAAGAACTCGCCGTAGGGCGCGAACTGGGCACCGAAGCGGGTGGGCGTGCCGCCGGGATTGGTGGTGATCGCATAGGGCACGCTGGCTGCCACCGCGCCGTTGACGTAGAGCGTGGACGTTGCCAAGCCGGCGTCGACGACCAGCGCATAGTGGTTCCAGGCATTCGCCGCGCCGAAGGCCACGCCTGTCGACAGCCAGGCATCCGTGGCGCGCATGAACTGGCCGCCGCCGTCGGTGCCGAGATAAAAGCCGGGGCCGCCGCTGAAGCCCTGCGAGACCATCTCGGTGTAGCCGGCCTGCACGCCATTGCCCATGGCAAACAGCGCGATCGAATAGCTGCCGGCGTTGGGCACCAGCGCCGTGGCGAACTCCACATAGTCGCCGCTGCCGTCGAGGTTGAGCACACCGCCCGCGACGTTGGCATTGCCGTAGCCCGTGCCCACCACCGACGCGTTGACCTGGTCCACGAGGCCGCTCTGGAACGTGAAGTGGTGGTTGAGGAAGGCGGCCTGCGCGGGCAAGGCCGCGGCGAGGGACAGGGCCGCAGCGGCAGCCAGTCGACGAGTGTTCAGCAAGTTCATCGAAGCACCTCCTCAGTGGTGGCGATGGTTTAGCACCGCCGACCGCCCGCAGCAAGACCGCGCCTGGGTGGCCGAGGGTGCGGTGGGCTTCATGGCGCCGGGTCGGCACGCACGGCGGCGTCGAAGCGCGCCAGCCAGTCGGGCGGCACGCGCAGGCTGCAGGCCAGGTAGCGCAGCGGCGGCTGCGGCATGCCGGGCAGCAGCACCACCTCGATGCTCTGCGCATCGCGCTCGCCGCGGTCCCTCAGCTCCTGCAGTTCCGAGGCGACCGAGATCGTGAAATCGGCGTGGCCGCGCGCCAGCATGGGCGCCAGCCTGGCGATGCTGGCGCTGGCCTTCAGCGGCGCCGGGTGGCGCAGCGCGATCCAGGCGTCCAGCGGGCCGCCGTAGGCCACGCCGTCGTAGACGAGCAGCTTGAAGCGCCCGTCCTGCAGCGCGGCCTGCGCGCTCGGCAGCCGCTTCAGCGCCGGCGCCACGCGGCTTGCGGCCAGGAAGACCTGCTGCTCCTCCTGGTGGATGGGCAGCGAGTAGCGCGCGAAGCGCCGCCGCTCGGCGGTGTCGAACAGGCCCAGCACGCAGAAGGGCTCGCGATTGCGCTGCAGCTCCTGCAGGCTGCGCTTGAAGGGCACGGCCTGCCAGCGCAGCGCGAGGCCCGCCCGGTGCGCCCAGATGGCCGTGCGCCCGGCCATGGGCAGGCGGGGCACGCCGTCAGGGCCTGCGCCTTCCAGCGGGATGTGGTGCACGGGCATGGCGTCGGCCTGCGCCGCCGCCGGGGCCCGGCGCGCCGAGCAGGGCGGCGAGTACGGCGCAGGCGGCAGGGGCGGCAAGGAGCAGCATGGCGGCGGGCGTTCGGCCGCCCCATTCTGCGCCGCGGGGGTCAGCTGGCGAAGCGGGGCGCTCCCGGCGCCTGCAACGCGCCGGCCTGCACCAGCGCGGCGGCGCGCTCGATGTCCGGCGCCAGGTAATGGTCGGCCGGCATGCTGGCGCACTCGGCCCGCAGGCGCTGGTGCAGCGCCTCGACCGGTGCCGAGCTCTGCAGTGGGCGCAGGAAGTCGATGCCCTGCGCCGCCGCCAGCAGCTCGATGGCGATGACGTGGGCCGTGTTGTCCAGCATCGCGTGCAGGCGCCGCGCGGCGAAGGTGGCCATCGAGACGTGGTCTTCCTGGTTGGCGCTCGTCGGCAGGCTGTCCACGCTGGCCGGGTGGGCCAGGCTCTTGTTCTCGCTGGCGAGTGCCGCCGCCGTCACGTGGGCGATCATGAAGCCGCTGTGCAGGCCGGCGTCGGCGGTCAGGAAGGGCGGCAGGCGCGAGATGCCCGGGTCGATCAGCATCGCGATGCGGCGCTCGGCGATGGCGCCCACCTCGGCGATGGCCAGCGCCAGGTTGTCGGCCGCGAAGGCGACGGGCTCGGCGTGGAAGTTGCCGCCGCTGATCATCGTGTCCTCGAACACCAGCGGGTTGTCGGTGACGGCATTGGCCTCGCGCACCAGCACCTGGGCCGCGTGGCGGGCCTGGTCCAGGCAGGCGCCCATGACCTGGGGCTGGCAGCGCAGGCAGTACGGGTCCTGCACACGCTCGTCGCCCTCCCGGTGGCTGGCGCGAATGGCGCTGCCGGCGAGCAGCTCGCGGTAGATGCCGGCCACCTCGATCTGGCCGGGCTGGCCGCGCACCTGGTGGATGCGGTCGTCAAACGGCCCGTCGCTGCCGCGCGCGGCGTCCAGCGTCATCGCGCCGCTGGCGAGGGCCGTGCCGAACAGGGATTCGAAGCGCAGCAGCGCATGCAGCGCCAGCGCCGTGCTGGCCTGCGTGCCGTTGATGAGGGCCAGGCCTTCCTTGGCGGCCAGCGTCAGCGGCTGCAGGTTCAGGCGCGCGAGTTCATCGCGGGCTGACACGCGCTGGCCTTTCACCAGCGCCTCGCCTTCGCCCATCAGCGCGAGCGTCAGGTGGGCCAGCGGAGCCAGGTCGCCACTCGCGCCGACCGAGCCCTGGCAGGGCACGTAGGGCACAAAGCCGGCGTTGAAGGCATCCAGCAGCGCGCTGACGACCTCGCGGCGCACGCCCGAGAAGCCGCGCGCCAGGCTGCCGGCCTTGGTGGCCAGCATCAGCCGCACGACCTCGGGCGACATCGGCGCACCGACGCCCACCGCATGGCTGCGGATCAGGTTGAGCTGCAGCGCGGCGAGCTGGTCCTTGGCGATGCGTGTGCTGGCCAGCTTGCCGAAGCCGGTGTTGACGCCGTAGACCGGCGCGTCGCCCGCTGCGGCGGCGGCCACGAGAGCCGCACTCTTGTCGACCGGCGCCCAGTCGTCGAGCTGCAGTTCGACGCGGCCGGCGGCGATGTCGGCCAGTTGGGCCAGCGTCAGTTGTCCTGGGATGAGTTTCATAGAAGACTTCACAGGGAAGGCAGGTTCAGTTCGTTCTTCTTGGCGCAGGCAACGGCCGATTCATAGCCGGCATCGGCGTGGCGCATGACGCCGGTGGCCGGGTCGTTCCACAGCACGCGCGTGAGGCGCTTGGCCGCAGCGTCGGTGCCGTCGGCCACGATGACGACGCCGGAGTGCTGCGAGTAGCCCATGCCCACGCCGCCGCCGTGGTGCAGCGACACCCAGGTCGCGCCACCCGCGGTGTTCAGCAGCGCATTGAGCAGCGGCCAGTCGGACACCGCGTCGGAGCCGTCCTTCATGCCCTCGGTCTCGCGGTTGGGGCTGGCGACGGAGCCGCTGTCCAGGTGGTCGCGGCCGATGACGATGGGCGCCTTCAGCTCACCGCTCTTGACCATCTCGTTGAAGGCCAGGCCGGCGAGGTGGCGCTCGCCCAGGCCCAGCCAGCAGATGCGCGCCGGCAGGCCCTGGAAGGCGATGCGCTCGGCGGCCATGTCCAGCCAGCGGTGCAGCGCTTCATGGTGAGGGAAGAGCTCTTTGAGCTTGGCGTCGGTCTTGCGGATGTCCTCGGGGTCACCCGACAGCGCCACCCAGCGGAACGGGCCCTTGCCCTCGCAGAACAGGGGGCGCACATAGGCCGGCACGAAGCCGGGGAAGTCGAAGGCGTTCATCACGCCTTCGTCCTTGGCCACCTGGCGGATGTTGTTGCCGTAGTCCACCGTCGGGATGCCCATCTGCTGGAAAGCCAGCATGCCCTTCACGTGGTCGGCGCAGCTCTTGGCGGCGGCAGTCTTCAGCTCGGCGTGCTGGGCCGGGTCGGCCGCGGCCGCCTTCCACTGCTCGACGCTCCAGCCGGCCGGCAGATAGCCGTGGATGAGGTCGTGCGCCGAGGTCTGGTCGGTCACAAGGTCCGGCTTGATGGCCGTGCCCAGTTTGCAGCGCTCGGCCAGGGCCGGGATCAGCCGCGCCGCATTGCCCAGCAGCGCGATGGACTTGGCCTCGCCGGCGGCCGTGTACTTCGCGATGCGGTCGAGTGCGTCGTCCAGATCAAACGCCTGCTCGTCCACGTAGCGGGTCTTGAGGCGGAAGTCGATGCGGGACTGCTGGCACTCGATGTTCAGCGAGCAAAAGCCCGCGAACGTGGCCGCCAGCGGTTGGGCGCCGCCCATGCCGCCCAGGCCCGCGGTCAGGATCCAGCGGCCCTGGGCCACGCCGCCATAGTGCTGGCGGGCCGCCTCCGCAAAGGTCTCGTAGGTGCCCTGCACGATGCCCTGGCTGCCGATGTAGATCCAGCTGCCGGCCGTCATCTGGCCGTACATCATCAGGCCCTTGCGGTCCAGCTCGTGGAAGTGCTCCCAGGTGGCCCAGGCCGGCACGAGGTTGGAGTTGGCCAGCAGCACGCGCGGGGCATCCGGGTGGGTGCGGAACACGCCCACCGGCTTGCCCGACTGGATGAGCAAGGTCTCATCGTCGTTCAGCTCACGCAGCGCCTTGCAGATGGCGTCGAAAGCGTCCCAGTTGCGCGCGGCCTTGCCGATGCCGCCATAGACGACCAGCGCGTCCGGGTTCTCGGCCACGGCCGGGTCGAGGTTGTTCTGCAGCATCCGGTAGGCGGCCTCGGTCAGCCAGCTCTTGCAGCTGAGTTCGGTGCCGGTGGGGGCTTTGACTGGGCGGGGCAGGGCGGGCATGACTTCTCCTGAAGAACGGGCCGGACTCTAGTTGTCTATACAAGTCAAGTCAACTAGGATGTCGCCATGTCCAAGAGCCCGGCCAGCCCCGAACCCCAGTACCTCAAGGTCAAGAACCATCTGCGCGAAGGCATCTCCAGCGGTCACTGGGTGGCCGGCGACCTGCTGCCCAGCGAAGGCGCCCTGGTTGGCCAGTTCGAGGTCAGCCGCATGACGGTGAACCGGGCGCTGCGCGAGCTCGTGCAGGAGGGGCTGATCGAGCGTGTGCAGGGCGTGGGCAGCTTCGTCGCGCAGCTGCACCGCATCTCGTCGACGCTGAACGTGCGCGACGTGCACGAGGAGATCGTCGAGCGCGGCGGCACGCACGAGGCGCGCGTGCATGCGCTGACCAAGGGCAAGGCCACGCCGCAGCAGGCCGCCGAGCTGGGGCTCAAGCGGGGTGCGCCCATCTATCTGAGCCTGATCACGCATCTGGAGAACGGTGTGGCCATCCAGTGCGAGGAGCGGGCCGTCAACCCGGCCTGCGCGCCGGACTATCTGGCGCAGGATTTCACGCGCATCACGCCCACCCACTATTTGCTCGAAGTCGCGCCGCTGTCCGAGGCGCGCTACATGATCGAGGCGGCCCTGCCCGGTGAGGTCGAAGCCAAGCTGCTCGGCATCAATCGCCGCGACCCCTGCCTCGTCGTCAAACGCATCACCTACAGCCGCGGCGCCGCCGTCACCAGCGTGAAACTCACCCACCCCGCTGCACGTTACCAATTGCAAGGGAGCTTCTCGGCATGAACCGGGCCGCACATTGCTGCGGAAAATGCGCGGCTGGCCGCAGAGCCAACAGTGCAAGGACAACAACATGAGTTGGAGCAAGGTCAGCGCGGCCGACGTAGAGCCGCAGGCCTGGAAGAACAAGGGCGGCACGACGCGTGAACTGCTTGCTTGGCCGCATGCCCATGACTGGGCATTGCGCATCAGCGTCGCCCGCGTCGAGCAAGACGGGCCGTTTTCGGCCTTCCCCGGCGTGCACCGCTGGCTGGCCGTCATCGGCGGCGCCGGGCTGCGCCTGTTCGACTGGCCACAGAGCATCGGCGACGAGCCGCTGCGTTTCGAGGGCGGCCTGGCGCCAGAAGCCGAGCTCATCAAGGGCCCGACCGAGGTCCTCAACGTGATGGAGCGGCGCGGCAATCTGGAGCTCGAATCGGCCCACCACGTGCTGCTGCCCAAGACACCCTGGGTCGGCCTGTTCACCGTCAACGGCGGCCTGCTGGAGCACGGCCACCGCGCCATGCCGATGGCGCCGCTGACGCTGGCCTGGTGCGAGCAGCCGGTAACGCAGAGCTGCGTGTTCACCGGCGAAGGCAATGCCTGGTGGCTGACCTGGAGCGACGAGGGATGAAGCTCTGGCGCGGCGGGGTCCTCGCCACGCTGGCGGGCGACCGCGGCTGGGGCCTGATCGACGACGGCGCCCTGCTCGTCGATGACGCCGGCCTGCTGCGCTGGGTCGGGCCGAGCGCGGATGCGCCGCCGGCCGACGAGGTCGTCGAGCTGAACGGGGCCCTCGTGACCCCTGGCCTTGTCGACTGCCACACCCATCTGGTCTACGGCGGCAACCGCGCAGGGGAGTTCGAGCAGCGACTGCATGGTGCGAGCTACGCCGACATCGCCAAGGCGGGCGGTGGCATCAAGTCCACCGTGGCTGCGACGCGCGCCGCGACAGAAGACCAGCTGCTGGCCTCGGCCACCAAGCGTGCGCGGGCGTTGATCGCCGAGGGCGTGACGACGCTGGAGATCAAGTCCGGTTACGGCCTGGATGCCGCCACCGAGGCGCGCATGCTGCGCGTCGCGCGCCAGCTCGGCAGCCTCGGTCTGGATGTGCGCACGACCTATCTTGCCGCCCACGCGCTGCCGCCCGAGTTCACCGACGCCGACGACTACATCGCCGCCGTCTGCCGCTGGCTGCCGGATCTGCACGAGGCCGGCCTGGTCGATGCGGTCGACGCCTTCTGCGAGCACATCGCCTTCAGCCCGGCCCAGGTGGCGCGTGTCTTCGATGCTGCCAGGCGTCTGGGCCTGCCCGTCAAGCTGCATGCCGAGCAACTGAGCGACCAAGGCGGCGCCCAGCTCGCAGCGGCTCACCACGCGTTGAGTTGCGACCACCTCGAACACCTCAGCCCGGCCGGCATCCAGGCCATGGCCCAGGCCGGCACCGTGGCCGTACTGCTGCCCGGCGCCTTCTACGCACTGCGCGAAACGAAGCTGCCCCCCATCGCCGCGCTGCGCGAGGCTGGCGTGCCCATCGCCATCGCGACCGACCACAACCCCGGCACGTCGCCGACGTTGTCACCGCTGCTGATGATGAACATGGCCTGCGTGCTCTTCAGGCTGACGCCCGAGGAGGCGCTGCGCGGCCTCACCGTCAACGGCGCGCGCGCCCTCGGGCTGCAGGACCGCGGCCAGCTCGTGGCGGGGCAGCGCGCCGACTTCTGTGTCTGGGATAGCGCACATCCGCGCGAGCTGGCAGCATGCTTCGGGCACAACCCGCTGATAGAACGGGTGAGAAACGCAAACCTGGGAGGGTCATGAGTGTCTTTCGTCTGCAGCAGGGCCGTGTGCCGCTGCTGATCAGCCTGCCGCATGTCGGCACGGAAATCCCGCCCGAGCTGGCCGAGCATCTCGTGCCGCGCGCCCTGGCCAGCGAGGACACCGACTGGCATCTGGAGCGGCTCTATGGCCCGCTGGCCGACAGCCTCGGCGCCAGCCTCATCGTGCCGCGCTACAGCCGTTATGTCATCGACCTGAACCGGCCGCCCAACGACCAGCCGCTGTACCCTGGCGCCGCAGGCGGCACCGGCCTGGTGCCGACGCGATTCTTCTCCGATGACCCGCTCTACGTCGAAGGCGCCGAACCCGACGCGGCCGGCGTGGCTGCGCGCCGCGAAGCCTACTGGCAGCCCTATCACGACGCGCTGGCGGCCGAGCTGGCGCGGCTGCGCGGGCAGCACGGCCATGCGCTGCTCTTCGACGGCCACAGCATCCGCTCCGAGCTGCCCTGGCTGTTCGACGGCATGCTGCCGGCGCTGAACCTCGGCACCGCCGACGGCGCGGCCTGCGCGCCAGTCATCACCGAACGCCTGGGCGCGCTGCTGGCGGGCCAGCAGCGCTTCAGCCAGGTCGTCAACGGCCGCTTCAAGGGCGGCTACATCACGCGCCACTACGGCCAGCCCGGCCAGGGCGTGCATGCGGTCCAGCTGGAGATGTGCCAACGCTGCTACATGGACGAGGCCGCCGACCCGCGTGAGGCCTATGACGAAGCGCACGCGGCCGAAGTTGCGCCGCTCATCTCACGAATGCTTCAGGAGCTGCTCGCATGCCCGGTCTGAAGCGCCTTCATGCGCCGCTCGCCTGGGTGGCTGGCCGCTGGCAGCGCGATGTGTTGCTGAGCGTGGACGCGAGCGGCCATTGGTCCGAGATCACCGTCAACATGCCGGCGCCGCCCGATGCCGAGGCGCTGGCCGGCCCCGTCATCCCCAGCCTCGTCAACGCCCACAGCCATGCCTTCCAGCGCGCGTTCGTCGGCCTGGCCGAGCGGCGCGAGGCCGGGCAGGACGACTTCTGGAGCTGGCGCGACCGCATGTACGCGCTGGCGCTGCGCATCTCGCCGCGCCAGCTGCGCGCGGTGGCCAGCCAGCTCTACGCGGAGATGCTGCGCGGCGGCTACACCCAGGTCTGCGAGTTTCACTACCTGCACCACGCAGGCCAGGGGCAACAGTTCGACGACGAGCTCGACATGTCCTGGGCCCTGGCTGAAGCCGCCGCGGACGTGGGCATCGGCCTCACACTGCTGCCGGTCGTCTACACGCGCAGCGGCTTTGGCGCCGGCGGCCTCAGACCCGACCAGCACCGATTCAAAGCCGACGCCGACTGGGCCTGGCGCGCCAGCCAGCGCGTGATGGCCGCTGGCCTGCCGCGCGTGAACGCCGGCGTGGCGCTGCACTCGCTGCGCGGCGCGTCGGAGAACGACATCGAACGGCTGCTGCAGCTCGTAGGCACCGTCGACCTGCCTCTGCACATCCACGTCGCCGAGCAGACTGCCGAAGTGTCCGACTGCCTCAAGGCGACCGGCATGCGGCCCATCGAATGGCTGGCGAACGAGGGTCATCTCGACCCGCGCTGGCAGCTCGTCCACGCCACGCATGCACAAAGCGCCGAGATCGAGGCCGTGGCGCGCAGCGGCGCCGGCATCGTCATCTGCCCCGGCACCGAGGCCAACCTCGGCGATGGTCTGGTTGACCTGCCGCACTGGCTGCAAAACGGCGTGCCGCTGACGGTGGGCTCCGACAGCCAGGTCACGCGCGGCTGGGTGGAGGAGCTGCGCTGGTTGGAGTACGGCCAGCGCCTGGCGCTGCGCCAGCGCAATGTGGCATCGGCGCCGGGCAGCCAGCCCTCCAGCGCGGCCCGGCTGTTCGACGCGGCGGTGGCCGGTGGCGCCCGGGCGGCCGGCTTCACCGCCTGGGGCCTGACGCCTGGCGCCCGAGCCGATGCCCTGGTGCTCAACCGGGAGGCGGATGGTCTGCGCGGCCTGCCCGACGAAGCCCTGCTTGACGCCGTCGTTTTCGGCAGCAACGGCTCGCCCTGGCAGTCCGTCTGGGTGGCCGGTCGGGCGCGGCCCTGGCGGGCGCCCCAACGCGTGGGCGACGCCTTCGAGGCGGCGATGCGCGAGCTGTGGCGGCCCGGCCCCGATCCGGCCGCCTGAGGCTTGGCGGCCGCAAGACAAACGGCTAGTCTCGCGCCACGGCCACGAATAAATACGCTGCTGCGATCACTCTTGGGTCGAGGGGGTGCGGCTGCGAGGGACGACGGCTGCCGCCCGCTGCGGCTTGACCCCGGATGAGGAGTGGTGATGAAGCTCAGCGATTTCACGATCAAGGCGCGGCTTTACGCGCTGGCGGGCCTGGCCATCACGGCGATGCTGGTGATCGGCCTGCACGGGCTGTGGAGCCTGTCGCTGGCCAAGGCCAAGTTCGTCCATTACCTGGACAACGACGTCGAGTCCCTGACCCAGCTCGCCGGCATCCGTGCCGGTGTCGGCAACCTGCGGCGCTACGAGAAGGACCTGCTCATCAACCTGGCCGACGCCAAGGCCGTCGAGCGCTACCGCAAGGAGTGGGGTGACACCTACGAGAAAGTGGCGACCAGCCTGAACAAGGTGGCCAAGCTGGACATCGCGCCCGACGTCAAGCAAATGCCTGCCGAGCTCATCAAGCTGCTGCAGGACTACCGCAGCGGCTTCACCGGCATCGCCGAGCGCGTGGCCAAGGGCGAGTTCGCCGATACGACGAGTGCCAACCAGGCCATGGAGCCGATCAAGGGCACGGTGCGGGCGATGGACAAGTCGCTGGCCGAGATGACAGAAAAGGTCGACAAGCATTCGGCCGAGGAGGTGGCGGTGCTGGACCAGCAGGAGAAGGCCATCCGCATGGACCTGACGCTGGTCATCATCGGCGGCGTGCTGGTCATCGGCGCCTACACGGTGTTCAACATCCGCTCCATCCTGGAGCCGCTGGCCCGCGCCATCCTCAGCGCCGAGCGCATTGCCGGCCGCGACTTGAGCCAGCCGGTGCGGGCCGAGGGCCGCGACGAGACGGCCGCGTTGATGCGAGGCGTGCAGGGCATGCAGGATTCGCTGGCCCAGGTCGTCACCGGCGTGCGCCAGAGCACCGACAGCATCGCCACGGCCTCACGCGAGGTGGCCGTCGGCAGCCAGGACCTGAGCAACCGCACGGAGCAGGCCGCGTCCAATCTGCAGGAAACGGCCTCGGCAATGGAGGAGCTGACGGCCAGCGTCACGCACAACGCCGAGTCCGCGCGCCAGGCCAACCAGCTCGCCAGCGACGCCGCGGACGTGGCGCGCCGTGGTGGCGAGGTGGTGAGCCAGGTGGTGGACACCATGGGCCGCATCAGCGCCTCGTCGCACAAGATCAGCGACATCATTGCCGTCATCGACGGCATCGCGTTCCAGACCAACATCCTGGCGCTGAATGCGGCGGTCGAAGCGGCACGCGCCGGCGAGCAGGGGCGCGGCTTCGCCGTCGTCGCGGCCGAAGTGCGCACGCTGGCGGGGCGCTCGGCCGAAGCGGCCAAGGAAATCAAGACGCTGATCACGCGCAGCGGCGAGAACGTCGACAGCGGCACGGCGCTGGTGGCCCAGGCGGGCGACACGATGAAGGAGATCATCGAATCCATCGCCCGCGTCAGCGCCATCGTGTCCGAGATCAGCCACGCCACCGGTGAGCAGAGCACTGGCATCGGCCAGATCGGCCAGGCCATCGCCGGGCTGGACCAGATGACGCAGCAGAACGCCGCACTGGTGGAGGAATCCGCCGCCGCGGCCGCCAGCCTGCAGCAGCAGGCCGATGAGTTGTCAAGGTCGGTCGCGGTGTTCAGATTGGGCTGACGCCGATTCAGGGGGGGCATCTGGCATCGGCCTGCGGGTCAGCATCTGCGCAGCGACCCCGTCACGGCCAACCTCGGCGCAGTGTCGTCGCCCGTGCTGCCGGTGCTGATGAGCATGCGCTTGCCGGCCGGCGGCACTGTGCTGGGACAGCAAGGGCTGCGGCGGCTGGTGCCCCCCGGCGCCCTAGTGAAACCGCAAGCGCGGAATGAACCTGCCCAGAATCGCCAGCACGACCGCGGCCACCACGGCGAAGCACAACGAAAGCAGGATCCCCGCGCCCATCTTCGCCACCGCGGTCCAGAACATGCGCGCCGCCAGCGACCGGGTCATGTCCTTGGACAGCTTGTCTGCCGTGCGGGAGACCTGCCATACGAACTCCAGTGGCGACACGATGGCCTTGAACACCGACAAGCTGGCCGGGCTGCCGAGCGCCAGCCAAACGGCCGCCACGACGAGCAACGACAGGCGGGCGATCTCGAGCGGCGACAGGCTGCTCATCGCCTTATCGGCCTGAGGCCTCGGAGAAGCTGACCCGCAGCTTGCCGTCCACCACCTTCACGTCCTTCACCGTCAGCCTGGCGAGCGTGCCCTTGGCTGTGCGGGTATCGATGGTGTAGACCGGGCGGCGCTGCAGCGCGCCCTTGGCGAGCTCCGGGGCGTACAGCTTCACGACCTCGACGTACTCCGCAGGCAGGCCACTGAGGTCCAGCGTCGTGACCTGCAGATCGTCCAGGAAGAGCTGGCCCTCGGCTGGCACGTAGCGCGGTCGGCCCGACAGGCCCACGCGGCCGATGCGTTCGCGCGTGCCCAGTGTCACCTTCGCGTCCGCCGTGAAGCCGATCCGGTCGTCGCCCTCGGTCAGCACGACGATGGGGTTGGACAAGTCCAGACAGGCGATGAGCAGCTTGCAGTGATGCGTCGGGAAATGCTGCGCGATGCGCGCCTGCAGCTCGGATCGCTCGATGTCCAGGTGGCCGGTGTAGATGCTGCTGACGACGGCGCAGGTGGCGAGGGCCACGGCGACGAGGAGGGCGGCGATGAGCGCGAGGCGGCGGGGCATTGGGAAGAGGCTACACCAGCCCCTGCCAAGCGTTGCCGGGCACGCCGGCACAGTGCGATTCGTATCGAGCCGGGCTGGCGTCGTGCCGGGACGTTGCGGGCACCGCCTTCAGACGACCCCGCATGGTCGCGCCTGGGCCTGTCCAGCGTGGCTCGCCTCACACCGAGGCCGTTGCCACCTGACCCTGGGTTCGCACGCGCGCGAACCGCTGGATCAAGTCATCCACCACCTCGTACAGCACCGGGATCACCAGCAGGCTCAGGAAGGTGCTGGTGATCAGCCCGCCGATGACGACGATGGCCATCGGGGCGCGGAAGCTCGGGTCGGTGCCGAAGCCCAGCGCGATGGGCAGCATGCCGGCACCCATTGCCAGCGTCGTCATGACGATGGGCCGGGCGCGCTTGTGGCAGGCGTCCAGCAGCGCCTCCAGCCGCGTGAGCCCCTGCTCCCGCTGCGCCACGATGGCGTACTCCACCAGCAGGATGGAGTTCTTCGTCGCGATGCCCATCAGCATGATCATGCCGATCATGGCGGGCATGCTGAGGTCGGTGCCCGTGACGAACAAGGCCAGGATGGCGCCTGGGATGGACAGGATCAGCGCGCCCAGGATGGTCACCGGCTGCACCCAGGCATGGAACAGCAGCACCAGCACGATGTAGATGCACGCGACACCCGTGCCCATGGCCAGTGCGAAGCCCTGGCCGAGTTCGGCAAAGGCCTCGGCGTCGCCGATCTCGGCCTTGCTGACGCCCGGCGGCAGCGTGGCGATGCTGGGCAGCGCCGCGGCGGCGGCCTGCACCTCGCTCAGCGGCATGCCGTTCAGCTCGATCTCGAAGTTGACGTTGCGCAGCCGGTCGTAGCGGTCGATCTGCGCAGGCCCGCTGGTCAGCTGCAGCTCGGCCACCTGGCGCAGCGGCACGGGGCCGCGGCTGCCGGGCACGGTGAGCTGGCCGAGCAGGTCCAGGTCGGCACGCGCCGCGTCGGGCAGGCGCACGACGATGGGCACCTGGCGCTGGGCGAGGTTGAGCTTGGGCAGCAGTTGGTCGTAGTCGCCCGCGGTGGCGATGCGCAGTGTGTCCGCAATCGCGGCCGTTGACACACCGAGGTCGGCCGCGCGCGCCGCGTCCGGGTGCACGATGAGCTCGGGGCGCTGCAGGCTGGAGCTGCTCGTCACCTGGCCGATGCCGGCCAGGCCGCGCAGCTCCTTCTCGACCTTGGCTGCGTGGGCTGCAAGCAGCTCGCCGTCCTCGCCGGCCAGCACCAGCTGGTACTTCTCGCTGGAGCCGCCGAAGCTCACCTTCACCCGCGCGCCGGCGATGTTCTCCAGCCGCTCGCGCAGCTCGCGCTCGATCTGCTGCTTGCTGGTGCCGCGGCGCTCGTGGCGAGGCGTCAGGTTCAGCGTCAGCGTGGCCTTGCGTGATTCGGCCGCGCCGCTCATCGCGAACGGGTCACCGCCCGCGCTGCCGCCACCCACGGCCGTGTAGATCAGCTTCACGTGCGGGTGGGCGGCCGCCACCTTGCGCGCCTGCTCGGCGACGGCGCGCGTCTGCTCGTAGGTGCTGCCGGGCGGCAACTCGATGCTGATCTGTGTCTGGCTCAGATCGTCCGGCGGCAGGAAGGCGCCGGGGATGGCGCCCATGAACAGCGGCGTGCAGGCGGCCACGCCAAAGGCCGTGGCGATCGCCAGCGTCTTGCCCTTGTGCGTGAAGGCCCAGCGTGCGGCGCGCAGGTAGCGGGCCATCCAGAACGGTTCCTTGTGCGCGTGCTTCGGGGGCTTGAGGATGTAGGCCGCCATCATGGGCGTCAGCATGCGCGCGACGACGAGCGAGAAGAACACCGCGATGGAGGCCGTCCAGCCGAACTGCACGAAGAACTTGCCGACGACACCGCTCATGAAGGCGGTGGGCAGGAAGACGGCGATCAGCGTGAACGTGGTGGCGATGACCGCCAGGCCGATCTCGTCAGCCGCCTCGCGCGCGGCTTCGAGCGGTGTCTTGCCCATCGTCAGGTGCCGCATGATGTTCTCGATCTCGACGATGGCGTCGTCCACCAGCACGCCGATGACGAGAGACAGCGACAGCAGCGTCACGACGTTGAGCGTGAAGCCCATCCAGTACATGACGAGGAAGGTCGGGATGGCCGACAGCGGCAGGGCCACGGCGCTGACGAATGTCGCGCGCCAGTCGCGCAGGAAGAACCACACCACCAGCACCGCCAGCAAGGCGCCTTCGAGCAGCAGCGTCAGGCTGCCGTGGTAGTTCTCGATGACGGGGTCGACGAAGTTGAAGGCTTCGGTGACGGTGATGTCGGGGTGGGCGACCTTGAGCTCCTCCAGCGCGGCCCGGATGCGTTCGGCCACGTCGACCTCGCCGGCGCCCTTGGCGCGCACGATCTCGAAGCCGACGACGGGCTTGCCGTTCAGGAAGGCGCCGCTGCGCAATTCGCCCAGCGTGTCGCTCACGGTCGCGACCTGGTCCAGTCGCACGCGGCGGCCGTCGGGCAGCGGGATGTTCAGCGCGCCCAGCTCGGCCGCGCTCTGCACGGTGGCGATGGTGCGCAACGCCTGCTCGGCGCCGCCGAGCTGCGCGCGCCCGCCGGGGGCTTCCTGCTGCACCTGCTTGAGCTGGCGCGACACCTCGGCCGCCGTCGCGCCCAGTGCCAGCAGCCGGCCGGGGTCCAGCTCCACGCGCAGCTCGCGGTTCACGCCGCCCACGCGCGCCACCGAGCCTACGCCGCGCACCGACAGCAGGCGCTTGGCCACCTGGTTGTCGACAAACCACGACAGCGCCTCGTCGTCCATCGTGCTGCTGGAGACCGTGTAGGTCAGGATGGGCATGCCCGACAGGTTCATCTTCGTGATGACCGGGTCGCGCAGGTCGGCCGGCAGGTCGGCGCGGATGCGGGTCACCGCGTCGCGTGTGTCGTCCAGCGCTTCCTGCAGGGGCTTCTCCAGGCGGAACTCGGCCGTGACGGTGGCCATGCCGTCCTGCACCTTGGTGTAGAGGTGCTTGACGCCTTGCGCCGTGGCCAGCGAGTTCTCGATCTTGCGGGCGACCTCGGTTTCCATCTGCGCCGGCGCGGCGCCGGGCAGGGCGGCGCTGACGACGATGGTGGGCAGCTCGATGTCGGGGAACTGCTGGATCTTCATCTGCTTGAAGCCGTACAGCCCGGCCGCGGTGAGCATGATGAAAAGCATGATGGCCGGCACCGGGTTGGCGATGGACCAGCGGGAAACGTTGAACATGGCGGCGATTCCTTACTGCGCGACGCGAACGGTGTCGCCATCGGCCAAGAACCCGACGCCGGACTCCACGACCGCGGCACCCGCAGCCAGCCCGGAGCGCACCTCGACCCGCTCGCCCTCGCGGCGACCGATCTGCACTTTCTGCTGGCGCACCTTGCTGCCGTCGATGCGGAACACGTAGCTGAAGCCGTCGCGCAGCAGCACGGCGCTCTGCGGCAGCGTCAGCGCGGCGCTCTCGCCGAGCACGAAGTCGCCGCGCGCGAACAGGCCGGCGCGCAAGGGCTCGGCGGCCTTCAGGTCCACGTAGACGAGGCCGTTGCGCGTCTGCGGATCGATCTGCGGCGCGACGCGGCGGATGCGGCCTTCCAGGGCCGGCGCGCCGCTGGGCTGCACGCGCACGAGCTGGCCGGCCTTGAGCTGCGCCAGCTCGGCACCCGGCACCTCGGCGCGCCACTCCAGGCGGCCCTGGCGCTGCAGGCGAAAGAGTTCCTGCCCCGGCTGCACCAGTGCGCCGGGCGTGGCCAGGCGGGCGTTGATGACGCCATCGTCCGGCGCGGTGATCTGCGTGTACGACAGGCGCAGCTGGTCGGCCTGCACGCGGGCTCGTGCCGCAGCCACGCGGGCCTGCGCGGCGGCGTCGGCAGCCAGGGCCTGGTCGATGGCCTGGGGCGACAGCGCCTCGCTGCCCTGCAGCGTCTTCACGCGCTCGGCCGTCTGGTGCGCTTCGCGTGCCGAGGCCTCCGCCTCCAGCAGCGCGGCGCGGCCGGCGGCCAGGTCGGCCTCCAGCGTGCCGGGGCTCAGGCGGGCCAGCAGCTGGCCCTTCTTCACGCGGTCGCCGACGTCGACGTTCAGCTGGGCCAGACGCTGGCCGCCGATCTCGGCGCCGATGATGACCTCCTGCCAGGCGGCGATGGAGCCGGTGCCGGACAGCGTCTGCGGCCAGCTGCCGGTCTGGGCAACGATGCGCTTGACGGTCAGCGCCGGCTTGGGCGCGGCGCTGGCGGCTGTTTCGGCGAGTGCTGGGCTGGACAGCGCCGCGACAAAGGCCGCGGCCAGCGCGACGGTGAGGGCGGTGGTCAGCAGGGGCAGGCGAATCTTCATGTCAGTTGTCCATTGCAAGTATTTGCGGGCCGAGCGCCGGGCCGCTCCTTGGCGATGCTGGCCGGTCGATCCGGCAAGCATCGCCGTCCCCTAGGGGGACCGACCGGGCTGGCCCGCGTCCAGCGTGGCCAGGCCAGGCGAGGGGCTGTCACTCCGCCAGCCACCGCCGAGGCTGCGGTACAGGCGTATCCAGGCCAGCGCGTGTTCGGCGCGCACGCTGAGCACGGCGTCGTAGGCGGCCAGCGCGTTGCGGAAAGTGGCATTGCGTTGGGAGCCGCTTTGCAGGCCAGCCTGGGCCTGGGCGCCGGAGCGGCGGGCAATGCCCTCCCATTCACGCTTCACCGCGTCCACTTCGCGCTCACGCTCGGCGCCGGCGGCCACGCGCTGCAGCGCTTCCTCCACCTCGGCCACGGCGGTCTGCCAGCGCTGCTGCAGCGCGCTGGCGGCTTCATCGGCGGCGGCCTCGGCGCCTTGCACGCGGGCGCGGCGCAGGCCGCCGTCGAAGAGGGGCAGCGTGAGGCTGGGGCCAAAGGCCCACATCGAACCGTTGCTGCTCGTGCCGCCCGCGCGCAGCCGCGTCTCGCCGGCCAGTGCCGTCAGGCTGAGTTGCGGGTAGCGCTGGGCCTCGGCGCTGCGCTGCTGCTGCACGGCGGCCAGCCAGCGCTGGTGGGCGGCGGCGAGGTCGGGGCGCTGTGCCAGCAACTGGGCGGGCAGGGCGGTCACGTCGAAGCCGGGCGTGCGTGGCTGGTCGCGGCGCAGCTCGAAACCTTCGGTGGCGATGGCCGGCGGCGCCAGCTCGGCCGCCAGGCTGTCGGCGCGCTCGCCGCACAGCAAGGCCAAGGTCTGCAGCGCGATCTGCGCCTCGGCGCGCCACTGGCTGCGGGCAATCGCGGCGGCGGCGCGCTCGGTGTTCAGCAGCGCGGCGTCCGTGGCGCTGAGGAGCCCGGCCTGCTGCTGCTGGCGAGCCCAGCCGGCAATTTGCTCGGCAAAACGTACGTCCAGCTCGGCGGATTCCTCGCGGGCCTGGGCCAGGCGCAGCTGCACATAGGCCTGGGCCACGTCGGCGGCCAGGCTGACGCGGGCAGCATGCCAGTCGGCCGTCGCGGCCGTGGCCTGGGCGCTCTCGGCGGCAGCGGCGGCGCGTTGGCCGCCGAAGAGGTCGATCTCCCAGCTGGCGGTGAACTGGCCGCTGGCCTGGGTGCTGTCGCCGGGAATGCCGTTCAGTGCACGGCCGCGTTGCGCCTGGGCGCTGGCGCTCAGCTGGGGCAGCAGCCCGGCCCTGGCCTGGGCGGCACCGGCCTCGGCCTGTCGGCGGCGGGCGGCGGCCTGGGCCAACGTCGGGCTTTGCGTCTGGGCGCGCTCGATCAGGCGGGCGAGCGCCGGGTCGCTGAAGGCCTGCCACCAGCTGTTGAGCGCCGCGGTGCTGCCGCCGTGCGGCAGGGGTGAGCGCCAGGCGGCGGGGATCGCGGCGGACGTGGGTGGCGCTGCGGGCGGGGCCGTCGTGCAGGCCGCGAGAAGGGCCAGCAGCGGTGCAGCGAGAAGGAGGCGTTGGTTCATGAGGGGAGGTGCTTCTTTCGCTCGTACTCGACCAGCGCGCAGCCCCAGTCGGCCAGGCGCGCGCAGGTGCGTTCGAGCTGGGGGTCGTCGGCCAGCAGTTCGGGGTGGAAGGCGTCCAGCATCGGCCGTGTCATGGAGTAGTCGTGCGCCATGGCCTGCAAGCCCATCGCGAGCTGGTGGATGGCGGCCGTGGGTTCGGCCAGGCCGGCGTGGCGGGCCAGCAGGCCGGCGAAGCGGTCGAAGATCAGGCCCACTTCCTGCGCGACCGTCTGCATGAAGACGGGGCTGGGTGCCTGCATCTCGCGGAAGAACAGCTGGGCGCTGCAGGCGCCGTCGTCGAACAGGAAGGGGCGCAGGAAGCGGCTGATGGACTCGTGCAGGCTCAGGCCCGCGTCGTCGAAGCCGGCCAGCTGCTGCTGCAGCCCGCGCACCGGCAGGCGCAGCACCTCGGCGTACAGGCCGTCCTTGTCACCAAAGTGGTAGTGGATGGCGCCGGGGTTCACCCCAGCGGCGGCGCAGATCTCGCGGGTGGGCACGGCATCCACGCCGCGCTCGCCGAACAGGCGCATCGCTTCCTGCAGCAGGCGCTCGCGAGGAGGCACCGATGAAGCAGCGGAGGGCTTGGCAGCAGGCATGGGGCTGGACTGTAGGGCCAATCAAGCGCTTGCTTGGTCTCGTTTTGTATCGGTTTATCTCTTGGCGCTTGTTTTCGTGCGCAGCGCAGCTCTCCGGGCCGTCGGCGGGAGCGAGCCTTGCCCAACTTCCAGGCCACAGCGCGCTGCCAGGCATGGCGGCGTGAAGGCTTCATCAACCCTGGAGAGTCATCATGAGCAGAAAGTTCAGTCCCTTGTCCGCCGCCGTTGCGGTCGCGACGGCCAGCGTGATCGTCACCGTGGCAGGCTGTGCCATGGGCACTCGGTCCAACGAGAACACCGACACCGCCGGCCTGTCGCGCGAGTCGACGCAGAACTCGCAAGCCCTCGACGCGGCGAACACGCCGCCTGTCCCCAGCACCATGACCGCGGATGCCTCGGCCACCCCGCCCGCCCAGTGGACGGCGCCGGCGCGTTCCACCACGGGCACGCTGAGCAACGACACCGCCGTGATACCCCCTGCCGATCAGTCCAAGCCCATCGGCACCGCGACGTATCCGAGCACCGCTGCCACGACGCCGAGCAGCCCGTCAACGAGCATGAGCAGCACGCCCAGCACTGCTTACACACCCAGCACGTCAACCACGTCAACGACGATGCCGAGCAGCAGCGACACATCCAGCACCACGGCCACGACCAGCATGGAACCTTCGCTCCCGCCGCGAAGCGACCGCAACTGAGCGGCCGGCCCGCGCTGCGCTCTAGGGTCGCGGCGCCAACGTCTGCGTGAGAGCCGGCGCCGGGCGCAGCGAGCCCACGCTTGTGCCGCGCCAGTTGCGCAGCTGCAGATGGCTGTAGCTGCGCAGCAGCTCGTCCTCGTTCTTCAGCAGCGCCTGGGCAACGGTGGCCATGGCGGCCTCGGCCGCGCGCGCAGCGCCATCGTCGATCTTCAACGCGACACCCAGGCCCAGGTCCGGCAGCGCGGCGCAGTACACACCCTCGGCGCCGATCTTGCAGAAGACGCGCTCGCCGAAGGCCTGCATGACGCGGGTGTCGAAACGGTCCGTGCCGCCCACCATGAAGGGTGCAGCCGCAGCGGCCTGGCGCAGCCTGCGCGCGGCGCGGGCGTTGCCGTCCGACAGTCCCTGGTCAGTGCCGCAGCGGGCAAACGCGAGTGCCAGCGCGCGCAGCGGCAGTGCGAAGGTCGGGATGGAGCAGCCGTCGATGCCGCGCGGTGCCTGCTCGACATCGACGCCCGTGGCCGCCGACAGCGCCGCCGACACCTCGCGCATCACCGGGTGCGCGGCCTGCACGTAGCCGCGTGCGAACTCGGCCGGCTCGGCCCCCGCGCTGCGCGCCATCAGGCAGGCCACGCAGACGAAGCCGCTGTGCTTGCCCGAGCAGTTGTTGTGCAGCGGCGTGGCCAGCTCGCCGCGCGCCACCATGCCGCGCAGCACCGGCTCGCGGCTGGGCCACTGCGTGCCGCATTCCAGCGCGTCCGCCGTCAGCCCCACTTTGGCCAGCACGCCGGCGGCCGTGGCCACATGCTCGGGCTCGCCGCTGTGCGAGGCACAGGCCAGGGCCAGTTCGGCATCGGTCAGCTGAAAAGCCTCGGCCGCACCGCTGGCCACCAGCGGCAGCGCCTGCAGCAGCTTGACGGCCGAGCGCGGGAAGATGGGGCGGTCGATGTTTCCCAGGGCAGTGTGCATGGCACCCGCAGCGTCGACGATGGCCAGCGCGCCGGCATGAAGGGATTCGACGGCGCTGCCGCGCAGGACTTCGATGAGGACGGGGTTCATGCGCCCAGTCTAGGGCGGGCGAGCCGGCGGGCGGCCCCATGTCACCTCGACGTCACCTGCCCACACCCCCGCGGCGGCTCGGGCTGTGGAAACATGGAGGCCCACCGTCATCAGTTCCGGAGTGCCCATGAAGCCCATCTTCTCCCTGCTCGCGACAGCCCTGGCCGCCAGCGCGTCGATGGCCTCGGCCACTGTGCTGATCGACGACTTCAGCGACGGCGCGGCGAGCTACACCAATGCGGGCCTGTTCGAATCCAGCGCCGCGCAGGCCGGCAGCATGGTTGGCGGCGCCCGCTTCGACGGGCTGCTGTGCTACTTCGCCTGCGACTACAACCCGCCCTTCCGTGCCGCGCTCAGCGTGTCGGGCGGCTGGCTGAGTGTCACGCCGCCTGCGGCCGGGCTGGCCACCACGCGGGTGGTGTGGGGCAATATCAGCCCCAACGGCACCGTGTTCCCGCTGGCGCCACTGGGGCTGGACCTGAGCGGCGAGACGGCCTTCAAGCTCGACTTCGGCGCCATCAGCGACGAGCTGCTGGTGCAGTTCGTCGTGGTGAGCGCCAGCGGGCAGTCCGACTACCGGCCCGTGCTCAACAACCCCGGCGTGGTGCTGCAGCCCGGGGCCTCGCAGACCCTGCTGCTGCCCTTTGCGAGCTTTGTCGGCGCGGCCTCGTTCGGCGCTGTGTCGGGGCTGGCCATCGTCTTGGGCGGCAACAACGGCTACGGCACCGAGCGTGCGCTGGCCAGCTTCGCGCTCGATCAGGTGAGCGTGGTCGGCGCGGTGCCCGAGCCGTCGCCAGCCGCCTTGTTGTTGGCAGGCCTGCTGGCCGCGGCCGTGCTGAGGCGGCGCCACGGTCGTGCCGGCTGAGCGAGGTCGCGGTATCTTGCGGGCCTAAGCCCGCGCGGCTTGGCCCCGTACAGTGCCGGCCACCGCGAGCCGGGCAAGGCGGACATCCGGCAAGCAGGTCCTAGTCGACGTGCACCCGGTTGCGCCCGCCGCGCTTGGCCGCGTAGAGCGCATGGTCCGCCCGGTTGAGCAGGGGTTCGCCCTGCGGTTGCGGCGCGCCGCCGGAGATGCCGATGCTGACGCGCACGAGCAGGCCGGGCGTGATGGCCGCCCAGTCGTGCTCCACCACCGCCAGTCTCAGGCGTTCGCAGATTTCGGCGGCCTGCTGGGGCGCGATGCCCACCAGCACGGCCAGGAACTCCTCGCCGCCGATGCGGGCCATCAGGTCGGCGCTGCGCAGGCGGTGGCGCAGCAGCTGGGCAAGCTGCTGCAGCACGGCGTCGCCCACCGCGTGGCCGTGGGTGTCGTTGATCTTCTTGAAGTGGTCCACGTCCAGCAGCGCGACGCTGATGACCTGCCCGGCCATGCGCGCGCCCTCGACGAGCAGCGGCAGCGCGAACTCGGCGTGGCGGCGGTTGTGCAGGCCCGTCAGCACGTCCTCGTGGGCGGCGCGGTCCAGCGCCATGGCGTGCTCGCGCAGGCGCTGCTGCTCGGTCTCCAGGTGAGCCGCGCGGGCGCGCTCGCGGCGGGCGTCGGCGACGGCGCTATCGGCGCGCGCCTGCGCCTGCTCGACCTGGTCGCGGATCAGGATGACCTCGGTCTGCAGCATCAGGTTGTCGCGGCTGATCTGGCGATCCAGGCCGACGAGTTCCTCCAGCCAACCCAGCGCCTCGCGGTACTGGCCGCAGGTCTTGTGCGTCTGGTAGAGCGAGCGCACCAGCAGGCGGCGCAGCTTGGGCGGCGGCTCGGTGGCGGCGTGCAGCAGCGCCTCGAGGATGCGCGCGGCCTGCACCGGCTCGCCCTTCAGGCGCAGGAAGACGGCGCGCTGCACGTCGGCCTCGACGGCCAGCGTGCGGTAGCCGTTGTCGTGGGCGATGTGGCCGAATTCGTTGAGCAGCGGCAGGGCTTCTTCCAGCAGGCCGCCGGCCAGCAGCGCGTTGACGAGGTTGGACACGGCCACGGCCACCTGGAAAGGGCTGCCGGAGACCCGCGCCAGCTCGGTGGCCTGCTCGGCGGTGCGGCGGGCGTTGGCGAGGGCGTCAGCCAGCAGCGTGGTCTGGCCGCCCAGGGCCTGCGCCTCTTCGACGCGCTTCAGCCAGAAATAGGCCAGGTTGTTGTGGCAGGAGAACAGCACCTCGGCGCAGCCGGCGCCCGCGGCGACCTCCAGGGCCTGCTCGGTCGAGGCGCAGGCCTGGGTGGGGTTGTCCAGGCTGGAATAGGCCACGCCGACGCGGTTCAGCGCCCAGGCCTCGCGCACCGGGTCGCCGGCGCGGCGCGCGGCGGCCAGGGCCTTCATGCCCGACTCCAGCGCCTCGCGGGCCATCAGCAACTGGCCATAGACGTAGCACTGGCTGGTCAGCGCATCGGCCAGCAGGCCGTCATCGACGACGCGCTCGGCCAGGGCCAGCGCCTCGGTGGCGCAGCGTGCACTCGACGTCAAGCGGCCCAGGCGCGGGTATTGGTGGGCCAGCAGGGCCAGGGCCCCGCAGCGCCGGTGCGGCTCCGTGGGCGGGCAGATCAGCAGCAGCTGCTCCAGCGCCTCGCAGGACGCCTGGTAGGACCCCGCAGCCGCCTGCTGGCGCGCAGCGGCGAAGCCGGCATCGAACGCCGCAGCGTTGAAACCGGCGCCGTTGGCGGGCAAGGTGGGGAGGTCGAGCAGATCTGACATTGGAAGCGGTTGATTCTGCCTAGCCCGAGAATGCCGGCCATGTCTGACAGCGATGTTTTCGGGATCGACTTCACGAGTGCGCCCCGCCGCGCCAAGCCCATCCGGGTCGCCGGCGGTCGGCGCCACGGGGCTGTCGTGCGACTCACCGGCCTGGTAGCGCTACAAAGCCTTGACGAGTTCTCCAGTTGGCTGGCCCGGCCGGGGCCGTGGGTGGCGGGCCTGGACCTGCCCTTCGGCCTGCCGCGCGAATTGGTCGAGCAGCTGGGCTGGCCGACCGACTACGCCGCGCTGATGCAACACTACGCCAGCCTGAGCCGCGAGGACATCCGCGCGCGCTTTGCGGCTTTTTGCGACGCGCGCCCGGCCGGGGCCAAGTTCGCCCACCGCGCCTGCGACGGCCCGGCCGGCGCCAGCCCGAGCATGAAATGGGTCAACCCGCCGGTGGCCTGGATGCTGCATGCCGGCGTGCCGCGGCTGATCGCGGCGGGCGTGCACCTGCCGGGGCACCTGGCGGGCGACGCGACTCGGGTCGCGCTGGAGGCCTACCCGGGCCTGCTGGCGCGCGAGCTGATCGGCCGGCGCTCCTACAAGAGCGACACCAAGGCCGCGCAGACGCCCGAGCGGCTGATTGCGCGCAAGGATGTCGTCGACGCGCTGGAGCAGGGGCGTTCGCGCCTGGGCCTGCGGCTCAAGCTCAGCCACGCGCAGCGTGACGAGCTGGTGGCCGATGCAAGCGGTGACAGCCTGGACGCCGTGCTGGCGATGCTTCAGGCGGCCTGGGCCGCGCAGCAGCCGGCCTATGGCTGGCCGGCGGGGGTTGATGCGCTGGAGGGGTGGATCGTCAGCGCCTGAAGGGCCGCCCGGTGGCGCCGGATCGAGGGGCTGGCAAGTCCCTCAGAATACGGGCCTTGCCCTGACCGGCCACAAGGATGCACCGATGCAACCCTCAGACCATGCGGCACTGGGCGCCTACCTGAAGCGCCGCCGTGGCGCCATCCTGCAGGCCTGGCGCACCGCCGTGACGTCCGATCCGACGCTCAGGAGTGGTGCGGCGCTCCCCCGGGCCCAGCTGCACGACCACATTCCGGCGCTGCTGGTCGACTTCGAGCGCCGGCTGACCGGCGGCGAAGCGGCCGCGGACGCGGACGGAGACGAACCCCACCAGGGCGACGCCGCAGCCCATGGCCTGCACCGCTGGCAGCAGGGCTTCGACCTGGAGGAGGTGACGCGGGAGCTCGGGCGCCTGAACGAGTGCGTCGTGGCCGAGCTGGAGGCCTATGCCGCCGGGCAATCCGGGCCTGAAGCCGCCGTGATGGCCGAGGCGCGCAGGATCTGGGCGCAGCAATGCGGTGACGCCGTCAGCGCCAGCGTGTCGCAGTATTTCCAGCTGCAGCAGATCGAGGCGAGCAGCCATATCCGTGACCTGGAGCAGGCCCTGCAGTCGCTGCGTGAGTTGGAGCAGCAACGCGCCGACTTGTGGCAGCAGGCCGCACACGACCTGCGCGGCAGCCTGGGTGTGGTGGCGACCGTGACCGCGGGGCTCGCGTCGCCGCAGGCCTCCGAGAGGCTGCGCGACCAGTTCCTGCGCCTGCTCGATCGCAATGTGGGCTCGCTGACGCATCTGCTGAACGACGTGACGAGCCTGGCGCGGCTGCAGGGTGGCCTGGAGCATCGCCGCCTGGCGGCCCTCGACGCGGCCGCCCTGCTCGCCGCGCTGTGCGAGGACCTGCAGCCCCAGGCGCAGCAGCGTGGCCTGTATCTCAGGTTCGACGGGGTGGCTGCCCTGCCCGTGGAGGGGGACGCGGTCAAGGCCCGGCGCATCGCCCAGAACCTCATCATCAATGCGATCAAGTACACGCGCAGCGGTGGCGTGACGGTCAGCTGCGGCGACTGCGCGTCGGCCGATCGCGACCGGTGGTTCCTGCAGGTCAGGGACACCGGGCCAGGCTTTCATGCCGGGCCGGGCTCTCAGCTGGCGGGTGCGCTGGAAGAGGCGATCGACCAGTCCAAGCAGGTCACGGCCGACCATGCCAGCGGCGCGATCACGCACGCCAATGTGGAGCTGGCCGAGGCGCAGCCCTCGCACGAGGATCCGCGCCCCGTGAGCGAGCAGCCCGGCGAAGGCATCGGCCTGTCCATCGTCAAGCGCCTGTGCGATCTGCTGGATGCGACGACCGAGCTGCAGTCCGAGATCGGTGTCGGCACGACCTTCCGTATCCTGCTGCCGCGGCGCTATGACGAGGCGCCGCCGCCGCGGTAGAGTCCCGTCGCCTCGCCACGCGCGTGGGGTGCCGCCTGCCCTCTTGGCCCGAGGTGCGCCCCGACCTTTCGCAAGCCGCCGAGTGTGAAGAAGCCCTAGCCCGCCAGTGCGCGCCCGATGGCCGCTTCCAGCGACATCCCCGCGTAGTCCTGGGCGCGGAAGAACCGGCCGCTGACCCCATCGTCGAGCACGGCCGGCACCAGCGCGCCCGGCAGCACGGTGCGGGGGTCGTTGGGAGCCATCGGCCCACCGAGGTCAGTACGCAGCCAACCCGGGTCGAGCAGATTCATCTGCACGCCAGTGCCGGCAAGCTTGGGCGCGAAGTCGCGCACCCACTTGTCGACTGCGGCCTTCGAAATGGAATAGGCCGACAGTTCGGGTTGGTCCTGGATGCCTGAGGTGAGGTTCACGACCCTGCCCCAGCGGCGCGAGATCATCGGCGGAACGAGCCGGTGGCAGATCCGGGCCAGGCTGATGACGTTCACTTCGAAACTCTTGCGAAAGTCTTCCGCAGGAACATCGAAGTAGTTTTCGCGGTAGGGCGTCATGATCGCCGCGTTGTTGTAGACGATATCGATCTGCCCGGCCTGTTGGACCGCCGAGTCCAAAAGGCCATCCACTTGGGTTGTGTCGGACAGTTCCCCGGCCACGCAGACGATGCGTACGCCGAGCGCGGCGAGTTCTCCCGCCAATCTTTCTGTGTGGGCCAGGTCACGGCTGTGGAGCACGACGTTGGAGCCCAGCCGGGCCAGACCTTCGCTGACATGCATGCCGACGCCGCGGCTCGCGCCGGTGACGAGGGACCATTTGCCCTGGAGTGGTTTCATTGATTGGGTCTTTCGAGTGAATGGGCCGGCGTTGCGCTGCCGCCGCTCAGCCAGGGCGTGCCGTGCGTCAGGCTCTCGTGGAAGATGTTCCAGTCCGATTGCCGGGCCTGCAGTGACGTGGCGCCGAGCAACTGCTTCGTGCGGGGCAGCTCGACGCCGCGGCGGTGGTGGTAGTGGTTGTATCCGATGGCCCAGGTGTCGAAGAGGCTACGGGTCGCCACCGGGTCGTGGCAGACGCCCTGCATGTCGCCCGAAAGGATCTGGGTCGCCAGCAGCTCCATGGCCGCCACGTAGCGCGCCTGGTTGTCGTCGTAGAGCCTGGCGTCGCCCTGGTTCCAGGCGACTTCGGCTGCCCGCATCACCGATGCCAGCGCGAACTGGGCGTGATGGCCGTTGTCGTTGGGCGGCTGGGGGTTGAGGCGGCAGGTCTCCTGCATGAGGCCCGGCGCCCAGCGGGTGGGCTGGAACCACGACGGGTTGCGGCTGGCGTAGTCCACGCCGACATCGCCGGGCAGGTAGAAATATCTCGGGTTTCGCCGCTTCAGGCGGGCCTTGGCTTCAGACAGCCAGGCCTCGTTCTCGTTGAAGACGGCGATGTTCATCAGCGCGTCGATCTGGGTCAGGTCGACATTGCCGTTCCAGTCGCTTTCCTGGTGCAGCGCGGGGTAGAACCCGCGCTCGAACAACGCCTGCACTGCCGCCTGCTGCGGCACTGTCCACCCGGGAAAGGTTCGCAGCACCTCGGCGGCCGAACCCAGCAGCGCGCCGACCCACCCGGCGTTCAGCTGCGCCTGGTTGCTCACGCCCGGTGTGACCGGGTAGCCCTCGAACGTGGCGGCCCAGACTTCGAAGATTCGCACCGCGGTGGCCGCGTACCGCGCGTCGCCCGTGTAGTACCAGGCCAGGGCATTGGCGTAGGCCTTGCGGGCATCGGCCTTGGCCAGCCCTTGGTCGGCACGGGTGTTGCCCGGCGCGGTTGTGCCCTCGTAGGGCGTGGCGAGTTCGAACAGCGGGCCATACCGGCCCGAACGGCTCCATTGCTCGGGAGTGCGCTCGATCTCGCGCCGCACCTGATCCAGCTCCACCCGCCCGTTGACCGCACCCGGGTGCGTGAACGGGGCCGCGGTTGCGGCCCCCGGAAGGCCCAGCAGGCCCAGCAGGCCGAGCCAGCGCGCCAGCCCAGGGATCACTCGCCGGCTCACCGCAGCCCCACCTGTCCCTTCCAGGCATTCAGGATCTTGGCTCGGTCCCAGGCGCGGCCGGCCTTCATCGTCCAGGCGACGTTGGGAAGTGTCGGCCTGGCGGCATCCAGCGGCGCGTCGAAGGCGATGAGATCGGCCCGCAGGCCCGTCGCGATGCGGCCCACATCAGCCTCGCGGTTCAGATACTTGGCACCATTGGCCGTCATGACCTTCACGGTCGTCGCACCGTCGAACCCCGCCTCGCGCAGCAGCTCGAACTGGCGCAGTGACGAGTAGCCCGGGATGACGCCGCCGTAGCCCGTCGGATCAGTGCCGGCGACGAGCAGGCCGCCGGCGTCATGGAACTGCTTCTCCCAGGCCATGTCCTTCGGAAAAACGCGGCCGTAGGCGTTCGGTCCGCCGCGCTGGATGGCCGTGTAGCGGGCCACGTACTGCTCGCGCAGCTGCGGCATCAGCAGGTCCAGCGCGCCGGCCGGAGCCATCGGGCGGCCGAAGGAGAAGGTCTCGAAGATGGTCAGTGTGGAGGTCAGCGCCACCCGGCGCTCGATGAGCTGGCGCTGCAGCGCGGCCATGCGTGGGTCGTCGGCGGCCAGCGCGTCGAGCGAGCGCGGCACGGCGTCGCCGGTCGGGCAGGCGTCCGGGGCCTTGCCGTCCACGAAGTCGCTGGCCGCGAAGAAGCCGTGCTCCAGGTTGTCGATGCCCATGGCCGTGGCCTCGGCGTAGGTCACCGCGCACAGGTGGGCCGTCACCTTGGCCTTGCGCTCGTGGGCTGCCTTGACGATCGCCTCCAACTGCTCGCGCGTCAGGTGCATATAGCCCTTGTACGAGGTGGCGCCCACGTCGGCCCAGTAGCCCACCTGGCGCACGGCGTCCTCGGCGTTGACGAGCCGCGGCACCTGGGCGACGAACGCCTGGATGCCGTTCAGGAAGGGCGCGGTCACGTCCAGGTCCGGCCCCGGCGCCGTGCCGGCCTGGATGTCCTTCCGGGTGTTGAGGTCGGCGTAGGGGCTCATGCTGCCGGCGGTGCGCATCGTCGTCACGCCGCCGGCCAGGTACAGCAGCGGGAAGCTCTGGAAGAAGGCGCCGTAGCTGCCTCGCTCGGTCGGGTAGAACAGGTGCTCGTGCAGCAGCACGAAGCCGGGCATCAGCGCACCGCCGGCCAGGTCTTTCACCAGCGCGCCGGCCGGGGCCTTGAGCTCGGCGTCGGGCTTCACGTCGGCGATGCGGCCGTCGCGGATCAGCACGCTCATGTGCTCGCGCGGCGGCTGCCCAGTGCCGTCGAACAGCTGGGCGTTGCGCAGCAGCGTGACGGGGGCGTGGAAGAGGGTGTAGCGCTCGGTGTCGCTGGCGGGCTGGGCGAAGATCCCGGGCGCCGCAAGGGTGGCCAGCAGCGTCAGCGTGCGCAGGAGGAGGGCGGGGCGGCTCATGCCGCCATCGTCGCAGGGGCTGGCGCCTGGGTGGCATGGCGTTTGCACTCAAGCGGGGCATGCCCGCCACCCAGCTCCCACCCCAGCACGCCGCACGCCGCCTCGCGCTGCTGCTGGAGAGCACCGGCGAGGGCATCTTCGGCGTGGACATGAGCGGCGCGTGCACCTTCGTGAATCGCGCCGCCTGCGAAATGCTGGGCTGGCGCACCGAGGAGGTGCTCGGCCGCAACATGCACGCCCTCATCCACCACTCCCATGCCGACGGCCGGCACTACCCGGAGTGCGAATGCCCCATCTTCAACGCCTTCCGCCGCGGCCAGCCCTGCCGCATCGACGACGAGGTGATCTGGCGCGCCGACGGCAGCGCCTTCCCGGCGGAGTACTCCAGCCATCCCATCATCGAAGGCGGCGTGGTGCAGGGTGCGGTGGCCAGCTTTGTCGACATCACCGTGCGCAAGCGCGCCGAGGCGCTGCAGCGCGCCAGCCACGAGGAGCTGGAGCGCCGCGTGGCCGAGCGCACGTCCGAGCTGCGCGAACTGGCCCACCACCTGGAGGCCATGCGCGAGACCGAGCGCAAGCGCATCGCCCGCGAAATCCACGACGAGCTGGGCTCCATCCTGGTGGCGCTGAAGATGGATATCAATTGGCTCGAGCGCCGCGTCGGCGACGCCGCCCAGCGCGAAGGCATGCAGGCCAAGTGCACGCGCATGGGCGGACTGGTGGACACGGCCGTCGATGCGGTGGGCCGCATCATCACGGACCTGCGCCCCAGCATCCTCGACCACCAGGGCCTGTGGGCCGCATTGGAGTGGCAGGCGCAGGAGTTCGAGCGCACCTGCGCTGACGAGGTCGCGGTGGACTTCAAGATGCATGTGGCCGCCGATGTGGCTCCCCCGGAAGGGGGCCTGGCCATCGCGGTGTTCCGCATCCTGCAGGAGGTGCTGTCCAACGTGGCGCGGCATGCCCAGGCGCGCCAGGTCGCCATCCGCATCGATGTGGACGCGCCGCCCGCGCCCGTGCTCTACCTGCAGGTGCGCGACGACGGGCGCGGCGCGCCACCCGAGGCGCTGGCCGACCCGCGCAGCTACGGCGTCATGGGCATGCGCGAGCGCGCGGTGCAGTTTGGCGGGCGGCTGGGCATCGACAGCGTGCCGGGGCGCGGCACCACGGTGCGCCTGGTGATGCCACTGGGAGACGCCGCATGATCCGCGTGCTCATCTGCGACGACCACCTCATCGTCCGCCAGGGCATCAAGCAGATCCTGGCCGAGGCCGACGACCTGCGCGTGATGGGAGAGGCCGCCAACGGCCCCGACGCGCTGCGCCTGGTGCGCGCCGGCCGGGCGGCGGGCGAGGGGCCCGAGGTGGTGCTGCTGGACATCGCCATGCCCCAGCGCGACGGGCTGGACGTGCTCAAGGCGCTGAAGGCCGAGTTCCCCAGGCTGCCGGTGCTGATGCTGTCCACCTACCCCGACCGCCAGTACGCCGTGCGCAGCTTGAAGCTCGGCGCCGCGGGCTACCTCAACAAGAGCGCGGACAGCGAGCAGATGATCGACGCCATCCGCCAGGTAGCCCGCGGCCAGCTTTTCATCACGCCCAGCGTGGCCGAGCTGCTGGCCGGCGCGGTGGGTGCCGGGGGCCGGCGCGCGGCGGACGACGAGCAGCCGCTGCACGAGCGGCTGTCGCACCGGGAGCACCAGGTCTTCCAGCTGCTCGCCGCCGGCCGCAGCGTGAGCGAGATTGCCGAGCAACTGGTGCTGTCGCCCAACACCGTGTCCACCTACCGCGCGCGGGTGCTGGAGAAGATCGCGGTGCGCAACGACGTGGAGTTGGCGCTGTTCGCGGTGCGCATGGAGCAGGCCGGCGCCGGCTGACTCGGGCGAAGCGATCACCGATTTGACGCCTTGCAAAGCCGCGCGCGGCGGCCGTCGCGGTACATTGCCCGCCGCATTCACCCGGGCGCCGCGGCGCGGCAGGAACCACCATGAGCAACCCCCAAGAGATCTCCGCCCAGTTCACTGCCGCCCGCGCCGCTGGCCGCTCGCTGCCCGCCTACCCCGGCACGCCGCCCGCCACGCTGGCCGAGGCCTACGCCGTGCAGGCCGCGGCCATCGCGCGCTGGCCCGACACCCTGGCCGGCTGGAAGGTCGCCCGCGTGGCCCCGGCCTTTGCCGCCCAGTTCCCCGAGGAGCGCCTCATCGGCCCCGCCTTCGCCGCCAACATCCACCGCCCCGCCGCCGGTGAGGCCGCGCAGTGCCCGGTGTTCGAAGGCGGTTTTGCCGCGGTCGAGGCGGAAGTCGTCATCGTCGTGGCGCAGGACGCGCCCGCCGGCAAGAGCGACTGGACGGCCGACACCGTCGCCCCGTTCGTGGCGTCCATGCACATCGGCGTGGAAGTGGCGAGCAGCCCGCTCGCCACGCTGAACGAAGTCGGCCCCGGCGCCGTCATCTCCGATTTCGGCAACAACTGGGGCGTCGTCGTCGGCCCGGAGATCGCCAACTGGCGCGAGCTGGACGCCATCGAGGTCGAGACCTTCATCGAGGGGCAGTCGGTGGGTGTGGGCAAGGTCGTCATCAAGCCCGGGCCGCTGGGCGCGCTCGCGTTCACGCTGAACAAGCGGGCGCAGCAGGGCGAGATCTTGCGGGCCGGTGACGTCATCTCGACGGGGATGATCACCGGCGTGCACGACATCCGCATCGGGCAGCAGTCGCGGCATGTTTTTGCCGGCTGTGGCGAGGTGCTGGTGCAAATCGCGCGCGCCGCCGCCACGGGGGCGTAAGGCTCCGTGCACTGTGGTCGGGCGGCTTTTTCGGTCAGCTCGCGGGTGGGGGTGAAGGTGCTGAGCCTCAACTGAAGCGGCTGGTCTGATCGTGTTGGGGGCGCCGTGCTCACTCCAACTTATCGGGCTCGAAAGTTAAAAGGGGCGAAGAGATGTATAGAAAGTCGCTGGTCGACAGAATTGAGCAAGTGGATCGCGATCACATCGCTGCCTACAACCTTCGCAGAAACGAGAAATACCAGCTCCAAGTGCAAATGGGACCTTGCCCATACGAAGGAGACTTGGAGCGCGCCAAGGTCGTACTACTGCTGGCAAACCCAGGATTTGACAAAGACTCTCATGTCGACGACCACAAATTTCATCGCAGCGGTTGGGCGCTGTCCGGGTTGCACGATGAAGCGCCGGACGGCATGCGGTTGTGGTGGAGGGCTCGGCTTGCGCGGCTCATTCAAGAATTCGATGCACAGCACATAGCCAACAATGTTGCTGCGATTCAGCTTTGTGCATGGGCGAGCAACAAGTTCGATGGAGCTTTGCGTCTGCCAAGTCGTCAGCTTCAACTTGAGCTTGCCGAAGCGGTCATTGCGCGGGGAGCTTTGATACTGATTACGCGCAGTGCCAAGTACTGGGAAGAAAGTTCAATCATTCGGAACTACGCCCGGCAGCACCGAGCCAGGTCATACCTGAATTCACGCGTGACTGAAGGCAACTACCCAAGCGGATGGCATGAGATCAGAGCAGCTCTTTCAACATGACCTTCCTGCTTGAACAGGCCCTAGTCTTGGCGAGAGTCAGCTCCTGGAAAACTGCCCTCGGTCACCGACTGGAATCGGTGGCCGTCTCATAGGAGGCAAGGGCCTTTTCGAGCATCGCCGGCGGAGTGCGGCTGCCAACTCAGCTCAGTACACGAGGGAGAAGGTGACGTAACCGCCGCCTTCCTCGGCCAGATGCTTGATACCCGACGTGCCGGCACTGATCGCGATGAACTTGACCTGCCGTTGTGACTCGTTGGCGTGCTTCGCCAGATCCAGCGCCGCCGTCAGCCTCTCGCTGGCATGCGGCGCCAGGTCGTTGTAGATCAGTTCGAGGTTGGCTCCGGCCGTCATGAGCGATTTCAGGAACGCGGGTTGGAGCGTGTTGTTGTGCACCTGATGTCTCCTTGGGTTTTGGGACAGCATAGTCCTGGAAGGACGCACAGCGGCCAGCGCCGCCGTCGAGTCACCCGACAGGCCCGCATCGCCGGACGAGGCGCTGGCACCGGGCCGCGCGGAATGCAGGGATCCCCTCGTAGTTCCACCCCTACAAAAACTCGCCAGCTCCCACGATTCCGCCGTGGCCCGGTCCTTCCTAGAGTCGTTTCATCCCCAGGAGCACTCGATGACCCACGACCCCTACGACGCCGACCGGCCCCTGCTGATGCACTGCGCCTGCGGCCAGCATGGCAGCGCCGCAGCGCATGCCGCGGCGGAACTGCGCACGCGCGCTCAGTCTGCGGACTTCGAGGCCGAGTCGTCGAGCTTCGTCGAGGCCGCGCTGGTGAAGGCGCTGTTCCCGCAGGACGCGCTGCGCCGGCGCTTCCTGAAGGCTGTGGGCCGCCGCACCGCGATGGCCGCCATCGGCAGCGTGCTGCCTATTGCCTCGCTGCAAGCGATGGCCCAGGACAAGGGCGCGCTGGAGAAGAAGGACCTCAAGATCGGCTTCATCCCCATCACCTGCGCCACGCCGCTGATCATGGCCCACCCGCTGGGCTTCTACGCCAAGCAGGGGTTGAACGTGGAGGTCGTGAAGACGGCGGGCTGGGCGCTGATCCGCGACAAGATGCTGAACAAGGAGTACGACGCGACGCACTTTCTGTCGCCGATGCCGCTGGCCATCAGCCTGGGCCTGGGCGCGCCGGCCACGCCGATGAACGTGGCCACCATCCAGAACACCAACGGCCAGGCGATCACGCTCAGCGTGAAGCACAAGGACAAGCGCGATCCCAAGGACTGGAAGGGCTTCAAGTTCGCCGTGCCCTTCGAGTACTCGATGCACAACTTTCTGCTGCGCTACTACGTGGCCGAAGCGGGCCTGGACCCGGACCGCGACATCCAGATCCGCGTGGTGCCGCCGCCCGAGATGGTGGCCAACCTGCGTGCCGGCAACATCGACGGCTTCCTGGGCCCGGACCCGTTCAACCAGCGCGCCGTTTACGAGGAGGTGGGCTTCATCCACCTGCTGACCAAGGAGCTGTGGAACGGCCACCCCTGCTGCGCCTTCGGCACGAGCACGGAGTTCATCCAGAAGAACCCGAACACCTTCATCGCGCTGTACCGCGCGGTGCTGACCGCCGCGGCCATGGCCCGCGAGGCGCGCAACCGCGAGCTGATCGCCAAGGTCATCGCGCCGCAGGCCTACCTGAACCAGCCGGAGACCGTCATCGCCCAGGTGCTGACGGGCAAGTTCGCCGATGGCCTGGGCAACGTGAAGGTCGTGCCCGACCGCGCCGACTTCGACCCCATGCCCTGGCAGAGCATGGCCGTGTGGATGCTGACGCAGATGAAGCGCTGGGGCTACCTCAAGGCCGAGGTCGACTACAAGGCCGTCGCAGAGAAGGTCTTCTTGCTGACGGATGCGAGGAAGCAGATGAAGGCGCTGGACCAGGCCCTGCCCGAGGACAAGGCAGGCGGCTATCCGAAGTTCAAGGTCATGGGCAAGGAGTTCGACCCTGCAAAGCCGCAGGCCTACATCGACAGCTTTGCCATCAAGAGAACTTGAGATGCAACGCTCGCTGAGCTTTCGCGCGGCGCTGCTGTCGCTGCTGCTGCTGGGCTGCCTGCTCGGCCTGTGGCAACTGGCCACGCAGGGCAGCGCGCCTGTGGCCGCGCCGCTGGCGGCGATGACGCCCGAGCAGATCGAGTACGCCAAGCTGATGGGCAAGCCGGCGGACGCGACGCCGGCCACGGCCAAGAGCGGCTTCCCGACGCCGGCGCAGATGGCAACCACCATCGCCCACCAGCTTGCCCACCCCTTCTATGACAACGGTCCCAACGACAAGGGCCTGGGGCTGCAGCTGGCCTATTCGCTCGGCCGCGTGGGGCTGGGCTATCTGCTGGCGGCGCTGGTGGCCATTCCGCTGGGCTTCGTCATCGGCATGAGCCCGCTGATCCATCGCGCGCTGGACCCGTTCATCCAGGTCTTGAAGCCCATCTCGCCGCTGGCCTGGATGCCCCTGGCCCTTTACACGATCAAGGACTCGGCCGCGAGCGGCATCTTTGTCATCTTCATCTGCAGCCTGTGGCCGATGCTGATCAACACCGCCTTCGGCGTGGCCGGCGTGCGGCGCGAGTGGCTCAACGTGGCGCGCACGCTGGAGGTGGGGCCGTTGCGCCGCGCCTTCGAGGTGATCCTGCCGGCTGCGGCGCCCACCATCCTGACGGGCATGCGCATCAGCATGGGCATCGCCTGGTTGGTCATCGTGGCGGCCGAGATGCTGGTGGGCGGCACGGGCATCGGCTACTTCGTCTGGAACGAGTGGAACAACCTCAGCCTGCCCAATGTGATGCTGGCCATCCTGGTGATCGGCGTGGTGGGCATGCTGCTCGATCTCGTCTTTGCCCGCGCGCAGAAGGCGGTGACCTATGCCGACTGAACTCGTGCAGGTCCAGGGCCTGGCCAAGCGCTATGGCGACGCGACCGTCTTCGACGGCGTCAACTTCACGCTGACCGAGGGTGAGTTCGTCTGCATCATCGGCCACAGCGGCTGCGGCAAGACGACCATCCTTAGACAAGATGGCTTCGTGATGTCGGGCGGCCCGACCCCTGCGATGCCGTAGGTTGCAGGCGCAAGGGCTGCAGAGCTACACCAAGGCACCCGGCAGGCGGTCTGCCGGGGCGTTGCGAGTGAGCAAGGAGTCGGGCCATGGGCAAGGAATCTAGCACCCTGTTCGTCGGGTTGGACGTCCACAAGGACAGCATCGACATCGCCGTGGCGGACGCGCCGCGCGACGCCGAGATCCGGCATGTCGGCAGCATCAAGGGCGATCTCGCGTCCCTGGACAAGGCCGTGCGCAAACTCGTCAGTCGCGGCCAGCCGCTGCACATCGTCTACGAAGCCGGCCCGTGCGGCTTTGTCATCCAGCGCCACCTCTGCGCCCAGGGCCTGCGCTGCGATGTGGTCGCCCCGTCCAGCATCGCCCGCCCACCTGGCGAGCGCATCAAGACCGACCGGCGCGATGCCATGCTGCTGGCCCGGCTCGCGCGCTCGGGCGACCTCTCGGTGGTGCGCGTGCCCGATGCGGCCGACGAATCCGTGCGTGACCTAGTGCGTGCCCGCGAGGACGCCGTGCGTGAGCAGCGCAATGGCCGTCACCGCCTCAAGGCGCTGCTGCTGCGCAACGGCATTCCCTACGCCGGCAAGTCCTCGTGGACGGCGGCGCACCTGCGCTGGCTGGCCACGGTCAAGCTCGGCCATACGGCCCAGCAGATCGCCTTCCAGGAATATCTGCACGCCATCACTCAAGCCGGCGAGCGCATCGCCCGCTTAGAGCAGGCGCTGCGCGACGCGCTGCCGCACTGGCGCTTGCTGCCCGTGGTGCAGGCGCTGCAAGCCCTGCGCGGCGTGCAGTTGATCGCGGCGATGACGCTGGTGGCGGAGTTGCAGGACTTCCTGCGCTTCGAGTCGCCGCGCCAGTTAATGGCCTACCTGGGACTGGTGCCCACGGAGCACAGCTCCGGCCCCAAGCGCCGGCAAGGCGCGATCACCAAGGCGGGCAACAGCGCAGCGCGACGCATGCTGGTCGAAGTGGCCTGGCATTACCGGATGGAGCCCCGGGTGAGTCCGATCATCGCGGCACGCCAGGACGGGCTGCCCGAGTGCGTGACGCAGATCGCGTGGAAGGCGCAGACGCGGCTGTGCAACAAGTTCAAGCGCTTGAGCGCGCGCCGGCTCATGAAGACCAAGGCCGTGGTGGCGGTGGCGCGCGAGCTGGCCGGGTTCGTGTGGGCGATCGGGCGCGAGGTGCAGCTCTCGGGCTGGGCGGGCATCAAGCCACCGCTGCCGGTGGTAGCCGCGTGAAGGTCGTCCTGATGAACAGCGCCGCGCCAAGGAGGTGACACACCCGCATTTGCACCAGAGGCCGGACGGGGAACGCGGCGCAGCCGCAGCCATCAAGGGAACCCTCGACCACGTTATTGAGCGTGAACGCCGCGCGAGTGGCCGGATCGACCTCAGCCCCTAGACCGAAGGCAGCCCTGCGACGAACACTTGTCTTGAGGTAGCCAACCCTCGCATATCAGCATGATCAACCGTCGCGCATCCACATCGGGTGGCAACTCAGGCTCCGTCGCGTTCCCCGTCCGGCAACAGGTTCAGTTCAATATCTGCACCGCAGAGGACCGGGTCTTGCCGCTTGACAGGAAGAAGCCATATCAACGTGCTGGCCGGGTTGGAGCAGGCGAGCAGCGGCCACGTCTTCATGGCCCGGCGCGAGGTGAACGCACCAGGCCTGGAGCGCGGTGTCGTCTTCCAGGGCCATGCGCTGATGCCCTGGCTGACCGTGCGCCAGAACATCGCCTTCGCGGTGCGCAGCAAGTGGCCGGGCTGGCAGCGCGCCGAGGTTGACGCCCAGGTGCAGAAATACGTCGCGCTGGTAGGACTCACGCCGGCGCTCGACAAGAAACCCAGCCAGCTCTCCGGCGGCATGAAGCAGCGCGTAGGCATCGCGCGCGCCTTCGCCATCGAGCCGCGCATGCTGCTGCTGGACGAGCCGTTCGGTGCGCTGGATGCACTGACGCGCGGGACCATCCAGGACGAGCTGCTGAAGATCTGCGCCGCCACGCGCCAGACCGTCTTCATGATCACGCACGACGTGGACGAGGCGATTCTTCTGGCCGACCGCATCCTGCTGATGGCCAACGGCCCGCAGGCGCGCGTGGCGGAGGTCGTCGTCAACACGATGTCGCGCGACAGGCAACGCGCCTCGTTGCACCACGACCCGCAGTACTACCGCATCCGCAACCACCTTGTCGACTTCCTCGTCGAGCGCAGCGCCACGCTTTCCCACGGCCGCGCGCCCGAGCATCCGCCCGAGGTCCGTCCAGGCCTCGCGCAGACGGCGGAAGTCATTTCCCTCGATACCAAACCCGCCATCCACAGGAGCACCGCATGAGCCGCCTCGACGTCACCGAAAAAATCATCGCCACCAAGGTGGCCAAGGGCATCAAATGGGCCGACGTCGCCGCCGACATCGGCCTCAGCAAGGAGTGGGTCACCGCCGGCTGCCTGGGCCAGATGACCTTCAACGACGAGCAGGCCGCCAAGCTTGCCAAGTTCTTCGACCTGACCGAAGCCGAGTCGCAGTGGCTCAAGGTCGTGCCCTACAAGGGCAGCCTGCCGACCTCCGTGCCCACCGACCCGCTGATCTACCGCTTCTACGAGCTGATCAGCGTCTATGGCACCACCTTCAAGGAGCTGATCCACGAAGAGTTCGGCGACGGCATCATGAGCGCCATCGACTTCAAGATGGACCTGCAGCGCGAGCCGAATGCAGCCGGCGACCGCGTCAGCATCGTCATGAGCGGCAAGTTCCTTCCGTACAAAACCTACTGATCATGAAGCCGCCGCTGCCGCCATTCACGCACGAGAGTGCGGTGCAGAAGGTTCGTCTCGCCGAAGACGCCTGGAACAGCCGCGATCCCGACCGCGTCGTCGGCGTCTACACGGACGACACGGTCTGGCGGAACCGCGCCGAGTTCCCAGTCGGCCGCGAGCAGGTGCATGGCTTTCTGGTGCGCAAGTGGGCGCGCGAGCTGGACTACCGGCTCATCAAGGAGATCTGGGCCTTCGGCGAGCATCGCATCGCCGTGCGCTTCGCCTACGAGTGGCACGACGACTCGGGCCACTGGTACCGCAGCTATGGCAACGAGAACTGGGAGTTCACGGCCGAGGGGCTGATGCAGCGGCGCTTCGCCAGCATCAACGACTTGCCGATTGCCGAGTCGGCGCGGCTGTTCTTCTGGCCGCTCGGCCGGCGGCCGGATGACCACCCGTCCTTGAGCGAGCTGGGGCTCTGATCCTCACTTGCGCATCAACGTCGATTTGCCGAACAGGCTCTCGATCAGGTCGACCGCCACGATGGCCGTGCGGTTCTTCTCGTCCAGCGCCGGGTTCAGCTCCATCAGGTCCATGGAGGCCATACGGCCGGTGTCGGCAATCATCTCCATGCACAGGTGGGCCTCGCGGTAGGTCGGGCCGCCGCCGACCGTGGTGCCCACGCCGGGCGCCATCACGGGGTCGAGGAAGTCGACGTCGAAGCTGACGTGCAGGTGGGTGTTGTCGTCCAGCGTGGCCAGGGCCAGCTCCATCGTGTGGCGCATGCCCATTTCGTCGATGAAGCGCATGTCGAACACTTCCAGGTCGTGCTCGTGCACGAAGGCGCGCTCGCCCTCGTCGACGCTGCGGATGCCGATCTGGCGAACCCACTTGGGCGAGATGGCGGGTACATGGCCGCCGATCTCGATCAACTCCTTGGGGCCGAAGCCGCACAGGCAGGCCACGGGCATGCCGTGGATGTTGCCGCTGGGCGTGAGCTCGCTGGTGTTGAAGTCGGCATGCGCGTCCAGCCACAGCACACGCAGCTTCTTGCCCGTGTCGCGGCAGTGGCGCGCCACGGCGCTGATGGAGCCCAGCCCCAGGCAGTGGTCGCCGCCCAGCAGGATGGGCATGCGGCCGGTCTTCAGCTCGTTGTAGACGGCGTCGTGCACCGTCTGGTTCCACGCGACGACCTCGTTGAGGTGGCGGTAGCCCTCGGTCGGCGGCAGCCAGGGGTTGGACGGGCCGCTCAAGTTGCCGCGGTCGACGACGTCCACGCCGCGGGCACGCAGCGCCTCGGCCAGGCCCGCCACGCGCATGGCTTCGGGTCCCATGCTGGCGCCGCGCGCGCCGGCACCGATGTCGGTGGGCGCGCCGATGAGGGAGACGTTTCTGAGCTTGGTCATGTGGGGCTCGTGCTTGAAAGTTCAGGTTCGGCTTGGATGAGGGCCCAGGCTTCCTCGGCCGTCTCCACGTAGTGGAAGAGCTGCGCGTCGTCTGCGTTGATCATGCCGGTCTCGATCAGAAGCTCGATGTTGATCAGCCGGGTCCAGAAGTCGCGCCCGAACAGCAGGATGGGGCGGCGGCGGCTCTTGCCTGTCTGGATCAACGTCAGCGTCTCGAAGAGTTCGTCCAGCGTGCCGAAGCCGCCGGGGAAGCACACCAGTGCGATGGAGCGCATCAGGAAGTGCATCTTGCGCAGGCCGAAGTAGTGGAAGCGAAAGCACAGCTCCGGCGTGATGTAGGGATTGGGGACCTGCTCGCGCGGCAGCACGATGTTCAGGCCCACGCTCTTGCCACCCATCTCGTAGGCGCCGCGGTTGCCGGCTTCCATGATGCCGGGGCCGCCGCCGGTGGCGATGACGACGGGCCGGCCGCGCTCGGCGCAGGCGCTGGTGGCGATCTGCGCGAAGCGGCGCGCCTCCTCGTAGTAGCGGCTCATCGAGACCTGGCGGCGTGCCCGCGCCGCGCCGGCCTCGTCGCCGCGGTCCTCGGCCACGGTCAGCAGGGCCTGGGCCGCCTCGGCGGACAGGATGCGCGCGCTGCCGAAGATGACGATGGTGGACTTGACGCCCTGCTCGTTCTGCTCGAGCTCGGGCTTCATCAGCTCCAGCTGCATGCGCACCGGGCGCATGTCCTGGCGCAGCAGGAAGGCCTCGTCCTTGAAGGCCAGCTCATAGGCGCTGCCCGGCGTGTCGTAGTTGGGGTGGGGTTGCAGCGTGCGGCACTCTTCCTTGGCGGTCGGGAAGTTGCGCGTCGGGACGTCGGTGGGCTTCATGGGCGAGGGCATTGTGGGCAGGTCGGTGCCGAATTTTGTGCCGCGTTCAGGCGACATCGCAGGATTTCATCCGGCGCCGCAGACCGGGCATTCGGGGTCGCGCTGCGTCGCGATCTCGCTGAACTGCATGCGCCGGCCGTCCAGCATCAAGAGCCGCCCGGCGAGCGGCTCGCCGATGCCGGCCAGCAGCTTGAGCGCTTCGGCCGCCTGCAGGCTGCCGACGATGCCCACCAGCGGCGCGAACACGCCCATCGTCGAGCAGGCGACGTCCTCGAAGCCGGACTCGGGCGGGAACAGGCAGGCGTAGCAAGGCTGCTCCCGCGAGCGGCTGTCATAGACGCTGATCTGGCCGTCGAAGCCGATGGCCGCGCCCGACACCAGCGGCCGGCCGTGGCGCACGCAGGCGGCGTTGACGAGGTGGCGGGTGGCGAAGTTGTCGGTGCAGTCGATGACGACGTCGGCCGTGGGCACCTCGGCGTCGAGCAGCGTGGCGTCGGCCTTCTCGGCCAGCGCGCGCACCCGAACGCCGGGGTTGAGAGCGGCCATGCGCGCGGCGGCAGACTCGACCTTGAGGCGGTCCAGGCTCGCCATGTCGTGGGCGATCTGCCGCTGCAGATTGGTCAGCGAGACGGTGTCATGGTCGACCAGCGTGATGCGCCCCACGCCGGCCGAGGCGAGGTACAGCGCCACCGGCGAGCCCAGGCCGCCGGCGCCGATGACGAGGGCGCGGGCATCGAGCAGGCGCTGCTGGCCTTCGATGCCGATCTCGTCGAGCATCAGATGGCGGGAGTAGCGCAGCAGGTCGTCGTCGGTCATGGGTGGAGATTAGATATCCGGCCAGAGCGGTTCGCACATGCTGCGCCGCATCGCCTCGATGAAGTAGCGCAGCCGCGCGGTAGGCGCCGGCGGGTTGGGATAGAGCAGGTGAACGGGCAGCGGCATGCCGCGCCAGCGCGGCAGCAGGCGCACGAGCCGGCCTTCGGCGATGTCCTGGCGCACGGCCCAACCCGACTGCAGCGCCGCGCCCAGGCCCAGCCGCGCGGCCTCGCGCGTGGCGTACAGGCTGTCCGTGGCCAGCACGGGGCGGATGGCCAGGCGCTGGCGCACGCCGTCGTCGCGTTCCAGCTGCAGTTCCTGGCGGTAGAAGGTGGAGATCGCGATCCAGGGCAGGTCGGCGAGGTCGTCGGGCTCCTGCGGGTGGTGCCCGACCAGCAGCGACGGTGCGGCCACCAGCACGCGCGGAACACTCGCCAGCGGAATGGCCACCACCGCACCCTCGGCCTTGCCGCCGACGCGGATCGCGCAGTCCAGCCCCTGCTCGATGAAGTTGGGCGTCGCGTCGTTGAGCAGCCAGTCCACGCGCAGCTTCGGCGCATCCTTCAGCGCCCGCACCAGCGGCGCGATCAGGTGCTCCTGGCCGAAGGCATGCGGCACCTGCACGCGCAGCAAGCCTTCCGGTCGGGCCGGCTCGACGCGCAGCGACTGCTCGAAGTCCTCCCAGTCCGCGGCCAGGGCCTTGGCCCGCTCCAGCGCCCGCTCGCCGGTCTCGGTCAGGCGCAGCGCGTGGGTGGAGCGCTGGATCAGCGGCTGGCCGAACTGCTGCTCCAGCGCCTGCAGCCGCCGGCTGACGGTGGGCTGCGTGGTTCCGAGCTGCCGGGCGGCGGCCGACAGGCTGCCCGCCTCGACGATGCGGATGAAGGTCTGCATCAGCAGCAAGCGATCGGCGGAGGTGCTCATGCGTCTAGCGTATGGCAGTCAGACGCGGCTCACGACTACCCAGCGGCAATACCCCTGCGCACACTCCCGGGCATTGATGAATCTGGAAATACGCATGTCTGCTTCCTTGACTTCTCCCGCCGCCGCTTCGCCCCCGGCACTCGGCACCGCGCTCACCTTGCTGCTGGCCACGGCCACCGGTCTGGCGGTCGCGTCCATCTACTACGTGCAGCCGCTGTTGGGCCTGCTGTCGGAGCAGTTTGGCGTCGGCAGTGCGGGCATCGGCCTGCTGCCCACGTTGACACAACTCGGCTACGCGGCCGCCATCCTGTTGCTGTCGCCGCTGGGGGACCGGTTTGATCGGCGCCGCATCATCCTCGTGAAGTCGGCGGCCCTCGTCGCGGCACTGGCGTTTGCCGCGCTGGCGCCGAGCTTTACCGCGCTGGCGCTGGCCAGCGTCATCATCGGCATCACCGCGACACTGGCTCAGGATCTGGTGCCCGCCGCCGCCACGCTGGCCCCCGAGGCCGAGCGCGGCAAGCGGGTGGGGCAGGTGATGACGGGGTTGCTGCTGGGCATCCTGCTGTCGCGCGTGGCCAGCGGTTCCATCGCGGCGCTGGCCGGCTGGCGCGCGGTGTATGGCACTGCCGCGGCCGCGGTGCTGGCGGCGATGCCCCTGCTGTGGCGCGGGCTGCCGCGCTTCGTGCCGGCCACGTCCGCCGGCTACGCCAGCCTGCTGGGCTCGATGCTCGTTCTCTGGCGCAGCCATGCGCCGCTGCGCCGCGCTGCCTGGGCGCAGGGGCTGCTGAGCGTGGCGTTCAGCTCGTTCTGGTCGACGCTGGCGCTGGTGCTGGCCACGACGGACTTCAATCAGGGCAGTGCGGTCGCAGGGGCCTTCGGCCTGGCCGGTGCGGCCGGCGCGCTGGCCGCACCGCTGGCCGGTGGCATCGCCGACAGGCGCGGCCCGCAGGCCGTCATCCGTGCTGCCGCGCTGCTGGTGTTCCTGGCCTTCGCGGTGCAGGCGCTGGCGCCGGCGTCACTGTGGCTGCTGGTGGGCGTGGCCGTCGTCTTTGACCTGGGCGTGCAGGCGGCGCTGGTGTCGCACCAGAGCGTCATCTACAGCCTGGATGCGGCCTCGCGCAGCCGGCTCAACGCGGTGCTGGTCAGCTCGATGTTCGTGGGCATGGCCAGCGGCGCGGCGCTGGGCTCGGCGCTGCTCGCGGCCTTCGGCTGGCGGGCCGTGCCGGCACTGGGTGCCGTCGCCGCGCTGGGCGCCCTGGCCGTCACGCGTTCGCGCTGAGAAAAGCAGGGTGCAAAAAAAGCGGGCCTCTTGCGAGGCCCGTTGTGCTTGAAGTCAGGAGCTACGGCTATTCGGTCGTCTTCGCTTCAGCCTTGCGTTCCAGTGCCGTCTTCGACGCAATGACCGGCTGACCCTTGAGCTGGTTCAGTGCCTGAGCCAGCGGGAAATCTTCGGTCGAGCCGAATTCTGGCAGAGGCTTGGGCGGTTCGGCGCGC
>CAUJSJ030000115.1:0-18244 GCA_963422775.4 uncultured Roseateles sp.
GCGGAAGGTGTGGCTTGTTGTTTTAATCATGTTCAGCCATTTCAATGGATTTGCACAACAACTGCCGATCGATACCAATGATAAGATCAGCATCCGCGTCACGGCAAAAAACCTGTATGGCTTCAAGACGGACTCGGCCGATGTGACAAAATTCATCGGTGAGGCCCGCATGACGCAGGGAAGCACCGTTATGACCTGCGACAGCCTTTAACCTTAACCCCGCCACCAACAATGTAGAAGCTTTTGGCAATGTGCACATCATCCAGCCCGGCGGCACCGAAGTATTTTCCGATTACCTCCGCTACATCGGCAACAAGAAGATAGCTTACCTCAAGAGCAATGTAAAGCTCAACGATGGCAAGAACAACAGCCTTTGGAGCGAAGAGCTGACGTATGATGTAGGTGCAAAGATTGCCGTCTATGGCAATGGCGGCACGCTCCAGGCCGATGCGACTACTGTATCCAGCAATACCGGAACCTATAATGTCAATACCAGGGACGCCCGTTTCCGCAATGATGTGATCGTGAGCGACCCGAACTACAATACTACTTCCGAAGACCTCGGCTATAATACCGAAACGAAGGTCGTCACCTTCTTCGGCCCCAAAACCTCAACCGTTATCAACAATAAGAGTACCCTCATCACTACCGGCGGCACATACGACAGTAAGCATGAGCATGCCCTGTTCACCAGCCGCACTTCTTTGCAGGATAAAGAGCAATACGTCATTGGCGATAAGATCGATTATGACCGCAACACCGGCTTCGGCAAGGCAACCGGCCATGTGATCGCGATAGATACCACGCAGCACATCACCATGTGGAGCGACTATGCATCCTACAATGAAAAGCGCCGCACGATGCTATCCACCATGAAGCCATTGCTGCGGCAGATGAATGGCAAGGACAGCCTGTTTCTGACGGCGGATACCTTCTTTTCGGCGCCGATTCTGAGACAAAAGTTTTTAGACAAAAGACAAAAGACGGTTGCTGACACTACTGTGGTAAAGAAAGAAAAGAAGCGTACGAAATCGAAAGACAATATCACCCATAACCCATCACCTATAACCGATGAACCCGTGGCCGACTCTACCGCTCCGCGCTACTACATCGGCTACCGCCATGTCGTTATCTTCTCCGATTCCCTGCAGGGGCGTTGCGATAGTATTTCCTATTCCGAAAAGGACTCGGTGATGAAGATGATGAAGAGCCCCGTTGCCTGGAGCCGCAACAGCCAGATCACCGGCGATACGATCCTGATGTTTATGGATAGTAATACCATCAAACGCCTTTACATCCCCAATGATGCACTGATCGTCTCGCGGTCGGGACCGGAGCAGGCCGGGCTGTACAACCAGGTACAGGGCAAAACCCTTACCGCCCATTTCCGGAACAACAACATCTATGAGATGATCGTCACTACCAATGCCGAGACCATCACCTACCAGCAGGATGACGATAGCGCTTATCTTGGCGTCAACCAATCCACCAGCGAACGAATCAGGGTTTATTTTAAGGATGAGAAAGTCCATAAGATCTACCTCGACCAGGAACCAAAGCTCAACATGACGCCACTCGAAAAAGCGGACCTTCCGAATATGAAGCTAAGCAGGTTTAAGTGGCTGGATGATGTGCGGCCAAAAAGCAAGGAGGAGCTTTTGAAGTGAGTGTTGAGTGTTGAGTGTTGAGTGTTGAGTGTTGAGTGTTGAGTGTTGAGTGTTGAGTGTTGAGTGTTGAGTGGGGTTGGAAAGTTGTTGGAGGATGGTCGCTTAATTAGGCCCCATCCCGGCCTTCCCCGAAGGGGAAGGTGACGTCTGGCCAAGATCATCGATGAAATAGTGAAATATTTTTGAAGCGAGTTTTCAGGCGACGCCTTTAATATAAACTTTTCAGGAGCGGCTTTTCACAAGCTATATCCCTTCCCCCTTCGGGGATAGTGTAGGATGGGGGCGAAACCTTGCGTAAGTAAAATGAGTAATTATTAATCAGTACAAGATTCAATGCAGGTCTACAAATTCGGCGGAGCATCCATCGCCACACCAGAGCGGATGCAGGCATTACTGCCTATCATTACCGGCGCTAAGCAGCCTATCATCCTTGTTGTCTCTGCCATGGGCAAGATAACCAATGCCCTCGAGGCCATTATGGATGCCGCCTGCCGCAATAAAGAGGAAGCCCACCAGATGGTGCTGGCATTAGAAGAGCAGCATATCAATTACGTACAGCAGCTGCTTACACCAGAAAACTTCGCCAAAGCACGGGACATCCTCACCGTCTATTTCACCGAGTTGCAATGGGCTGTGGACGATGCTTCCGGCGAGCGCTACGATTATTCTTACGACCAGATCGTCTGCATCGGCGAATTGCTGTCTACCCGCATCTTCTCTTTCTACCTGGCCCAGCAGGGCTTCGACCATGAATGGATCGATGTGCGCGATGTAGTACGCACCGACGATACCTGGCGCGATGCTCGTGTGGACTGGGACATCTCATTAAAACAGGCGCAACAGGTAATGCAGCCCGTCTTAAGCAGCGGCAAAAGCATCATCACCCAGGGCTTCATCGGCACTACTGCCGACAATGCTTCCGTGACTCTTGGCCGCGAGGGCAGCGACTATACGGCGGCGATGCTGGCCGCCTGGCTGAAAGCCGATCATGTAACCATCTGGAAAGACGTGGAAGGCCTGCAGAATGCCGACCCGAAGCTCTTTCCCAATACCGTAAAGATCGAAGCCATCACGTATCATGAAGTGATCGAAATGGCCTTCTATGGCGCCCAGGTCATTCACCCGAAGACCATTAAGCCGCTACAGAATGCGGGCATCCCGCTGTATGTAAAATGCTTCCTTGATCAGCGTCTTAAAGGAACGGTGATCACCGATAGTGTGGACAGTATCTTCTATCCGCCGCTCATCATCCTGAAGCAAAAACAGATCCTGCTCCAGGTGACCACCCGCGATTTCTCCTTCGTCACCGAAGACAACCTGCGCAACCTTTATGGCATCTTCCACGACCTGAAGATCAAGGTGAACCTGATCCAGAATGCAGCTATCTCTTTCGTGGCCTGTATTGATCATCGCGAAGAACAGGTAGTTGCGCTCGTAGCTGCCTTAGAGCATGATTATAAGGTGCTGCGCAATGAGGATGTGACGCTGCTTACCGTACGCCATTATACGCCTGAGATCCTGTTTGATCTTACCAAGGGACGGTATACGCTGCTGGAGCAAAAGACGCGGCATACGGTGCAGGTGGTGATGAAGTGAGTACCAGCCCTTCCAGCCCCTCGGAGGGCTGGAAGGGCTTACAACAGAAAGGCAGATGATCGCTCATCTGCCTTTCTTTATATGCTTGCTTTGGATGCCTTATTTCAGATCAAACCGATCCAGGTTCATCACCTTATCCCAGGCGGCTACGAAGTCCTTCACAAACTTATCCCTGCCGTCGGTACTCGCATACACTTCAGCAATCGCCCGAAGCTCTGCGTGTGAGCCGAATACAAGATCAGCACGGGTGCCGGTCCATTTCAGGTCGCCGGTGTTGCGGTCGTGGCCTTCGTATAGTCCGCGGTCTTCGCCGGTGGCTTTCCAGGTGGTACCCATGTCTAAGAGGTTTACGAAGAAGTCGTTGGTCAGCTGACCGGGGCGATTGGTGAATACGCCGTGGGCAGAACCATCATAATTCGCATTTAAAGCACGCATACCGCCCACCAACACCGTCAGCTCGGGTGCAGTAAGGGTGAGGAGTTGCGCCTTGTCTACGAGCAGCGCTTCTGCGCGTACCGGCGACTTGCCCTTACCATAGTTCCGGAAGCCATCAGCTACCGGCTCCATATAGCCCATAGACACTACATCTGTTTGTTCCTGCGAAGCATCGATGCGGCCGGGTGTAAACGGCACTTTGATGTTTTGCCCGGCATCACTTGCCGCCTTTTCGATGGCTGCACAACCTGCCAGTACAATAAGGTCTGCCAGGGATACTTTCTTACCGCCCGACTGCGCGCCATTGAACGACTGCTGAATGCCTTCCAGCGCTGTCAGGACAGTGCCCAACTGCACCGGATTATTCGCCTGCCAGTAACGCTGCGGTGCCAGTCGGATGCGAGCGCCATTGGCACCACCCCGCTTATCGCTGCCACGGAACGTTGAGGCCGAAGCCCAGGCAACGGATACCAATTGCGGCACCGTCAATCCCGATGCCAGAATCTGTTGCTTCAGGGCGGCTATATCGTTGTCATCGATCAATGGATGATCTACTACAGGGATGGGGTCCTGCCAGAGCAGTTCTTCTGCAGGTACGTCGGCGCCGAGGTAGCGGGCGCGTGGCCCCATGTCGCGGTGAGTGAGCTTGAACCAGGCGCGGGCAAAGGCATCGGCAAACTCTTCGGGATGATCTAAGAAGCGGCGGGATATCTTTTCATAAGCCGGGTCGAAGCGCAGGGCAAGATCCGTGGTCAGCATCGTTGGCAGGTGTTTCTTACCTGCATCAAAGGCATCGGGGATGATCGCCCCGGCATTCTTCGCTACCCATTGATGTGCGCCTGCCGGGCTTTTCGTCAGCTCCCATTCAAAGCCAAAAAGGTTTTCAAAGAAGTTATTGCTCCATTGGGTTGGCGTCGTTGTCCAGGTTACTTCTAATCCGCTGGTGATGGCGTCTGCGCCCTTGCCCGAGCCATGGCTATTGCGCCAGCCGAAGCCACTATGCTCTAAGTCCATTGCTTCCGGCTCCTTGCCTACATGGTCGGCAGAAGCGGCGCCGTGCGTCTTACCAAACGTATGGCCGCCGGCAATCAGGGCCACTGTTTCTATATCGTCCATGGCCATGCGGCCGAAGGTGTCGCGGATATCTTTGGCGGCGGCAATCGGGTCAGGGTTGCCATCGGGGCCTTCGGGGTTTACGTAGATCAGTCCCATTTGTACGGCGGCCAATGGTTGTTCGAGGTCGCGGGTGTGTTTGGGTACCTCCCCGTCATCGTCCGACACAAGTACGCCATGATGCTCTACTACTCCATCCGAGCCGCGGGAGTAGCGTACATCGCCGCCGAGCCAGGTAGTTTCACCGCCCCAGTACACGGCTTCATCCGCTTCCCAGGTATCGGCGCGACCGCCGGCAAAGCCGAAGGTTTTAAAGCCCATGGACTCCAGCGCTACATTGCCCGTCAGGATCATCAGATCAGCCCAGGATATCTTGTTGCCGTATTTCTGTTTGATGGGCCAGAGGAGGCGGCGTGCCTTGTCGAGGTTTACATTGTCGGGCCAGCTGTTGAGAGGGGCGAAGCGTTGCTGCCCTTGCCCTGCTCCACCGCGACCGTCCGATACGCGATACGTGCCGGCGCTGTGCCAGGCCATGCGGATGAAGAGACCGCCGTAATGGCCAAAGTCTGCCGGCCACCAGTCCTGCGAATCCGTCATCAGTGCATGCAGGTCCTGTTTCAGTGCTTCGAGGTCGAGGCTCTCGAAGGCAACAGCATAATCGAAGTCTTCGCCCAGGGGGTCGGACAGGGACGAATGCTGGCGCAGGATGTTGAGCCTGAGCTGTCCCGGCCACCAGTTGTTATTCTTCGTGCCGCCTCCGGCTGTTGGGTTGTTCATCGTGCCATTGTGGAACGGGCATTTGCTGATGTCGTTGGGATTGTTGTCCATCGTTTATGATCTTGCGTTTGGTTAGGAATGATGATTGGCGATATGGCAACGCGGTATGGGTTGCTTTAGCGTAGATAAATTTACCACCGTCCTGCCAAATCTGCATCACATAATCTTATGAGGGGATTTGGATCAACCCTTCCAGCCCTCCGAAGGGCTGGAAGGGCTTGTGCCGCTCCTCCGCGGAAACCCCTTAAGTTTACTCCCCGCAACCACCGCCCATGAAAATCAGCTATTACGCCAACTTCAGGCCTGCGCTTATTGCTCCACCCCGAACAGCGTTTAGTGACCAGCAGATGGTGCTGGATATGCTTTATGCTTTTGAACATGGCAGGGTGCCTGTGGAAATGCTGGGTATTATAGCTAGTGCTGCAACCGACGAGCGGATAGCTGATGCTTTAATGCAGCGGTTTAATGGTTTTGAGATTTTGTTGGTGGATGGGGTTTATTGGTGTTTTTCCGTTAATCCACCGCCAATCATTTAAGTTTACGTCCTAAGCTTTGGTAACGTTCCTACGTCAATTACCCCATGTCGCGCCCGGCCTTTATATCCACCCCACTCATCATCAACCACATTCCGGATGACCGGGCATACCACGACTTCAGCGAACAAAACCTCATCCACCTACCTGACACTACGTTCACCATCAACACATCCAATCCCGGTTTCGACAATTTTGCGGTGCATACCCTAACCATCATCTTTCAATACCTGCTCCTGGCCGGCGTGTTGCGGTGCAGCAACAAACTGAAGGAATACTGCATCTTCAACATCGTTTACTTCCGGCGCTTTGTATGGCTCTTTGAGGTGAATGAGGATGCTGCAGTCAATGCCGGCTCATGGTCCTGGTTGGAGGAAACGATTATAGATCACGTGCGCGACAATACCGGCGGCGATCTGAAGCAAATCCTTTCGGCATTGCTGGACGGTGTGATTGGCCACAGACGATATGCCTGCCCCGGTAAGCTGCTGGTCCACGAAATCCTGGGACATCAAAAGGAACCTGTTGTCACGACAAGCATCGCATCTTACCTGCTGTTCTGGGAAAAGATGACGGTGGACACTGCTGCACTTGACCAGGGGGTGGACAACGCCAGCTATCGTGTGCGTGAGCTCACAGACCGTGAACGTTCCCTGAATCCTGCCTTCGATTGCTTTTCCGATGAGCTTTTGGTGGCTGTAGCTGCTGCGATGACGGATAAGACGATTCAGCATGATTGATTTTACCAATCTGCTAATCCCGCTTAAGCACCTTAAAGGTCTGCTGCCCGGCATTGCCTTTGACAGAGATATAATACATACCATTGGGCCGGGCACTAAGGTCTATTACGGTTTCCGTAGCTGTCGCCGCACTGCTGGTAATCTGCTGGCCGAGGATATTGGTTACGGTTATCCTTGTGCCGGGCAGCTTGTTCCAGGTGATGCGCACACTGCCGTTGGTAGGGTTGGGCGCAATGATGGCGGGCGCAAAGGCGGGCGCTACAACGCCTGTGGGCAGCTGTTTCCTGTTCACCTTGGCAATAAAGATGTCATCATGGCCGGCTACGGTAAGAGTACCCGCCCCGCGGCCCAGTGAATAAGTGCAGGAGCTATCGAAGCTGCCAGTGAGGTAGAGATAATCGCGGTAAGCAGCTATTCCGAAGCAATTATCATTGCCATTGCCGCCAAGCTGGCCTGCCCACAGAAAGGAGCCGGCAGGGCTCAACCTGCATAGATAGATATTCCTGTTCCACCATGGGGCATTCGTCAGGACGGTGGAGTCGGGGCCGGGGTCAAAGTCGTACGTGTAAGTATAAGAGCCGGTGGCCCAGACATCATTCGCGGCATCTACTACAATGCCCATGCAGGAGGAGGCGGGGATGGGGAAGGCCCAGCTGAAGGTGCCGTCCTTATCATACCGCGCGGCATAGGCGGCCTGATAGACATAGCCGGGCAGGGATAAGCGAGTAGTGCCGAAATAAGCGGTATCGATAAAAATACCGGATACATAGGCATTGCCTGCTGTATCCAATGCAAGCGCTGCATGCCCAAATGTGCTGGCGGCGCGGCTCCACACATAATTGCCCAAAGAATCCAGCTTCAGGAGGAAGGCGTTGGATTGCATCCCAACAGCACGCAGCCGATGCACCGCCGGGCCGGGGTCCATATCCACGCTGTCAAAAAAAACGCCCGCAAGCAACAGGTTCTTTTCTTTATCGATGGCCAGGCAATAGGTATTGGCGGAGCCGTCATAAATGGATGAGGATTGCGTCTGCCGGGCCCATAAAAAATTGCCATTGGCATCCATTTTTGAAATGAAGGAGGAATAGATCGGGGCGATATCTGTAAGGGTATAGACGCCCGGGCCGGGGTCAAAATCGCCGGTATCATCGAAAGCGCCGGCTGTGTATACATTGCCATCCGCATTTGAGCCATGGTCGATAGGTTTGGTCATCCAATATACTCATAAAATATTGCTGTATGTTTAGTTGGCTGTGAAGCGCAGGGCAAACGGAAGCGTTTCAGGAGATTCATAACTGCAGGCAAAAAAGCTGTAAATTGCTATGCGCTAAACTGCAAAACTTGTGATACGTCTTTCCTCCGCTGCCTTTCTTTGTTTTATGATTGTAAGCGTCCAGGCACAAGCTCAGGAAGCGAAGCAATTGCCACCAGCGCAGACACCACTTATCGACAGAAAGTCCGTGCAGACAGAGCAGCCACCAGCCGGCGGCATCGATCTTCAGCATGACCATAACACGCCGGCCGCGGCACCCGGCCTTACCCCCAGCCAGGCCTTGTTATTACCCACCCAGCAGGGCAGCACCACGCAGACACACAGCACCACCCGCCAGACACAGGGTATCAACAGCACTACACAGCAGGTGAATGCAACCTCCACCCAGTACAAACCGGGTAAGCAGAAAGCCACTACCACCATCTACGAGGACAATACCGGCAGGAAAAGTTCGGCAACGAGTATTCAGATTGGTGGGAAGTGATTGAGGGGTAGTGGCCCTGCATCATCCAGCGAAGAAACCACCTTCGAGGAAGTACGATGAACCATTGAATGTAAACGGCGGCTTATAAGACATCATAAAAGCGTCCGTTAAACAGGTAAAAATAACGCTGAGAAGAAACGATGTGAGTAGTATAGCTAAGTGGATACTTATAGGGCTGTTTGCGGCTTACTTTATCGTTACCGCCTGCATGTCCATATCACAGCACTACTTTCCTGCCTCAATCTAATAAGCGCCCCAACCGGAAGGTTTCTTCCGTACGTTGCGAAGAGGAGTGTTTGAAGCCAGCGACGAGGGCGAAATCCCCCTTCGAAGGGGGAGCCGTAGGCGGGGGATGTGGAGGACGCCCATTGAACATCCCTCTCTTATCCCTTCAAAGGGGACGATACATTTGTTCGCTGGCGATGGGCATCATCATCCAGACAAGCAGACAAAAAACAGGCAGCCATCGATCGATGGCTGCCTGTTTTCATGTACGACTATACGAACGAATTACTTCTCTATCGCCGTAGCAATCTCCCTGCTCAGCGGCCTTACTTTAGGATCAAATATGGCGATGAGCTTACCATTTTCATCCAACAGGTACTTCTGGAAATTCCACTTCACGGGATAGTCCCGGAAGCTGTTCAGCTTTTTTTGGGTGAGCCATTGGAAAATGGGCGTTTGCTCCGGCCCGCTGATCTGCACCCTTGTGCTAAGCGGAAAGGTTACTTTATATTCATTCTTACGGTAGTCGCGGTTCATCTTTGTACCCGGCTCTATATTGAAGTCATACGTCAGGATGCCGATCACTACCAGCTTGCCCTTGTACTTCTGGTACAGTGCTTCCAGCTCGCGGTATTGAATATCATCGACAGACATGCAGGGCGCATTTACGATCAACACTTTCTTTCCTTTATAGATTGATAGGTCTATATCCGCTCCTTTAAAGGCAGCGATCTTAAAGTCGTAAATGCTGGTGGGAGTAGCCTTGCTGTGCAGCGCAAAGCAGAGCAGTAATAAGAGCAACAGGTTATGTTTCATGAGCACCTTTTAATGACCTAAAAATAGATTTTTTCTGTATCAATGGCAGCAATTTATGTGTAATGCTCCCCGCGGGACATTATTGCGCCACTGCCTGCTGTGTATCTACTTTCTTTAACCGGAGGAAGGTAAGCACTTCATTAAGCTGCTCCTGGCTCATCTTCCGGGCAACAGCATGGTTCAAGGGATCGCCGTTCATAAACTTTGCCCCGTAGTTATCGATCTGGATAGCGGTGAAATTAGGAATACTGTCCTTCCCTTTTGCGAAGATGCCGTGGCATTGCGAGCAATTGGCTTTGTACAGCACCTGCCCTTTATAGAACAAGCCGATCAGCTGCTCCCTCCGCGCCGCCGGGATCTCTGCGGGTATATTGTACGTGACCTTCGGCCCGCTGGCGCATTGAGCCAGCAGCAGGACCGTGAGCAATAAGAACAGGAGGTAAGTAGCTTTCATCATCAGGTTATTAATACTCGCCACCCGGCTTCCGCTTGTTGAGTTCCCCGATCGTAGAAGTGGGTAGTTGCGTGGGCGGCGTATCAAAAATAATCCGCTCATCGAGGGTTTGTATAAAAGCGATCAGGTCCTTTTGTTCGCCCGGCGTTAGTTTGAGCTTGTCGTGCGCGAGTGTCTGGTTTGGCACGTTTAATTTCTTCCCCGCGCCACCGCCTTCCTCATAAAAAGCAATGACCTGTTCGAGTGTTGTAAAGACGCCGTTGTGCATATAGGGCTTTGTATGGGCGGCATTGCGCACCGTCGTCACCCGGAATGCGCCATCCATCTCGGACACCGGGTTTACCATGTAGCGCCCACGATCTGTACTCAAACGGGTGTAGGCAGTATCGGCCGGCGTGCCAACCACTTCAAACTCTGAACTGATGTAAGGCGCAGGCACACCATTGAACTGGGGCACATAATGACAGGTGCCGCACTTCGCCTTGCTCATAAACAGGTTGAACCCATGAACGGCTTCCCTGCTCAAATGTTGATTATGGTTCATGGCATCATCGAAGGGGGAATAGTAGTTGCTGAAGCTGCCGTAATAATAAGTGATGGCCGAGACGATATGCGCCAGCGTAATATCCGGCTCCTCCGGTGTAAACTTCAGCAGGCGCTTAAATCCTTTGCGGTATTCTTTACAGCTAAGCGTCTTTTGCAGGAGGTTCGTATCAATACCGCCCATCTCCGTTCCGGTGGTCATTACATCCTTCCCCTGCGCGTGCAGGGAGAAGTGCCGTCCATCGAGCATCAGCAAATGATTATACACTACATTGATGAGTGAAGGGGTATTTCTTGGCAAGCGGTGGCTGCCATCGAAAGCCGGGGCTGTGGCAACGGTTGTATCGGTAAAGTACTGCTCCGGCTTGTGGCAGGACGCGCAGGCACGGCGATTATTACCTGACAGCATGGGATCGTAAAACAAAGATTTGCCCAGCGCTCTAAGCTCTTCCAGCGCCTGCGGGTCTTCCACCAGCGAGTAGACGCCTTTCGTATTCTGTGCAGCATAAAGCTGTTTGTCGAAGATCGAGTTTGCAGTATTGCTGAGCGTGTAATCATTATAGTTCCGCGATACTACACGGTATTCAATGAGCAATTGCTGGTTGATGGCGAACAGGGGATTTACATAGTCGCGGATGAAAACGAAGTGATCAAACTTTTTGTAGTCGGGGTTTTGCGCATCCACAAAAGCCAGCGCACGGTCGTATAGCGAGCGGTAACGCTCTGGCATCGGGGTAGCTGGAAAGCTCTGATTGCCGGCTGTATAAATATCGCGTACGCTGTGCATCATAAAGCGCAGCTCAGGTATGATACGATCGGTCGACGGGCACTCAAACCCTGTTGTATAGACAGAGGCAAGGTTGAGGAGAAAGAGCCGGTTGCACAGCTGGAGGTTACCCGGCTGCATCAGTTGGGCCATTATGGAGTCTGCCCTGTATACATTTATTGGGGTTAATGGACATTTGTGGTGGTAAAATCTGCTGAAACACATGCTGGGATTAGCTTTGCAGAAATGAAAGGCTTTGAATAAAAAAACTGCTTTTATTGCGGAAGTAAAATTGTGTCTAAACACGGGCTATACAAAGGCATTCAGCGTTACAAATGTGCAGCCTGTGGAAAACGTTTCATAGGTGGTGAAAGGCTGGATGCGGATTTTCTTTGGCAGGAATATACAGAAGGGAAACAAACATATCAGCAGCTTGCGGCTAAATATGGCTGCTCAGTCAAGACCGTTCAGCGAAAATTAGATACGGTAAAGACAAAAAAGGAATGCACCTTTTCAAGCGTCGCAAATGTGTTGATGGACACTACTTATTTTGGTCGAAAGCTGGGTGTAATGGTATTCAAAGACAGCCTTAGCGGGCAGATACTGTATAAGCAATATGTGAAGCAGGAGACTAATAAATTGTACCTGTCAGGTATTGAAGAAATCGCGAAAAGAGGTGTCAAAATACAGGCAATTATTTGTGATGGGCGGAAGGGATTATTTCAATTATTTGAAGGAATTCCGATGCAAATGTGCAATTTCCATCAGGTAGCTATTATAAGAAGATATTTGACGAAGAAGCCTAAAATGCAGGCCAGTAAAGACCTGTGGGAGCATGTTCTGTTGCTGGTGCATACGGATAAGGAAAGCTTTGAGGGCGGATTAGCTGAGTGGCATAAAAAATGGGCCGCTTTCTTGAACGAAAGAAAAGTGGCTATTGATGGCAAAAACAGGTACGTGCATAAGAAGCTTAGAAGTGCCTATAGAAGTCTCAAAACAAACACCCCCTGGCTATTTACATGGTATGATCACATAAGCTTAAACATCCCTAATACGACCAATGCTATTGACGGTCACTTTTCTGATCTAAAGAATAAATTAAGAAACCACAATGGCCTTTCAGAAGCACGAAAAAAGCGGTTTATAGATGAGTTTTTGAAGGCATGAAGACAAAAGTAAATAGCTGCCCAGAACATGAACAGCTATTTACTTTAATATTTACTTATGTCATCATGCTATCCCTGGCAGGTTGCTCTCCAGCAGAGCCCGCTTCCGTTTTGCCTGACAATGTAAAGGTGATTTTTTAATGGTAGAAGAAAAAGAATCATCAAAATAAACACCACCACAAATGTCCACTTGAGCTAAACGTCTATCAAAAACCACCACAAATGTCCATTACACCATTTATTGCGGCAATGGCAGGTGTGATCCATTGCAGGAGTGTGTCTTTATTAATCTGCCATTCATTGAGGTACAGCTCAGCCAGTGAAAGCCCCGCCCCTTCCCGCCGGTAAGGATGCTCAAACTTTTCGAACACTTCATTTTCCCACTCAACAGGCAAGGGGCCGTTGATCTTTTTATAGCTAAGGGGTTCAAGGTAGCGCAGCCAGAAGTCGGCCTTTTTCAGCTCCAACCTGGCCAGCGCGATGCGTTGTTTCAGGGCGGCTGTTTCTATAATGTTGGAAGGGTTGCTTTGGATGAAGCGCCGCAATTGTTGCAATGAGCTATCGAGCGTTGTTACGCGGTGCAGGTACAGGTCTTTACAGGAAGTATCGTTTGTGGTCAGCCCGAAAGAGCCGAGAACTACAGCAAACAATATGATCCCCCATCGTTTTTTCATTCTGGTCAAAACTATTCAATATTTACATGACGTCCGTAAAGTGCATAGCCATTGTTTGCTCTGCCGGTCAATCGTCTTCTTTTGGCGCCGCCAAGCAAAAAAGGACGAAGCGGAAGATCACTGCAACCCGATCCGCTCAATCAGCGACCAATGCCGGCCTTAGGGAACTTGGCGTGAAAAAATGAAAGAGTGAAGCGTTAAGAAATGCGCACTGTTTGAGCGCAGCGAGTTTGCGCATTTTAGCATAACGAGTTCATTTTAGCCAAATGCCCGTCAGCCTTGATTTTTTGGTTCTTTTTGATCAAGCAAAAAGAACGAAGACACCTATGACTGCGACCAATCCCATCAGCCCCATCCTATCAATCAGAAACATCACCACAGCATGCACCAGCCCTGCATGAACGGCTATCATCACTCATTCTCGTAATTATTATCTATTTTTAGCAGCCTGTATTTTAATGTTGCGCATACGTTGCGCGCCATTATAAAAAACAGATTCTCCTGCAAGGCTCCCTAACCTCCAACAGAAAAAAATGCGATCTGTAATCAAATCCCTGTTATTGTTATTGGCTGGCAGCGTCATCCATCAGGGCGTTTTCGCCCAGGGCACCTGGACACCCATTGCGGCACAACCTATTAACTACAACCAGGGCGTGATGCTGCTGCTGACCGATGGCAGCGTCATGGTCAAAAATTCGGCAAACAGCATCAGTGGCATCGGTTCGGGCTGGGACCGCCTCATCCCGGACGAGCATGGCAGCTATGTCAACGGCACTTGGGCCCCTGTTGCCTCTATGAACGATTCAAGGCTTTACTGTTCCTCTCAGATACTCAGGGACGGCACGGTATATGTTGCAGGCGGTGAATACGGGTCCGGTCGCACAAGAGGGGAGCTGTATTATCCGGACTACGATCAGTGGTTCGGCCTGTGGCCGTTGCCGGGCACGACAGACACTATATCAGATGCCAACTCCGTATTGCTGCCCGATGGCAGGGTGCTGCAGGCTGTTGTTATTACCGGCCACAACGTTTCTAAACATACTTACTTCTTCGATCCGGTTACCGCCACTTATACGGCAGGCCCTCCAACCCGTGGCATCGACAATGAATCTTCCTGGCTAAAGCTGCCGGATAACAGCATTCTCTTCCCCGATCTTTACGCCACTACTTCCGAGCGTTATATCCCCGCTACCAACACCTGGATAGCAGATGCCAACTTACCGGTAAGCCTGTACGATCCTTTCGGCTATGAAATGGGCGCCTGCTTTTTACTGCCCGACGGGCGTGGCTTTTTCCTCGGCTCCACCACTAACACGGCCTATTATACACCATCCGGCACCACTGCACCCGGTACCTGGGCAGCAGGCCCGGTAATGGCAGACAGCCTCGGATCGCCGGACGCAGCAGCGGCAATGATGGTGGACGGAAAAATACTCTGCGCTGTGTCGCATACGCCCACGAGCGACACGACCTTTTATTCAAAGATGCATTTCTATGAATTCGATTACCTGACCAATACCTTCACCCGGATTGCTTCCCCTGAAGGTGGCGACAGTATCAGTGCCGCGTCCTATAAATCCAATATGTTGTGCCTCCCGGATGGCTCTGTCCTTTATGCACGACAGGGCGACGATCAGTATTATGTATACAAGCCAGCCGGCGCTCCGCTGGCTGCCGGCCGCCCGGTCGTGGACAGCATTATTGCTACCAGCTGCGATTCATTTATGGCTACCGGCAAGCTGTTCAATGGCATCACTGAAGGTGCAGGCTATGGGGATGACTGGCAAATGGCGACAAATTATCCACTCGTCCGCATCCGCCAGAACGGCGAGGTGTATTATGGTAAAACATTCAGCTGGAACAGCACGGGTGTAGCGCGTGGCAACAATGAAGATTCTGTCCGTTTTGTGCTACCTGCCGGTATCTCACACCGGGGTACTTATCAATTGGAAGTGGTTGCGAATGGCAATGCATCCCTCCCCGTAAACTTTAGATTCTGTGATGCCAATCTCGATGTACCGGTTGTCAGCGCTGCAAAAGCCCGGCTAAGTGTATATCCTAATCCGGCTACCGATCAGGTTTCCGTTAAGTACACAGCTATGCGCAAAGGCAACTATACCATTAAGCTGTCCGACCAGTATGGCAGGACCGTATCGGAACAGCAACACAGCTCGGTGGCCGGTGAAAACACAGTGTCTGTGCCTTTAAGCAATCTCGCTAAAGGCATCTATAGCATTTCGGTAGCCGACGGGGCGGAACGATTCAATGCTAAGGTAGTTGTGAAGTAAGCTACGGTGTCGGCGATACAACCCACCTGATCGTGCGGTATGCACTCACGATACAGCGTTATATCAATTCCGCTTAATGGCCTTGTTGTGAGGGTCTAAATCAAAAAGAAGATGGCTGTACTCAAATAAGAGTGCAGGATTAGCTGCGATCAATGCGTTGACGCTGATCTCCGGTAATGCTGTTGTTGGTTTAAGCATAAAACTGGTTAAGTGCAGCAAAAGTAATTACCTGAACATTCCCATGCAGGCAACAGCATTACCTTAACGATCGTTTACCGGATCCGGCTTGTTACCGGGGCGCTGTTGTTGTTGAACTGTTATCCCGGAACGATTGTTGCGTCCAGGAGCTTTGCTTTCTTCATCAGGCGGCGCATCAGCCATTTTTTGCCGATTGTCAGCGCCACCAATATCCCTAAGAATACTTCTTCTTTTACGTGAAAGACGTTGATCAAAAGAATGAGCGTGAAGAGTATGGTTGGGAAAAGGGTCCGGTCATGGAACTTTAACCTGTCTACCGCACTCATGGCAAAGGAGCATTCTTTGTGGTGTACCATAGCCAGCCAGTACAAGGCGTAGATACTGAGACCGGCCACAATATGATTGATCATAAAGAGACGCACCGCGATCTTTCCAACCGCGTTATTCGCAAAGCTCTCCGCGAAGAAGGCGGTGGTGAACGGGAAGAAAATGATCGGCAACAGGACTACGAGATTGGCCACAACAATTCTTTGATTGTAATTGTGAATGTGCCTGAACAAAAAGTGATGGCGCATCCAGTACATGGCAATAAGATAGAAGCTGACAAGCAGGGCGGCGAAGTTGTATTTCAGTTCAAGGAGTTCATGCATGATACCATCCACCGTGCTGGTTTCGCTCACATGGGGTACTTTAAATTCTATGATAAGCAGGGTGATGGCAATGGCAAACACGGCATCGCTGAAGAAGGCCAGGCGCTCTACTTGAAAGTCCTGTTTAGGGTGTCTGGCTGTATCCTGCTGTTGCATGAAAAAATAGTTTTGAGGGGATCAGTTCGTCATAAAGATATAGTGAGCGGTGGTTGCGTCAAAGGGGCCTTCCGGCATCCATATTCCTACTCCCCGACTTTGTAGCTACTGCATGAAGGATTTCCGGCAAAGGGGAAAACGCGTGGAGAACTTCATCTGTTAACGGGCTGATGCTGGCATACTTTTGCTTTCGGTTTATAAAAACCTTAAGGTTATGGAAACTGGTATCATCAAGCTCATAGACAGTGACCGCGGATTGGGGTACCTGACTACTCCGACCGGCGACGAGATCGTACTCATCACTTTAGGCCTGGAAGATCAGCTTTACCCGGGCGAAGTCGTCAACTACAACATCCGTCAAACCCGCGTAGGCGTAATAGCAGTGGATATACAACCAACGATGCCCAGCCATGGGCATGGGTCGGTGAATGCTGCTTAGGTGATTTTTACTACTAAGGGATACTTTCCTCTGTGCCTTAGCAGTAAAAAATCAGCGACGATGCTTCGTCCTGGTCTTGTTATTCCCCAGAAATTTAGAGAGGAAATTCTTCGCAGTTCCTTCCATATTGAGGGTAATCTTCTTCATCATACCATCTTCGGGCCGGGCATAGAAGGTCGTTTTATGCACATGCTGCTTATGGTTTGCAGGTTCTGCACTGAAATAATAATTGGAAATACAGGCACGGACGCCATTGGGCTGTATCACTTTACCCACCGAATGCACCGACTCAGTATGTGTCTCCATCATGATCAACCGGTTGAACTTTGCATGGATCTCTTTGCGCTCCTTCATGCTTTTATCCCAAAGCTCTAAGTTGCCGCCTACGTTTTCCGGCCAGGCCGGTGTAATATAGTAGAGTGCATTGAGTACCCGATATAGCTTTCCATCGCCATCGTGGGAATTATCCAAGTGGGGCAACAGAAAATCACCTTCCATCATCTGGGAAATCCCTGAGCCGTAGAGGGAGGCGTCTGCATGCAGGTCATCCATCCCGGTAATTTCCCCAACGATTTTCACCACCGCATCATCGTGAAAAGCAAAGAGGATATCGGCCATTTCGGGAGCATAATTTTCCAGCTTAATGCCTACTCTTTTACGTTCCTTCACCGTATCGCGCAGCATTAAGGTAGCGGGATCCGGCAGGGATGCATAGATCTTTTGCGCTACTTCTTCCGGCAGGAGGTCAGCCAGATAAAAATGGCGAACGGGGCCCGATTGCAGCCAGTATGCCTGCAGGGATGCTTTGTGCTCCTGTAAGTTGTGGGCAATTGCAGCGGATATTTCGGGGCGTGTCATCTGGATATGTTGGTTAGTGGGGTAAAATTAGAAAGAAACGATGGTACTGGCTTTATCTGTTATCCTTTTGCCAATAACCTGTAGCATAGGAGACATACCTGTTACATCCCTATTGTCGAACGTTTGTAAAATTATCTTTAACAAGTAGTTATCGGTATATCTCCTACATTCGATGCATAAACAAATCACTATGTACAAAAAAACCTTACTCATCGCTGCGCTTTCCCTCGCAGCTGTAACCATGCATGCACAGAGCCAGCAATGGACGCGCCAGCAAGCCTGGAAACCTTTTTTCGGCGGACGGAAGACCAACGCTGTTACCCAACAGATCCTCCAAGGCCAGCAGCCGCGACCTGCTTATAAAGGCAATGCAGTTACAGAACGCCTGACAGG
>CAUJSJ030000116.1:0-33777 GCA_963422775.4 uncultured Roseateles sp.
GCCGCCACCCCAGTGCGCCGCGCCAGTTCAGTTGATGGATGACGTTGTTCAGGTGCAGCATGCGCCGCGAACGGGCGAGCGAGTGGCCGTCGCCATCGATCAGAGCCACGTTGCAGAGGATGTTCATCGGGTCGAACAGCGCGACGACGTCGGGTTGGATCTCGGTCCACTCCCATGCGATCTGGATGGAGTCGCCAGCGTCCGAGGTCGCCCACACCTCTTGCCCTGATCGCAGCCCTGAACGTGCATCGTGCACCCTAACGCTGCTTCCGACTTGACGCAGCTCATGGGTCGCCAATTCGAACTCGTTTACAGTCTTCACGACCATCTCGCAGGCCATCAGTTGCCAAGCTGCCATCTGCATTCAGGTCTCCCGTCATTTGGATGGGTTGCCAGTGTGCGTTCGTCGTGAGCGCGCTGCGCCTACCAACCCTAGTAGCGCAATGAACCTGCAGCGGTACGAACAAGTCAGCCAAGGCGTCGGATCTCGCGTCTTTTCGACAGGGGCTGATCGACTTCGCCAATGACTTGGACTTCGGCCTTGTCGCTGGCGTAATGGCGGTTGAGCGCCGAGGCCCCGGCGCAAAAACCGAGTACTTCTCGATCAGCAACACGCCGGCGCAGTTCATGGACGCTTTTCCGTGATGCTGACAACGCCAAGCGGGATCCTGTGCATCGGCACGTGATGCAGCACGCCACCCCGCTGATCTACGACCAAAGTTTGTATGTCGGGGCTGGTGCCGGAGACCTGTGGGAGATGCAGGCGCCGTTTGGCTATAAGGCAGGTCTCGCCGTCAGCGTACACATGCCGGGATATCGCCGTTTCCTCCTCGGGGTGGATCGCGACAAGGCGTTGCCGCGTGATTCGGCCAGGCTCAATCGAATGCTCGCGGACCTGCAACTCCTCGCGATTCATGCTCAAGATGCGGCAGCCCGGCTGCTGGTCTCATCGGACGTTCCCAAATTGCAGCCTCGACAGCTTGAAGTTCTCAAGTTGTCCATGGAAGGCAAGAGTGCGTGGGTCGTCGGAAGCCTACTGGGCATCAGCGAAAACACGGTGAATTACCACATGAAGCAGCTGTTCAAGCAGCTGGATGTGTCGACCAAACAGGGGGCTGTGCTCAGGGCAATGGAGTTAGGCCTGCTCTGACCGGCACTACCAGAGTTTGTAGTTCCTCGATATTCCCCTGTCAGACACACTGCGCTGCATCTGAGTTCGGCCTCACGGCCAGATGGAGTCTGCGATGTGGAAATTCTTTGCTGAAATCCTGGGTTTGCCCTACGCCGGAGGCTGATCTGACCCAGTTGGAGAGGTCATAGGAAAGCGACACCTCCATCGCTTTCGTTCGGTGCCCCCCGAACGTCTTGCGCCCGCGACCGCCCCCTCCAGGGCCCTCGCGGGCTTTTTTGTTTTCGGGGCTCAGGCCTTGCTGCCCGTCTTCAGCAGAGCCATGGCCGTGCCGATCAGGCCAGCCACCTCGGTCATGTTGCCGGGCACGATCATCGTGTTGTTCTTCTGCGCGAGCTGGGCATAGGCGTCCACGGCCTTCTCGGCGACCTTGAGCTGCACAGCCTGGTCGCCGCCCGGTTGCTGGATGGCCGCGGCGATCTTGCGGATGGCGTCTGACGTGGCGTCGGCCACGGCCGTGATCGCGGCCGCCTGGCCCTGAGCCTGGTTGATCTCGGCCTGCTTCTCGCCTTCGGAGCGCGCAATCGCAGCCTCGCGTTCGCCGGTCGCGATGTTGATCTGCTCTTGCCGGCGTCCTTCCGATGCTGCGATCAGCGCTCGCTTCTCGCGCTCGGCGGTGATCTGGGCTTGCATCGAATGCAGGATGGCTGGCGGCGGCGTCAGGTCCTTGATTTCATAGCGCAGCACCTTGACGCCCCAGTTCAGCGCGGCTTCGTCCAGCGCCTCGACCACCGAGGTATTGATGACGGCGCGCTCTTCGAACGTGCGGTCCAGCTCCATGCGGCCGATGACGGAGCGCAGCGTCGTCTGCGCCAGCTGCGTGATCGCGACGACGTAGTTGCTCGCGCCATAGCTCGCGCGCATCGGATCGGTCACCTGGAAATACAGGATGCCGTCGACGGTCAGCTGGGTGTTGTCCTTGGTGATGCAGACTTGGCTGGGCACGTCTAGCGCGATCTCTTTCAGCGAATGCTTGTAGGCAAGCCGGTCGACAAACGGCACGAGGAAATTGAGGCCCGGCGTGAGCGTCCCGTGGTACTTGCCGAGGCGCTCCACCACCCAGGCGTTCTGTTGCGGGACGACCTTGATCGAGCGCACCACGAAGATGGCCGCGATGATGAGGATGACGAGTGCGATCTGAAACCCCATGAGGCCTCCGGTGTTGTTGGTTTGGTTGTTGACTTAGAGGCTCAGCGGTCGAGCAGCAGGCAACTGCCCTCAACCGCGCGAATCACATGCCGGCCGCTCTGGGCCGGCGCACTGCCGATGAAGCGCGCTTGCCAGGCCGCGCCACGGTATTGCACCTTGGCCAGGCCGTCAGGCGTCCAGGTCTCAACCTGCACGGACTGACCGATGTCGAGGTTGACGTCGGGATTGCTTGCTGCTGGCTCGGCTGCGGGCATGCGGCTGCGCTTCAAGTGCCAGCCGACGACCGCAGCGCCACCCACGACGGCGGCAGTCAGCACCTGGCCGGTCTGGCCCACGCCCAGATGCGCAGCCAGCGCACCGGCAGCGGCGCCCACGGCCAGCATCAGCAGGTAGAACGTGCCGCTGGCCAATTCGACGGCGACCAGCACACCCGCCGCTACCCACCACATAGTGGCCCAGTTCCAGTCCATCTTGTCTCCCGAGGTCTGCGTTGCCGATTCAGTTTATAGACTGCGCTGACACAGACGGAACATGCTGCGGCCCTACACTTCGCGCCTTCGTTTTTTGATGCCCGCCCGCTGGAGGCCCCGATGATCCGTTTCCATTTCCCGATAGTCATCATTGACGAGGACTACCGTTCAGAAAACACCTCGGGCCTGGGCATCCGCGCGCTGGCCGAGGCCATCCAGAAGGAGGGCATGGAGGTGCTGGGCGTGACGAGCTACGGCGACCTGTCGCAGTTCGCCCAGCAGCAAAGCCGCGCCTCGGCCTTCATCCTGTCCATCGACGACGAGGAATTCACCGCCGGGCCCGAGATGGACCCCGTCGTGCTGAACCTGCGCAAGTTCATCCAGGAGATCCGCAACCGCAACCCGGACATCCCGATCTACGTTTACGGCGAGACGCGCACCAGCCAGCATCTGCCCAACGATGTGCTGCGCGAGCTGCATGGCTTCATCCACATGTTCGAGGACACGCCGGAGTTCGTGGCCCGCCACATCATCCGCGAGGCCAAGAGCTACCTCGACGGCCTGGCGCCGCCGTTCTTCAAGGCGCTGATGGACTACGCCCAGGACGGTTCCTACTCCTGGCACTGTCCCGGCCACTCGGGCGGCGTCGCCTTCCTGAAGAGCCCGGTCGGCCAGATGTTCCACCAGTTCTTCGGCGAGAACATGCTGCGCGCCGACGTGTGCAATGCGGTGGAGGAACTCGGCCAGTTGCTGGACCACACGGGCCCGGTCGCCGCGAGCGAGAAGAACGCAGCGCGCATCTTCAATGCCGACCATTGCTTCTTCGTCACCAACGGCACGTCCACATCCAACAAGATGGTGTGGCACCACACCGTGGCGCCGGGCGATGTGGTCGTCATCGACCGCAACTGCCACAAGAGCAACCTGCACGCCATCATCATGTGCGGCGCGATCCCCGTGTTCCTCACGCCCACGCGCAATCACTACGGCATCATCGGCCCGATCCCGGAGAGCGAGTTCAGCCCAGAGACCATCCGCGCCAAGATCGCTGCCAACCCGCTGCTGGCCCACATCGACCCGGACACGGTCAAGCCGTCCATCGTCACGCTGACGCAGAGCACCTACGACGGCGTGCTCTACAACACCGAGACCATCAAGAAGAAGCTCGACGGCTACATCCCGACGCTGCACTTCGACGAGGCCTGGTTGCCGCATGCGGCCTTCCACGATTTCTACGGCCAGTTCCACGCGATGGGCAAGAACCGCCCGCGCCCAAAGGAAGCCATGGTCTACGCGACCCAGTCCACGCACAAGCTGCTGGCCGGCATCTCGCAGGCCTCGCAGGTGCTCGTGCAGGACTCGCAGAGCGTCAAGCTCGACAAGCACCTCTTCAACGAGGCCTATCTGATGCACACCAGCACCAGCCCGCAGTACTCGATCATTGCCAGCTGCGACGTGGCCGCGGCGATGATGGAGCCCCCTGGCGGCACCGCGTTGGTGGAGGAGAGCATCCGCGAGTCGCTGGACTTCCGCCGCGCGATGCGCAAGGTCGAATCCGACTACGGCGACGACTGGTGGTTCAAGGTCTGGGGTCCCGACTTCCTGCGCGCGGACGAGGGCGGCAAGCCCGTGTCGGCGGACTGGATGCTGCACGCGGACGAGGACTGGCACGGCTTCGGCGGGCTGGCCGAAGGCTTCAACATGCTGGACCCGATCAAGTCCACCATCATCACGCCGGGGCTGGACATGGAAGGCCGCTTCGCCTCGTCCGGCATCCCGGCGTCGGTGGTCACCAAGTTCCTCGTCGAGCATGGCGTCGTCGTCGAGAAGACGGGGCTGTACTCCTTCTTCATCATGTTCACCATCGGCATCACCAAGGGCCGCTGGAACACGCTGTTGACCGCGCTGCAGCAGTTCAAGGACGACTACGACAAGAACGCGCCGCTGTGGCGCATCCTGCCGGAGTTCTGCGCGAAGTTCCCCAAGTACGAGCGCATGGGCCTGCGCGACCTGTGCCAGAGCATCCACCAGGCCTATGCCGAGGGCGACATCGCGCGCCTCACGACGGACATGTACCTGTCCAACCTGCAGCCGCTGATGACGCCCACGGACGCCTACGCCCACATCGCGCAGCGCAAGACCGAGCGCGTCGGCATCGACGACCTGGAAGGCCGCATCACGACCTCGCTGCTGACGCCCTATCCCCCGGGCATCCCGCTGCTGATCCCGGGCGAAGGCTTCAACAAGAAGATCGTCGACTACCTGAAGTTCACGCGCAGCTTCAATGCCAAGTTCCCGGGCTTCGCGACCGATGTGCACGGGCTCGTGCACGAGGTGGACGAGGAGACGGGCCGCGGCCGCTATTACGTCGACTGCGTGAAGGCCTGATCGGCCGTTGCGCCCATCCGCCACGGCAGGCCTTCGTGGCGGGCCAAGTCGCGGCGCACGCCGGCCGGGCTCAGGCCCGTCAGCGCGCGGAACTCGCGCACCATGTGGGCGGCGTGGCTGAAGCCGCCGTGCGCGGCGACGTCGGCCAGCGTCTCGCCGGCGGCGACGCGCCTCAGGCTGTCGTGAAGGCGCTCGATGCGCAGCAGCGACTTGGGTGGCAGGCCCAGCGCATCGCCGATGCGGCGCTGCAGCTGGCGCGTGCTCGACATGGACGCACCCGCCCAGGCGCCGACCCTGACCGCATCGGCGGGCACTTGGGGTGGCGCCTGCCAAGGCTTGCGCGCCTGCGCCTGCGCGATCCAGTCGTGCAATTGCTGTTCGACGACCCAGACCTGGGCCGCGGTACTCGTGGCGCCGCGCAACTGGTCCATCAGGGCCCGCGCTGAGCCCGTGCCGATGGCCTCGGCGGCCGGGCGGCGTTGGTTGAGCCAGCCCGCCGCGGGCTGGTCGAACAGCCAGCTCAGCACGCCGGGGCGCAGCAGCACTGTCGTGATGGCCGGGTCGTTGGCATAGGCCCGCCGCGCCGGCGCCAGGCGTGGGCCCGCCAGTTCCAGCTCGGTCAGCGAGCGACCGGTGTCGGCGTCCATCCAGTCGCCGCGGTGCAGCATGGTCAGCGCACCCTGCACATTGGCCGGAAAACACTGCACCACGGGAAGTGCCGGCCCCTGCGGGCTGGGCCGCCGCACGGCAATGGCGTGCACATACGGCAGCAGGGCCGGGCTGGGCGGCAGCAGCTGCGTGCGGCTCGCGGTCATGCGCTCATGAAGCCGAGGTCTTGGGGAGTGAAAGCGGCCAGCGCCGGGAAGGCCAGGTTGAGTGCAGCGGTGTCGAGGCCGAACCAGCGCGCCAGCGTCGCGCCGAACTGCTCCAGCGACGTGCTCGGGATCAGCGCGCCGCGGCTGCCGGCGTCATCGGCACCGCCGAGGGCCGGGTAGGGGAAGCGGCCGTAGACCTGACCGCCCTTGACCGCGCCGCCGAGGATGATGTGATGGTTGCCCCAGCCGTGGTCGGTGCCCGAGCCGCTGGGCTGCAGCGAGCGGCCGAATTCGCTCTGCGTGAAGCTGGTAACCATGGAGGCCACGCCGAGTTCGACGGTCGCGTTGTAGAAGGCGGCCAACGCGTCGCCCAGCTGGCGCAGCAAGTCCCACTGCTGCCAGCTCTGGCCGCTGTGGGTGTCGAAGCCGCCCAACTGCACGAAGAAGACCTGGCGGCGCACGCCGACGCTGCCGCGCAGCGCGATGACGCGCGCGACCTGCTGCAGCTGCCGGCCGAGGTCGGTGCCAGGGAAGACGGTGTTGACGGTGCCTGCGCCGCTGCTGCGCAGCAGCGTGCCAAGGCTGAGCGCGTCGCGCCTGACCTGGTTGGCGGCCTGGATCAGGCGCACGCCGCCGTCCAGCGCCAGAATCTCGTTCAAGGCCTGGCTGCGCGCCGCCGTGGCCGACGCCGGCCAGGTGCTCATGCCGCTGACGTCGAGGTTGAAGCCTGGAACCAGGCTGGCGCTGGGCACCTGGGCGCCGTTGGCGAACAGCGCACCGCCAGACATCGACACCGCCGCGGGAAAGCGCGAGCTGCCGTTGCGGGCCACCATCGCATCCGCCGTGCGCCCACCCCAGCCCGTGCCGCCGCCGCTGCCGTTGCCGGCCTGGGTCTGCAGCATCTGGTCGGCGTGCGAGAACAGGTTGGCGGGCAGCGTGGCCGTGCCGGCCATGATCTGCGCACGGGTCGTCGGCGCCAGCAGCGGGCCGAGGTTGGCGATGGCTGCGAGCTTGCCCTGGGCCCACAGCGGGTGGACGGTCTGCAGGCCCGAGTTCAGCGCGTAGGGCACGCCATCGGTCGTCGTGATGGGCAGCAGGCTGGCGGACTGGTCGGGCAGGGCCAGGCCGCCGCGCAGGCTGCGGTAGGCGGCGTAGGCGGCCGTGCTCTGCGGGACCAGCACGTTGTGGCCATCGCAGCCGCCGGCCAGGAAGACGCAGACGAGAGCGCGGTAGTCCTCGGCGGTCTGCGCGAGGCTGGGCAGGGCCGGTGCAGCGGTGAGGGCGCAGGCGGCGCGCAGCAGCGCACGGCGGGTGGCGAGGTTGCAAGGGATTTGGGCGGTCATGGCGTCCCTCCTCAATGTTGGATGGCGTGCTGGCCGGACAGCAGCGTCAGGTACAGCGCCATCTGCACGCGCTGGTTGGCATCCGGCTGCGCATTGATCGCGTTGGCCAGGCTCTGTCGCATCGCGGCCGGCATGCGGCCCCACAGCAGCGCCTGGTCGATCGCGTTGATCAGCGCCGTCGTGTCGCTGGCCGCGGCAGTGAAGGGCTGCAGGTTGATGCGCATATTGCTGCCCGGCTGGGTCAGCAGCGCCCACAGGAAGTTGCCACGCAGCGTCGCCTCGTTCGGTGTGTAGATCTGGAACTCGGGCGCGGCCAGCGTCGTCTGCGGCAGGCGGAAGAGCTGCGAGTAGAAGCCGAACACCGAGGGCGGCGTCAGCGGCGTCTGGCCGGTGCGCCCGATCTCCCAGCCGAGGTTGTTGGTGGGCTGGAAGCCGCCGTTCAGCGCGCGCAAGGTGGCAGCGATGTGCTGCATCGGGTCGCGCAGCCGGCCGTCGTTGGTGCCGGCGGTGTCGTTGCGCGCCTCGGTGTCGAGCAGGATCGCTCTCACCACGGCGCGCAGGTCGCCGCGCACGCCGCTGCCGTTGTTCGTGAACACCGCGGCGATGCGCTGGACATAGGCCGGGCTGGGGTTGCTCTTGACGAGCTGGCGGATCAGCCGCTGCGACACGAAGGACGGCGTGTTTGGATGCTGGAAGAGGCAGTCCAGCGTTGCCTTCAGGTCGGCGTCAGCGCCCTGGCTGGCGGGCAGGCTGCAACCGAGGAAGCTCTTGGCACGCTGATCGTGGTTGACCTCGCGCAGCACCATCGGCCCGCTGAAGTTCTCCCAGTTGTTGTTGCCGGTGCCGGCGTAGGTCCAGCCCGTCAGCGCCAGCGCGATCTGCTGGATCGTCGCCTGGTCATAGGTCGGCTGCGTGCGGCCCGACAGGTCGAGTTGAGGGCTGCCGTCGGTGTTGAGCTTGACGAGGCCGATGGTGAACAACTGCGTCAGCTCGCGGGCGAAATTCTCGTTGGCCGCCGAGCCGCCGAGCGGCTTGTTGCTGTTGGCCAGATCCAGGTACTTGCCCATCTGCGGGCTGCGCGCCACGTCCTCGAGCAGTGCGCGGTAGTTGCCGAAGGCGTGCTTGCTCAGCGTGCGCAGATGCGGCACGAGTTCGTCGGGGTAGATGTTCTTGTTGGCCGAGATGACGATGACCTGGGCCAGCGCATAGGCCACGCGCTGGCGCAGCTGGTCGGGTGCATCGGTCAGCCGGTTCAGCATCTGGGCCGACACGGTGGACATGCCGTTGTCGGTGGGCAGCGCGATGGCGGTTTCGGGCAGGCCGAACTGCTCGGTCAGCCAGGCGTCCGTGCCGAGGCTTTGCAGGCGGGCGACGGCGGTGGCGTTGGGGCCGAAGCTGGCCTGCTCCAGGAAGCGCGCGGCGGCGAGGTTGGCCGTGCCCTGGCCGGGGCCGGGCGCGGGGGAGGGCGCCGGGCTGGGTGCCGGGCTTGGCGCCGGTGCGGGGGAGGGCGCCGGGGCCGGGGCCGGGGGTGGTGAGGATGCCGAGATCGACAAGCTGACGATGTCGGAGCCGATGGCCCCCAGGCCCGTCGCCCAGACCTGCACCGGCTGCGTCTTGCCCAGCCATGTCGCCGGTGCCGTGGCCGCCGCCAGCAACTGCGTGGCCGAGACCCGCGTGACCGTCGCCTGCAGGTCGCCGATCTTCACGGCGACATTGGAAGGGAAAGACGCCCCGTTGAGCTTGAGCGTGAAGGCGCCCGCTGGCACGGTGGACGGGCTGATGCTCCACAGCCGCGGCTGGACCTGGGTGATGCTCAGCGTGATGCTGCCAGCCTTGGCGGGGTAGGCGGTGCTCGTCGCGGTGACGGTGACATCGCTCTGCATCGGTACCGCAGCCGGCGCCGTATAGAGACCCCGGTCGGTGACGGTCCCGATGGCCGTGTTGCCGCCAGCGATGCCGTTGACGGACCAAGTGACCGTGTTGGGCGCGAGCGGCACATAGGCCGTCAGCTGGCGCGCGGTGGCAATCGGCAGATTGCCGCTGCTGTAGACGGTGATGGTCTGCGCGAGCAGGGGGGCGGCGCCGAGGCTGCCCGCCACGGTCAGCACCACCAGGCGCAACGGAATCTGAACAGGCATGGGAGTCTCCACGTCGAGAACATCCCGCTGCAGCAACGCTCATGCCACGGCCAGAAGGGCCTAAAACTGACGCACTGCGTCGCTGTCGCAGCCCCCTGGTCAGGCTCGCCTGACGATATTTGTCCCTGCAGGACAGGATGTGTCAGGCGTCATCGTCGTCGTGGCCGGATCCTGCAAATGTGAGCGGATGTAGGGGCTGTAACGCCAGCTCCCCGGCCCGCCGCTCCCAGCCAGGCGCGGCGACGCGAAATCTCAGGCGTCCATGGCCATCGCCGTGTGGCTGAAGCCGCCGTCCACGTAGGTGATCTCGGCGCTGATGCCAGCGGCGAGGTCGGACAGCAGGAAGGCGGCGGTGTTGCCGACGTCGTCGATCGTCACGTTGCGGCGGATGGGCGCCTGGGCCGCGAACTGGCCCAGCAGCTTGCCAAAGTCCTTGATGCCGGAGGCAGCGAGCGTCTTGATCGGACCGGCCGAGATGCCGTTGACCCGAACGCCCTTGGAGCCCATCGCCTGGGCCAGATACCGCACGCTGGCTTCCAGGCTGGCCTTGGCCAGGCCCATTGTGTTGTAGTTGGGCACCACGCGGATGGCGCCCAGATAGCTCAAGGTCAGCAGGGCGGAACCCTCGCGCAAGCGCGGCGCGGCCAGTTTGGCCATGGCCGGGAAACTGTAGGCCGAGATGTCGTGGGCGATGCGGAAGTTCTCGCGCGTCAGGCCGTCGAGGAAGTTGCCGGCAATCGCCTCGCGCGGCGCAAAGCCGATGGAATGCACGAAACCGTCGAACTCGGGCCAGACCTCACCCAGTTGGTTGAAGAGGGCCTCCAACTGCTCGTCACTGGAGACGTCGCAGTCATAGATCAGGCTGGAGCCGAACTCGGCCGCAAACTCGCTGATGCGCTCCTTGAAACGCTCGCCTTGGTAGCTGAAAGCCAGCGCTGCGCCTTCGCGGTGGCAGGCCCGGGCGATGCCATAGGCGATGGAGCGGTTGGACAGCACGCCCGTGATCAGCAGCCGCTTGCCGGCGAGAAAGCCCATTCTTGTCTCCTGTGAGGTCTCAAACAGCCTCAGATTCTGGCACGCGCCAGAGGTAGCGGCTTGCCGGCACGGGACTTGCACAGTACAATCCCGTTTTCACCAGAAACGAGGCTAACCCCTCGCGAGCCCCGGACGACATCCCCCGGAGCTGGCTTTGGTGAACGAGTTGGGCGGATTCATCCAGCCCATTTTTTTTGCTTTTTCGATTTTCTCTGGACCCGAAGCCCATCCCCGCATGAGTTGGCAAACCGTTGTGGAAACGACAGTGACCGGACTCGGTTACGAACTCGTGGACTGCGAACGCAGCGCCAGTGGTGGAACGCTGCGCGTGACGATCGACAAGCTGGTGCCTCAGGCAGACGCCGGCGAATTGATCGATGTGGACGACTGCGAAAAGGTCACCCGCCAGCTGCAGTATGTGCTGGAGGTCGAGGGTTTGGAGTATTCCCGGCTCGAAGTGTCCTCGCCGGGTCTGGATCGGCCGCTGAAGAATGCCGCGCACTACGCGCGTTTCGCTGGCCAGGAAATCGACATCACGCTGAAGCTGCCTTTCCAGGGTCGCAAGAAATACCGCGGCGTCGTCAGCGCCCAGCCCGATGCGGCGAACGACCAGGCCTGGCGCCTGGTGTTTGACGACGGCACGGCTGACCAGGCACTGGACTTCACGCTCGACGAGGTGCGTGAGGCGCGCCTCGTGCCGGTGATCAGCTTCAAGGGGCGCGGCGGCGAGCCGGCGCCCGACCGCAAACCTGGCCAGCGTGGCGTCATCAAGCCGAAAAAAGCAGCACTCAAGAAACAAGCGGGCGGGCCCCAAGAGGCGGCGCCCGGCCAAGACAAGGTTGACGGAGGTCTCAAGCAATGAACCGTGAAATGTTGATGCTGGTGGACGCGATCTCGCGCGAGAAGAGCGTGGAGCGCGATGTCGTGTTCGGTGCGGTGGAAGCCGCGCTGGCCTCGGCCACCAAGAAGATCTACGGCGCTGAGGCCGACATCCGCGTCAGTGTGGATCGCGAATCTGGCGAGTACGAGACCTTCCGCCGCTGGCATGTCGTGCCCAACGAGGCCGGCCTGCAGAACGCGGATGCAGAAATCCTGTTGTTCGAAGCGCAGGAGCAGATCTCCGACATCGAGGTGGACGACCACATCGAGGAGCCGGTCGAGTCCGTGCCCATCGGCCGCATCGGCGCCCAGGCTGCCAAGCAGGTCATCCTGCAGAAGATCCGCGACGCCGAGCGCGAGCAGTTGCTGAACGACTTCATGTCGCGCGGCGAACGCATCTTCGTCGGCACCGTGAAGCGCCTGGACAAGGGCGACATCATTGTCGAGAGCGGCCGCGTCGAAGGGCGACTCAAGCGCAGCGAGATGATCTCGAAAGAGAACCTTCGCACCGGTGACCGCGTGCGCGCCGTCATCCTTGGCGTGGACCCGACGCAGCGCGGCCCGCAGATCATGCTGTCGCGCTCCAGCCCTGAGTTCATGAAGGAACTCTTCGCGCAGGAAGTGCCGGAAATCGAGCAGGGCCTGCTGGAGATCGAGAGCTGCGCCCGTGACAGCGGTTCGCGCGCCAAGATTGCCGTCGTCAGCCATGACCGTCGTGTCGACCCCATCGGCACCTGCGTCGGCGTGCGCGGTTCGCGCGTCAACGGCGTGACGACCGAGCTGGCCGGCGAGCGCGTCGACATCGTCCTGTGGAGCGAAGACCCGGCCCAGTTCGTCATCGGCGCGCTGGCCCCGGCCAATGTCCAGAGCATTGTCGTCGATGAAGAGCGCCACGCGATGGACGTTGTCGTCGACGAGGAAAACCTCGCCATCGCCATCGGCCGTGGTGGCCAGAACGTGCGCCTGGCGTCCGAGCTGACCGGCTGGCGCATCAACATCATGTCGGCCGAGGAATCGGCCGCCAAGCACGAGGTCGAGGCCGAGAGCGTTCGCAAGCTGTTCGTCGAGAAGCTCGACGTCGACGCCGAAGTCGCCGACATCCTGATCGCCGAAGGCTTCACCAGCCTGGAAGAAGTCGCCTACGTGCCCATGCAGGAAATGCTGGAGATCGAGGCCTTCGACGAGGACACGGTCAACGAGCTGCGCACGCGCGCCAAGGATGCGTTGCTGACGATGGAAATCGCCAAGGAAGAGAAGGTCGAGGAGGTTTCGCAGGATCTGCGCGATCTTGAAGGCGTGACGCCCGAACTGTTGAGCAAGCTGGCCGAAGGCGGCATCAACACCCGTGACGACCTCGCCGACCTGGCCGTGGACGAACTGGTCGAGCTGACTGCACAAGACGAGGCCGCTGCGCGCGCGCTGATCATGAAGGCGCGTGAACACTGGTTCACTGCCTGATCGACACACGCCGCGCCGCACCGAAAGTAATTTGAAGGATCCCCACATGGCCGTGACTACCGTCGCCCAATTCGCCGCTGAGCTGAGCAAGCCGGCGGGCACGCTGCTGGAGCAGCTGCATGCCGCGGGCGTCAAGAAGTCTTCCGTCGACGACTCGCTGAGCGAGAGCGACAAGGAACGCCTGCTCGACCACCTGCGCTCTTCCCACGGCACTGCCGGTGCCGATCGCAAGAAGATCACGCTCGTCAAGAAGTCGACCACCGAGATCAAGCAGGCCGATGCCAGCGGCAAGGCGCGCACGATCCAGGTCCAGGTCAAGAAGACCCGCACCTTCGTCAAGCGCGACGACGAGGCCTCTGCAGGCCCCGACGAGGCCGACCTGGTGCGCCGAGAGGAAGAAGCCCAGGCCCAGGCCACCGCGTTGCGCGCCCAGGAAGAGGAACTCGCCGCCAAGGTGAAGGCTCGCGAGGACGCTGAACGCGCCGCGCGGGAAGCCGCCGAGGCGCGCCGCGCCGCGGAAGCTGCCGCCGCCGAAGCTGCCGCCGCTGCGGCTGCACAGGCCGCCGCGCAGGCTGCCGCCGAAGCCGCCAAGCCTGAGGCGGTTGCCGAAGCCCGTCAGCGCAGCTCTGCGGCCGCGTCTGCCGAGGCTGCTGCGATCAACAAGGCAGCAGCGAGCCGCCGCGGCAAGTCGGCACCGGTCGAGGCGCCTGCGCCGGAACCTGTCGCTGCCGCGCCGGTGGAAGCACCCGCCCCCGTGGTGGGGGCTGCGCCGGTCGAGCCGCCCAAGCCCGCGTTGCGCGTGGTCAAGGCCGTCGATGCCGCTGCCGAAGAGAAGAACAAGCAGGACGATCTGGCCCGCCGCCGCAAGGCCGCCGAGTCCGAGGCTGCTGCCATCCGCGCGATGATGAACGCGCCCAAGAAGGTGATGGTCGCGGCCAAGAAGGAAGAACCCAAGCCGGCCGAACCGGCTGCGGGCATCAAGGGCACCATCCACAAGAAGGTCGGCGCGCCTGGCGCACCGGCTGCCCCGGGCAGCGCTGCGGCCAAGCCGGGCGACAAGAAGTCGGTCAAGTCCGAGAAGCTGTCGTCCAGCTGGGCCGATGACGCCGCCAAGAAGCGTGGCCTCAAGACCATCGGTGCCGGCCCCGCCGGCGCCAACCGCCCGGGTGGCGGCGGCAACTGGCGCGCTCCGGCGCGTGGTGGTGCCGGTGGCCGCCGCGGCGGCAACGACCGCGGTGGCAATGCGGGTCAAGGCAACTTCCAGGCACCTGCAGAGATGCAGATCCAGGAAGTGCACGTGCCGGAAACCATCTCGGTGGCAGATCTGGCGCACAAGATGTCGGTCAAGGCCGCCGAGGTCATCAAGCAGCTGATGAAGCTGGGCCAGATGGTCACGATCAACCAGCAGCTGGACCAAGAGACGGCCATGATCCTGGTCGAGGAAATGGGCCACAAGGCCTTCCCCGCCAAGCTGGACGACCCCGACGCCTTCCTCGAAGAAGAGGGCACCGCCGAGCAGCAGCACGAGTCGGTTTCGCGCGCACCGGTGGTCACCGTCATGGGTCACGTCGACCACGGCAAGACCTCGCTGCTGGACTACATCCGCCGTGCCCGTGTGGCCGCCGGTGAAGCAGGCGGCATCACGCAGCACATCGGCGCTTATCACGTCGAGACGCCGCGCGGCATGATCACCTTCCTGGACACCCCGGGCCACGCGGCGTTTACGGCCATGCGGGCTCGCGGCGCCAAGGCGACGGACATCGTCATCCTGGTTTGCGCGGCCGATGACGGCGTCATGCCGCAGACCAAGGAAGCCATCCACCACGCGAAGGCCGCTGGCGTGCCGATCGTGGTTGCGATGACCAAGATCGACAAGCCCGATGCCAACGTCGAGCGCGTGAAGAGCGAGCTCGTGGCAGAACAGGTCGTGCCGGAAGAATTCGGCGGTGAGGCACCCTTCATCGGCGTGTCGTCCAAGACCGGCCAAGGCATCGACGAACTGCTGGAGCAAGTGCTGCTGCAGGCCGAAGTGCTGGAGCTGAAGGCGCCGATCGATTCGATGGCCAAGGGCATCGTCATCGAAGCCAAGCTGGACAAGGGCCGCGGCCCGGTGGCGACGGTGCTGGTGCAGAGCGGCACGCTCAAGCGCGGCGACGTCGTGCTGGCCGGTTCCACCTTCGGCCGCGTGCGCGCCATGCTGGACGAAGACGGCAAGGCCTGCACCGAGGCTGGTCCGTCCATCCCGGTCGAGATCCAGGGCCTGACCGAAGTGCCGCAAGCCGGCGACGAGTTCATGGTGCTGGGCGACGAGCGCCGTGCCCGCGAAGTGGCCACCTTCCGTTCGGGCAAGTACCGCGACGTGAAGCTGGCCAAGCAGCAGGCCGCCAAGCTGGAGAACATGTTCGGCGAGATGGGCGCCGGCGACGTGCAGACGCTGCCGCTGATCATCAAGAGCGACGTGCAGGGCTCGCAGGAAGCGCTGGCCGCTTCGCTGCTCAAGCTCAGCAACGCCGAAGTCAAGGTGCAGATCGTCCACGCGGCGGTTGGCGGCATCAGCGAGAGCGACATCAACCTCGCCATCGCGTCCAAGGCCGTCATCATCGGCTTCAACGTGCGGGCCGATGCCGGCGCGCGCAAGCTGGCCGAGGGCAATGCCGTCGATCTGCGTTACTACAGCATCATTTACGACGCTGTGGATGACGTGACCAAGGCGATGTCCGGCATGCTGGCGCCTGAGCAGCGCGAGGAAGCGCTGGGTACGGCCGAGATCCGCGTCGTGTTCGTTGCCTCCAAGATCGGCACGGTGGCCGGCTCGATGGTCACCAGCGGCCTGGTCCGCCGTGGCGCCCGCTTCCGACTGCTGCGCGAGAACACCGTTGTCTACACGGGCGAGGTGGACTCGGTGCGCCGCGAGAAAGACGACGTTCGCGAAGTCAAGGAAGGCTTCGAGTGCGGTATCAAGCTCAAGAACTACAGCGACATCAAAGAAGGTGATCAGCTCGAATTCTTCGAGATCAAGGAAGTGGCCCGCACGCTCTGAACTTCAGCCTCGAGGGTTAACCCCGCCCCTCGGGGCGGGGTTTGTTCTTTCAGGAAACCTGCCATGAGACACAAACGCGCCATCCCCAACCGAGCCTTCCGCGTCGCCGACCAGATCCAGCGCGATCTGGCGGAGCTGATCCGCGAGCTCAAGGATCCGCGCATCGGCATGGCAACTATCAATGCGATCGAGGTCACCCCGGACTACGCGCACGCCAAGGTGTTCTTTTCGGTGTTGATCGGCGACCCCGCGGAAACGCAGGAAGCGCTGAACGAGGCCGCGGGCTTCTTGCGCAACGGCCTGTTCAAGCGCCTGCAGATCCACACGGTGCCGACGCTGCACTTCCAGTTCGACCGCACCATCGAGCGTGCCGCCGAGATGAGCGCGTTGATCAACAGGGCCAACGCGACGCGCGCGTTGGAGGACGAGGAACCGAATGACTGACGCAGTCGTCGCGGGCGCTGCAGCCCGCGCCCGCAGCCAAAGCCGCCCGCCTCGCGTGCGCGTCCAACGCCGCGCGCTGCATGGCGTGTTGTTGCTCGACAAGCCGCTGGGCTTGTCGAGCAACGACGCGTTGCAGAAAGCCAAGTGGCTGTTGCGTGCCGAGAAGGCCGGCCACACCGGCACGCTGGACCCACTGGCCACCGGCCTGCTGCCGCTGTGCTTCGGCGCCGCCACCAAGTTCAGCCAGGTCAGCCTGGACGCCGACAAGCGCTATCTCGCCACGCTGGCCCTGGGCGTGCGCACGACGACCGGCGACGCCGAAGGCGAAGTGCTGGAGCGCCGCGATGCCGACGGCATCACGCCAGAGCAGATCGCCGCCGCCTGCACCGCCTTCACTGGCGAGATCGACCAGATGCCGCCGATGTATTCGGCGCTGAAGCACGAAGGCAAGGCGCTGTACGAATACGCGCGCGCCGGCATCGAAATCGAGCGCAAGAGCCGTCGCGTGACGATTCATGCCATCGACATCGTCAGCGTGCAGGCTGGCACCGTGACCCTCGACGTCCGTTGCACCAAAGGCACCTACATCCGCACGCTGGCCGAAGACATCGGCTCGGCCCTCGGCTGTGGCGCGTCGCTGGCTGCGTTGCGCCGCACGGCTTCGGGCGGCCTGACGCTGGACGGCAGCATCACGCTGAGCCAGCTGGAAGCTCTGCCCGAAGACCAACGTGTTGCGTTGCTGACCTCGCCCGACCGCCTGCTGGCAGAAGCCCCCGAACTGCGCCTGGACGCAGTCGAGGCCGCCCGCTTCCTGTCGGGCCTGCGCCGCCGAGTGACCGCGCTCGACGCGCCGCGCGTGCGCGTCTACGGCCCCGAATCGCGTGCCTTTCTCGGCAGCGCCCACATCACTTCTGGCGAACTGATCGCCGACCGCCTGTTGACCCCGCCGGAGGTCCAGGCTCTGCTTTCCGCCTGACCCGGTTTCTTTCTAAGCATCACCATGACCACCCCGATTCGCAACATCGCCATCATTGCCCACGTCGACCACGGCAAAACCACCATGGTTGACCAGCTCCTGCGCCAGAGCGGCACCTTCGCCGAGCACGAGAAGGTCGTCGACACCGTCATGGACAGCAATGCCATCGAACGCGAACGCGGCATCACCATCCTGGCCAAGAACTGCGCGGTCAGCTGGGAAGGCACGCACATCAACATCGTCGACACCCCGGGCCACGCGGACTTCGGCGGTGAAGTCGAACGTGCGCTGTCCATGGTGGACGGCGTCGTGCTGCTGATCGACGCGCAGGAAGGCCCGATGCCGCAGACGCGCTTCGTGACCAAGAAGGCGCTGGCCCTGGGCCTCAAGCCCATCGTCGTGGTCAACAAGGTCGACAAGCCCGGCGCCAAGCCCGACGCCGTCATCAACGCCGCCTTCGACCTGTTCGACAAGCTCGGCGCCAACGACGAGCAGCTCGACTTCCCGGTCGTCTACGCCTCCGGCATCAACGGCTGGACGTCGCTGACCGAAGGCGCGCCCGGTGAGCAGTGGGGCCCCGACATGTCGGCCCTTTTCAACACCATCCTGAACCACGTGCCGGCCCAGAAGGGTGACCCCGCCGCCCCGCTGCAGTTGCAGATCTCGGCGCTGGACTACTCCACCTTCGTCGGCCGCATCGGCGTGGGCCGCATCAGCCAGGGCACGATCAAGCCCGGCATGGACGTGGCCGTCATGGAAGGCCCGGACGGCAAGACCTACAAGGGCCGCGTCAACAACGTGCTGACCTTCCAGGGCCTGGACCGCGTCCAGACCACCGAAGCCGGCCCGGGCGACATCGTGCTGATCAACGGCATCGACGACATCAGCATCGGCGTGACCGTCACCAGCCTGACCGACCCGGCGCCGCTGCCGATGCTCAAGGTCGACGAGCCGACGCTGACGATGAACTTCTGCGTCAACACCAGCCCGCTGGCCGGCCGCGAAGGCAAGTACGTCACCAGCCGCCAGATCTGGGACCGCCTGCAGAAGGAACTGCAGAGCAACGTGGCGCTGCGCGTCTCGGAAACCGACGAAGACGGCATCTTCGAAGTGATGGGCCGGGGCGAACTGCACCTGACCATCCTGCTGGAAAACATGCGCCGCGAAGGCTACGAGCTGGCAGTTTCCAAGCCGCGCGTCGTGTTCCGCACCGTCGACGGCGAGAAGCACGAGCCGATCGAGCTGGTGACAGCCGACGTCGAAGAGCAGCACCAGGGCGGCGTCATGCAGGCGCTGGGCGAGCGCAAGGGCGAACTGGTCAACATGGAGCCGGACGGCCGTGGTCGCGTGCGCCTGGAGTACCGCATCCCGGCGCGAGGCCTGATCGGCTTCACGAACGAGTTCCTGAACCTGACCCGTGGCTCCGGCCTGATCAGCAACATCTTCGACGGCTACGAGGCCCACAAGGGCGACATCGCCAGCCGCAAGAACGGCGTGCTGATCTCGATGGACGCCGGCGAAATCTTCACCTATGCGCTGGGCAAGCTGGACGACCGCGGCCGCATGTTCGTCAAGCCCAACGACCCTGTGTACGAAGGCATGATCGTCGGCATCCACAGCCGCGACAACGACCTCGTCGTCAACGCGACACGTACCAAGCAGCTGACCAACTTCCGCGTCTCCGGCAAGGAAGACGCGATCAAGGTCACGCCGCCCATCGACCTGACGCTGGAGTACGGCGTGGAGTTCATCGAGGACGACGAGCTGGTGGAGATCACGCCGAAGAGCGTCCGTCTGCGCAAGCGTCACCTTTCCGAGAACGAGCGCAAGCGAGCGTCTCGCGCTTGAGCGCGAGCCACTCGCTGGCGCGGCGCCTTGAGCTCCCCCCAGTCCCCCTCCAGAAGGGGGCTCTCGTCAGTTGATTGCCCGCGCCCCGAAAGGGGCGCTCTGCTATGAGCCACCGATCCGCCGTGTTATTGATGCTGCTGGTCACGCTGATGTGGAGTTCGGCGGGCGTGGTCACGCGGCATCTGGACGTGGCGCGGGGCTTCGAGATCACGTTCTGGCGCAGCAGCTTCAATGCGGTGGCGCTGGTGCTCATCCTTGGCGTGATGCGGGGCAGGACGCTGCTGGGTGCGATGCGAGGCGGCGCCGTCTGGGCGTCCGGTGTCTGCTGGGCCGTCATGTTCACGGCCTTCATGGTGGCGCTGTCGCTGACGACGGTGGCCAATGTGCTGGTCACGATGTCCCTGTCGCCGCTGTTCACGGCCGTCTTCGCTCGCGTCTTCCTTCACCAGCCGGTTCCGGCGCGCACCTGGTGGGCCATCGGTGTAGCGGGTGCGGGCATCGCATGGATGTTCGGCGGCCAGCTCGGCGGGCCGTTGCTGGGTGTCTTCGTTGCGCTGGGCGTGCCGCTCGCTGCGGCGTCCAACTGGTGCCTGCTGCAGAAGGTGGGGCAGGGCGATGGCGCCGACATGCTGCCCGCCGTGTTGATCGGAGCGCTGGTCTCAATGGCCGCCACGCTGCCGCTGGCCTGGCCGCTGCAGGCCGGCTCGCATGACCTGACCCTGCTGGCCGGCCTGGGCGTCTTCCAGCTCGCCGTGCCCTGCCTGCTTGCCGTACGCCTGGCGCGCGAGCTGCCCGGCCACGAACTGGCCCTGCTCGGCCAGGCAGAAACCTTGCTCGGCGTGCTGTGGGCCTGGGCTTTTGCGGGCGAACACCCAGGCAGCGCGGCCCTGATCGGCGGTAGCCTCGTGCTCGCCGCGCTGGTGGCCAACGAAGCCCTCGCCCCTCCCTCCGTCAAATCCGTCCTGAAGAACGCATGAACGACCTGATCCCGCCCCTAGGTGCAGATGGCCAGATCCTGGCCGAGGTCAACGGCTGCCTCGGCCTCATCACGCTGAACCGCCCGCAGGCGCTGAACGCGCTGTCGCTGGCCATGATCCGCGACATGACGGCGCTGCTGCGCCACTGGGCCGCGCTGCCGCAGATCCAGGCCGTGGCCGTGCTGGGCGCCGGCCGCGAGGGCAAGGCGCCGGCCTTCTGCGCCGGTGGCGACATCCGCTTCTTCCACCAGGCCGCCCACGCAGGCGACCCGGCGCTGGAAGATTTCTTCACCGAGGAATACCGCCTCAACCACCTGATCCACCACTACCCCAAGCCCTATATCGCGCTGATGGATGGCATCGTCATGGGTGGCGGCATGGGCATCAGCCAGGGCGCCAAGCTGCGCGTGCTGTCAGAGCGCTCCAAGCTCGCGATGCCCGAGACCGGCATCGGACTCTTCCCCGACGTTGGCGGCGGCTACTTTCTCGCCCAGTGCCCCGGCCACGTTGGCGAATGGCTGGCGCTGACCGGCCAGGCCATCGCTGCCGGCGACGCCATCGAGTGGGGGCTGGGCGACGTCTACGTGCCGGCATCGCAGTGGGCCGACCTTGTCGATGCCCTCAGGGCCAGCCCTCAGCCCAGCGCCGAGCATGTCGTCGCCACCGTCATGGAGCGCGCCGACCTTGCGCCCGCCGCCGACCCCAAGGCCGCCGCCGAGCGTATCGACCGCCACTTCGGCGAACCGACCTTGGACGGCATCCTGGACTCCCTGGCCGCGGCCGACGACGACTGGGCGCGCCAGACCCGCGGCATCCTGCTGCAGCGCTCGCCGACCATGCTGGCCGTCACGCTGGAACTGGTGCGCCGCGGCCGCAAGCTCAGCCTGGCCGACGACCTGCGGCTGGAGCGCGATCTCGTGCATCACGCCTTCCACCTGCGCGGCGCGGCCCGCAGCGAGACTGTGGAAGGCATCCGCGCGCTGGCTGTCGACAAGGACCATGCGCCGCGGTGGGCACCCGCGGCCGTCGCCGATGTGGACGCTGCCGAGGTGGCGGCCTTCTTCGTCAGCCCCTGGCCCGCGGCCGAGCATCCGTTGCGCGACCTGAGCTGAAGCTGTCGCCCCCTGGATCGGGGGTTGGCCGGCGCTAAGCTGCTCCAGACACTCCGAGCGAATTCATGTTCACGACGGAGACATCCATGCGCAACGCGCTCAAGACTGCTCTGCTGGCCGCCGGCCTGATCGGCCAAGCCGCCATCGCCGCTCCCGTGCTGTGGGACGCCGGCTCGGGCGGCAACGGCCATTACTACGAATTCGTCGGCAACGCAGTGACCTGGGCTGACGCGTTCGCCGCGGCGCAGGCATCGAGCTTCAACGGCATGACCGGCTACTTGGCCACGGTCACCACTGCCGCTGAAAACCGTTTTGCCTCCGTCACCGTCGCTGGCGGCGTGCTGGCTTGGCTGGGGGCATCGGACGATGGCCACGAGGGCACGTTCACCTGGCGTGATGGCCCCGAGACCGGCCAAGCTCTGACCTACACCAACTGGAATCCTGGTGAGCCGAACAACTGCTGCAGCGGCGAGAACTATCTGCAGACCAACTTTGGTGCCGTCATGGGCTGGAACGACCATGGCGGCCCGGGTACCAACTCCGGGCAGATCAATGGCTATCTGATCGAGTACAGCGCGGCACCCGGCACCGTGCCCGAGCCTGCCAGCCTGGCCCTGGTGCTGGGCGCGCTGGCCGGTGTGGGGGCCATGCGCCGTCGAGCCCGCTGATCCTCGGGAAAGCTCACCCCCGTCCAAGCCCGCGCCACCCCGGCGCGGGCTTTGTTGTTTGCGGTCCTCGATAATCCCGGGGTGAGTTCCCCCGACTATTCCCCCTGGCGCCTGTCCGTCGCGCCCATGATGGACTGGACCGACCGCCACTGCCGCTATTTCCACCGGCTCATCACGCGCCAGACGCTGCTGTACACCGAGATGGTGACGACCGGCGCGCTGCTGCACGGCGACCAGCCTCGGCACCTGGATTTCAACGCCGAGGAGCATCCGGTTGCGCTGCAGCTCGGCGGCAGCGAACCCGCGGACCTGGCGGCCTGCGCGAAGCTGGCCGAGCGCTGGGGCTATGACGAGGTCAACCTGAACTGCGGCTGCCCCAGCGAGCGAGTGCAAAAAGGGGCCTTCGGCGCCTGCCTGATGGCCGAGCCCCAGTTGGTGGCGGACTGCGTGAAGGCCATGCGCGACGCGACCGCGCTGCCCGTCACCGTCAAGCACCGCATCGGCATCGACAGGATCGAGAGCTATGACTTCGTGCGCGACTTCGTCGGGACTGTCGCCGCGGCCGGCTGCGAGGTCTTCATCGTGCATGCCCGCAATGCCTGGCTGCAGGGGCTTTCGCCGAAGGAGAACCGCGAGATCCCGCCGCTGCGCTATGAACTCGTCGCCCAGCTCAAGCGTGAGTTCCCACAGCTCACCATCGCCGTCAACGGCGGGCTGAAGGCGCCGGACGAGATTGCCGCGCAGCTGGCCGTGCTGGACGGCGTCATGGTCGGCCGCGAGGCCTATCACGAGCCCTGGCGCATGGCACAGTGGGACTCGCGCTTCTTCGGCGCACCCGACCCGGCCGCGTCGCGCGAGGATGTTGAGGAAGCCTGGCTGGACTACCTGGACCGCGTGCACGCGGCAGGCCGCTCCTGGTCGCATGCGATGCGCCATGCGCTCGGGCTGTGGAATGGCACGCCCGGTGCGCGCCGCTGGCGCCAGGTGTGGAGTGACCACCGCCTCAAGACGCTGCCGCCGCGCGACGTCGCAGCGCAGGCCACGGCCGCGCGCCTGTCGGGCCAGCTCGCTCCTGCATAACGACTGGGCATGACCACTGGCTGAACGCCCGCGCGGCGCGAGCATCGGCCGATGCGCTTCCTGCTCATCAGCCTCGCGCTCCTCTGCGGCGCCACGCAGGCCCAGCAGACGCTGGCCCCCGGTGTCGTGCTCGTGCACGGCGGCTTCGAGGCTGGTCGTCAGCCCGACGGCAACACCCTGCTGCTGAAGGGCGAGGACAACGGCTGGCTGCTGATCGACAGCGGCCGCCACCGTGCCCACACCGAGGCCGCGCTCGCCGCAGCGGGTGGCGAGGTGCGTGCGGTGCTGAACACGCATTGGCATCTGGACCACCTGGGCGGCAATGCCTGGCTGCGCTCGCAAAGGCCGGGCGTCGAGGTCTGGGCCTCGCGCGCCGTCGGCAAGGCACTGGCGCCCGATGGCTGGCTGGATCGCTACCGCTACCAGCTCGTCGAAGCCATTCCGACCGCGCCTTCCGAGCAGGCCGCCGTCATGCGCGTCGACCTCGACCTGCTCGAACAGGCCAAGGCGTTGCGTCCCGATCATGAGATCGACGCGGCTACGGCCCAGGCCCTCGCCGGCCGGCGCTTGCAGATCGGTGTCGAGACGGCCGTGAGTGGCGGTGACCTGTGGGTACTGGACACCGCCAGCGGCACGCTCGCCGCGGGCGACCTCGTCACGCTGCCCGTGCCCTTCCTGGACACCGCCTGCCCGCCCGCCTGGCGCGAGGCACTCGGGCGCATCGCCGCGCAGCCCTTCACGCGCCTCGTGCCCGGCCACGGCCCGGTCATGAGCCGCGCCGACTTCGAGCGCTGGCGCGGCGGCTTCGAGGCGCTGCTGGATTGCGCCGACCAGGGCCTGCACCCGGCCGCCTGCGCCGCCGTCTGGCGCTCACGCGTCGACAACTGGCTGAACGACGCCGGCCGGGCCCGCGTCAATGGCATGCTTGGCTACTATTTCAAGACCCTGCTGCAAGCCCCGCCCGAACAACGTGAGCGATTTTGTCGACAAAGATGAGCCAGCCCCCACGCTCACTGCGCGAGCTGCCCCCCGAGGGGGCGCTCAGCGGCTCCGGGCGGCCGCGCGCCGCTGAAGACATCGGCCCGGTGCTGCCGCCGGACGAGCCTCTGTGGAGCCACAGCTTCGACACGGCGCTGGGCCGCTGCGGTGTCGTCTGGAGCGAGCGCGGCATCGTCGCGTCGCTGCTGCCCGATGCCAGCCCCGCGCGCCTGGCGCGGCGCCACCCGAGCGCCCAGTTGACGGATGAATTGCCAGCCGAAATCGGCCGCGCCGTCGCCGGCATCCGTGCGCTGCTGGCCGGCGAAGTGCGCGACCTGACAGATATCTCGCTCGACGAGCGCGGCATCCCCGAATTCCGCCGCCAGGTGCACGCGCTGACCCGCGCCATCCCGCCCGGCCAGACCCGCACCTATGGCGAGATCGCCGCGGCCCTCGGCCAGCCCGGCGCCGCCCGTGCGGTGGGCCGGGCCGAAGGCGACAACCCGTTCCCGCCTATCGTGCCCTGCCACCGCGTGATGGGCGCTGGTGGCGAGCCGACGGGCTTTTCGGCGCCTGGCGGCGTCGAGACCAAGCGCCGCATGCTGCTCATCGAGGCGCGCGCCGTCGGCCAGCTCGCGGGCGACCAGCAGCCGCTTTTTTAGTCAGTTGGGGACAGAGCCACTCGCTTCGCTTGATCAGTCTGTCCCGCAAGTCGCGACAATCGTGCATGTCTTTCGCTTCCCTGGGCCTCTCGCCCGCCCTGCTGCGCGCCGTGCGCGAACAGGGCTACCACGCGCCCACTGCCGTGCAGTCGGCCGCGCTGCTTCCCATCCTTGCCGGCCGCGACGTGCTGGCTCTCGCCCAGACCGGCTCGGGCAAGACCGCGGCCTTTGCGCTGCCGCTGCTGCAGCGCCTCGTCGCCGCGCCGCCGCGCCCGGGGCCTCGCGCGCTGGTGCTCGCGCCGACACGCGAGCTGGCTGCGCAGACGGCCCAGGTGCTGCGCGAGCTGGCGGCCCTGTTGCTGCACCGCCCCAAGATCGCGCTGGCCTTCGGCGGCGTGTCCATCAACCCGCAGCTGATGGCGCTGCGCGGCGGCTGCGACGTCATGGTCGCCACGCCGGGCCGGTTGCTGGACCTGCTGGACCACAACGGCCTGACGCTGGCCGGCGTCGAATGCCTGGTGCTCGACGAGGCCGACCGCCTGCTCGCCGCCGGCTTTGCCGAGGAGCTGCAGCGCGTGCTCGCGCAGGTGCCGGCCAGGCGGCAGACGCTGCTGTTCTCCGCCACCTGCCCGCCGGCCGTGCAGGGCCTGGCCGAGCAACTGCTGCGCGAGCCGGTGCGCATCGACATCCAGGAAGCGCCGCCGCAGATCACGCAGCGCACCTTCCAGCTCGACCGCGCCCAGCGCCTGCCCGCGCTGAGGCAGTTGCTGAAGGACGAGGCCTGGGAGCGAACCCTGGTGTTCGTGGCCAGCCGCTACACGGCCGAGCTGGTGTCGGACAAGCTCTTTGCCCATGGCTTCAAGGCCGGTGTGCTGCACGGCGAGCTGAGCCAGGGTGCGCGCAGCGAGGTGCTGGCTGCGTTGAAGGCCGGCAGCGTCAAGGTGCTCGTGGCCACCGACGTCGCCGCGCGCGGCCTGCACGTCGACGCGCTGGACGCCGTCGTCAACTACGAGCCGCCGCGCTCTGCCGCCGACTACACCCACCGCATCGGCCGTACCGGCCGCGCCGGCGCCACCGGCGTGGCGCTCAGCTTCATCTGCGCCGACAGCCCCGAGAACGCCGAGAGCCATTTCCGCCTCATCGAGAAGCGCCAGGGCCAGCGCGTGCCGCGCGAGCGCCTCGCCGGCTTTGAGCCGCAAGCGGTGGCGACCGAAGCCCAGGCGGCGGGCGGCATCAAGAGCGCGACGCGCAAGAGCAAGAAGGACAAGCTGCGCGAGGCCGCGGCGCGCGTGGAGGCTGCCGAAGATGGGCATTGAGATCGAACGCAAATTCCTCGTCAGCGGCGAGGGCTGGCGCCAGCCGGCATCGGCGCAGACGCGCTTCAGCCAGGGATATCTGAGCCGCGACCCGGCGCGCACGGTGCGTGTGCGCATCGCCGGAGCGCGCGCCTTCCTGACCATCAAGGGTGCCACCCGCGGCGCCACGCGCGCCGAGTTCGAGTACGAGGTGCCGCTGGCCGACGCGCAAGCGCTGCTCGCGATGTGCGATGGCCCGGTCGTCGAGAAGATCCGCCACCTCTGTGTCTTCGAGGGCATGACCTGGGAGATCGACGAATTCTTGGGCGCCAATGCCGGCCTGGTGGTCGCCGAGATCGAGCTGGTCGACGAGGGCCAGGTCTTTGCCCGGCCCGACTGGGTGGGCGCCGAGGTGACTGGTGACGGCCGCTACGTCAACGCCAACCTGGCGGTGAAGCCCTTCACGAGCTGGTGAACCTGGGAGGCTGTCGGGCTTTGGGCTGGGTGCGCGCCCGGCCCAAAGCCCGACAGCCTCCTAGGGGGGGCGCGAATCCGGCTGCCTCGGGTTTGCGTAAGAACAGGCAGGCGAGTGTCATACGCAGGCAATGCCGGCGACCGAAGATGCCTCGCCCGGCTTGCTTCCGACCTGCTCTGCGCAACACCCCACCCGTGCCTCCCATCCTGTCTTCGCTGCTGCATCGAACCCGCGCCGCCGTCCTGGTGCTGTTGCTCGTCGTGCTGCCGCTGCAGGGCGTGGTGCAGCTGGTGGCCGGTCTTCAGGGCCATCGGCACATGCACACGGGCGCCGCAGCGTCGGCGTCCGTCGACCATTCCGTGCTTTCCGGCCTGACGCAGCCGCTGCGGGCCGCGCTGGATCATCTGCACGCCGCCCAGGACCCCCGGCTCCAGGGCCCCCAGCTCGGCTGGCTGGCCAGCAAAGGGCCTACCGCCGGGTTGCACGAGCATGGCGGCGTGTATCACAAGCATTCGTCAGACACGGCCGATGTGCTGGACGTCGGTGACGCGGCTGACGACGCCGCGCAAGGCGGTGTGACGGCCTTCCTGGCCTGGCTTCCCGTTGGACTGGCGCTGCCGGCCGGCGAGGGCGCCGATCGCCCCCGCGAGGTAGGGCTGGACTGGCGTGACCGCGTTGTCGCGCCGCCGCTGACGCCGCCGCGCGGCTGAACGCCACAGGCGCGCCTGCGCCTTCCGAACGCCCCTGTCCCCCGCCCGTCCTGCTCGACGGGTGGTGCGTGCGCATGCCCGCAGGTCCGCGTATCACCGAGATTCCAATGTCTAAGCATCGTTTGACGCTGCTGGCTGCCGCCAGCCTGCTCGCCGTTTCCACCGCCCATGCCCAGGCCGATGCGCCCGTCCTCGTCGCGACCGCCGTGCTGGAGAAAGTCGAGGTCAGCGGCCGCCACTACGACAACGCCATCGGCAGCGCCGACGCCGCCTCGCAGGGCACCATCCGCGCCGAGCTGCTGAAGAGCCGCCCCGCGTTGCGCCCGGGCGAGGTGCTGGAGTTCGTGCCTGGCGTCATCGTCACGCAGCACTCCGGCGACGGCAAGGCCAACCAATACTTCCTGCGCGGCTTCAACCTCGACCACGGCACCGACTTCGCCACCACTGTCAACGGCCTGCCCGTCAACATGCCCACGCATGGCCATGGCCAGGGCTATTCGGACCTGAACTTCCTGATCCCCGAACTCGTCGACCGCATCGAGTACCGCAAGGGCCCGTACTTCGCCAAGACCGGCGACTTCTCCGCCGCCGGCTCGGCCGACATCGCCTACCGCAACACGCTGGACGAGAATTTCGCCGCGCTCACACTCGGCCAGCGCCAGTTCCAGCGCTTCGTCGGCGCAGGCTCCACGGCCTTGGGTGGTGGCGTGAACCTGCTGGGTGCCGTCGAGGTGCAGCACAACGACGGCCCGTGGAAGCTGCCCGAACACCTGCGCAAGAGCAACGGGGTGCTGACACTGTCCGGCGGTACGCGCGCGCAGGGCTGGAGCGCCAGCCTGATGGGCTACGACGCCCGGTGGAACTCGACCGACCAGGTGCCCCAGCGCCTGATCGACGCCGGCAGCTTGAACGGTCGACCCTTCGGCCGCTTCGACGCCGTGGACGCCAGCGACGGCGGCGATACCCAGCGCAGCAGCCTCTCCGGCGAATGGCATCGCGACACCGGTGCCGAGGCTACGCGTGTCGCGGCCTATGCGATGAACTACCGGCTCAAGCTCTTCTCCAACTTCACTTACGCGCTGGAGCGGCCCATTGAGGGCGACCAGTTCTCGCAGCAGGACAGGCGCAGCGTCTACGGCGCCAGCGCCAGCCACGCGGTCGAGCACCGCCTGGGCGACCTGCCGGCCAGGAGTGAGATCGGCCTGCAACTGCGCCACGACCGCATCCGTGTGGGCCTGTACGACACGGTGGAGCGCCGCATCATCGCAACGACACGTGACGACGAAGTGCGCGAGACCCAGCTCGGCGTCTACGGCCAGACCTCGGTGGAGCTGGCGCCCTGGCTGCGCAGCGTCGTCGGCCTGCGGGCGGATCAGGCGCGCTTCAAGGTCAACAGCCTGTCCAACACGGCCAACTCCGGCAGCGCCTCGGCCCACCTGTTCTCGCCCAAGCTGTCGCTGATCGCCGGCCCGTGGGCCAAGACCGAGTTCTTCTTCAACGCCGGCCGCGGCTTTCACAGCAACGACGCGCGCGGCACCACGGCTAGCGTCGACCCCAGGACGGGCGACGCCGTCGACAAGGTGCCCGGTCTCGTCGCCGCGCGCGGCATGGAGCTGGGCGCGCGCACGGAGTGGGTGCCGGGCCTGCAGAGTTCGGTCGCGTTGTGGAAGCTCGACTTCGATTCCGAGCTGGTCTACGTCGGCGACGCCGGTGCCACCGAGGCCAACCGGCCCAGCAAGCGCCATGGCATCGAGTGGAACAACCGCTACGTGCCGCTGCCGTGGCTGCTGCTGGACGCCGACCTGGCCTGGACGCGCGCCCGCTTTGCCGACTTCGACCCCGCCGGCAACCGCATCCCGAACGCGGTCGACAAGGTGGGCTCCATCGCCGTTACCGTGCGCGACGTCGGCCCGTGGTCGGCCAGCTTGAACTGGCGCTACCTCGGCTCGGGCTCGCTGATCGAGGACAACAGCGTGCGCTCCAAGTCCTCGCTGACCACCAACCTGCGCATCAGCCGCAAACTGTGGGCCAAGGCCGAGCTGACGGTCGACGTCTTCAACCTGCTGGACCGCAAGCTCAACGACATCGAGTACTTCTACGAGTCGCAGTTGCCCGGCGAGGCCGCGCCGGTGGCCGACAAGCACGTCCACCCCGCCGAGCCGCGCACCGTGCGCGTGACGCTGAAGATGGGGTTCTGACGGGACGACGGCCATGCGGGCCTTCCTGCTCTGGCTGCTGATCCTGGCCCAGCCGGTGTACGGCGCGTCCAGTGCCAGCCTGCGGCTGCTCGGGCCGGCGCACTGGCACACCGCGCCTGCGACCGTTGCACAGGACGACTGGCTGCAGCCGGCGCTGCGCCTTGTGCAGCGTGTGGCCCAGCGCGTTCAGGCGCTGCGTGCTGAAGCACATGTGCATGCCCACGTGATGGGCGCGCGCCACGAACACCACGGCCTGCAGCGCCACTGGCATGACGCGGCGGACGGCAGCGTGCACAGCGTCGGCAGCGCGGACCCGGCGGTGGCCGACCTGGTCGCCGGAGCCGCCGTCGGCAGCGCGGCGTTGACGTTGGGCGTCCATGCGCTGCCCTTGCTCATCCCGGCCACGGCCGCCAACGGCCGCTGGCCTCCCGCGCCTGCATCGGCCTGGGTTGACGCCCTCCATGGCCCGACGCCACCGCCACCGCGGCGCTGATCCCCATCGACGCCGACCCGGCCGCGAGCACATCGCACCGGGATTGCACCGCGCCCGCCCGGGACGACGCCGCCGTCGCCCGCGTGGGCCTTTCGGGGATTCAGATGACTTTCATCGACAGCGTCGATCCGGTCGAGGCAGGGCGCCGCCTTGGCCACGATCTCTATCGCCTCACTCGCATCGCGCTGCAGGCTGACTGGCCGCTCGCCGTGCGCGAGGGCTTCGAGGCCGCAGGGCCTGGTACCCGACCGCATCGGGACGACCGCTTCGCGCGCAAATGGCTGCAACTGCGCCTGGGCGCGCTGGCTCGCGGCCGAAGCGTCGCACCCGATGTGACCGTCGATCTGCTGCGCCGCCTGGACGTCAGCCACTGCCCGGTCACGCGCGAGCCGCTGACCCACGCCACCCGGAAGGGCAGCGATGCCTCGGTGGACCGGCTCAACAACGATGGGGCCTACGCGGCGTCCAACTTGGGTGTGCTGTGCGCTCGCGTCAATCGAGCCAAGGGCACGCGCAGCTTCGAGGAGGTCTGGGCCCTGTCCCGGCTCGCCGAGCCGACGTCCGGCCTGGCGCCGATCGAATGGCTGCGCCTGGCCGTGCTGATGCTGGGCCCGGCCCCCACGCGGAGAAGCCGCTGGACGTACCGGCGCTGCCGCTGTGCGCGCCGCTGCCGCCCACGTCGGTGCGCACGGCGCTGCAACAGGTGCAGCGGCTGCTGACGCTCAACGCCGGCGTCGCCGCGTCGCGCAACCGGTTGTTGCGCGGCCTGTTGCCGGCTTGCGGCAGCGCCTCGGCCGAGGCCCGGCTGCGCCTGTTGGCCGACGCGGTGCACATCGGCCTGAAGCGGCTGTCACCCGGCGATGAATGCTGGGACGTGTGGCTGCAGCCGGGGCTGATGCAAGTGCTGGCGGCCTGGCGCGGGGCGCTGACCGACCGGGCCTGGGCACACACATCCTGGGCAGCCGGCCAGCTTGCTGGCGGCCACCCGGTCAACCGGCGCGAGCTGGCGCCGTGGCAGCTGGCGACCCGCGGCTATCTGCCACCGAGCGCCGGCCTTGCGTTCACCACGGCGGCGACTCGCTGAGGGCTTCCTCTGCCGTCGGCGCGGGCAGCGCAGCCGGCGTGGGGACCGGGGTGGTGCCTGCGGCGGCGAAGTCATGCTCACCGCCCAGGCCTTCGATGAGCGCCGGGATCAGCCGGCCCAGCTCGCCCGTGGCCAGGGCCAGGTCGGCGTCGAACGCTTCGTCGCCGCTGGCCTCGGCCCGGCCCTCGAACGCCAGGTCCAGGAAGCTGATCTTCTTGATGGCCAGGCCCTCGGTCAGCGTGAAGGCGACGCGCTCGTTCCAGCTCAGGGCCAGGCGGGTGGGCATCTTGCCGCTGGTCAGATGGGCGCGCACCTCGTCGATGTCCAGCGGGTGGCGGGCGTAGCGCACGACGGGCTTCTCGTCATCGCTGCCCTTGAGCTCGCACTCGCGTTCGATCTGGAAGCCCTCGGGCGTCACGCCGTCCAGCAGCCAGGCGGCCATGCAGGCGGCGGGGCTTTCGGCCGTCTGCACGAGCTGCAGGGAGAGGCCCGGGCTGGCCTGGATCAGCAGCGTGATGACCTCGTCCGCGCGGCTGCTGGAGCCGGCGTCGACGAACAGCAGGCGCTGCGCGGGGGCGATCCACACCTGCGTGGCCGAGGTCTTGGTGAAGGCGCGCGGCAGCAGCTCGTGGGCGGCCTGCTCCTTCAACTCCTTCTTGGCCTTCTTGCCGGGCTTGCGGCCGGTGGTGGCCTCGATGTGCTCGGCCAGCTCGTCCACGCGCTCCTGCACGACGGAGGAGGGCAGCAGGCGCTGCTCACGCTTGAGCTTGGCGAGCCAGTGGCCGTCGACGACTTCGACGAGGGGCGCATGCTCGATGCCACGCGGCGGCGCCCAGCCGACGGCCAGGGGTTGCGTCGGCGCGCAGGGCAGGAAGGTTTCCTTGGCAAGCTGTTCGGCGAGCAGCTTGGCATCGGTGGCCCAGCCTTCGCCGATGCGGTAGGTGATGAGATTCTTGAACACGTGAAACGAGGCTCCAGACAAACGCGAAGCCCGCCAGCGGCGGGCTTCGAAGGGATGGCGCCATTGTCTCAGGTCCGGCGGTGCTGCCTTCGAGGGGGCAGCGCGGGCAGATCCAGGCTCAGGCCGGCAGAGGCTCGGCCATCACCTGGCGCAGCAGTTGCTCGAAGACCTCGACCGACTGGCCGCCCTGGATCAGGTGGCGCTGGTTGACGACGATGGCCGGCACGGCGTGGATGCCCTGGGCATGCACCTGGCCTTCGGCAGCGGCCACCTCTTCGGCATAGCGCTGGCCGGCCAGCAGCTCACGCGCCTCGGCCTCGGGCAGGCCGGCAGCCACGGCCAGTTCCAGCAGCACGGCGGGGTCGGACACGTCGCGACCGTCGGTGAAGTAGGCCTGGAGCATCGCGACCTTCAGCGCGCGCTGCACGGTGCCGCCGAAGGCTTCGTCGGCCCAGTGCAGCAGGCGGTGGGCGTCGCGCGTGTTGTAGATGCGGCTGCGCGCGGCGGGGCGGAACTCGAAGCCCAGCGCCGCGCCGCGCTCGCGGATGGCCTGGCGCGTGCCGGCCAGTGCGGCCGGGCTGGCGCCGTATTTCTCGGCCAGGTGCTCCTCGATGTCCTGCCCCTCGGGCCCCATGCCGGGATTGAGCTCGAAGGGTTGGAAGTGCAGGTCCAGCGTCAGCCCGGGGATGCGGGCTGCAGCGGCCTCCAGCGAGTACAGGCCGATGGCGCACCAGGGGCAGACGATGTCGGAGATGAAGTCGATACGCATGGGCAGGAATTGTCCGTGGAGTCGCCTTTCCCCAGGGCGTGCAAGGTTGCCGCGAGCGTGAACGGTTTGCGTTTCGCTGCCTGCGGGCCAGTTCCATTGAACCGGTGCGCGCGCGGCGGACGCGGGGCCTTGTCACGTCAAGTGAAACTGGAAATTGGCTTTTGCGCTAGCGTTGCCGGACTGACAACTTCGCGGCGCCCCGATGAGCGACTACACCCCGCCCCAGGTCTGGACCTGGGACAAGAGCAACGGCGGCCAGTTCGCCAGCATCAACCGCCCGGTGGCCGGCGCCACGCACGACAAGCCGCTGCCGGTCGGCCGCCACCCGTTGCAGCTCTACTCGCTGGCCACGCCGAACGGCGTCAAGGTCACCGTCATGCTGGAGGAACTGCTGGCCCGGGGCCACGCGGGCGCCGAATACGACGCCTGGCTGATCCGCATCAACGAGGGCCAGCAGTTCGGCAGCGGCTTCGTCGCGGCCAATCCGAATTCCAAGATTCCGGCGCTGGTGGACCACAGCGGAAGCGAGCCGGTGCGGGTGTTCGAGTCCGGCGCCATCCTGGTCTACCTGTCCGAGAAGTTCGGCGGCGCCTTTCTCCCCGAGAGTGGCGCGGCGCGCGCCGAGGCGCTGAGCTGGCTGTTCTGGCAGATGGGCAGTGCGCCCTTTCTGGGCGGCGGCTTCGGCCACTTCTACGCCTACGCGCCGACCAAGCAGCAATACCCCATCGACCGCTATGCGATGGAGGTCAAGCGCCAGCTCGACGTGCTGAACCGGTTGCTCGCCGAGCGGCGCTACCTGGCAGGCGACGAGTACAGCATCGCCGACATGGCCGCCTGGGCCCTGGTATGGCGCGCTGGCCAAGGGCCAGCTGTACGGTGCGGGCGAGTTCCTGGCCGTGCACGAGTACACCCACGTCATCCGCTGGGCCGACGAGATCGCCCAGCGCCCGGCCGTGCAGCGCGGGCGCAAGGTCAACCGCACCTGGGGCGAGCCGGCCAGCCAGCTGCACGAGCGCCACGAGGCCAGCGACTTCGATACCCAGACACAGGACAAGGTCGCCACGCCATGATGACCCTCTACGGACTGCGCCACCGCGCCCAGCCCGCGCCGGGCGCGCATCCTGCTGGCCGAGAAGGGCGCGC
>CAUJSJ030000117.1:0-33470 GCA_963422775.4 uncultured Roseateles sp.
CGGCGTGTTCGTCGGCCGCGCGCTGCTGCAGGATGGCAGCGCGCAGGAGCAGCAACTCTTCGCAAAGCTCGGCCAGGTCGGGGTGGTCGACACCGAGCTTGCGCGGTTCGGCCTTCAGCGTGAACAGCGCGGCGAAGCAGCCATCGAAGTCCTTGGCCTGTGCAAGCAGCGAGCCAGCATCCTGGGCCTTCTTGCCCTTGGCGGCACCGAGCAGCCTGGCCAGCGCCATCAGCGGCTCGCGCAGGTGCTCGAAGAACCGCTCGGGCGACGTGCCCAGCAGCTCGACGGCGCCGGGCAGGCTGGTCTCCAGCACGCCCGCGACCTCGGCCAACCGCAGTTCGACCCGCTTGGCGAAAGCGCCCAGTAGCCATTCGCGAAGGTTGAAGCGGCCGCGGGACTGCGTCAGCGCCTGGAAGTCCGCCCGCAGCGCTTCGTCGGCCAGCACGGCGACGTGGAAGCGCCGCCATAGCGTCGGCATCAGCTCTTCCTCGTCCTCGATGAGCTGCAATTCCGGTGCGATGCGCTGTGCCTGCAGAAAGGCCAGCGGCGCCGCGCGAAGCAGCTGCGAGAACCAGCCGTGGAAGGTACGCACCTCGACGGCCCGGCCGCCGCGCAGCAGCTCGGCCTGCAGGGCCGCCAGCCGGGGCCGCAACGTTGCGGCGTCAGCCTCGGTCACGCCACGCTGGCACAGTGCCGTCAGCTGGCCGGCCTCGGACGCCTGTGCAAACTCGGCCAGCCATTCGGCCAGGCGCTGGCGCATCTCGCCGGCGGCCTTGCGCGTGAAGGTGATGGCGACGATCTGCTGCGGCTCGGCGCCGGCCAGCAGCGCCCGCAGGATGCGCGACACCAGCATCCAGGTCTTGCCGGCACCGGCGCAGGCCTCCACGACGATGCTGCGGGAGGGGTCGCAGGCGAGCGCGTAGAAGTGCTCGCGCGGGATGCGCAGGCCATCGGCCCAGTAGGCGAGTTCAGCGCTCATGCCGCACGCCAGTCGTCGCCCGCCGGGCCGCTCCCAAGGGCCGCGGCGCCCCCTCGGGGGGCAGCCTGCGCGCTCGCAGGCGTGGGGGCCCAATCGTCGCGTCTGCACAAGCCGCGCGCTTCGCAGTAGTCGCAGACCTTGCCTTCACCCAGCGCCGGCAGCGACGCGCCTTCTCGCAAAGCCGTGAGGTCGGCCTGAAGGCCGTCGCGCAGCGCCAGCGCGGTGTCGCTGACATCGGCATGCGGCAGCAGCGCGATGCCCTTGCCGTCGTCCAGCACCAGATAGGCTGCCTGCAGTCCGGGCTCGGCGCCCATCAGCAGCGCGTAGGTGGCGAGCTGGGTGTCCTCCAGCGGCGCGGCCAGCTTGTCCTTCAAGCCCTTGGCATCGCCGGTCTTGTAGTCCAGCAGCCAGGTTGCGCCCGCGGCCTCGTCGATGCGGTCGATGCGGCCTTTCAGAAGCAAGCCGTCCAGCGGCGCGTCGAACGGCCGGCAGTCGCGCTCCACCTCGCCAGCCGCGAAGTTCTGCCCGCCCGCCTCGATCTCGGCCAGCCAAGCCAGGTAGAGCGGGCGCAGCCGCTCGAAGGCGGCGGTGAAAGGCAGGAAGTCTGCCGCGTCCAGCCCTGCCAGTTCGACTTCGGCCGCCGCGCGCAGGGCCGCGTCGTCGTCACTGCCCTCGCGCGACTCGTGAAAGCGTTTGAGCACGGCGTGCAGCCAGGTACCGTAGTCCCGCTTGTCGGGCTCCTGCTCCAACTCGTCAGCCTCGCGCAGGCCCAGCAGCACGCGGCTGAAGAACTGGTAAGGGCAGCTGCGCAGCGCGTCGATGGCGCTGGCGCTCAGGGCGGCCGGCAAGCGGCCACCAGCATCGGCCTCGGCGCGGTCCTGAGGCTGACTGGCCGGCGCCAGCAGCTCGCGCTTGTCTTGCCATTCATTCAACGCGAGCCCGCTGCGCGCCGCCGCGCCGGCCAGCCGCTCCAGCAGCGGGCTGGCCGGCAGCGGCTCGGTACCCGCGAAGGCGCAGCGCAGCAGTGTCAGCACCGGCGCGCGCAGCAGTTGCGCAAAGCCCAGCGCTTCGGCCTCGCGGCGTTCGGCCAGGCTGGGCAGGCCCAGCGCCGCCGCGTCGGCATCGGCCAGCAGGCCGGCCTGCGGGTTCACCGGTCCGAGCGTAGCGGCATCCGCGCCGGGCAGCACGACCGCGCCGAACGGCCGCAGCATGGCCCGCGACAACGGTGTGATGACAACCTCGGCCACCCCTTCCCCTTCAGCCGGCTCGAACTGCGCGGCCTCCAGCGTGTCGTCCACCCAGGCCAGGAACTCGTCGGGCCGCAGCCGCGTCTGCGCCAGCGCCGCCTCGTGCGCACTGCCGGCCCAGGGGTTGCGGGTGATCCACAGCGTCTCCAGCAAGGCCTCGCCGCCTTCCACCTCCGCCAGCGGCGCCAGCCCGTTCAGCACCTGGCTCAACGCGGCCAACCAGCCGCCCAGCGACCGGGCGCCGCCAGCCAGCGGCTCCACTTGGCGCCGCGCCCGTTGCCAGACCGCGCCCACCGTCGGCGGCAGCGTGGCCGCGTCCAGCTGCGCGGCCTGGCGCCAGGCGAAGCGGCGGCAGCGGGACTCCAGCCCGATCAGGCCCTCGGTGTCCCAGCCCTTGGCCAGCGAGGACTTCAGCCAGGCCAGCCAGTCATCCACCGCGCCTCCGGCCAGCGCCGCGCGCAGCAGGGCCATCAGCGCGGCGGCGGCGGGCGTGGTGGCCAGCGTCCAGCCGGTCTCGTCATGCACCGGCACGCCCTGGCGGCCGAGCAACGCGCGCACGCGGCGGATGACGACGCGGTCCTGAGCCAGCAGCGCGACCGGCCGGCGGCCGGCGTTGAGATGCTGGACGATGGCCGTGGCGGTCTGCTGGGCCAGCGTCTCGAAGTCGGGCGCCACGGCCTCTTCCACCCGCGCGGCGGGCGTGAAGCCGGTCCAGGCCTGGTCGAGGTCCAGGTCGGCGTTCAGGCACAGCGCCGGCACACCACCCGCCAGCAGCGCCTGGGCCAGCGGGTCGGGCCCGCCAGCGCGCAGCCAGATCCAGGCACTTGGGCGCAGCGTGAACAAGGTGTCGGTGGCCGGCCGGCGTTCGTCGGACGCCACCCAAGCCAGGGCGACCTGGGCCAGCGCGCGCTCCAGCAGGCCGGGGCCGGCGTCCAGCGCCGCAAGCCGCTGATGGGCGGCTTCAAGGAAAGCGGGCCGCTCGGCCGGTGGCACCTGCGCAGCGGCGCGGGCCAGCGCCTGTGCGGTGTCGACGAGGCGGGTGAGCGCCACGCGGTAGTCGCGCGGGCTGCTGCGCTTGAGCGGCTGCACCCAGCTCTGCTCGGCCAGCAAGCGGTCGGCGGTGAAGGCGTCGATGGCGGCGTCGCCCGACAGCTGATCGGGCGATGCCAGCACGGTGGGGCCAAGCGCCGAGGCCAGGCTGTGGCTGGTCGTGATGCGTGGCTGCCAGCCGCCCTGGGCCAGCCAGGCGCGGCGTGCCGGCGCGATCTGCTGGGCAAAGGGCAGCAGCAGCACGGCGTCGCGCACGGCGGCGCCGCGGGCCTCCAGCCAGTCGGCACTGACGGCCGCCACGCGGCGCCAGAAGCCTTCGATGTCTTCACCTGGCACGAGGCCCAGAGTCAAAGCTTGCTGCACTTGTAAAGCAGGCCTCCCGCCCGCATGTCCGCTACCGCTTCGGTCACCCTCGTGACCGTCCGGGCAAAGTGGCTATGTCACAATCATTTTGCCTATCCGGGCGGTGCCTGCGCGGCAACCGCCAACCCTTTGAGGCCAAGGAATCCTCCCATGAGCAGCGAACTGATCAAACATGTTTCCGACGCGTCCTTCGACGCCGACGTCATCCAGGCGGGCAAGCCCGTGCTGGTCGACTACTGGGCCGAATGGTGCGGCCCCTGCAAGATGATCGCGCCCATCCTGGACGAGGTGGCCACCGGCTACGGTGACAAGCTGCAGATCGCCAAGATGAACGTCGACGAGAATCGTGAAGTGCCGGCGAAGTTCGGCATCCGCGGCATTCCGACGCTGATGCTCTTCAAGGACGGCCAGCTCGCCGCAACCAAGGTTGGCGCCCTTTCCAAGGCCCAGTTGACCGCCTTCCTCGACGCGAACCTATAATCGCGTCCAACTGCTGCGGTGATGTCCGCGCCTCCCGGCGCCTCGCCGCAGCGGCCAAAGCCAACACGCCCCGGGTTCCAAGGAACTCAGCCAGCGTGGACTCGGCTCCCCCTCCCACCATCTTGTTCGTTGTCGGATCCGCGCCGTTCGCTGTTTGAACGTGTGGCATTCGGTCACTGTGGGGCAGCCGTGGAATCGCCGTTGCGCCTGGGCTGGCGCTGCGGCCCCTGACGGGTATTCACCCATGCATCTTTCCGAACTCAAAGCGCTCCACGTTTCCGCCCTCATCGAGATGGGCGAGGCGCTGGAGATCGACAACGTCACCCGCCTGCGCAAGCAGGAGTTGATGTTCGCCATCATGAAGAAGCGCGCCAAGGGTGGCGAGCAGGTCTTCGGTGATGGCGTGCTCGAAGTGCTGCCCGACGGCTTCGGCTTCCTGCGCTCGATCGAGGCCAGCTACATGGCCTCCACGGACGACATCTACCTGTCGCCCAGCCAGATCCGCCGCTTCAACCTGCACACCGGTGACCTGGTGGAAGGCGAAGTGCGCGTGCCCAAGGACGGCGAGCGCTACTTCGCGCTGGTGAAAGTTGACCGCGTCAACAACCAGACGCCGGAGGAGAGCAAGAACAAGATCATGTTCGAGAACCTGACGCCCTTGTTCCCCAAGGAGCAGTTCAAGCTCGAGCGAGAGGCGTTCAAGGGCGAGGAAAACATCACCGGCCGCATCATCGACCTGGTGGCGCCCATCGGCAAAGGCCAGCGCGCCCTCATCGTGTCCCAGCCCAAGACGGGCAAGACCGAGATGATGAAGAGCCTGGCGCATGCGCTGGTGGCCAACCATCCGGACTGCCACCTCATCGTGCTGCTGGTCGATGAGCGCCCCGAGGAAGTGACCGAGATGATCCGCACCGTGCGCGGCGAGGTCATCAGCTCCACCTTCGACGAGCCCGCGGCCCGCCACGTGCAGGTGGCCGAGATGGTCATCGAGCGTGCCAAGCGCCTGGTGGAACTGAAGAAGGACGTGATCATCCTGCTGGACTCGATCACGCGCCTGGCCCGCGCCTACAACAACGTGCTGCCCAGCTCCGGCAAGGTGCTGACCGGCGGCGTGGACGCCAACGCGCTGCAGCGCCCCAAGCGCTTCTTCGGTGCGGCACGCAACATCGAAGAAGGCGGCTCGCTGACCATCATCGGCACCGCCCTGATCGACACCGGTTCCAAGATGGACGAGGTGATCTACGAAGAGTTCAAGGGCACCGGCAACTGCGAAATCCACCTGGATCGCCGCATGGCCGAGAAGCGCGTCTACCCGTCGCTGCTGATCAACAAGTCGGGCACGCGCCGTGAAGAGCTGTTGCTCAAGCCCGAGATCCTGCAAAAGAGCTGGATCCTGCGCAAGCTGCTCTACAACATGGACGAGATCGAGGCGATGGAGTTCATCCTCGAGAAGATGAAGGCGTCGAAGAACAACCATGACTTCTTCGACATGATGCGGCGCGGCGGGTAACTTCAGCCCGAAACTAGCCAAACCGCCAGGAAACCCGCTAGAATCGCGGGTTTTCCGCCCTGACACCCCGGAAAGTGCGTCGCAAAGCAGGATTTTGCGCGACGTGGCTCCCGACCTAGCCAAGAGGTTCCCATGAAAGACGGCATTCACCCCAACTACCGCGACGTCGTGTTCGTCGACCAGTCCAACGGTTTCCAGTTCGTGACGCGCTCGACCGTCCAGAGCAAGGAATCCATCGAGATCGATGGCAAGAAGATGCCGCTGGTGAAGCTGGAAACCACCAGCGAGTCGCACCCCTTCTACACGGGCACGCAAAAGAGCATCGACAACCTCGGCGGTCGAGTCGAGAAGTTCCGCAACAAGTTCGCTCACCTCAAGAAGTAATCGGCTTGCGGCAGTTCTGTCGCACCGACACACAAGGGCAGCTCAGGCTGCCCTTTTGCTTTTCTTGCGACAGGAAGACGCCGGGCATCCGCCGCCGCGGTTTTCCGAGCGTCTTTTGACGGCATCATGCCGGCCGGCTCCTACGAATTCCCGCGCGTGAACCTTCCCACCCCCGCCATCGTCGCCGAACGCGGCGTCGAGCGCCTGCCGCGCCTGGCGCTGATCCTGCTCTGTGCGGCCTATGTGCTGCCCGGCATCTTCGGTCGCGGCCCCTGGCGCAATGCCGACCTGAGCTCCTTCGGCTTCATGGCCAGCATCGCCGAGGGCCGCGCGCCCTGGTGGCAGCCAGCCATCGCCGGCATCCCCGCCGACGGCGGCCCCCTGCCCTACTGGCTGGGCGCGCTGGCGATCAAGGCCCTGCCCTTCCTGGACGCGCCCGTCGCCGCCCGGCTTCCCTATGCGCTGGTGCTGGTCGGCGTGCTCGTCGCCGTCTGGTACGCGTGCTTTCACCTGGCCCGGACGGACGCAGCCCAACCGGTGGCCTTTGCCTTCGGCGGCGAGGCTCAGGCCGTGGACTACGCCCGCGCACTGGCCGATGGGGCGCTGCTCGCGCTGATGGCGTCGCTGGGCCTGCTGCAGCTCGGCCACGAGACGACGCCGGAGCTGGTGCAACTGCTGGCCGTGTCCGTCTACCTCTACGGGCTGGCGGCGGCGCCGTTGCGACCCGGCCGTTCGCGCGCAGCTGTCGTCATCGCCCTGCCGGTGCTGGCCGCCAGCGGCGCGCCGACGGTGGCCTGTGCCTTGGGCCTGCTGGGCGTGCTGCTCAACCACCGCTCCAGCTATGACGAAGCCAAGGCCCAGCGTGTCTGGCTGCTGGGCGCGCTGACGCTGGCCGTGCTGGCCGCCTGGGCCTTCGACGGCTGGGCCTGGCGCGTGCAGCCGGGCTTGCAGTTCGGCTCACTGCTGAGCCTGCTGGCCTGGTTCTGCTGGCCCGCCGGGCCGCTGGCGCTGTGGACGTTGTGGCGCTGGCGGCGGCATGGCCTGCGCCGCCACATCACGGTGCCGGCCATCGCCCTGCTGGTGCCGCTGGCCGCCTGCATCGGCATGGACGGCTCGGAGCGCGCGCTGCTGCTGGCGCTGCCGTCGCTGGCCATCCTGGCCGCTTTTGCGCTGCCGACGCTGAGCCGGGGCTTCTCGGCTGCGGTGGACTGGTTCTCGGTGTTCTTCTTCAGTGCGGCGGCGCTGTTCTTCTGGCTCTACTACCTGTCGATGCACGCCGGTTGGCCACCGCGGCCGCTGGCCAATCTGAAGCGCCTGGCCGAAGGCTTCGAGCCGCGCTTCAGCCTGATGGCCCTGGTGTTTGCCATCGCCGCGACGCTGTCCTGGCTGGCGCTGGTGCGCTGGCGCACGGCACGCCATCGGCATGCGCTGTGGAAGAGCCTGGCCCTGCCAGCCGGCGGCGTGGCGCTGGGCTGGCTGCTGGTCATGAGCCTGCTGCTGCCGCCGCTGGACTACGCGCGCAGCCTGGCGCCGCTCGTTGCACGGCTGAAGGCGCGCATGCCAGCCGACGTGCAGTGCCTGGCCGCACCGGGCCAGAACCTGGCGACGCTGGCCGCACTGGAATGGCATGGCGGCTGGACCGTGCGCGGCCGCGGCTCGCTGAATGCTTCGAGCTGCGGCTACGCCGTCATCGGCGCCGGCCAGCCCACGCCACGCGGCTGGCAAGTCATCGCCCAGGTCAAGCGGCCAACCGACCGCAGCGGCAACGCGGGCCTCGTCTTGCTGAAGCGTCAGTGATCTGAAAGGACGCCCAGGCCGAACGCGGCTTCATCGCCCAGCGCCGAATCGCTGGCATGCCGCACGCGCGCTGCCGGGAAGACGAGGCGAAAGCGCGAGCCCTTGCCGACGTCGCTCTGGATCATCAGCTCGCCACCGTGGCGCTGCATGACATGCTTGACGATGGACAGGCCCAGGCCCGTGCCGCCGGTCTCGCGCGAGCGGCTGCCGTCGACGCGGTAGAAGCGTTCGGTCAGGCGCGGGATGTGTTCGCGCTCGATGCCCAGGCCGGTATCGACGACGGTGAGCTCGCCGCTGCCGCCGTCCAGCATGCGCCAGGTCACTTCGATCTCGCGGCCCTCAGGCGTGTAGCGCACGGCATTGGTGACGAGGTTGGCGATGGCGCTGAGCAACTCGCTTTCGATGCCGGCCAGCTCCACATGGGTGTCTGGCTTGAGATGCAGATGATGACGCCCCCCCGATAGCGCCTCCGCGTCGGCAGCGATCCGCGCCAGCAGACCGTCCAGGCCCACCCAGCGGTCCGGCCACGGGCGCGGGCTGCCTTCGAGCTGCGCCAGTGTCAGCAGGTCGGCCACCAGCGTTTGCATGCGGTGGGCCTGCTGGTTCATCAGCACCAGGACACGCTCGCGCTCGACCGCCGTCAGCGGCAGCGAGTGCAGGGTCTCGATGAAGCCCGAAAGCACCGTGAGCGGCGTGCGGATCTCATGCGACACATTGGCGACGAAATCGCGGCGCATCGCCTCGGAGCGCAGCCGTTCGGTGATGTCCAGCGACAGCACGAGGCGCTGGCCGTCGCCGTACTCGCGCACGATGATGGACAACGTGCCCGGGCCACGTCCATTGCCCAGCACCAGCGGCTCGGCAAAGATACCGGCCTGCAGATAGGCGACGAAGGCCGGCGCGCGCACGAGATTGGTGATGCGCTGACGCAGGTCGCGCTGCGGGTCCAGCGCAAAGTGATCGGCAGCGACGCGGTTGCACCAGACGATCTGTTCGTTCGAATCCAGCATCAACACGCCGTTGGGCGAGGCCTCGATGGCGGACAGAAACTGCTCCAGCTCCAGCTGACCGCGGGCCAAGGCGCGGTCGCGATCGCGCATGGCGCGCTCGACCCGGTAGCCCAGCTCACCCCACAGGCCGGTGTCGCGCGGCGCGTCATCGAGCTGGTTGCCGCGCAGCCAGCTCAGCAGCCGGTTGCCACGCACCGCATCAACGAACAGCATCAACAGCACGCCGCTGACGACGCCGATACCCAGGCCCAGGCCGTCAACACCCGTGGCGGCGCGCACCGCTGCCCCAATGACAAACCCGAACAGTGCGGCCCCGAGGGCCAACAGCAGTCGCGGCAACAGCCAGGTCATGAAGTCAGGCGGATCTCAGGCGGAGAGCGCGCTGCTCTGCTGGGTCAAACGGTAGCCGGCGCCGCGGACGGTCTCGATCATGCGCGCGCACTGCACGCGCTCCAGCGCCTCGCGCAGCCGCTTGACGTGGACGTCGATGGTGCGCTCCTCGATGAAGACATGGTCGCCCCAGACACGGTCCAGCAGCTGCGAGCGGCTGTGCACGCGCTCGGGGTGGGTCATCAAGAAGTGCAGCAGGCGGAACTCGGTGGGGCCGAGCTTGACCTCGGCGCCATCGCGGCTGACACGGCGCGTGCCCGGGTCCAGCAGCAGCGGGCCGACCTCGACCGCGCTGTCCAGCGCCTCGGGTGCCTTGCGGCGCAGCACGGCGCGGATGCGGGCGAGCAGCTCGTTCGTGGAAAACGGCTTGGTGATGTAGTCGTCCGCACCTGCATCAAGGCCGGCGATCTTGTCGCCCTCCTCGGCGCGCGCCGTCAGCATGATGACGGGCAGCTCTTTCGTACGGGCTGCGCTGCGCCACTGGCGCGCCAGGGCCACGCCGCTCTGGCCGGGCAGCATCCAGTCCAGCACGACGAGATCGGGCAGCACGCGATCGACTTCGTACTGGGCAGCCGTGGCACTGGCGGCCAGCGTCACCTCGAAGCCGGCGTGGCGCAGGTTGATGGAAATCAGTTCGGCGATCGCCGATTCGTCTTCGACGACAAGGACGCGGCTCATGATCAGCGCACCATGGTTTCGACAGCTTCGGGCGTGTTGTGACGCACGTCCTGGCCCTTCACCACGTAGATGACGACTTCGGCCAGATTCTTGGCGTGATCGCCGACGCGCTCGATGGCCTTGGCGACGAAGACGAGGTCGATGGACGACGAGATGGTGCGCGGGTCTTCCATCATGTAGGTGATGAGCTTGCGCAGCAGGCCGTCGAATTCCTTGTCGATCTCGTCATCGTGCTTGAGAACGTCCAGCGCCCGCTCGACGTCCAGCCGCGCAAAGGCATCCAGTGATTTGCGCAACTGGCTGGTCGCGAGCTCGGCCTCGTAGGCCAGGTCGGTCATCGGCACACGCAAACGGCTGGACACGCCGCTGTTCACCAGGCGCTGCACGGTGCGCGCGATACGCGCGGCCTCGTCGCCGACGCGCTCGAGGTTGGCGATGCTCTTGGAGATGGCGATCAGCAAGCGCAGGTCGCGGGCCGTCGGCTGGCGGCGCGCGATGATGGTCGAGAGATCACGGTCGATCTCGATCTCCATCGTGTTGACGCGGCCTTCCTTGGCCAGCACTTCATCGGCCGATTCAGCGCTGAAGTCCACCAGCGCCTGCACGGCCTGGGCCACCTGGGCCTCCACGAGGCCGCCCATTTCCAGCACGCGGGTCGAGATGCCGCTGAGCTCGGCGTCGAACTGGGTCGAGAGATGTTTGTCCACCATACCGTCCTCCTTGATCAGCCGAAGCGGCCGGTGATGTAGTCCTCGGTGTCCTTGCGCTTGGGCTTCATGAACAGCTCAGCCGTGGGGCCGAATTCGATGAGGTCGCCCAGGTACATGTACGCCGTGTAGTCGGAGCAGCGTGCGGCCTGCTGCATGTTGTGCGTCACGATGGCCACGGTGTAGTCGGTCTTGAGCTCATGGATCAGCTCTTCGATCTTGCCGGTGGAGATCGGGTCCAGCGCCGAGCAGGGCTCGTCGAGCAGCAGCACCTCGGGCTTGATGGCGATGCCGCGAGCGATGCAAAGGCGCTGCTGCTGGCCGCCGGAGAGGCCGGAGCCGCTCTGGTTGAGCTTGTCCTTCACCTCACCCCAGAGGGCCGCTTTCTTGAGCGCCCACTCCACGCGCTCGTCCATCTCCACGCGCGGCAGCGTCTCGAACAGCTTCACGCCGAAAGCGATGTTGTCGTAGATCGACATCGGGAACGGCGTGGGCTTCTGGAAGACCATGCCGATCTTGGCGCGCACCAGCGAGACGTCCTCGCCGCTGGACAGGATGTCCTCGCCATCCAGCAGGATCTGGCCTTCGGCACGCTGCTCGGGGTAGAGCTCGAACATGCGGTTCAGCGTGCGCAGCAGCGTGCTCTTGCCGCAGCCCGACGGGCCGATGAAGGCGGTCACCTTCTTTTCGGGGATGTCGAGGTTGATGTTCTTCAGCGCATGGAAGCTGCCGTAGAAGAAGTTCAGGTTGCGCACTGCCAGCTTGGCGCGCTCGCCCACGGGCGTTTCGATCTTGGCGTCCATGGTGATTCCTTAGTGTTTATTTCTGAAGAGCACGCGGGCGAGGATGTTCAGCAGCAGCACGCCCACGGTGATCAGGAAGACGCCGGCCCAGGCCAGCTTCTGCCAGTTCTCGTAGGGGCTCATGGCGAACTTGAAGATCGTCACCGGCAGGCTGGCCATCGGCGAGTTGAGGTCGTTGGTCCAGAACTGGTTGGACAGTGCCGTGAACAGCAGCGGGGCCGTCTCGCCGGACACCCGGGCCAGCGCCAGCAGGATGCCGGTGATCACACCCGCGCTGGCGGCCTTGAGTGTCACGGACATGATGACCTTCCACTTCGGCGTGCCCAGGGCATAGGCCGCCTCTCGCAGCGCGTTGGGGACGAGGCTGAGCATGTTCTCCGTGGTGCGGATGACGACCGGGATGACCAGCAGCGCCAGGGCCAGCGAGCCGGCCAGCCCCGAAAAACTCTTCAGCTTGGCAACGACGATGGCGTAGACGAACAGGCCGACGACGATGGACGGCGCGGACAGCAGGATGTCGTTGATGAAACGCACCGCGCTGCCCAACCAGGTCTTCTGGCCGTATTCCGCCAGGTAGACACCGGCCAGGATGCCGATGGGCGTGCCGATCAGCGTGGCCAGGCCGACCATGACGAAGCTGCCGAAGATGGCGTTCGCCAGACCGCCGCCTTCTGCCTGCGGCGGTGGCGTCATCTCGGTGAAGGTGGCCAGCGTCAGGCCGCCAATGCCGAGATAGATGGTCTCGAACAGGATCCAGATCAGCCAGAACACGCCGAAGCTCATGGCTCCCAGCGAGAGTGCCAGCGCGACGAAGTTCATGCGCTTGCGCTTGGCATGCATGGCCAGGCGGCCGGCGTCGATTGAGCTCATGTGCGGGTTCCTTCGCTCTTCTTGAGCTGGGCGAGCAGCAGCTTGGAGATCGAGAGCACGACGAAGGTGATCAGGAAGAGCACCAGGCCGAGATACATCAGCGAGGCCTGATGCAGCCCTTCGCCGGCCTCGGCGAATTCGTTGGCGAGCGTCGAGGTGATGCTGTTGGCAGCCTCGAAGACAGACAGCGAATTCATCTGGTTCATGTTGCCGATGACGAAGGTGACCGCCATCGTCTCGCCCAGCGCCCGGCCCAGGCCGAGCATGATGCCGCCGACCACGCCGGTCTTGGTGTAAGGCAGCACGACCGATGAAACGACTTCCCAGGTCGTCGCGCCCAGGCCGTAGGCGCTTTCCTTCAGCATGGGCGGCGTGACCTCGAAGACGTCGCGCATCACCGAAGCGATGAAGGGAATGACCATGATCGCCAGGATGATGCCGGCCGACAGGATGCCGATGCCCACGGGTGGGCCAGTGAACAGCGAGCCGATGAAGGGCACGCCGGTGAACACCGCCTGCAGCGGCTGCTGGACGTAGGTGGCGAGGATGGGGCCGAAGACCAACAGGCCCCACATGCCGTAGACGATGGAGGGGACGGCAGCCAGCAGCTCGATGGCCGTGCCGAGCGGGCGCTTGAGCCAGCTCGGCGACAGCTCGGTCAGGAAGATGGCAATGCCGAAGCTGACCGGCACGGCGATGAGCAGCGCGATGAAGGAGCTGGCCAGCGTGCCGTAGATCATCACCAGGCCGCCGAACTTCTCCTGCACCGGATCCCATTCCGTACTGGTCAGGAACCCGAGGCCGAAAGCCTTCAGGGCCGGTGCCGCGCCCACGATGAGGGAGCCGATGATGCCGACCATCAACAGCAGGGTCAGCCACGCGGCACCTTGGGAGAGTGCGGCGAACAGCGCATCCGCCCAGGGGGCGACGCGGCGGCGCGGGGGTTGCGGTTTCATCGAGTGCGGCTGAGGTTCACTTCGATCAGCACTGGCGCTGTCGGCGGGAAGGATGGCTGCCACGGAACCTCCGGAGGGTCTGGTCAGAAGATGGGCGCTGTCAGCATGGGAAGGCCCGGTGGGACCGGGCCTGTCCTCCGCTCAGCGCCGCGAGTTCACTTGAACGCGACGGGCTTGCCGGCCGTGTCCTTGATCTGGTCGGTCCACTGCTTGCGCACCAGATCCTTCACGGCGGCGGGCAGCGGCACGTAGTCCAGGTCGTCGGCCATCTTGTCGCCGTTGTTGTAGGCCCAGTCGAAGAACTTCAGCGCGGCGCTGGCGTTGGCCGCCTTGTCCTGCGACTTGAACATCAGGATGTAGGTCGGGTTGGTCAGCGGCCAGGCAGTCTTGCCGGGTTGGTCGGTCGTGATTTGATAGAAGGTCTTGTTCCAGTCGGCACCGGCGGCAGCGGCCTTGAAGGCGTCGTCGCTCGGGTTGACCCACTGGCCGTCCTTGTTCTTCAGCTGGACGTAGGTCATCTTGTTCTGCTTCACATAGGCGTACTCGACGTAGCCGATGGAATTGGGCAGGCGCTGCACGAAGGCGGCGACGCCTTCGTTGCCCTTGCCGGCCGTGCCGGCCAGCCATTTGACCGTCGTGCCCTCGCCGACCTTGCTCTTCCAGTCTTCGCTGACCTTGGACAGGTAGTTCGTGAAGATGAAGGTCGTGCCCGAGCCGTCGGCGCGAGCCACCGGGGCGATGGCGGCGTCAGGCAGCGGCACGCCCGGGTTCAGCGCGGTCAGGGCCGCGTCGTTCCACTTGGTGATCTTGCCGAGGTAGATGTCGGCCAACACGGTGCCGGTCAGCTTGATCTGGCCCGGGGCGATACCCTTGATGTTGACGACCGGCACGACGCCGCCGATGACGGTGGGGAACTGCACGAGGCCGTCCTTGGCCAGTTCGTCGTCCTTCAGCGGCATGTCGGAAGCGCCGAAGTCCACCGTCTTGGCCTTGATCTGGCGGATGCCGGCACCGGAGCCGACAGACTGGTAATTGATGCGGGCGCCGCTGGCCTTGTTGTAGGCATCGGCCCACTTGGCGTAGATGGGCGCCGGGAAAGTGGCACCGGCGCCGGTCACGTCCTGGGCAAGGGCCACCTGGGCACCGGAAAGGGCTGCGACGATCGCGAGTGACTTGCTGACCTGGACAAAGTTCATCTGTGTACCTTCCGCTGAGCGGGTTTGACGATGATTAGCATCCTAGGCATCGAATGTGACGATTCGGTGAACACCGATTCATGCATTCGGGGATTGGAGCGCTTCGAAGGGCGGCTGGGAAGCGTCCTGAGGCGCTTTGTGACATTGTCATTTTCAATTCACGCGAGCGTCATATTGCACTTCTAGAGTCCCGGCCAGCTGCTTTCCATCCAACCGGAGCTCCGAATGATCCGTCGCACGTCCCTGATTGCCCTGGCCGCAAGCGCCCTGCTGGCCGCTTGCGCCACCACCCCCGCCCCGGCGCCGCTGGCCGACACATTGGCCCGCGATCCGCAGCTCAGCACCTTCAACCGCCTGGTAGCCCAGGCCGGCCTGGCCGACGACTTGCGCGCCAGCGGACCGCTGACCGTCTTCGCGCCCAGCGACGAGGCCTTCAAGGCTGTGCCGGCCAAGACGATGGAGGCGCTGGCCGCCGATCCGGCCCAGCTCAAGGCGGTGTTGAGCTATCACGTCATCGACGGCCGGGTTGCCGCCGCCGACGTGAAGCCGGGCACGGCCAAGACCCGCCAGGGTGCCACCGTGGCCCTGGCCAAGGCCGGCAGCTTCGTCACCGTGGATGACGCGGTCGTGCAGCAGGCCGACATCATCGCGACGAATGGCGTGGCCCACGTCGTCGACCGCGTGCTGATGCCGCCGAAGAAGTAAGCCTCGCCGCCAAGAAACAAAAAGGCCGCCCGAGGGCGGCCTTTTTATGGATGGCATCTATTCAGGCTGCCACGGCATCGACCAGCCGCTGGGCGCAGCGCTGAGCCAGCCCAGCGTCCAACGCCTCGACCATGACGCGCAGCAGCGGCTCCGTGCCCGAGGCGCGGATCAGCACACGGCCCCGGTCGCCGAGCTCGGCAGTCACCGCCGTCTGCTCGTCGGCCAGGCGGGTGTTGGTCTTCCAGTCCTGGCCTGCTTGTAGTCGCACGTTGATCAATGTCTGCGGGAACAGGTCCACACCCTGCAACTGCTCGGCCAGGCTGCGTCCACTGCGGCAGACCGACTGCAGCACCAGCAGCGCACTGACGATGCCGTCGCCCGTCGTGTGCTTGTCCAGCGCGAGCAGATGGCCCGAGCCCTCGCCGCCCAGCTGCCAGCCGCGCGCGGCGAGTTCTTCCAGCACGTAGCGGTCGCCGACCTTGGCGCGCACGAACTCGACGTCGCGCGAGCGCAGTGCCAGCTCGACGGCCATGTTGGTCATCAGCGTGCCGACGGCACCGGCCACACGCTGACCCTGGCTGAGCCGATCAGCCACCATCACGTAGAGCAGCTCGTCGCCGTTGTATAGGCGCCCGTTGGCATCCACCAGCTGCAGCCTGTCGGCGTCGCCGTCCAGCGCCACGCCATAGTCCGCACCGTTGGCCTTGACGGCCTCGACCAGCGCGCCGGGCGAGGTGGCGCCGAAACCGGCGTTGATATTGAAGCCATCGGGCTTGCAACCGATGGAGATGACCTCGGCGCCCAGCTCGTGGAAGACATCGGGCGCCACGTGATAGGCCGCGCCGTGAGCGGCGTCGACGACGATCTTCAGGCCCTTGAGCGTCAGGTCGGACCCGAAGCTGTTCTTGCAGAACTCGATGTAGCGGCCGCGCGCATCTTCCAGGCGCTTGGCGCGGCCCAGGCTGGCCGAGTCCACCCACTGCGGTGCCTCCTCCAGCGCGGCTTCGACGGCCAGCTCCCAGGCGTCGGGCAGCTTCTCGCCCTTGGCGGAGAAGAACTTGATGCCGTTGTCGGCAAAGGGGTTGTGCGACGCGCTGATGACGACGCCCAGGTCCAGCCGCAGCGCGCGGGTCAGGTAGGCCACGCCCGGTGTGGGCAGCGGGCCGGTCAGCAGCACGTTGACACCGGCAGACGCGAAGCCGGCTTCCAGCGCGGATTCGATCATGTAGCCGGAGATGCGGGTGTCCTTGCCGATCAGCACGGTGGGGCGTTTGCTGGACTTGCGCAGCACGCGGCCCACGGCATGGCCCAGGCGCAGCATGAAGTCGGGCGTGATCGGGTCCTGGCCGACCGTGCCTCGAATGCCGTCGGTTCCGAAATACTTGCGGCTCATCGAGCTCTTCCTTTTATGCAGTGGGCGGAATTGTCGCCGCATCGACGGCGGCCCAGACCCTGAGGGCGTCCACCGTGGCTGGGACATCGTGCACACGGATCACGTTGGCGCCGGCACTCACGGCCCGCAGCGCGGCGGCGAGACTGGCCGGCAGGCGCTGGTCCACCGGGCGCCCCGTGATGTCCCCGAGCGTGCGCTTGCGCGACCAACCGACCAGCAGCGGGTAACCCAGCTCAGCCAGGCGCTGTTGACCGGCCAGCAGCGTCAGGTTGTGCTGCGAGCTCTTCGCGAAGCCGTAGCCGGGGTCCAGTGCAATGCTCTCGGCCGGGATGCCCGCATCGAGCGCGGCCCAGGCGCGCTGGGCCAGGAACGCGGCAACCTCGGCAACGACGTCGCCATAGACGGCAAGATCCATCATCGACGCCGGCTCGCCGCGCATGTGCATCAGGCATACGCCCGCACCGCTGCCAGCCACGGCAGCCAACGCGCCGGGCATCTGCAAGGCCTGCACGTCATTGATGATGTCTGCGCCGGCATCGAGCGCGCGGCGCATGACGTCGGGCTTGCAGGTATCGACCGACACCGGCACGCCCAGCGTCACAGCCGCCGCCAGCACGCCCCCGATGCGCGCCCACTCCGACTCGGCGTCGACACGCGGCGCGCCCGGCCGCGTGGATTCACCGCCAATGTCGAGGAGGTCGGCGCCGTCGGCGACGAGCCGTTCGCAGTGCGCGATGGCCAGGCGGGTGTCGTCATGCCGGCCGCCGTCCGAGAAGGAGTCGGGCGTCACGTTGACGATACCCATCACACGCGGCCGGCTCAGGTCGATGCGGAAACGGCGGGTCTGCCAGTGCATGGTGCTCAATGGAAAACGGGCCCGACTGGATAGCCGGGCCCGTCTTGTTCGGGAGGTGAAAATCAGGCCGCGGCGGGGGCACCGTCGGTGCTGACAGGCGGTGTGCCGCCGCTCGGACCGCCGCTGGGCGTCGTCGGCTTGTCGTCAGGCGCGCGCGGCGGGCGTCCGGCCATGATGTCCAGCACCTGATCGCGGTCGATGGTTTCCCACTTCATCAGCGCCTCGGTCATCGTCTCGACCTTGTCGCGGTTGTCCTCGAGGATCTTCTGCGCCACGGCGTACTGCTGGTCGAGGATGCGACGGATCTCGCCGTCGACCTTCTGCTGCGTGCTCTCGCTGATGTTGGCCGTCTTGGTCATGCTGCGGCCGAGGAAGACTTCGCCCTCGTTCTCGGCATAGACCATCGGGCCCAGCAACTCGCTCATGCCGTAGCGCGTGACCATGTCGCGGGCCATCCGGGTAGCGCGCTCGTAGTCATTGGAGGCGCCGGTCGAAATGTCGTGAACGAACAGATCCTCGGCAATGCGGCCGCCGAACATGATGCTGATGCTGTTGAGCATCTGCTTGAAGTACAGACTGTGCTGGTCACGCTCCGGCAACTGCCAGGTCACGCCAGGGCCCGGCCGCGCGGCATGATGGTGACCTTGTGGACCGGGTCGGTGTTGGGCAGCATCTCGGCCACAACCGCATGGCCGGACTCGTGATACGCCGTCGCGCGCTTCTCGTCCTCGGTCATGACCATGCTCTTGCGCTCGGGGCCCATGTAGAGCTTGTCCTTGGCGCGCTCGAAGTCGTTCATCTCAACCAGCCGGCCACCGCGGCGCGCGGCAAACAGGGCCGCCTCGTTGACGAGGTTGGCCAGGTCCGCACCGCTCATGCCCGGTGTGCCACGGGCCAGGATCGACGCGTTGACGTCCTGGCTGATGGGCACCTTGCGCATGTGCACGTTCAGGATCTGCTCACGTCCACGGATATCGGGCAGCGTGACATAGACCTGGCGGTCGAAACGGCCCGGGCGCAGCAGCGCGGGGTCGAGGATGTCGGGGCGGTTGGTGGCCGCGATGACGATGACGCCGAGATTGGTCTCGAAGCCGTCCATCTCGACCAGCATCTGGTTCAGCGTCTGCTCGCGCTCGTCGTTGCCACCACCCAGGCCGGCGCCGCGATGGCGGCCAACGGCATCGATTTCGTCGATGAAGATGATGCAGGGCGCGCTCTTCTTGGCCTGCTCGAACATGTCGCGCACGCGGGCGGCGCCGACACCGACGAACATCTCAACGAAGTCGGAACCCGAGATCGTGAAGAACGGCACCTTGGCTTCGCCGGCGATGGACTTGGCAAGCAGCGTCTTGCCGGTGCCCGGGGGGCCGACCATCAGCACGCCGCGGGGGATGCGGCCGCCAAGCTTCTGGAACTTCTGCGGGTCCTTCAGGAAGTCGACCAACTCCTTGACCTCTTCCTTGGCCTCATCGCAACCGGCCACGTCGGCGAAGGTGATCGTGTTGCTGGCTTCATCCAGCATGCGGGCTTTGGATTTGCCGAAGCTGAATGCGCCGCCCTTGCCGCCGCCCTGCATCTGGCGCATGAAGTAGACCCAGACGCCGATCAGCAGCAGCATCGGCGTCCAGTTGATCAGCATGCTGACCAGGAAGCTCTGCTCCTCGCGGGGCTTGATGTCGAACTTGACGCCGTTGTTGCGCAGATCGCCCACCAAGCCACGGTCCTGGTAGGTCGCCAGCGTGCGCAGCTTGTTGCCTTCGGTGTCTTCGGCGTAGATGTCGCCGGTGATGCCGTCAGGCAGGGTAACCGTCTTGATCCGCCGCGCCTGGACCAGGTCCAGGAACTCGGAATACGTCACCTGTTTGCCCGGTGCGGTGGTGCCGCCGAACTGTTTGACGACCGTGAACAGCACGAGGGCGATCACGATCCAGATGGCGAACTTCGAAAACCATTGATTGTTCACTCAGACTCCTTGGCCCTGATGGCCCAGCGCGGGTTTCAGGACAGTGGGGGCGATTTTAGGGGCGGCAAGGGGACAACCCCTGTAATCAGCGGTTTTTCAGGCCCATGCCCACCAAGAATGTCTCGGAAGAGCGGATGCGGGAGGCCTTGGGCTTCACGACCTTGAAGACCTTGAAATGTGCTTTGAAGAGGCTCACAAGTTCGTCGTAGCCGCTGCCATGGAAGACCTTGGCCACCAGCGCGCCGTCGGGCTTGAGGTGGGTGCTGGCGAAATCCACGGCCAGCTCGACCAGACCGGAGATGCGGGCGGCATCGGTGGACGCAATACCCGACATATTGGGTGCCATGTCCGACACGACGACGTCCACCGGACGGCCGGCCAGGGCGGCTTCCAGTTCGGCCAGCACCGCGTTCTCCTGAAAATCTCCCTGGATGAACTGCACGCCCTCGATGGGCTCGAAATCCAGCAGGTCCAGCGCAATGATGGCGCCGTTGAGCTGGCCCACCGCCGCTCCGCCCTGCCCCGCTTCCTTGGGCGCGAACCTGCGGCGCAGATACTGGCTCCAGGCACCGGGCGTGGCGCCCAGGTCAACAACGACCTGGCCCGGACGGATCAGCTTCAGCTCCTCGTCGATCTCCTTGAGCTTGTAGGCCGCGCGCGAGCGATAACCGTCCTTCTGTGCCTGCTGCACATAGGGGTCTGACACATGGTTGTTCAACCACGCCTTGTTGAGCTTTTTGCTTTTGGTTTGAGTTTTCATGCCTACGGGATAATACGGGGATGCCTCAAATCAACCTGACTCCCATTCAGCGCAGGGAAAAGCGCGCCGATGCCCATCATCTCGACCCGGTCGTGATGGTCGGTGGCGAGGGCCTGACGCCCGCCGTCGTCAAGGAAACGGATGCCGCGCTGAATGCCCATGGCCTCATCAAGGTGCGGGTGCAGGGCGACGACCGCGCGGCCCGCGAGGCGATGTTCGCGCAACTCTGCGACGAGTTGAACGCGGCGCCCATCCAGCACATCGGCAAGCTGCTGGTGCTGTGGCGGCCGATTCCGGAGAAGGCAGCCGCCGAGCGCACCGATGCCCGGCCCGGCCCGCGCGTGGTCAAGATCGTCAAGTTCTCCAAGAGCGGCAACGGTCGACCCCAAGTCACCAAGCTCAAGGTGCTGGGCAACCAGCGCGTCGCCCAGGGCGGCGAGCTCAAGCGCGCCAAGCGCCGCATGACGAGCGTCAAGAAGAACGTCGCCGACTGACGCGCCAGGCCAGGGCCAGCACGGCCAGGCCCTTGAGCGCGAAGAAGGCCAGCGAGGCGCCATGCAGCGCTGCGAAGGACGCGACACCGGCACCGGCACGCGCATCCGCCATCAAGGGCTGCAGGCCGTAGTAGCCGGCGATCGTGCAGAACAGCGCGATGGCAGGCAGCAGCAGTTCCATCGAGAAGATGTTGCTCGCAGCGCCTGCTTCTGCGGCATCACGCGCAAGGCGACGCTCGAGCAGCATCAGGATCAGCGCGGCCGCCAGGCTGACCTGGGCCTCAATGCTGAACACCCGACCGACCAACACGCCGGCCTGAGCCCGCTCCAGCACGGCGAAAGCGCTGGGCGCCGCAGCGAAGGCCACACACAGCAAAAAGCCGCCCCAGAGGGCGGCCAGCAGCGTCTGAAGCCTGGCGAACATCACTCGTAACGGACTTCGACGATTTCGTAGCGCTTGATACCGCCGGGGGCCTGCACCTCGGCGACGTCGCCGGCTTCCTTGCCGATCAGCGCGCGGGCGATGGGCGAGCCGATGGAAATGCGGCCCTGCTTGATGTCGGCCTCGTCGTCACCGGTGATCTGGTAGGTCACCTCCGTACCGCTGGCCTCTTCTTCGAGGTCAACGGTCGCGCCAAAGACCACGCGGCCGCCAGCGTCCAGCGTCGACGGGTCGATGATCTGCGCGGCGGCCAGCTTGCCCTCGATTTCGAGGATGCGGCCTTCGATGAAGCCCTGCTTGTCCTTGGCCGCGTCGTATTCGGCGTTCTCGCTCAGGTCGCCCTGGGCGCGAGCCTCGGAGATTGCCTGAACGACAGCATGACGCTCAACGGTCTTGAGTCGGTGCAACTCGGCTTTGAGCGACTCGGCGCCGCGCTTGGTCAGGGGAATGGTCGTCATGTCAAAACTCGTTGGCAAAAAGAGTTCCGCCGCTGCGGCCCGGGGTCCAGGCTGCTGCGGCGGAATCGATGGGCTGTAGTTTAAATCAGCTCGGCGTGCAGTTCCTGCAGGGATTGCACGGTCAGGCCATCACGGTGTTTCATGCCTTCGACCGCAGCTTCGCAACCGGCCATCGTCGTGTAGTAAGTCACACGGGTGGCCAGTGCGGCCTGGCGGATGTAGCGGCTGTCGGCGATGGCCGTGCGCGTCTCGTCGACCGTCGTGAAAACGAGCTGGATGTCGCCGCCCTTGAGCGCATCGACGATGTGTGGGCGGCCGTCCTTGATCTTGTTGATCAGTTTGACGGGCACGCCGGCCTCGGTGATGGCCGCCGCCGTGCCCCGCGTGGCGACGATGCTGAAGCCCAGCGCGTGCAGATCCTTGGCAATGGCGATGGCGCGGGCCTTGTCATTGTTCTTCACGGTGATCAGCACATTGCCCTGGCGCGGCAGGCGTGAGCCGGCACCGATCTGGCTCTTCAGCATGGCCTCGCCAAACGTCTTGGCCGAGCCCATCACTTCGCCGGTCGAACGCATTTCGGGGCTGAGGATGGGGTCCACGCCCGGGAACTTGTTGAACGGGAAGACAGCTTCCTTGACGCTGAAGTAAGGGGGGACCACTTCCGCCGGCACGCGGCCCTTGCGGTCGCGTTGGTCCACCAACTTCTGGCCGGCCATGCAGCGCGCGGCGATCTTGGCGAGTTGCTGGCCGGTGGCCTTGGACACGTAAGGCACCGTACGCGAGGCGCGCGGGTTCACTTCCAGCACGTAGACCGTGCATGCAGCGAGGCCGGCGGACACATCGCCCTGGATGGCGAACTGCACATTCATCAGGCCGATGACCTTCAGCGCCTTGGCCATTGCGGCCGTCTGGCGGCGCAGCTCGTCCTGCAGGTCGGCCGCCAGCGTGTACGGCGGCAGTGAGCAGGCCGAGTCGCCGCTGTGGATGCCGGCCGCCTCGATGTGCTCCATGATGCCGCCGATCATGACGTCGCCGGTCGAGTCGGCGATGCAGTCGACGTCGACCTCGACGGCGTCTTCCAGGAAGCGATCCAGCAGCACGGGCGACTTTTCCGACACGCGCACGGCTTCGCGCATATAGCGCTCCAGGTCCTTGTCGCCATGCACGATCTCCATCGCGCGGCCGCCCAGCACATAGCTCGGGCGCACGACCAGCGGGTAGCCGATCTCGTTGGCGAGTGCCACGGCCTGCTCTTCGGTGCGCGCGGTGCGGTTGGGCGGCTGGCGCAGGCCCAGCTCGTGCAGCAGCTTCTGGAAGCGCTCGCGGTCCTCGGCGATGTCGATGGAATCAGGCGTCGTGCCGATGATGGGCACGCCGGCACGCTCCAGGTCGAGTGCCAGCTTCAGCGGCGTCTGGCCGCCGTACTGCACGATGACGCCGACCGGCTTTTCCTTGTCGACGATCTCCAGCACGTCTTCCAGCGTGACCGACTCGAAGTAGAGGCGGTCCGAGGTGTCGTAGTCGGTCGAGACGGTCTCGGGATTGCAGTTGACCATGATGGTCTCGTAGCCGTCCTCGCGCAGCGCGAGCGCGGCGTGCACGCAGCAGTAGTCGAACTCGATGCCCTGGCCGATGCGGTTCGGGCCACCGCCCAGCACCATGATCTTCTTCTTGTCTGTCGGGTTGGCCTCGCACTCGGCGTCGGCGCCTTCGTACGTGGAATACATGTAGGCCGTCTGCGTCGCGAACTCGGCCGCGCAGGTGTCCACGCGCTTGTAGACCGGGCGCACGTTCAGCGCATGGCGGCGTTCGCGCACGGCGTGCTGGTGGGTGTTCAGCAGCTTGGCCAGGCGCTTGTCGGAGAAGCCCTTGCTCTTCAGCAGGCGCAGCTCGGCCTCGCTGATGGATTCGATGGCGCGGCCCTTCAGCTCACCTTCGATCTGCACCAGCTGCTCGATCTGCGCCAGGAACCACGGGTCCACTGCGGTCTCTTCGTAGATCTCGTCCAGCGTCATGCCGATGCGGAAGGCGTCGGCCAGATACAGGATGCGCTCGGGGCCGGCTTCGCCGATTTCCTGCACGATGTCTTCGCGGTCGGTCGAGCGCTCGGTCAGGCCGTCGATGCCGGTCTCCAGGCCGCGCAGCGCCTTCTGGAACGACTCCTGGAAGGTGCGGCCCATGGCCATCACTTCGCCGACCGACTTCATCTGCGTCGTCAGGCGCGAGTCGGCCATCGGGAACTTCTCGAAGGCGAAACGCGGGATCTTGGTGACGACGTAGTCGATGCTGGGCTCGAACGACGCCGGCGTGATGCCACCGGTGATGTCGTTCTTCAGCTCGTCCAGCGTGTAGCCCACCGCCAGCTTGGCAGCGATCTTGGCGATGGGAAAGCCCGTCGCCTTGGAGGCCAGCGCGGACGAGCGCGACACGCGCGGGTTCATCTCGATGACGACCATGCGGCCGTCCTTCGGGTTGATGGAGAACTGCACGTTGGAGCCGCCGGTGTCCACGCCGATCTCGCGCAGGATGGCGATGCTGGCGTTGCGCAGCAGCTGGTATTCCTTGTCCGACAGCGTCTGGCTCGGCGCCACGGTGATCGAGTCACCGGTGTGGATGCCCATCGGGTCCAGGTTCTCGATGGAGCAGACGATGATGCAGTTGTCCGCCTTGTCGCGGACGACTTCCATCTCGTACTCCTTCCAGCCGATCAGGCTCTCTTCGATGAGCAGCTCATTGGTCGGCGACAGGTCCAGGCCGCGCTTGCAGATGGTCTCGAACTCTTCCGGGTTGTAGGCAATGCCGCCACCCGAGCCGCCCAGCGTGAAGCTCGGGCGGATCACCATCGGGAAGCCCGCACCACCGATCTCGGCATGGATGCGCTTTTGCACACCCCAGGCCTCTTCCAGCGAATGCGCGATGCCGGACCGGGCCGAGCCCAGGCCGATCTTGGTCATCGCGTCCTTGAACTTGAGGCGATCCTCGGCCTTCTCGATGGCGTGCTCGTTGGCGCCAATCATTTCGACGTTGTACTTTTCCAGCACGCCATGCTTGTGCAGGTCCAGCGCGCAGTTCAGCGCCGTCTGGCCCCCCATCGTCGGCAGCACCGCATCCGGGCGCTCCTTGGCGATGATCTTCTCGACCACCTGCCAGGTGATGGGCTCGATGTAGGTGACGTCCGCCGTGTCCGGGTCCGTCATGATGGTCGCCGGGTTGCTGTTCACCAGGACGACCTTGTAGCCCTCCTCGCGCAACGCCTTGCAGGCCTGGGCGCCGGAGTAGTCGAACTCGCAGGCCTGGCCAATGATGATCGGGCCCGCGCCGATGATGAGGATGGTCTTGAGGTCTGTACGTTTCGGCATGACGGTCTGCGGTTCTGCTTAAAGGGTGGCGGTCGCGAGCTTGGCCCCGAACCCGACAAAAAGTACGCCGACGCTGGCGTTGGCGGTGCTGGACAGCCGGCGGCGCGCGCGGAAGGCGGCGGCCAGGCGGGCGCCGGCAAAGATCAGCGTCGAGAGATAGATGAAGCTCAAGCCCTGGATGATGGAACCCAGGATCAGGAAGGTCAGCGCCGGGTGCGGATAGGCCGGGTCGACGAACTGGATGAAGAAGGACAGCAGGAAGGCGATGGCCTTGGGGTTCAGCAGGCTGACAACCAACGCTTTCTTGAACGGCTGGCTGGCGTCGACGAGGCGCGGCGCCTCGTCCGTGCCGGCCTCACCGCGCCATGTGCGCATCGCACCGCGCAGCAGCTGGATGCCGATCCAGCCCAGGTAGACCGCGCCGACCATCTTCACGATGAAGAAGATCTGCGGGCTGGCCATCAGCAGCGACGCGCCGCCGGCAGCGGCCGCAGTCATCAGCAGTGTGTCGCCCACGAACACGCCACACGCCGCGCCGTAGCCGGTGCGCACACCGCGCTGCGCCGCGACGGACAGCACGTAGATCGAGTTGGGCCCAGGCAGCAAGATGATGAAGATTGCAGCCGCGAGGAAGGTGCCGAGGTCGGTGATGCCGAACATGTGCAGGCCCTCCTTCAGGACTTGTTCATCAGGGACACGAAACGGTCGAACAGGTAGGCAATGTCGTGCGGGCCGGGGCTGGCTTCCGGGTGGCCCTGGAAGCTGAAGGCCGGCTTGTCCGTGCGGGCGATGCCCTGCAGCGTGCCGTCGAACAAGCTGATGTGCGTGGCGCGCAGGTTGGCCGGCAACGTCTCCGGGTCAACCGCGAAGCCGTGGTTCTGGCTGGTGATGCCGACGCGGCCGCTGTCCAGGTCCTTGACCGGGTGGTTGGCGCCGTGGTGGCCGAACTTCATCTTGAAGGTCTTGGCGCCGGAGGCGAGTGCCAGGATCTGGTGGCCCAGGCAGATGCCGAAGACCGGGATGCCCGATTCGATCAGCTGCGCGGTAGCCTTGATCGCGTAGTCGCAGGGCTCCGGGTCGCCGGGGCCGTTGGACAGGAAGACACCGTCCGGCTCCAGGTCGAACACGGCGCTGGCGGGCGTTTGCGCGGGCACGACGGTGACCTTGCAGCCGCGCTCGGCCAGCATGCGCAGGATGTTGAGCTTGACGCCGAAGTCGTAGGCGACGACATGGAACTTCGGCGCGGTCTGCGTGCCGTAGCCGCTGCCGAGCTTCCATTCCGTCTGGGTCCAGACTTCGCTGTCGATGCGGCTGACGACCTTGGCGAGGTCGAGACCGGACATCGACGGTGCGGCCTTGGCGGCGGCGACTGCCGCATCGACGCGGGCTTGTGTCAGCGCTTCACCGGCGGGCAGCGCGAGGATGCAACCATTCTGAGCGCCGGTGGTACGCAGGATGCGCGTCAGGCGGCGGGTGTCGAGGCCGGCGATGGCGACCGTGCCTTCGTCGCGAAGGTACTGGTCCAGGCTGCGGCTGGAGCGGAAGTTGGACGCGCGCAGCGGCAAGTCCTTGATGACGAGGCCGGCGGCATGGATCCTGGACGCTTCGACGTCTTCATCGCTGACGCCATAGCTGCCGATGTGCGGATACGTCAACGTGACGATCTGCTTGCAGTAACTGGGGTCAGTCAGGATTTCCTGGTAGCCACTCAGCGCGGTGTTGAACACCACTTCGCCGACGGTCTGGCCCGTCGCGCCGATGGACTGACCTCGGAACACCGTCCCATCCGCCAGAGCCAGGATTGCTTGAGGGGGGTGGAGCAGGTCAGCCAGCACAAAAGGTCTCCGCAAGTGGGGCGCGTGCCCAGCATCAACCCGTCTTGGGACAGGTCAATTTGTAGAAACCGAGGGGGTTTGGCGCCGGGCAGCGTGGGGTTCAGGTAAACCCATCGAGTATAGCCGACTGGGGTTAGTACGGAGGCTTCGTGACCGTCTCGCGACGGCTTCGTGACGCCTCAAATCGCCGCCTCAGAGTGCAGCAATACCGGCTTTGCCGATCTCGACGTCTTCGCTGGATTTCACGCCGCTCACGCCAACCGCGCCGACCACCTGACCGTCAACGAGGATGGGCACACCGCCCTCCAGCAGGCCTTGCAGCCCTGGCGCACTGAGGAAGGACTGCCGCCCACTGTTGATCATGTCCTCATAGACCTTGCTCTCGCGCCGGCCCAGGGCCGCCGTGTGGGCCTTGGCTGGCGCGATCTGGGCAGAGATGGGCGCGGCGCCATCCAGGCGCTGCAGCCACAGCAGATGGCCGCCAGCGTCGACGATGGCGATGGACACTGCCCATCCCTTGCTGATCGCGTGAGCTTCGGCCGCCGCAGCGATGCGCTTGACGTCTGCGAGTTCGAGTTCAGATTGCTGTTTCATGGTCTTGCTTTCCAGGAGACTGCCCCCAATGTAGCTGCCCAGTCCCGACCGATGTCGGCGGCCTAGAATCAACGCAGTTTCCATTCGTCCTTCGGAGGATCGTCATGAACGAAAGCTTGCAAACCCAATACGGCTATGCCGGCGTTGGCCTTGCCGCCGACCGCCAGCGCGTGCTGCGCAATACCTACTGGCTGCTGGCCCTGTCGCTCGTCCCGACCGTGCTGGGCGCCTGGGTCGGTGTCGCGACTGGCCTGTTCGCCGCGATGGGCGTCGGCACGAGCGCCATCGTCTTCTTCGTCGGCGCGTTCGGCCTGATGTTCGTCATCGAGAAGACCAAGGACAGCGCCGCCGGCGTGGCCGCCCTGCTGGCCTTCACCTTCTTCATGGGGCTGATGCTGTCGCGCCTCGTCGGCCACGTGCTGGGCTTCAAGAATGGCACATCGCTGGTGATGACCGCCTTCGGTGGCACGGCTGCGGTGTTCTTCACGATGGCCACGCTGGCGACCGTCATCAAGCGCGACCTGTCGTCCATGGGCAAATTCCTGACGGTCGGCGCGGTCGTGCTGTTCGTCGCCTGCATCGCCAACATCTTCCTGCAATCGTCGGCGCTGATGCTGACCATCCTGGTGTTGATGCTGGGCGTGTTCTCGGCCTTCATGCTGTACGACATCAAGCGCGTCATCGATGGCGGCGAGACCAACTACATCAGCGCCACGCTGGCCATCTACCTGGACATCTACAACGTGTTCCAGAGCCTGCTGTCCCTGCTGGGCATCTTCGGCGGCGACCGCGACTGAGCCTCGCGGCTCACCGACAAAGGCGGCTTAGGCCGCCTTTTCTATTGCGCTGCCGGCTTGTAGTTCTTCAGCACGAAAGGCGCGCTCAGCAGCACGGGCTGGCCGAGCTGGCCGAGTTGCAGGGCCAGGTTGACCGAGCCTGCCGCAAAGCTTTCGGCCGCCACGCCGCCGATGGCGATCGCCTCCAGCTTGCTCGTCAACGTCGCCTGCCCCGACACCACGGCCGTGTACGGCGGTGCGCCCAGTTGCAGCAGCATCGGCACGACGGCCTTGGCCTTGGGGTCCTCGGTGTCCAGCCGCGCCCAGAGGATGACCTGCAGCTTGTCGCCCTTGGCGATGCCGCCCTGCAGCGGCGTGACCGCACCGATGTCTCAGGGATTGGCCCTGGCCGACTGCAGCGCCACGCTCAGGCAGACCTTGCCCGTCGCCGCGCAGGGCACCTGCTGGCTGGACTGGCCCTCGCCGTAGACCGACCACGCCGAGACCCGCGGTGTGTTGATCAGGTAGTCCAGCGCGGGGTCAGTCGCCTTCGCGGGGGCTGTGGCGGTGGCCTTCTCGGGCACCAGCGCGCCGTGGATGGGCTTGACCCAGCCGTCGGCCTTCATGTCCCAGAGCACGAAGTCGGAGTCGAACTGCCAGTACGACCACGCAAAGCCACGCACCTCGGCCGCGCGGGCCACGGCAGCTGTCCAGGCCACGCGCTGGGCCATGCCGGCACTCTCCAGCGCGCCGAACTCACCCATCAGGATGGGCCGGCCGGTCTTGTCCGCCCAGGCCTTGACGAAGTCCATGTCCCTGCCCAGCTTCTCGCGTTCAGCCGCGGTGCCCCAGGTGATGCCGGACAGCTTCTGGAACTGCGGCGTCCAGCTCGCGCCCTGGTGCGTGAACTCCATCGGCGTGTAGTAGTGGAAGGTGACGATGAGCCGCCGGTCGGCCTCGGGCAGGCGCAGGCTGTCCAGGTGCTCCATCGAGTTCCAGCCCTTGGGCCCGACGATGACGCGCCGGCTGGGGTTGGACTCGCGGATGATGGCCAGGTTTTCGGCCAGCATGTCGTTCCAGACCGCGTCGGCCGCGCCGTTGGGCTCGTTCAGGATCTCGAAGATCACCGCGTCCGGCGCGCCCTTGTAGCGCGATGCAACCTGGTGCCAGAAGGCCTTGAGCCGGGCGCGGCAGGGGTCGATGTCGGTCGGCTTGGCGCACTCGTTGAAGTTGTGTTCATCGAGGATGACTTGCAGGCCCGCCTTCAGGCCGGCGTCCACCAACTCGTCCAGCTGCTTGAACCACGCCGCAGACAGGCGGTTCTCCCCGTCCATGTGCGCGAAGGCGTGCAGGTTGAACCGAACGTGGTCGAAACCGCCATCGCGGATAGCCGGCATGTGCCGCGGCTGGAAGCGCGCCTTGGCCGGGTCGGCCCAGATCGGGTCGTAGCCGACGATGTTGATGCCGCGCTTGAGCGCTGCCGGCGCCGCGGCGCCATCTCCCTGGGCCTGGGCTGAGCCCGACAGGCTCAGCGCCAGCCAGGCCAGGCCCAGGAGCCGGGCAAATTTGAAGCGGTTGGACATGCCGTTGTCTCCGGGTCGATGTTTTGAATAAACAAACTAAACAAACTTGTTTATCCATTTTGTCCACCATGCCGGAATCGGCACCCCGGACTTACGCGGAGACGCACGCAGGCCGTCCGGCGGCGAGGACATGCGCCGCCGGATTCGTTGCAAAGTAGCGGCGCTTCAGCGGTCGAAGACCGCGATGCTCTCGACGTGCGCCGTGTGCGGGAACATGTTCACGGCACTGGCTGCGGTGCAACGGTAGCCGGCGACATTGACCAGCAGGCCGGCGTCGCGCGCCAGCGTCGCCGGGTTGCAACTGACATACACGATGCGCTTTGGCGGTGTCCAACCCGGCGCCAGCAATGGGTCCTGCGCGATGTCAGCCACCGCCTTGGCGAGCGCAAAGGCACCCTCGCGCGGCGGGTCGATCAGCCAGCGGTCCGCGGTGCCGTCCAGCGCAAGCAGCTCGGGCGTCATCTCGAACAGGTTGCGCGCGACGAAGCTGGTCTTGTGCGCCAGGCCATTCGCCGCCGCGTTCTCGCGCGAGCGCTGCACCAGCGTCTCGCTGCCCTCGATGCCCAGCACCTCGCGTGCCTTGGTCGCCAGCGGCAGCGTGAAGTTGCCCAGGCCGCAGAACCAGTCGATGACGCGGTCGTCGGGCTCGACGGCCAGCAGGCGCAGCGCGCGGCCGACGAGAGCCGAATTGATGTGCGGGTTCACCTGCGTGAAATCGGTCGGCTTGAACGGCATCGTCACGCCGAACTCGGGCAGGCGGTAGGCCAGCTGCGGGCCGCCTTCATCAAGCAGCTTGACGGTGTCGGGCCCCTTGGCCTGCAACCACCACTGCACGCCATGCTTTGCCGCGAACTCGCGCAGCAAGGTCAGGTCGCCGTCCGGCAGCGGGTTCAAGTGGCGCAGCACCAGCGCGATGACCTCGTCGCCCATGGCCAGCTCGATCTGCGGCAGGCGATCACGCTCGGCCATGCCAGCGATCAACTCGCGCATCGGCATCAGCAAGTCGCTGACCCCCTTGGGCACGACCTTGCAGACCTGCATGTCGGCCACGTAGCGGCTCTTGCGCTCGTGGAAGCCGATCAGCACGACGCCCTTCTTCTGCACGTAGCGCACGGAGAAGCGCGCGCGATAGCGGTAACCCCAGGTCGGGCCTTCGATGGGCCGCAGCAGCACCTCGGGCTTGACCTTGCCGAGGTGCCAGAGCTGGTCCTCGACGACACGCTGCTTCACCGCCACCTGGGCGCCCGCATGCAGATGCTGCATCTTGCAGCCGCCACAGGCACCGGCGTGCAGTCCGAAGTGCGGGCAGCCCGGTGTCACGCGCAGCGGGCTTTCCTTCTTGATCTCGGTGAGCTGGCCCTGCTCCCAGTTGTTCTTGCGGCGCGAGATCTGTGCCTTCACGATCTCGCCCGGCAAGGCACCATCGATGAAGACCACCTTGCCCTCGGCGTTGTGGGCCACGCCCTGCGCCTCAAGTTCGAGGCTCTCGACCTTGAGCCATTCCGTTGTCTGAGTCATAGGGCCAGGATTATCCCGGCACGCCTGGCCAGACCTAGAAGATCGAATCCCGGTCGACGCCGTGGCGCATCATGTTGCGCTTCAACTTGGCCAGCGCCTCGATCTGGATCTGGCGGATGCGCTCCCGCGTGAGCTTCAGGCGGATGGCCAGCACGTCCAGCGTCTCCGGCTCGCGGTCGGACAGGCCGTAGCGGCCCGACAGCACTTCGCGCTCACGGTCGTTCAGGCTGGCCAGGCCATGCTGCAGCAGCTCCTCGACCTCATGCGACAGGCGCAGCCCCATCGGGTCGACGGCCTGATCGTCCGCCACGAGATCCAGCATGGACTCGCCGCCCTCGCCGTTGCGATCCACCGGCGAATCGAGCGAACTCGGCAACTCGGCATAGGCCAGCAGTTCGGCCACCTCGTCAACGGGTCGGCCCAGCGCCTGAGCGACGTCTTCGGCCCGCACACGGCCTTCCGAGCCGTTGGCACTTTGCAGCGCCTCCAGCGCGCGGCGGGCCTTCAACACCTGGTTGAGTTCGCGCACGATGTGCACCGGCAGCCGCACGAGGCGGGCCTGGTGCATCAAGGCGCGTTCGATGCTCTGGCGTATCCACCAGCTCGAATAGGTCGAGAAGCGGAAGCCCCGCTCCGGCTCGAACTTGCCGATGGCGTGCATCAAGCCGAGGTTGCCTTCCTCGATGAGATCGCTCATCGGCAGGCCGCGGCCGAGGTAGTTCTTCGCGATGCTGACCACCAGGCGCAGGTTGTGCTCGATCATGGCCTGGCGAGCATCGAAATCACCCGCGCGAGCAGCCACGGCCGTGTCGAACTCCTGCTGAGGCGTCAGCAGCGGCGTGCGGCGGATGTCGCGCAGATAAGCCTGCAGCGCGTTGCCGAGCTCCACCTCTTCGCCGGTGCTGCGCAGCACCTGGCCTTCTTCATCGGGAGCCGCCTCGGGGCCCGCCTCGGATTCGCCAACATTGCCATTCAGAGCCGACAACAGCACACCCGGCTCGCGGCCGGCACCGTCATGGCCGTTGGACTTGGGCACAGCGCGTTTCATGGCGTGGTCGCTGGCCCGGGTTGTCTGGTTGGCGCGCCGTCGCTTCAGCGCGGCGGCAGCAGCTTGGAAGGATCGACGGGCTTGCCGAGCTTGCGCACTTCGAAGTGCAGCTTGACGGTGTCACTCTCGGTGGAACCCATCTCGGCAATCCTCTGGCCTTTGCGTACGACTTGGTCCTGCTCGACCAGCATCGCCCGGTTGTGGGCATACGCCGTCAGGTAGGTGTTGTTGTGCTTGATGATGACCAAGTTGCCGTAGCCGCGCAAGCCCGAACCGGCGTAAACAACGCGTCCATCGGCGACAGCGAGAACCGCATCGCCCGGCTTTCCGGCGAAGTCCAGGCCCTTGTTGCGCTGCTCGTCAAAACCGGCGCTGACAGGCTGCGACACGGGCCAGCTCCAGGCCAGGCCGTCTTCCTCCGAGGTCGCTGCAGCAGCCGCGCTGCCGGTGGCCGAAGAGGCCGCCGCTGCGGGCGCACTCGCGGCACCGACGGGCGGCTTGGCGTCCAGCGGACGCGACTCGACCTTGGTCGCACTGGCGATCGGCTTGGCCGTCACGGCGCCCGGGTCCACGCCCGGCGGCACGACGCGCAGCACCTGCCCCACCTCGATGCGGTTGGGGTTCTCCAAGCTGTTCCACTTGGCCACATCACGCCAGCTCTGGCCGTTGTCCAGCGCAATGCGGATCAGCGCATCGCCGGGCTTGACGGTGTAGTAGCCGGGTTTGCCTGCGTTCTCGACACCGGGCAGCGGCGGCTTGGCATCGGGCGCGGTAACAGCAGATGCCGCGGGTGTCGGTGTTGCGGCCGCCACGGCAGGCTGCGGATTGCGGTCCTCCACTGGCGCCGGGCGATGCAGCGACGTGCCGCAGGCGCTGAGCAGCAGCGAGGTGGTGACAACGAACAGGAATCGCAAGCTAGAGGGCATCGTGTGGCTAGAGCACGTTGGAAGGCCGACACGATTGTGTGGCGCGGTGCGCCGGCGGCCTCGTCAGACGACCCCAGATTTTAGGGGGACGAAAAGCACGGCCTCATGCTCGCTGCGCAGCCAGCGGCTGACGCCGGCTTCGACGACATGGTCCAGCACGACGAGCACCTGGCCGCGGCCGGCCGAGGCCGTCGGCGCGATGAGCCGGCCACCCGGCGCGAGTTGCTCGGTCCAGGCGGGCGGAATGTCCTCGCCACCGGCCGCCGCGATGATGCTGTCGAAGGGCCCACTGGCCGAATGACCGACGCGGCCGTCACCCCAGACCAGTCGCGGCGCGCGT
>CAUJSJ030000118.1:0-14655 GCA_963422775.4 uncultured Roseateles sp.
CGGCGACCTGGTGGTGAGCTGCGGCGGCATCGGCGCCACGCCCGACGACCACACGCGCCAGTCTGCCGCGGCGGCGCTGGGCCGGCCGCTGGCGCTGCACCCCGAGGCGCGTGAGCTGATCTGGCAGCGCATCCAGCAGACGGCCGCCGAGCAGGGCAAGACCGTCATGCCCGACGAGCCCGACAGCCTGCGCCGCCTGGAGATGGGCGTCTTCCCTGAAGGCGCCGGCATCATCCCCAACCCGTTCAACAAGATCCCCGGCTTCTTCGTCGGCAGCGTGCACTTCGTGCCGGGCTTCCCCGTCATGGCGCATCCGATGATGGCCTGGGTGCTGGACCGTTTCCCGCAATTGCACCGGCAGGTCGGCGTCACCGAGCGCTCGCTGATCGTGCAGGGCGCGATGGAGGCCAGCCTCACGCCGCTGATGGAAGCCATCGAGGCCGAATTCGCCGGCATCAAGGTCTTCAGCCTGCCGAGCGTGGACCACCCCACCTGGGGCCGCTGCATCGAGCTCGGCGTCAAGGGCGATGCCGAACGGCTCGACCCCGGCCTACGGCGCTCTAAAACAGGGCGTGATTCAATTTGGTGCATCGATCAGCACTGAGCTGGTGCGATAGTTCTCCGAGGTCCCGGACCCCATCACATAATGCTCGGCCTTGCCGGGCGGCAACCCATGTCGGTGCATCTGGCATGCAACCTGCTTTGATTCCTCCCGTGGCCGCTGGCGCGCGTGTGCTGGCGGCGGCAACCCACCCCTGATTGATTCCGCTAGGAGCTATTGATGGCCAAGACCGTCGCCGATGTGATGCAACTGGTGAAGGACAACGAAATCAAGTTCGTTGACTTCCGCTTCACCGACACCCGTGGCAAGGAGCAGCACGTCTCCGTGCCCGTCTCCCATTTCGATGAAGACAAGTTCACGTCGGGTCACGCCTTCGACGGCTCCTCGATCGCCGGCTGGAAGGGCATCGAAGCGTCGGACATGCTGCTCATGCCCGATCCCAACACGGCCAACATCGATCCCTTCTTCGAAGAGCCGACGCTGATCCTGACCTGCGACGTCGTCGACCCTGCCGACGGCAAGGCCTACGAGCGCGATCCGCGCTCGCTCGCCAAGCGCGCCGAGGCTTATCTCAAGGCGTCCGGCCTGGGCGACACGGCTTATTTCGGTCCGGAACCCGAGTTCTTCATCTTCGACAGCGTGCGCTGGGGCAATGAAATGTCCGGCTCGTTCTTCAAGATCGATTCTGAAGAAGGCGCCTGGAACTCCTCCAAGGAATACGAGCACGGCAACAGTGGCTACCGCCCCACCGTCAAGGGCGGCTACTTCCCCGTGCCCCCGGTCGACAGCGGCCAGGACATGCGCTCGGAGATGTGCCTGATCCTTGAGCAGTGCGGCATCCCGGTCGAAGTGCATCACCACGAAGTGGCGAACGCGGGTCAGATGGAAATCGGCACCAAGTTCAGCTCGCTGGTCGAGCGCGCTGACTGGCTGCAGCTGCAGAAGTACATCATCGTCAACGTCGCCCATGCCTACGGCAAGACTGCGACCTTCATGCCCAAGCCCCTGGTCGGTGACAACGGCTCCGGCATGCACGTGCACCAGTCGGTCTGGAAGGACGGCAAGAACCTGTTCGCCGGCGACGGCTATGCAGGCCTGTCCGAGTTCGCGCTGTACTACATCGGCGGCATCATCAAGCACGCCCGTGCGCTGAACGCCATCACCAACCCCGGCACGAACTCGTACAAGCGCCTGGTGCCTGGCTTCGAAGCCCCGGTGAAGCTGGCCTACTCGGCCAAGAACCGCTCGGCCTCGATCCGCATCCCCTACGTCGGCAACCCCAAGGGCCGCCGCATCGAAGCGCGCTTCCCCGATCCTTCCGCCAACCCCTACCTGGCCTTTGCAGCACTGCTGATGGCCGGCCTGGACGGTGTGGAGAACAAGATCCATCCGGGCGAAGCCGCCACGAAGGACCTGTACCACCTGCCGCCGGAAGAAGACGCGAAGATCCCGACCGTCTGCCACAGCCTCGACCAGGCGCTGGACTACCTGGACAAGGACCGCGCCTTCCTGACCAAGGGCGGCGTGTTCACCGACTCCTACATCGACGCCTACATCGAGCTGAAGATGCAGGAAGTGACGCGCTTCCGCATGGCCACGCATCCGGTCGAATTCGACATGTACTACGCGCTGTGATGACCATGGGCAGCAAGCACGCTGCCTGTGTCATCCCCATGGAAGGGGGCCGCAGGCGCGGCCCCTTTTTCATTCGTCGGCCTGAGCCACAATGCCCTCATGAATCGACTGCTGGCCACGCTGCTCGCTGCCGCAAGCCTGGGTGCCCAGGCCGAGGGCACGGTCTATCGCTGCCCCGGCCCGCCGGTGCTCTACACCGACGCGCTTTCCGCCAAGGAAGCCAACGAGAAGGGCTGCCGCACGATCGAGGGCACGCCCATCACCGTCGTGCAGACGCCCAAGCCGCGCCCCGGCGCCGCTGCGACGCCTGCCGCCGAGGGTCAGCGCGGTGCTGACAGCCGCGTCGATGCCGGCCAGCAGCGCGTGCGCGACGACGAGCGCCGCCGTGTGCTGCAGACCGAACTGCGCCAGGCCGAAGAGCGCCTGGCCAACGCGCAGAAGGAATTCAACAACGGGCAGGGCGAGCGCCGCGGCGACGAGCGCAATTACCAGAAGTACCTCGACCGCATGGCCGAGCTCAAGGACAACATCGCACGCTACGAGGCCGATGTGCAGGCGCTCAGGCGCGAGATCGCAAAACTTCCCTCCTGAGGCGCGTGGCGCCTCGGTGCGCCATGACTGATACCCCGCTTCTGCCCGCCGAGTTCGCCGGCCTCGATCTGCTGGCCACCATGGTCGTCATCGTCAGCGCGGACGGTGAATGCCTGTTCGCCAACGCGGCCTTCGAGAACGGCATGCGGCTGTCGCGCCGCACCGTGCAAAGGGCACAGCTGCCCGACTGGTTCGACGACCCGCAGCGCCTCACCGAGACGCTGGCAGGCGTTGCCGCCAACCACTACTCCAGCAGCCGGTTCGACGCGCTCTTGCGCCGCGGCTCCTGGGCCCATGAGGACGGGCTGCCGGTGCACGTCATCGTGTCGCAGATGGATGCCGGCGGCGACGGCGCCCCGCGCGTGCTGGTGGAACTCATCGAGATCGCCCAGCAGGCTCGCCAGGACCGCGACGAGCGCAGCCTGGACCAGGTGCAGGCGACCAAGGAGCTGACCCGCAACCTGGCCCACGAGATCAAGAACCCGCTGGGCGGCATCCGTGGCGCGGCGCAGTTGCTCGCCATGGAGTTCCAGGAGGACAGCCCCGAGTTGCTGGAGTACACGGCCGTCATCGTCCATGAGGTCGATCGCCTGCAGAGCCTGGTCGACCGACTGCTGGCGCCGCACCGCAAGGCCCAGGTCGTCGGCGACGTCAACATCCACGAGATTTGCGAACGGGTGAGGGCGCTGGTGCTGATCGAACACCCGCGCGGCCTGGACATCCCGCGCGACTACGACACGTCGCTGCCCGACTTCCGCGGCGACCGCGAGCAGCTCATCCAGATGGTGTTGAACATCGTGCAGAACGCCGCTCAGGTGCTGGGCTCGCGCATTGCGGCTGGTGACGCCCAGATCATGCTGCGCACGCGCGTGGCCCGGCAGGTGACCATCGGCAAGCAGCGTTGGCGCTTGGCACTGGAATTGCATATCGAGGACAACGGTCCCCGGCGTCCCCGCCGAGATCCGGGATCGCATCTTCTTTCCCCTGGTCTCAGGGCGGGAAGGCGGCTCGGGGCTCGGACTCACGCTTGCGCAGACGATTGCCCAACAGCACCAAGGGATGATCGATTGCGAAAGCGAGCCAGGCCTGACGAATTTCCGAATCACGATTCCGTTGCCCTGAGGTCACGAGCCCGCCGGCGCGGCTGAGGAACCGAATGAAATCCATCTGGGTTGTTGACGACGACCACTCGATCCGCTTCGTGCTCGAGAAGGCCCTGGCCCGCGAAGGGCTGCCGGTGCGCAGCTTCAGCAATGCGCGCGACATGCTTGCCGCACTCGACGATGACAGCCCTCAGGTGCTGGTGTCCGACATCCGCATGCCCGGCGGCTCGGGGCTGGAGCTGCTGGCCAAGGTCAAGGTGCGCCTGCCGGCCCTGCCCGTCATCATCATGACGGCCTACTCCGACCTGGACAGTGCCGTGTCGGCCTTCCAGGGGGGTGCGTTCGAGTACCTGCCCAAGCCCTTCGACCTGCCGCGTGCCGTGGAGCTGATCCGCCGTGCCCAGGAAGAAAGCCAGCGCGAGGCCGGCGAACAAGAGGCCTCCGCGCAAGTGCCCGAGATGCTGGGCCAGGCACCGGCGATGCAGGACGTCTTCCGCGCCATCGGGCGACTGTCCCAGAGCAATGTCACCGTCATGATCACGGGCGAGAGCGGCTCCGGCAAGGAGCTGGTGGCGCGTGCGCTGCACAAGCACAGCCCGCGCGGCGAGGGCCCCTTCGTTGCGATCAACACGGCAGCCATCCCGAAAGACCTGCTCGAGAGCGAACTCTTTGGCCACGAGCGCGGCGCCTTCACCGGCGCCCAGGCATCACGGCGCGGTCGGTTCGAGCAGGCCGACGGTGGCACCCTCTTCCTCGACGAAATCGGTGACATGCCCTTCGAGTTGCAGACGCGGCTGCTGCGCGTGCTGTCAGACGGGCAGTTCTACCGCGTCGGCGGCCACAGCCCGATGCGCAGCAACGTGCGCGTCATCGCCGCCACCCATCAAAACCTGGAAGACCGCGTGCGCCAGGGCGTGTTCCGCGAGGACTTGTTCCACCGCCTCAACGTCATCCGGCTGCGCCTGCCGCCGCTGCGCGAGCGCCGTGAGGACGTTCCCTCGCTGGCGCGCCACTTCCTGCAGCGCAGCGCGACCGAGCTCGGCGTCGAGCCCAAGCGCCTGTCCGATGCCGCGTTGACGGTCCTGACGGCCTTCGACTTCCCCGGCAACGTGCGCCAGCTGGAGAACATCTGCCACTGGCTCAGCGTCATGGCACCCAGCCAGGTGGTCGAGCCCAAGGACCTGCCGGACGAACTCCAGCCCGGCTATGTCGCAGCGCCTTCAGGCACGGCGATGACCAGCCCACCGCCGACGGTGCCCGCCGTGGCCGCACCGCTGCCGGCCGCCGCGCCCGCCAGCACCAGCAGCGGCGAGGGCTGGCTGGCCGACATGGCTGCCGACGCCCGCGCGCGCCTGATTGCAGGAGATACCGACGTGTGGGATGCGCTGACCAAGCGCTTCGAGGCCCAGCTCATCCTGACGGCGCTGGACATCACGCGGGGCCGCCGCATCGAGGCCGCGCAGAAGCTCGGCATCGGCCGCAACACGATCACGCGCAAGATCCAGGAACTGGGCCTGGACGTCTGAAAGAAAAAAGCCCGCCGGTCGGCGGGCTTCGTCGTGGCGCAGGCCGCCTTTTCAGCGTGCGGCGCGGCGGCGTGCCACGAAGCCGATCACGCCCAGGCCGCCGAGCAGCAGGGCCGATGTCATCGGCTCCGGCACCGGTGCGGCGAAGTTCACCGTGCCGCCGCCCTGCTGGACCATGAAGCCCCCTGCAAACAGCTGCACCTGCGAGCTGGTGTTCGTGAAGGAGGTTTGCGCTTGGGTGTAGAAGCCGGCGGGCACGGTGAAGGCCGGCGATACGCCGCCGACGGTCACCGATGCGCTGGCCAGCGGCGAGAAGGCGCCGCCGCCAGGAATGCTGGCGACGCCACCGCCGATCAGGCTGCCAGAGGCAAGCGCCACCGGCGATGCAGCGGTTGTCGTCGGCGTCGTGCCGCTGAAACCGAAGGTCGCCGTGCCGTTATAGCCATACAGCGTGTAGGTCAGCGATGTGAAGCTGCCGATGGAAATCGAGGTCAGCGGGTTGTTGCCGTCCGTCGTGCCCGTACCGGTGAAGGCGATGTACAGGCCGTAGGTGCTGTTCAGGCCGGGGATCGACAGCGTGGAGTTGTTCAGCTGCGCGCCCGTGACGGCGAGGAAACCGGTCTCGGTGAAGGTCGTGGCCGAGGTGCTGGTCACCGTCGCGTAGTCCGAGATCAGCAGGTTGTCTGCCGTGAAGGCCGCGCCGGACAACCCGGCGGTGGCCGGATTGAAGGTGAAGCTGTTCAGCGCGCTGGCGCTGGCAGACACTGCCAGCAGTCCGGCTGCCAGCAGCCCGCGCGCAAGCCAGGAAGAAGATGGGCTTTGAAACGCTGCACGCATGGCTGAACTCCTGATATCGGTAGACAGCCTCGATTTTGCGAGTAACAAGGCCGGTTTGCCTATGGACAAGGGTAAGCAGTCGTGTCGACTGGCCCTTCATATGAGGGGGGTCTAGCGTCCTGTCGCCCGCAGCCCCAGCAGCACGAGGGTCGACAGTCCGAACAGCAGCGTCAGCCCGCGCCAGAACAGCAGTGGGTGGCGTTGCTGCAGCGGTGTGCTGCGGCGCATGAATTCGTTGCCAGGCGCGTGCAGGTCGTGCATGAACTCGGACAGCGCCTGCTGGCGCCGCACCGCCTGCGGCTGAAGGGCCTTGCGCAGCACGCGGTCCAGCCATTCGGGCAGGTCGGGGCGGCGCGTGCGCAGCGGCACGTACTGCAGCTTGTGCAGGTCGCGCACGCCGCGCACCTGCGGCACCTGCAGGCCATAGGGCAGGGCGCCGGTCAGCATCTGGTAGGTCAGCACAGCCAGCGAGAAGAGCTCGGACAGCGGCGTGCCGCCGTCGCCTGTGAAGTACTCGGGCGCCATGTACTGCAGCGTGCCGGCGATGTCCGTGGCGCGGGCATCGCCCAGTCCTTCGCTCAGGCCCGCTACGTGGGCCGATGCCAGGTCGATGAGGACGACGGTGCCCTGGCGGTCGATCATCAGGTTCTCGGGGCGCAGGTCCTGGTGCAGCATTTCCTTGCGGTGCAGGGCCCGCAGGCCACGGGCGATCTGATCGACGAGCTGGCGCACCTCGTCCAGCCCGGGGCGCGGATGGTCGGTCATCCACTGCGCCAGCGTCTGGCCGGCGATGAACGCTGTCGCCGTGAAGAGATGCTCGCGCCGCCGCTCGGCCGGCGCGGCCTTGACGACATGCGGGCTGTCGAGGCGACGCGCCACCCATTCCTCGGTCGCGAAACGGTCCAGCGCGTTGGCGTCGGTGGCCAACTCGGTCGAGGGCAGCTTCAGCGCCCATTCGCGCTCGTCCGCATCCAGGGCCAGCACGACCTGGCTGCGCGCGCTGGCGTGCAGCTCACGCACGACGCGATAGCCCTCGAAATCCATGCGCGGCGACAGCCGCGGCGGCAGGCGCAGGCGCTCGCGGCGCACCGGCGGCGCGAGCCGGTCGGGCAGGGACTCGACACGCGCCAGCATGACGGTGGCGTTGTCCTGGCTGCCCCGCGCCAACGCTGCGCTGACGAGGGCTTGGGCTGCGGCCTGCAGGTCGGCGCCGTGCCGGGCCAGGGTGCCGACGACCAGCAGCGGGTCCAGGTGCTCGTAGGCGCCGTCGGTCGCGAGCAGGAAGGTCTCGCCCACCTCGGTGGGCCAGCAGGCGTGGTCGGCCTCCAGATGCGGGCTCAGCCCCAAGGCCCGGCCCAGATAGGTCTGGCCGCCGTCCAGGCGCACGCGGTGGTCCTGGCTCAGCTGCTCCAACGCTGCGTTGTGGATGCGGTAGACGCGCGTGTCCCCCACGTGCAGCAGATGCACCTCCCGTCCCTTGAAGACCAGGGCGCTGAAGGTACAGACATGCCCGCGGTCCTTGTCGAAGCGGCCTTCGCCGAGCTGGGTCTGCGCGTGCAGCCAGCCGTTGGTGGCCGCCAGCACGCATTGGGCGGCGCGACGCACCGTCCAGGCCTCTGAGGTGCCGTAGTAGTCCTCCAGAAAGCCACGCACGGCCGCGGCGCTCGCGACCTGGCTGACGGGGCTGCTGCTGATCCCGTCGGCAATGGCCAGTGCAATGCCGCGTGAGCGGCGCTGCGCATCGGTCGGCAGGGCCGCGCCGTGGAAGTCCTGGTTCAGCGGCTTGGGGCCAGGCTCGGAGTGCTGGCCGACCGCGAGCCTCAGGCTCATCAGCTCAGCACACGCTTGGGCGCCGTCTTGTAGTGCGTGGAGTACAGCGACAGGCCGACGAAGGTCAGGCCGCCCACCAGGTTGCCGACGACGGTGGGGATCTCGTTCCAGATCAGGTAGTCCATGATGGTGAACTTGCCACCCAGCATCAGGCCCGACGGGAACAGGAACATGTTGACGATGCTGTGCTCGAAGCCCATGTAGAAGAACACCATCACCGGCATCCACATGCCGATGGCCTTGCCCGACACCGACGTCGACATCATGGCCGCGACGACGCCGGTCGACACCATCCAGTTGCACAGCACGCCGCGGATGAAGAGGGTCAGCATGCCGGCGGCGCCATGGGCCGCATAGCCCACCGTGCGGCCTTCGCCGATGCTGCCGATCTTCAGGCCCACGGCATTGGGTGCCTCGCTGAAGCCGAAGGTGAAGATGATGGCCATGAAGACGGCCACCATCAGCGCGCCGGCGAAGTTGCCGAAGAACACCAGCGTCCAGTTGCGCAGCACGCCGGCCCAGGTGGCTCCGGGGCGCTTGTCCAGCACGGCCAGCGGCACCAGCGTGAACACGCCCGTCAGCAGGTCGAACCCCATCAGGTAGAGCAGGATGAAGCCGACCGGGAACAGCACGGCCCCCAGCAGCGGGTTGCCCGTGTTGACGCTGACCGTCACCGCGAAGGCCGCTGCCAGCGCCAGGATGGCACCGGCCATGTAGGCGCGGATCAGCGTGTCGCGAGTGGACATCAGCAGCTTGGATTCACCCGCATCGACCATCTTGGTCACGAACTCGGTGGGTACAACGTAGGCCATGGTTTTGTCTCCTCGATCGCCTGGTCAATTGAGTGCCACGAACACGCGGCCGTCCTGGATGCGCACCGCGTGGGCGCGCACCGACTGCTCGGGCGCCTCCAGGCATTCGCCGGTGTTCAGGTCGAAATGGTTTTTGTAGAGCGGGCGACGCCACCACGATGCGCTCGCCGAGATTGCCGACGAGACCGCGGGCCAGCACGCTGGCGCCCGAGCGCGGGTCGATGTTGTCGATGGCGTGGAAGCGGTCAGCGTCGATGCGAAACACGGCCACGTGGCGGTCGCCGACGCGGGCGGCCACGCCGGTGTTGGGCAGGATGTCATCGACGGCGCAGATGGGGATGAAAGTCATGTCGGTTCCTTGATCAGGCGGTGGCTTCTTCTTGGCACTCGTCCGTGCGCTCTTCGGCACGCGCCGGCCGGATCTGGCCGCGCTCCTGGACGAACACGATCTGCTCGTCCGGCGTCTCGCTGTTGACGAAGGAGCGGAAGCGCTGGCGCACGGCAGGCGTCGTGACCGCCGTCTTCCATTCGCACTGGTAGGTGTCGACGACGGCCTGCATCTGCAGCTCCAGCTCGGCACCCAGGCCCAGGCTGTCGTGGATGAGGACGTCCTTCAGGTAGTCCAGGCCGCCTTCGAGGTTGTCGCGCCAGGTGCTGGTGCGCTGCAGGCGGTCGGCCGTGCGCACGTAGAACATCAGGAAGCGGTCGACGAACTTGAGCAGGTCGGCCTTGCTGAGGTCGCTGGCGATCAGCTCGGCGTGGCGCGGCTTCATGCCGCCGTTGCCGCAGACGTAGAGGTTCCAGCCCTTTTCTGTCGCGATGATGCCGACGTCCTTGCCCTGGGCCTCGGCGCATTCCCGCGTGCAGCCGGAGACGCCGAACTTGATCTTGTGCGGCGCGCGCAGGCCCTTGTAGCGGTTCTCGATCTCGACGGCCAGGCCCACCGAGTCGTCCACGCCGTAGCGGCACCAGGTGCTGCCCACGCAGCTCTTCACGGTGCGCAGCGACTTGCCGTAGGCGTGGCCGCTCTCGAAGCCGGCGGCGATCAGCTCCTCCCAGATGAAGGGCAGCTGCTCGACGCGGGCGCCGAACATGTCGACGCGGGCGCCGCCGGTGATCTTGGTGTACAGACCGTACTTCTTGGCCACCTGGCCGACGGCGATCAGGCCGTCCGGCGTGACCTCGCCGCCCGGCATGCGCGGCACGACGGAATAGCTGCCGTCCTTCTGGATGTTGCCGAGGTAGTAATCGTTGCTGTCCTGCAGGCTGGCCAGTTCGGGCTGCAACACGAAGTCGTTCCAGCACGAGGCGAACACGCTCGCTGCCGCGGGCTTGCAGATGTCGCAGCCCAGGCCCTTGCCGTGCTTGCCGAGCAGGTCGCTGAAGGTCTTGATGCCGCCCACGCGCACCAGGTGATACAGCTCCTGTCGCGAATGCGGGAAGTGCTCGCAGAGGTGGTTGTTGACGGCCATGCCGCGCTTGGCCATCTCGAACTTCATGACCTGCGTGACCAACGGCACGCAGCCGCCACACGTCGCGCCGGCCTTGGTACAAGCCTTGATCGCACCGATGGTGGTTGCGCCATCGCCCACGGCCGCGCAGATCTGGCCCTTGCTGACGCTGTTGCAGGAGCAGAGCATGGCGCCGTCGGGCAGCGCGTCGGCGCCCAGGCCCGGCTTGGCCTTGCCGTCGCTGCTGGGCAGGATGAGGAACTCGGGGTCGGCCGGCAGCTTGATGCCGTTCAGCGCCATCTGCTGCAGCGTGCCGTACTCGGCCGCGTCGCCCACCAGCACGGCGCCCAGCAACTGCTCGCCATCCTCGCTGACGACGATCTTCTTGTAGACCTGCTTGCGCTCGTCCACGTACTGGTAGCTGCGGCAGTGAGGCGTCTTGCCGTGGGCGTCGCCGATGCTGGCCACGTCCACGCCCATCAGCTTGAGCTTGGTGCTGAGGTCGGCGCCGGGGAAGCGGCTTGAAGCATCGCCGGTGATGTGGCGGGCCGCCACGCGGGCCATCTCGTAGCCGGGGGCGACCAGGCCATAGGTCTGCTCGTTCCAGGCCGCGACCTCACCGATGGCGTAGACATGGCGGTCGCTGCTGCGGCAGTGGTCGTCGATGACGACGCCGCCGCGCGGGCCGATGGCCAGCACGCATTGGCGGGCCACCTCGTCGCGCGGGCGGATGCCCGCAGAGAAGACGATCATGTCGGTCTCCAGCCAGGTGCCGTCGGCGAACACCATGCGGTGGCGCGCCATCGCGCCGTCGGTGATCTCCAGCGTGTTGCGGCCGGTGTGGACCTGCACGCCAAGGTCTTCGATCTTCTTGCGCAGCACGCGGCCGCCGCCCTCGTCGATCTGCACGGCCATCAGGCGCGGCGCGAACTCGACGACGTGGGTCTGCAGGCCCATGTCGCGCAGCGCCTTGGCACATTCCAGGCCCAGCAGGCCACCGCCGATGACGACGCCGCTCTTGGACACCTTGCCGCTGGCCTGCATGCCCTCCAGGTCCTCGATGGTGCGGTAGACATGGCAATGCGGGCGGTCGCGGCCTGGAACGGCCGGCACGAAGGGGTAGGAGCCGGTGGCCAGCACCAGCTTGTCGTATTGGATGACCTCGCCGTCGGCCAGCGTGATGGTGTGGTCGCGGCGCTCGATGGCCACGGCCTTGGCGGCCAGGCGCAGCTTGAAGCCGGTGGTCTCGAAGAAGCCCTCGGGCACGAGCGATAGATCCTCGGCCGACTTGCCCGAGAAGAACTCGGACAGGTGCACGCGGTCATAGGCCGGGCGCGGCTCCTCGCACAGCACCGTCACCTGCACGTCGGCGGCGGCGGGGCCTTCGGCCAGGGTTTCGAGAAACTTCTGGCCCACCATTCCGTGGCCGATGAGGACGATGTGCATGGTCTTGACTGCGGGCAGGCTCCGCCGACCTGGCTGTGCGGGCGACCAGATCGGCGATGCAAAAGAGAAGGCCCCGCGAACAGCGGTCTGTTCGGGCGGGGCCAGCGGGTGCGCTTGGGCGCTGAGGTTCGCCGTCTTTGGCGAGGGGAAGGCCGCTGCGGCGCGGGCTTCCGATCAACTCAGTGCAAGACGCGTGCCCGTGTCGCCAGACGGCCCTCGCCCAGGCAGACGGCCGCGCCTCGGCGTGGTGTGGCACTGCCCCGGTGCGGTGGAGTGCACCGCACCGGGGCGCATTGCCCCGTCAGCGGGCCGGCCTGTCCAGCCAGACCTCCAGGCCCTGGGCATTCAGTTCCGAGTCCAGCCCCAGCCAGTCGGCGGCGAGTTCCAGATCGCCACGGTAGCCGTGGGCCTGCACGCGGGCGAGGTAGCCGGCCAGCAGCCCGGCCTTGAGCTGGTCATGCCGATCTGGGGCCTCCTTCAAGGACACCGCCAGCGCCACCATCTCGTCCACCTGCTCCAGCATCACTGCGGCCAGGCGCCGCACTTCTTCCACCGAGCCGCCGACGCGGCCGTAGTGCGTCACCTGCATGGCCAGCGGCTCGGCGGCCAGCAACCGCGCGACGGTGGCCTTCAGCGCTTCGGGTTCGAACTGCACCGGCGTGCTTGTCGGCAGGATCCAGGCGCGGCCATCGATGTCGAAGGCACGGTAGGACAGGCCGAAGGTGTCGCCCGTGAACCAGCTGCGGCTGCGCGCGTCCCAGATCGCGTGGTGATGCTTGGCGTGGCCCGGCGTGTCGATGAGGCGCAGCGGCCGGCCGGCGAGGTGGATGATCTGCTCGTCGTGGCTGGCCTCGGCGCGCTCGGCCGGCACGGGCACCAGCTTGCCGTAGGAGCGCTGCATCTCCTCTTCGCCGTAGACGGCAAGTGCCCCGAGCCACAGCGCCTTGGGGTCCACCATGTGGCGCAGGCCGCGCGGGTGCACCAGTGCGCGGGCGCGGGGCAGGGCGTCCATCAACAGGCCGGCGCCGCCGGCATGGTCCAGGTGGACGTGGGTCGGGATGACCCAGTCCACCGCGTCGGGCGTCAGGCCCAGCGCTGTCAGCGATTCGAGCAGGCGCGGCACCGCGTGGTTGGTGCCGGTGTCGATGAAGGCGGCGCGGCCGCCCTCGACCATCAGGTAGGCCGCGTCGAAGCGTGGGCGCTGGAAGCCGGTGTCGATGGCGTAGATGCCGTTTCCGAGGTCGTCGATGAAATCAAGCATTGCAGAGGCTTCCTAGAATCGCCGATCACGATAGCCGAAGGAGGCCGCAGTGGCCGTGCACGAGATTCTGAAGATGGGCGACCCGCGCTTGCTGCGCGTTGCCCAGCCGATCACCGAGCTCGGCACGCCCGAACTGAAGGCGCTGATCGCCGACATGTTCGAGACCATGGCCGCGGCCAACGGCGCGGGGCTGGCGGCGCCACAGATCGGCGTCGATTTGCGGCTGGTCATCTTCGGCTACACGAAGAACGTGCGCTACCCGGACGCGCCACCCGTGCCACCCACGGTGCTGATCAACCCGGTCATCGAAGTGCTGGACGGCGGCCGCACCGAGGGCTGGGAGGGATGCCTGTCGGTGCCGGGCCTGCGCGGCGTCGTTGAGCGCGACGAGCGCATCCGCTACACCGGCTGCGATGTCGACGGCCAACCCATCGACCGCATCGCCGATGGCTTTCACGCCCGCGTCGTGCAGCACGAGTGCGACCACCTGGACGGCATCCTCTACCCGATGCGCGTCACCGACTTCACGCGCTTCGGATTCACGTCCGTGCTGTTCCCGGAGCTGGACCCGAATGCCGATGACGATTGATTAGGTTCCGGGGGCCGTTCAGGCACCCGGAGACATGAAACCTTTGTAAGTGCCGTCCACCGCCTGCGGGCCTGATACGTTAGCTTCGCGCAAAGGAGCCACCATGGCCACGCTCGCCGAATCCAAGCTTGTTCTGACCCGCCGCAGCTGGCGTGTCCTGGCACTGACCCTGCTGGTTGCCATCGCCCCGGGCGTCAAGGCCCAGGACGGCGACCGCGACCCACCGTCGCGCGCCGCCCGTGTCGTCGACGTCGTCGGCGATGCCTGGCTGTTCGACAACGACACGCGCGAGTGGACGCGCCTGACGCGCAACCAGACCGTGGGCGAGGGCGACCGCCTGCGCACCGACGAGCGTGCCCGCGTCAGCCTGCGCGCCGGCTCGACGACGATCTGGGTGGATGAGCGCAGCGACGTGGAGCTGAGCCAGCTCGACGAAGGCCAGACCCTGCTGCAGATCGACCGTGGCGACGTCGCGCTGCGCCTGCGCTCGCCCGAGAACGCCGCCGAGACGCGGCTGCGCACCCGCGAGGGCACGGCCCAGCCCGAGCGTGAAGGCCTCTACCGTGTGGAACAGCTCGACCGCGGCAGCAAGCTCTACGTCTGGCAGGGCCGCATGCGCTTCGAGTGGGCGCGCGGCGCCTCGCCCGTGTCGCTGGGTACCGGCGAGCAGGTCGAGCTCTGGTGGCCCGACAGCCCGCGCGCCGAGCGCGGCCCGCTGTACAGCGACAGCTTCGGCGACTGGGTGCTGGCCGAGAGTCGCGACGACGGCGACCGGCCCGTGGCTCGCTACGTCTCGCCCGAGATGACCGGCGCCGAGGACCTGGACCGCTATGGCCGCTGGGAAACCGCGCCCGAGTTCGGCACGGTCTGGATCCCGACGAGCATCGCCGTCGCCGACTGGGCGCCTTATCGCTACGGCCGCTGGGCCTGGTCGCGCCACTGGGGCTGGACCTGGGTGGACGACGCACCCTGGGGCTTTGCGCCTTTCCACTACGGCCGCTGGGTCAGCTGG
>CAUJSJ030000119.1:0-16203 GCA_963422775.4 uncultured Roseateles sp.
TTCAACGCCCGGCCGCCGTCACCAGCGCCAGCGCCTCGGTTGGCGTCACGGGCCCATCGCCGGGCAGCTCGACGACGATCAGATAGCCGGACAGGTCTGCACGCGTGCCGGCGGCGGCGTAGGTCTGCGCCAGCGTCAGGTGCCGGCTGGCAAGCAGGCGGCCGGTGGCGGGGTCCCAGTCCTCGTTGGAAATCATGCAGCCCTGCTGCGGCGTGCCGGGGAAGTAGCGCGTGCCGGCGTAATAGGCCGGGTTGATCGTCGTGCCGTGCACGAGCAGCTCGTCGCGCCCCGCGCGGCCGGCCAGCCAGGCTTCCTTGATGGGCGCAAAGCCGCGCCAGGTCGGCGGCAGGAAGCTTTCGTAGACGGCCTCGCTCCAGTCCGCGGCGGCCGGCGCGTCGCCGTGCTCGAACTCGGCCGTCGTCGCCTCGACGGGCAGCTTGCTGTGCAGGTAGGGCGTGGGCCGATGTTGGGGTTGGTGGCCGTGCCCGCGCCGACTATTGTGAAGACGCCCTGCGGCGTGTTGCCGTTGGTGATGGTGCCGGGCAGGCCGCTGCGGGCCAGCGCGAGCTGGGGCGAGGCGAACAGCTGCCCGCTCGCATCGCGAACGAAGCGGCCGTCGGCACCACGCACCAGGGCCAGGCCCATCTCCTGGCGGTCCGTGCGCTGCAGGCTGAAGATGACCGGGTAGCCGGGCCGCAACGGCGCAGCAAGCAGGTCGGGCAGCGGCGGCGATGGGGGATCTGCGTACACGAGTAGCCGCCAGATCAGCGCCGCCAGCCGCGCATCGTCGGCCCAGTTGGGGAATTGCGTCCACGTGATCGAGGCCAGCGTGGGTGCGGTGCCAGGACGGGCTTGCAGCAAGGTGTACACCGCGATGGCAAAGGGCTTGCTCTGCGTCAGCTGCGGCAGCAGTTGCCACAACAGCGGCTCTGCGTCGGTGGCATACAGGGTGTGTGCTGCCGTCAGCAGCGCACGCTGCGTATCGGCGTCGCGCTGGCCGAGCGTGGGCAGCGCTTCGAGCAGCAGCGGGCGCGCGGCGTCGATCTCGGCGTTGTACTGGGCGACGAGGTCGAACAGCTTGGGCAGCGCCGCGTCTCGCTCGGGGCCGGGCGGCAGCGCGATGCGGGCGCGGATGTCGGCGACGGCCGCTTCGCGCAGCGCGCGCTCGCCGTCGACCGACATGGCGGGCCAGCTCAGGTCGGCGGGGCGCAGGGCCAGCAGCTCGGTGGCGGTGTAGCGCTTCTCGGCAGGCGGTGCGGGCTTCAGTGGCGCACAGGCGGCCAGCAGCAAGGCGGCACTCAACACAAACAGGTGGCGAAGGCTCATGGGGTCAGCAGGTGCAAGGCGTTGGCCACGCAGCGCAGCGCGGGCTCGTTGAAGGGGCGCGGCAGGCCAGGGCCAGCAGCAGGCCGAGCAGGCGCAGAGGAAGACGGGGCATGCCAAAGATACTAACGGGCCGTTGCTCGGCACCTGTCGAAAACCGGCGCCACCGTTCGTCGTTGGGTTGTCACACCCCACTCACCAAGGATTCCGATGAAAGCCCTGCCCCTGCTCGCCTGCGCCCTGCTCGCCACCGCCGCGCACGCCGCGCCGATGACGTATGCGATCGACCCCGCCCACACGTATCCGAGCTTCGAGGCCGACCACATGGGCCTGTCGTTCTGGCGCGGCAAGCTGACGAAGAACTCGGGCAGCATCGTCTACGACAAGGCCGACGGCAGCGGCAGCGTGGACGTGCAGATGGACCTCGCCAGCATCGACTTCGGTCTGGACGCGATGAACGCCTGGGCCAGGGGCAAGGACTTCTTCGACGTGGCCAACAAGGCGCCCTCCGCCAGCTTCAAGGGCCGCTTCGACGGCGCGACCGGCGGCGTGCCGTCCAAGCTGGTCGGCGAGCTGACGCTGAACGGCCGCACCAAGCCATTGACACTCACCATCCACCAGCTCAAGTGCACCGCTCACCCCATGCTCAAGCGCGACTGGTGCGGCGCCGACGCCTCAGGCAGCTTCAATCGCGAGGACTTCGGCCTCGCGGCCGGCAAGGACTGGGGCTTCAAGATGGACGTGGGCCTGCGCATCCAGGTCGAGGCTCTGGCCAAGGAGTGAACCTCCGCAGATGAAGAACGGCAGCCTTTGGCTGCCGTTCTTCTCCTCCAGCGACTGACGTGGAACCGGCTTCGCCGGGCCACTGTCAGTGCCCCCTTGAGGGGGCGGCCGTCAGGCCGTAGGGGGTGGTCTATCTCACGCCCATCTCGTCGAGCAGGCGCGTCGTCTTGTCCACCGTGCTCATCTGCCAGAGCATGTAGCGCGAGTCCAGGCAGATGCTGCGGACCATCTTGGGGTTGAAGTCCCAGTCCGAGATCACCGCGTCCAGCGTGCCGTCGAACAGCAGGCCCACCAGCTCGGCCTTCTTGTTCAGCACCGGCGAGCCGGAGTTGCCGCCCGTCGTGTCCAGCGTGGACAGGAAGTTCACCGGCACCGAGTCCAGGCTCTTGACGTAGTAGTTGCCGAAGTTGCGTGCCTTGATGGCGGCCAGCTGCTCGGCCGGCGCGTTGAACTCGCCACCGGCCTCGTCCGGGCCACGGTGCTTGGCGACGATGCCGCGCACGGTGGTGAACGCCGTCCAGGTGCTGCCGTCGCTGCCGGGGGTGCGGCCCTGCACCTTGCCGAAGCTGATGCGCAGCGTGCTGTTGGCGTCGGGGTAGACGGCTTCGCCGCGGCTGGCGTGGTAGTCGATCATGGCCTGCTGCACGCCGGCGTAGGCCTTCTGCAGCTTGCCCGCGAGTTCCTTGTCGCGGGCTTCCAGGCGGCGGTCGTCGTCGTACAGCGCCACGGCGGCCTGGATGAAGGCGTCGTCGCTGGCCTTGAAGGCCGCCACGTCCTTGTCCAGCCAGCCCAGGCGGAAGGCGGTGTCGGACAGCTTGCTGCCGGCGTAGACCTTGTCGAGCTGCGCGCGGATGCCGGCTTCGTCCTGGCCAGCCTTCAGGCCCAGCGCGTTCACCCAGGCAGGGTTCAGCGTGCCGGCCGGCTGGGCGAGGTACTGCGCCTGGAAGTGGGCGACCAAGCGCTTGTCGGTGGGCTCGTCGTAGCGGCGGTCCAGCGTCTGCTGGGCGGCCTTCAGGCGCGGCAGGTCGCGGTCCTGGTAGCCGGCCTTGCGCTCGGCGTCAGGCTTGGTGCGCTCCTGGGCGATCAGGTAGAGCTGGCGCGCGGAGTTCAGCAGCGCCGGCGTCATGGGGCCGCCCAGGTGCTCGGCACGCTGGATGGCCTGGCGCTCGGCGAGCAGGCTCTCGGCGGTGGCGAGGTCGGCACCGTAGCGGGCCTGGCGCGCGGGCGCGGCGTTGACCCAGGCCTTGAGCTTGTCGAAGCCGGCCTGCTTGCGGGCCAGGATGTCGCTGCCCTCGTAGCTCTGCTGCTGGCCCTGCAGGTTCTTGAAGTAGTTCTGCAGGCCCTGCATGCGGGCGGCCATCTTGATCTCGCCGTCGCGGCGGCCGGCGGTCTCGGCCTTGATGATGTCGATGGACTCGCCCATCGTCCGCACCTGGGCAGGCTGTTGCCAGCCGAAGGCGAAGTCGACCTCGCGCGGCAGGCGGTGGCGGTCGGTGCGGCCCGGGTAGCCGGCCACCATGACGAAGTCGCCGTCGTTCAGCGGGCTGGTCAGCGGCGAGGCCACCTTCAGGTGGTGCTTGGGCGCGTAGGGCTTGTTGTCCTTGCTGAACTCGGCGGGCTTGCCGTCCGGGCCCACGTAGGCGCGGTAGAAGCTGTAGTCGCCGGTGTGGCGCGGCCAGACCCAGTTGTCGGCATCGCCGCCGAACAGGCCCACGCCGGTGGCGGGCGCGTGCACCAGCCGCACGTCGCGGATCTCCAGCTGCTTGATGAGCTGGTACTGCAGGCCGCCGAAGAAGGGATAGACGTTGCAGCGGTGGCCCTTGTCGGCCTCGCAGGCGGCCACCAGGCCCTTCTCGGTGGCCTCGATGGCGTCGGTGCGGGCCTTGCCCGTCAGCGCCAGCGTGTTGGCGTTCAGCACGTCGGCCGTCACATCCTTCATGTCCACCGTGACGAGGATGCGGCTGCCGGGCGCGGCGGGCAGCTCATCGGCCAGCGTGGCGGCGTAGAAGCCGTTCTTCAGCAGGTCGCGGTCGGGCTTGGAGTTGTACTGGATGCTGCCGTAGGCGCAGTGGTGGTTGGTGACCGCCAGGCCCTGCGGCGACACGAAGCTGGCCGTGCAGCCGCCCAGGGACACGACGGCGCCCATCGGGAAGTCGGTCAGCTCCTTGAGCTTGGCGGGGTCCATCGACAGGCCGCCGGCTTTCAGGGCCTTGGCGATCTGCGGCAGTTGCTTGGGCATCCACATGCCTTCGTCGGCATGGGCGGCAGTGACGGCCAGCGCAGCCATCGAGGCGATAGCCAGCAGCGTGAGGGAGTGACGTGTCATGGAGCGGTTCGGCAAATGGGCGAAACCGCGAGGGTAACCCGCGGGAGTCAAAACCCCGGGGTGAGGAAAGGCAGGCTTCGGCCCAAGGAAAGCCCCGTGACCAGGGGACGTCGGCGCCAGGCTTAGTGGACCAACCCGATCCACTCGCCCGCGGCCTGGTAGGCATCGAACAGGTCCAGGGCCAGTTCGCGCAGGCGTTCGTGCGCGCTGGCGTGGCCGTCGGCCAGGCGCTCGTAGGCGTACTGGCGGTCGTAGAGCATGCGGGTGGGGTTGATGGCCAGCCCGGCGTCGTTCATCAGCTGGCCGAAGCGCAGCAGGTCGGAGGTGGCGACCGGGCCGCTGGTGGCGCCGGACACCGTCAGCCCCAGCGCGCGAATGTCGCCCAGGTGCACGCCAGGCGCAATCCTCAGGCCGCTGTCACGCTGCCAGGCATGGCCCGGGTCACCCAGGCCGCGGGGCTCATCGGCGGGGACGGGGATCAAGTGCAGGGGGATCAGCATGGCGGGCCTCGGACAGCTTGGGGCGGGATGGCTGCCATCGTGCCCGGGCCTCGGCAAGGCGAAGGCCGGATAAAGCCCGAAAAGGCCGGGCTATCCGCCGCTGATGCCGCTCAAGTTCCTAGGGCCTGTTGACACGACGGCAATGGGCCTTCCCGTCGGGTTGAGGCCAGAAAGCCCCTAAAAGAACTGCAGGTCCAGATCGCCGTGTGCGTAGAGCACAACGCCGACATCCGTCTCCGTGATGCGGTGGCCGGTGCCGGCCGGGGCGAGTTGGTAGTCGCCTTGCTGAAGCAGCACGTCGTCCAAGAAAAGCTCGCCCTGCACCATCAGGCACTCCTCGTCGTGGCCATGGCTGTGGTTGGGCACGCTGGCGCCGGGGTCGGCACGGTAGAGCAGCGCGGCCTGGCCGCCGCCGGTCCACAGCACGCGGCGGCGAATGCCCGGCGCGAACTCGGGCCAGCCGGCCTCGACGTCGCGGACCAGCGTGCGTTGGACGCCGTCGCCGCCGCCATCCGTTTCACGCACGAAGACATGGCCGCCGTCCTTGCTGCTCAGCACGGTTGCCTCCCCCGGCAGCAGCAGGAAGTCGCGCAGGGTCAGGGCTTCGGCATCGACCTCGACACTGCCGCGCGTGACGAGGAACTCGCGCGGCCCGCCAGGCGGCAGTGTGAAATGAGCACCGGCCTGCAGCTCGATGACGCTGGCGGCGCGCGGCTCGCCCGGGCGCAGCGCGCGGCCAGATGACGCGCGGTAAAGCCAGCGCTGCTGCACGCCCTCGGCCGGCGTCTGGGCTTCGGCCTTGCGGCGGCGCACGGTCACCATGCCCTGCTCGGCCTTCAGGGACTGGGCCAGGCGCTCACCCAGGCGCTCGCCCAGGCGGCCGGGCAGGCCCGGCGCAGGCGCGACCCAGGCCTGCGCAAAGGGTTCGCTGAGCAGCGGGCTCATGTCGTTGTCATCGTTGGCATTGGATGTGGGGGTGTTCGTCATCGTCATGGCATGCCCCTCAAGCCGGCAGCGCGTGTGCGCCGTTGTCGCCCAGCGCCTCACGCAGCCTGATCAGCGCGCGGCGGATCTGCGATTTGACGGTGCCCAGCGGCAGGCTGGTCTGGGTGGCGATCTCCTCGTGCGACAGGCCGTTGAAGAAGGCCAGCGCGACGAGCTGGCGCGGCTGCGGCTTGAGCAGCAGCAGCGCGCGGTGCAGTTCGGCATGGCCCTGGGCCACGGACAGCAACTCATCGCCAGATTCCGCAGCCGGGGCCGACAGCGCCGTCGCTTCTTCGTCGAGCTCCTCGTGCTGGAAGCGCGCCTCGCGGCGGATGGCGTCGATGGCGCGCGAGCGGGCCATGCCCAGCAGCCAGGTCAGCGGCCGGCCGCGTTCGGCATCAAAGCGCGGCGCCTGGCGCCAGACCTGGAAATAGACCTCCTCGGCCACCTCCTCGGCCAGTTGCGAGCGCCGCACCAGGCGCAGCACCAGGCCGTAGACGCGCGACAGCGTGGCCTCGTACAGGGCCAGCAGCGCCCGCTCGTCGTGGTCGACGATGCCGGCGATCCAGGTCTCCAGCAGCGCGTCGTCCAGCGGCGCACAGCCGGCTTTGGCCACGACGGCGGCACAGGCGTCCAGAGCCTCGGCCTCGTCGGCGTGCAACTCCACGTCGTCGAACAGCAGCGCATGCACGGGCGGCTCGTCGCCGCCGGCTTCTTGGGGATGCGGGAGGTTCATGGGTGTTCCTCAAACCAGCAGTTGGTCCACGTGCGGCTCGGCGCCGCGCAGGAAGATGGTGGCGCCGGTGTCGGTGGTGATGCCGGCATGCAGCGTGCCCGACCGGGCCAGGTGGTAGCCGCCGGGGCCGACCTCCGTCTGGCTGCCCACCTTCAGCACGCCTTCCAGCACCAGGCATTCCTCGTCCACCGGATGGCGGTGGGCGTCGATGCGGGCGCCGGGCGCGAACTTGAGCAGATAGCTCAGAATGCCCTCTGCCTCATGCAACACCTTGATCTGAACGCCATCGCCATAGGGCTGCCAGCCCGAGGAACTGGCGGGCACGGTCAGGTGGGTGTCTTCGGTATCGGCAACCCGCTCCAGCAAGCGCCGGCGGATCGCGCGAGCCTGTGCGGGGGTGGCGGAGGACGAGGTCATGGGCGCAGTACGCAGCGGACTGGTTTTCGGATGCAGCGTACTCCTTCGCAGGCGTAAAGCCTGTCAATACGGCTGTAACCGGCCGCATTGTTGACAGGCTCTAGCATCTAGCCTGTGCGCCCGGTCGTATTCCTTTCACATGTCCCAGATCGCCTATTTCGACCTTGTCAGCCACTGGCGCCTGGATGCACCGGTATCGCATGTCTGGCGGGCCGTCACTGAAACCGAGCACTGGCCCCGTTGGTGGCCGGGCGTGGTGGGCGTGGAGAAGCTGCGCAGCGGTGACGGCACGGGCGTGGGCCTGCTGCAGCAAATCACCTTCCGCACCGGGCTGGGCTACCGGCTGCACCTGCAACTGGAAGTGACCGAAGTGCTGAAAGAGGAGCGCCTGCGCGCTCGCGCAGCCGGTACGTTGGCCGGGGAAGGCATCTGGCTGATGAAGCAGGCTTCGCCGGAAGCAGGCGGGCATACCGACGTGACGTTCGTCTGGCGCGTCACGCTGCCGCCGGGCATCCTGCGCTGGACGGCGCCGCTGCTGGCGCCGTTGTTCAGGTGGAATCACAAAAGGGTGATGCGGGTCGGGCGGTTGGGGTTGATGGGCTATCTGAGTCGAATGGGTAGCTGAAAGCTGGGCTAAGCTGCCGTGACTGACGTCCGAACCGGTAGATATCAAGCACCTGAAGCATGGATTCACTGAAGATCGCCACGCTGGTGTCCCTCAGTTCAATTGAAGCGGCCATCGTTGATGGCGCCAACCGCCGAGCGACCTTCGAGAACTCGTCAAAGGGCATCGCCCGATTTCAGGCCTGGGCGCTGAGCGCATATAGCCGTGGAAGCGATATCGATGTTCTGCTGTGGGAGGCCGAACCGGGCGTCGGCGCCACTGCTTTCGGCGAACAGGCGCCCGCCGGCAAGATCATGTTTCGGAGCCTGCTGCCCTGGCGCTCGGCCAATGGCAATGTCTCCGTCGACTATGCAGGCTACGCATCGGCAGTCGAGTTTTGCCGAAGGTTTGGCTACGAGGACGTGAAACTCGAGGGCGTCATCCGCCGTGCCAACGGCGAATATCCGAGGCTCAACGCGGCCGGCTGAAGCTCCTGCGCAGACCTTCGCAAACGTGGACTCCGCCACTCTCGAATCAACACCTCGCGCTGCTGTTCCGCTGGAATCCCGAGGGGGCGATGCGGATGGGGCTGACGAAGGACCTCGAGTTGGCTGCCTGAGCGCTCAGGGCAACAAGGCTTCCGCGCCGCTGTACTCGTGCAGCACCGCAGCCGGCAGGCCTTGGCGCTGCAGCGCCGCATAGCCCACGCGCAGGCGCTGCACCAGCGCCTCTGGCAGGTCGCGGCGAGCGAACAACGCGTAGCCGCTGCCGCCGACCAGGAACGGTGGCGCGAAGGCCGCGCGGTCCACACCCGGCTGGCGCAGCGCGTGCACCAGCAGGTAGTCGGTCGAGATCACGGCATCCAGCCGCCCCAGCGCGAGCATGCGCAAGCCCTGGTTGGGGTCGATGATGGTGAACTTGCGGATGGATTCGTCGTCGTTGATCTGGGCGTTGTAGTAGGCGTTGCGCGCGATGCCGAGCTGCTTGCCGCGCAGCTGCGCCAGTTCGGTGAGCGGCGCGCCGGCGCGGGTTATGACCAGGTAGCGCACCGTGTGCAGCAGCGCCACGCGCTGGCCCTGCGCGTCCTGGTCGGGTGTGGCCAGCGTGACGGCGAGGTCGGCCACGCCGTCGGTCAGCGCGCGCGAGGCGCGGGCGTACAGGCCGGCGCTGTAGTCGAACTGCAAGCCCGTCTGCGCCGCCAGCGCGCGCGCCAGGGTCGGATGGATGCCCTCGAACTCGCTGCCCTGGCGCCAGGCGTAGGGCGCCACCTCGTTGAACATCAGGCGCAGCCGCGGCTCGGCCGCCTCGGCGGTCCCGGCCAGGGCGAGCAGCGGCAAGGCCTGCAGCAGGCGGCGCCGACCCAGCCCCAGGCGCCCGGCCGGCGATGACTGCGGATTGCACGGCCTCATGACACTGCAGGTGTCGCGGCGAGAGCCCCGTGCGCTCAAGCCTTCGGCAACGTCACGCCCACCTGGCCCTGGTATTTGCCGCCGCGGTCCTTGTAGCTGACCTCGCAGACCTCGTCGCTCTCGAAGAACAGCACCTGGGCACAGCCTTCGCCCGCGTAGATCTTGGCCGGCAGCGGCGTGGTGTTGCTGAACTCCAGCGTCACATAGCCTTCCCACTCGGGCTCGAAAGGCGTCACGTTGACGATGATGCCGCAGCGGGCGTACGTGCTCTTGCCCAGGCAGATGGTCAGCACGTTGCGCGGGATGCGGAAGTACTCCATCGTGCGCGCCAGCGCGAAGCTGTTGGGCGGGATGACGCAGACATCCTTGTTGATGTCGACAAAGCTGTTCTCGTCGAAGTTCTTCGGGTCCACCACCGTGCTGTGGATGTTGGTGAAGACCTTGAACTCGGGCGCGCAGCGGATGTCGTAGCCGTAGCTGCTGGTGCCGTAGCTGATGATCCTGCGGCCGTCCTGCTCGCGCACCTGGCCGGGCTCGAAGGGCTCGATCATGCCGTGCTGCTCGCACATGCGGCGGATCCATTTGTCGCTCTTGATGGTCATCTTCTAGTTCCTTGTTAGCGCGGCAACACGCCGTCGAAATACATGCTGCCATCCAGGTCCAGGATGAAGCCCTTGACCGACGCGCGCTCAGGCACCGCCGGACGGCCGTAGGCGATCGGCGTCCAGGGCAACTGCTCCATCGCCAGGCGCTGGGCCTTGGCGTAGATGGCCTTGCGCTCGTCCTGCTTCAGCGCCTGCCGCGCCTCGGACAGCAGCTTGTCGTAGGCCGGGTTGCACCAGCCGCCGGTGCCGCTGGCCGCGCCGCAGGCCAGTTGGCCCATGGTGCCAGCCGGCTCGGGGTCGCCGTTCCAGCCGCTCAGCGCCGCGTCATGCTCGCCGGCATCGACGCGCCGCAAATACTCTCCCCACTCATAGGTGACGATGCGCGCCTTGACGCCCACCTTGGCCCAGTCGGCCTGGATCATCTGTGCCATCAGCTGGCCGTTGGGGTTGTAGGTGCGCGTGACCGGCATGGCCCACAACGTGATCTCCAGCGGCAGCACGCCGGCCTTTTCCAGCAGGGCACGCGCCTTGGCGGGGTCGTGCGGCGCGGGCTTGAGGGTCGCGTCGTGCGCCCAGTTGGCGGCCGGGATGATGGTGGTGGCAAGCACGCCCGCCTCGCCGTAGACGGTGCGCAGGATGGCGGCCCTGTCGATGGCCATGTCCAGCGCCTGGCGCACCTCCAGCCGGGACAAGGCCGGGCGCTTGGTGTTGTAGGCCAGCACGCCAACGTTCATGCCCGGCGCGGTGGCGAACTTGATGCCCGCCTCCTTGCGCAGCGCGTCCTGCTCGGCAGGGCCGACCGGGAAGGCGATGTCGCATTCGTCGCGCTTGAGGCGCTGGGCGCGCACGTTGGCGTCGGGCGTGATGGCGAAGACGAGTTGGTCGGCGCGCGGCTTGTCGTTCCACCAGCGCGGGTGCTTCACGTAGCGGATGACGCTGTCGGCGCGAAAGCTCTTGAATTGGAAAGGGCCCGTGCCGACGGGCAGCTGAGAGATGCGCTGCGGCGTGCCGGCCTTGAGCAGCTGGTCGCCCAGTTCGGCCGACTGGATGGCCGCGAAAGCCAACGTCAGCGCATGCAGGAAGGCCGCGTCGCGCTCCGCCAGCGTGATGCGCACCTCGTGGCTGCCCAACTTCTCGACCTTGCGGATGAGCTTCTCCCAGCCGAAGGACAGCACATAGGGTGACACGCCGGGCAACGCCTTGGCGAAGGTACTGTCCCGGCTCAACAGGCGGCCGAAGGTGAACAGCACGTCGTCGGCGTTGAATTCGCGGCCAGGCTTGAACTCGCTGGTGGTGTGCCAGGCTACACCCCGGCGAAGCTCGAACGTGTACGCCAAGCCGTCGGGGCTGATGCTCCAGCTCGAGGCCAGGCCCGGGATGAACTGGTCCGTGCCGCGACGCATCTCGACGAGGGTGCCGAAGATGGGCAGATGCGCTACGTGGTCAACGCCGCTGTCCGTCATCGCCGGGTCGAAGGTCTTGGGGCTGCCCGCGGCGCAGAAGCGCAGCGTGGTGTCGGCCTGCGCAAGCATGGGCAAGGCCAGCAGCAGGGCGGCAAGGCGCTTCACCGTGTGATCTCCGCCGACGGCACGAAGGGCAGGATGCCCATGGATTGGTACAGCGCCGACGGCGACAGCGCCTTGTCGCCCTGAATGACCAGCGCAATGCGGCGGATCGCGCGGATGTCGGCCACCGGGTCGCCGTCCACCAGCACCAGGTCGGCCCGCTTGCCGCGTTCGATGCTGCCGATCTCGCTCAGGCGGTCGCTGTACTTGGCGCCATTCCAGGTCGCGATCTTCAGCGCCTGCGCGGCTGGGACGCCGGCTTGTACATACAACTCCAGCTCGCGTTGCAGCGCGAAGCCCGGTGTCGCGTCCGTGCCGGCCACCAGCGGAATGCCGGCCGCGTACATGCGGCGCAGCAGGTCCGTCATGACCTTCCAGCTCGCGCCCCAGCGCCTGGCCTTGGTGTCGTCCATGTCGACCTCGGCCGACAAAAAACCTCGTTGCACGACGGCCGGCAGGTTGGCGGTCACCATCGCATAGCTCGGATTGGGCTGGCCCTGGCGCTGCGTGTACTGGGCTTCGAAGGCGGTCATCGTCGCGTCGACGACGGTGCCTTTCTTCTTGAGCAGCGCCAGGAAATCCTGCGTGCGGCGGTCGTTGAGCTTGAGGTCGGCCGCTTTGTCGCCGGGCAGGTTGAAGCGCAGCAGCGTGCGCGTGTCGTCGCCCTTGCTGACGAGGAAGTTCAGCGTGACCTGGTTGATGTGGTGCAGTTCGTCATAGCCCGCCTCGACGGCCTCGCGCGCCGTCATGAAGGCCGGCACATGGCCGCCGGTGCGCAGCCCCAGCGCGCGGGCATGCGCCACCATGGGCCTGACCCACTCGGGCCGGATGGAGTTGTAGAGCTTGAGCTGGCGGTAGCCGTGGGCGGCGTACCAGTCGATGGCGGCCAGCGCGTCGGGCAGGTTGTCGGGCACGAAGTCGGCCTGCGACGAGAACGGGCTCTTGCCCTCGATGAAGCCATTGGCCGCGATGCGCGGGCCCAGCACCTCGCCGCGCTCGATGCGGCCGCGCAGCTCGGCCAGGTCGGCGTTGCTGTTGCCCACGTCGCGCACGGCCGTCACGCCGGAGGCCAGGTTCAGCAGCAGCGCGCCTGCGTCCAGGTGGGCGTGCATGTCGACGAAGCCGGGCAGCAGCGTGCGGCCCTTGCCGCTGATGCGCTGGGCGGGCTCGGCGTTCTTGAAGCTCCCGGGCTTGGCGATGAACGCGATGCGGCCCTCGAACAGGTAGACGTCGGACGGCCCGCGCAGCACGGCGGCCTGCGAGTCGAACCAGCGCACGCCTTCGATGACGGTCAGTCCTGGCAGCGGCCTGGGCAGCGTCTTGGCCAGGCGCTCCAGGCGCGCGAGCTGGGCGGCCTTCTGCGCATCGGACAGGCGGTCCATCTCGCCCTCGAAGCCCTGCAGCAAGGTGCCACCCCAGCCCGGCGACACCTGGGCGAACAGCGCATGGTTGTCCTCGCGCAGCCAAAGATAGTTCGGGTCAAGGTCCAGGCCTTCGACGGCATAGAGGCCGACCTCGAAGCTGGCGCCGGCGGGCCTCAGGGTCTGCACGCGCTCGATGCTGAGCTGACCCACGGGCAGCGCCGCAGCGCGCTGGTTGGGGCGTTTCAGCAGTGTCTGCGCCAGGCGCCCCTCCCAGGCCGGGCTGGCGTGCACGGGCAGGTAGACGAGGTCGCGCCCGGCCCCAGGCTTGTCGCCGCGGTCCACCGGCGAGCGCCAGGTGGCACGGCCATCCTTGAGCTCGAAGCTCTCGTCGATGCGGGCGCCGTAGGTGGACACGCCCTCGGTGCGGTAGGCCGTCCATGCGCCATCGGGAGCCAGCTCAAGCACTTCCTTCTGGTCGGGGCCGCGGCCGTTGTCACGGTAGCTGTATTCCGTCTCGAGGCGAACGGCCGTTTCGGTAACCAAGAGCCGCCCGCAGCTCACCTTGGCGCAGACGACGGTGTAAGTCTGGGCGTGAGCGGCGCTGGCTAGCAGCAGTGCAATCAGCGGGGGCAGGAGCTTCATGGACGCGATCCTCTCAAGTGGCGCGGACTTTACTGAGGGTGGCCACACCCCTGTTCGCCAGCATGTCGGCGCGCTCGTTGCCAGGGTCGCCGGCATGGCCCTTGACCCAGCGCCATTCCACCGTGTGCAGCTTCCTCAGCGCGTCCAGGCGCACCCAGAGGTCGGCGTTCTTGACCGGCTTGCCGTCGGCCGTCTTCCAGCCGCGGCGCTGCCAGTTGATGATCCACTCGGTGATGCCCTTGCGCACGTATTCGCTGTCCAGGTAGACGACGACGTCGCAGCTGCGCTTGAGCGAGGCCAGGGCCTCGATGGGCGCGGTCAGCTCCATGCGGTTGTTGGTGGTCTCGCGCTCGCCGCCGAAGAGCTCCTTGTCGTGGCCGCCGCTGGAGAGCCACGCGCCCCAGCCGCCGGGACCGGGGTTGCCCTTGCAGGCGCCGTCGGTATAGACCGTGACCTGGGGGCGCTTGATCGCGGCGACGGGCTTGGTGCTTGCTTCAGTCATTCTTGTTGTGATGGTTGTTCATGGCGACAGCCGGCGCAGTCTTGGCCGCCGCGCGCGAGTTCTTGGCCAGGCCGATCATGCGCATGCCGTGCACGCGCTTGACCGCCTGGATGAAATAGACGGCGCCCAGCACCGGCCACCAGCGCGAGCCGACGTTGTCGACCCAGCGCCAGCGCTGCAGCCAGGCCTCGGAGCGCAGCGGCGGGCGGTAGATGCCGAAGCGCGCCGCCTCGACGTCAAAGCTGAGCAGCTTGAGCCAGTCGCGCAGGCGCCAGTAGCCGATGAAGTCCCCTTCCTGCGGCAGATAGGGCTCGCCGCGGCGTTTGAGGCGGCCTAGGTTCTGGCGCAGGCCCCAGAGGCTCGCCGGGTTCAGGCCGAAGACGATGAGCCGCCCCTCGGGCCGCAGCACACGCTCGACCTCGCGCAGCAGCGCATGCGCGTCGGGCGCCAGCTCCAGCGCATGCGGCAGCAACACGAGGTCGAGGCTGGCGCTGTCGAAGGGCAGCGCGTCGAAGTCGCAAAGCAGATCCCGCCCGGCCAGCCAGCGGTGGGTCATGCGGTTGGTCTGCAGACCGCTCAGCTCGGGCAGGCCCAGCTGCAGCGCGTGAAAACCGAACAGGTCGGCCACGGCGGCATCGACCTGGGTCTGTTCCCAGGCCAGCAGGTGGCGGCCGGGCGGCGTCTGCAGCCAGGCTGCCAAATCTATACTCGGCGCTTTATCTGTCATGGGTTGGCGCCACATTGACGCTCGGTTTGACGCTCACGCCTGTCCCCGCTTTCGACGACAACTACCTCTGGCTGCTTGACAACGGCCGTGAGGCCCTCGTCGTCGATCCCGGTGATGCCGCGCCGGTGCTGGCGGCCCTGGATGCCCGGGGCCTGACGCTCGCGGGCATTCTATTGACCCACCACCATGGCGATCACGTCGGCGGCGTCGACGCGCTGAGGCCGCGACTCAACGGGCCGATCTACGCGCCGGCCCACGAGAAGATGCCCGAACCGGTGCTGCGCGTGCAGGGCGGCGACAGCGTCGAGCTGCTGGGTCTGCGCTTCGCCGTGATGGACGTGCCCGGCCACACGGCGGGTCACATCGCCTATTTCGCGGCGAACGTCTGCGGCAGCGATCCCCTGCTCTTCTGTGGTGACACCCTCTTCAGCGGCGGCTGCGGTCGCCTGTTCGAAGGCACGGCGGCGCAGATGCATGCGTCGCTGCAGTCGCTTGCTGCGCTGCCGCCCGCGACGCGCGTCTGCTGTGCCCACGAGTACACGCTGTCCAACCTGCGCTTCGCCCGCGAGGTGGACCCTGGCAATGCCGCCCTGGCCAGCTACACCGCCTGGTGCGAAGCCGAGCGCGCCGCCGGCCGGCCGACGCTGCCGGGGCGCATCGGCAACGAGGCCCGCATCAACCCTTTCCTGCGCTGTGCCGAGCCCGCCCTGCGCGACGCCGCCCGCCGCCACGCGCCCCTCAAACTCCCGACCGCGCCCAGCCCGGTCGATGTGTTCGCCACGCTGCGCGAATGGAAGAACGGATTCCGATGACCCTGATCCACCGACTGTCTCCGCTGGTTGTGGCCGCGCTGCTCGCGGCCTGCGCCACCACCTCGCCCGTCGAGCCCGGCCTCGCCGCTGCGCCTGCCCCACCGCCCGCCCTCACGCAGGCCCAGCCCGCGCCCGAACCCGTGGTGGCGGTGGCTGCACGCATGACGGCCGCCGACCTGCTGGAAGACAACCTGCGCCCCGGCGAGAAGATCGACCTCGACGCGCCCGACGCCAATGCCGACCTCTGGGGCCCGCGTGCGCCGCGGCTTCCAGCTGCAGGACCTGGACGACGACTGGGTGCGCAAGGCCGAGGCCTGGTACAGCGCGCGGCCCGACTACGTCGAGCGCATGACCACGCGCGGCAGCCGCTACCTCTTCACATCGTCGACGAGGTCGAGAAGCGCGGCATGCCCACCGAACTGGCCCTGCTGCCCTTCATCGAGAGCGCCTTCGTCACGCACGCCGTGTCCAGCGCCAAGGCCACCGGCATGTGGCAGTTCATGCCGGCCACGGGGCGCGACTTCGACCTGAAGCAGAACATCTTCCGCGACGACCGCCGCGACGTGCTCGCGTCCACCCGCGCAGCCCTCGACTACCTCGGCCGCCTGTACAAACAGTTCGGCGACTGGCACCTGGCCCTTGCCGCCTACAACTGGGGCCAGGGCAATGTGCAGAAGGCGATCGCGCGCAACCAGAAGCTCGGCCTGCCGACCGACTACGCCAGCCTGAAGATCCCCGACGAGACGCGCTACTACGTGCCCAAGCTGCAGGCCGTGAAGAACATCGTCTTCGCACCCGACCGCTACGCGCTGGCGCTGCCGGTGGTGGCCAACCACCCCTACTTCCTGAGCGTGAAGGTGGAGCGCGACATCGACGTGTCGCTGGCCGCCCAGCTCGCCGGCAT
>CAUJSJ030000120.1:0-12978 GCA_963422775.4 uncultured Roseateles sp.
GGCTCAACAGCTGGATCCTGAACTACGTCGACGGCGACCCGATGAACTCGTCGGAAGAGACCAAGGCCATGCGCCCGCTCGCGGCCGCCCAGGTCGAGGTCTCGGAAGTGGAAGGCGCGCCCGGCTACTACCAGTCCAAGTTCTACCTGAAGCCCCATTACCAGCTCGAAGGCCTGACCGTGTCTTTGCGCCTGGTTTCCAAGCTGCCGTCGGAAAAGTCGGCCTGAGGAAGAAACCGGTCGGAGGGCCTGCCCCGCGCGGGAGCAGGGCGGCCTCTCCCCTTACCACCCACACAACCCGCGCACTCTGAACCCCCACAGGAGATATCAACATGGCAGTCAATGCATTCCTCACCTTCTTCGACAAGGCCGATGGCGAGTCCATCCAGAAGGGCAAGGAGAAGTGGATCGAGATCCAGGGCTGGGACTGGGAAGTCGAGGCCGAGACCAGCTGGACCAAGGGCGGCGGCGCCTCCGTCGGCAAGCCCAACCCCGGCAAGATGAACTGGGAACACTACTTCGACACCTCGTCGACGGTCATCATGGGCTACATCTGCACCGGCAAGGCCTTCCCCAAGGTCGAGCTGCAGATGATGAAGACCACCGGCTCGGCCACGCCCGAGACCTACTTCACGATGACGATGGAAGGCTGCTTCATCACCAAGGCGCAGATGAACGGCACCGAGGAAGGCAGCGTCACGCAGAAGGTCGAGATGGTCTTCAAGACCGTCAAGATCGAATACAAGCCGCAGGACAACAAGACCGGCAAGCTGGGCGCGCCCAAGACCTACAACTGGGACATCCCGGCCGGTACCGCCTCGCCGTCGGCTTGATCCCCTGAGACGGCCCCGGCGCGATGAGTCGATCAAACATCTTCATGCAGCTCGTCACCGGCGCCGGGCCGGTGGTGGGCGAGGGCCTGCTCGAAGGCTGGGAAGGCTCGATCGAGATCCAGGAATTCAGCTGGGGCATGCACGCCCTGAAGGACCCCAAGGGCCGGCCGACCGGCCTCGCGGGCGTGGCGAACGCCGCAGCGTCGATGGCGGGGCTGGGCAAGTCGGTCACCGTCAAGATGGAGCCGCTGATCTTCAAGAAGCGCTTCGACGTGGGCTCCTCGCAGATGCACTTCTGCCTGGACAACCACCTGCCGGTGGTGAGCGCCTCCATCACCGTGCTGCACGTAAGGCAGCAGGGGCGGGCCATCCACCAACCCGGCTTCGTGGTGGCTTGCACGCAGGGCTATTTCTCCGACTGCATCTTGCAGGTCGTGGACGACGGCATGTCCAAGGAGGTCGTCGAGACCTGGACGCTGAACTTCAAGAACATCAAGATGACCTACCTGAAGACCCTGGGCAAGGACAAGCTGCCCACGGCACCTTTCTTCCACCCCATCTCGCTGATCTGATGGCCAACAACGGCGCCGACATCTTCCTGCTCCTGCTGCGCCCCACGCGCGTTCCGGTCGTGGGCGAGGCGGAGTCCATGGCCTTCCAGGGCCAGGTGCTGCTGGAGACGCTGCGCTGGAACCTGCACAACGAGGACGAGGCCAAGCGCGCCGAACTCCACGAAGGCCAGTTCCAGAAGATCAAGAGCCTCGTCGAACGGCAGGGCAGCGTGGGCCTGCGCACCCGGCACGCGCTGGACACCATGCGCCGCGACATGATGCGCTCCGAGCACGAGCGCATGCAGCAGCTCAAGGCCGCCAAGGACGGCGACGACGAAGCGGATATCCACAAGGCCCACCGCGACAAGCTCAAGGGCATGCTCTCCTCGTACGAAAGCGAGATGAAGGAGATCACGACCGGCGTTGACGACCGGTATGGGTCGGACGAGGAAGACGAGCGCCGCCGGCACGACATCGAACGGGTCGAGCGCAACCCCAACTTCGAGTTCACCTTCACCAAGGCCGTCGACATCTCCAGCACGCAGCTGCTGAATTCGATGAAGGCCGGCGACATCTTCCCGTCGGGCACGCTGACCATCCACAAGCGCTCGGCGACCATCATGGACGGCACCTCGCTGGTGTTCACCATCCAGAAGGTCCGGCTGCTCGACTACCAGCTGCAGGTGGTGGTGAGCGACACGATGACGGACCTGGTGGAGGAGTGGACCTGCGAGTTCGCATCGCTGGCCTACGTCTACAAGAACCCGCCGTCGCACTACTCCCATGGCAACGCCGGCCAGGCCGTGGTCAAGGGCGTCACGCAAAACACCATGCGCGCCTTCACGATGAAGAACATCGGCTCACCGATCTAGCGCCTTCCAAGGCCCTCGCCATGGCACTGACCAACTACCGCGACATCAGCACGTCCATGAGCGACGTGTCCGCCGGCTTCCAGTTCGAGTTCTTTTGCGAGAAGTGCGGGGAAAGTTCGCGCTCGGCCTTCAAGCCCTACCGCAAAGGCCAGATCACCGGCTGGCTGAGCCGCTTCGCCTTCATGTTCTACGACCTGAACAAGGCCAGCCGCGCCACCGGCGCCTTTGCCGAAGCCGGCGGCGGCAGCGCCAAGGCCGACGCCCTGGCCGAAGCCATGGCCGCAGCGGCGCCGATGTACGAACGCTGCGAGGGCTGCCGCAAATGGGTGGGCCGCGAATGCTGGAGCAGCAGCAGCGGCAGTTGCCGAGACTGCGCCGCGAAGGCGGGGGCCGGCGCCAGCACCAGCGCCTATGGCAACTCGGGTGGCGGCTCGGTCTGCCCCAACTGCCAGACGCCCGGCGAAGGCGGGCGCTTCTGCCACGAATGCGGCTTCGACATGGCCAGCACGCACAAGAGCTGCCCGGCCTGCGGCGTCACCCTCTCGCGGCAAGCCCGCTTCTGTACCGACTGCGGCCATGGCTTCTGACCTCAACCTCACCCCCCAGCAAGGCGCCGAAGAGGCGCTGCGTGCGGGCGACCCGCGCGCCGCGCTCGCCAAGCTCACCGATGCCGTGCGCGCCAAGCCGGCCGACCCCAAGCTGCGCACCTTCCTGTCCCAGCTGCTCAGCGTGCTCGGCCAGTGGGAACGCGCCCACACCCAGCTCAATGTCGTCGCCGAGATGGACAAGCTGGCCATCCCGATGCGCGAGACCGTGGGACATGCCATCCGCTGCGAACTGCTGCGCGCCGAAGTGTTTGCCGGCAAGCGCACGCCGGTCGTCTTCGGCCAGCCCGAGGCCTGGGTGGCCCAGCTCATCGAGTCGCTCAAGCAGCAGGGCGAAGGCAAGGGCGAGCTCGCCGCCGACCTTGCAGCCAAGGCGTTCGAGGCCGCGCCTGCCGGCGCCGGAAGCATTGATGGCCGGCGCTTTGAATGGCTGGCCGATGCCGATTCGCGCCTGGGCCCCGTGCTGGAGGTGTGCCTGAACGGTCACTACACCTGGGTGCCGTTCAAGCACCTGGCCAAGATCCATTTCGACGCGCCCGAAGACCTGCGCGACTGCGTCTGGATGCCCGCCCAGCTCAGCTTCACCAACGGCGGCGGCAGCGTGGCGCTGGTGCCCACCCGCTACCCCGGCTCCGAGAAGAGCGCGGACGGCCTGATCAATCTGGCGCGCAAGACCGAGTGGCAAGCCCTGCCTGGCGAAGACCGCTACGCCGGGCTGGGCCAGCGCGTGCTGACCAGCGACATCGGCGACCACGACCTGATGGCCGTCCGGGAAATCCTGTTTGATGTGACCGAGGCCACCTGATGGCTGGCCTGGGCGCCCAGGACCGGCTCCAGCCCTCGCTCCTCGACCGGCTCACCGACCACGACCCCGGCTCCAGGGTCGAGGCGCTCGACGCCCGCGTGCTCAACCGCCGTCAGCTGCGCGAGGCCGTGCTGCGTGACCTGGGCTGGCTGTTCAACGCCGTCTGCGAGGAGCCCGACCCCAACTATGGCGACCCCGAGCGCGGCGCACTATGGCAGGCGCTGCCGCATGCCCGGGATTCGGTGCTGAACTTCGGCATCCTGCCGCTGACCGGCCAGTCCTTCTCGGTGCAAAACTTCCCCATCATCGAAGCCCAGGTGCGCCAGTCCATCATCCGCTTCGAGCCGCGCCTGGACCCGGCCACCGTCGAGGTGCGCATCGTCAACGACATGGCCACCGGCCTGCGCCCGACCAGCCTGCGCCTGACCATCAAGGGCCAGATGTGGAACCAGCCGGTGCCGCTGGAACTGCTGCTCAGCGCCGACGTGGACATGGATACCGGCCAGGCCGCCGTCCGCGACATGCGAGGCTAGCCGACACTGCGACGCCATGGACCCTCGGCTACTGCGCTACTACAACCAGGAACTCCGCTACCTCCGCGAGATGGGTGGCGAGTTCGCGCGTGAGTTCCCGAAGATCGCCGGGCGGCTGGGCATGGAAGGCCTGGAGGTGGCCGACCCCTACGTCGAGCGCCTGCTCGAAGGCGCCGCCTTCCTGGCAGCGCGTGTGCAGCTCAAGCAGGACAGCGAGTTCCCGCAGCTCGCCCAGCGCCTGCTGGACATGGTCAGCCCCAACCTCGCGGCGCCGCTGCCGTCGATGCTGGTGGCCCAGCTCACGCCGGCCAACGACCCCAACCTGATCGCCGGCTTCACGCTGCCGCGCGGCAGCGCGCTGATGGGCCCGCGCACCGCGCTGGGCCCGACGCGCTGCGAGTTCCGCACCGCCCAGCCGGTGACGCTGACGCCCATCAAGGTCGCCGGCGTCGAATACTTCCTCAGCGCCACCGACATCCCGCTGAGCGGCCTGCCGCTGCGCGAGCGCCCCAAGAGCGGCGTGCGCGTGCGGCTGGCGCTGCCCGAAGGCATGCGCTTCGCCCAGCTGCCGCTGCAGAGCCTGCGCTTCTTCATGGGCGGCCTGCAGGACGTGGCGCTGAAGCTGCACGAGCTGGCCAGCTGCCGCTGCGTCGGCGTGCTGGCCGGCCCCGGCGGCAAGGATGCCCAGCGCCAATTCCTCGGCCCCGAAAGCGTCCGCGCCGTCGGCCTGGCGGACGACGAGGCGATGCTGCCGGTCACGCTGCGTGGCCTGTCCGGCACGCGGCTGATGCAGGAGTACTTCGCCTTCCCGCAGCGCTTCCTGTTCATCGATGTTGACGGCCTGGCGCCGGCCTTCGCGCGCACGGCCGGCAACACGTTCGAGCTGGTGCTGCTGTTCGACCGCTACGAGGCGTCCCTCGAGGGCGGCGGCGAGCCGGCCAACTTCGCCCTGAACTGCGTGCCGGCCATCAACCTGTTCGAGCGCCGCGCCGAGCGCATCGCGGTGGACGACAGCAGCACGGCCTTCCAGGTCATTCCCGACCGGCTGGCCGGCACCGATTTCGAGGTCTTCGACGTCGCCTCGGTCACGGGCTTTTCCAACGACAGCGATGAGCTGAAGTTTCTGCCGCTGTTCGACGTGCCGCACGCCGACCCGGCCGGCGCGGCCGGCTTCTTCAGCGCACTGCGCGAGCCGCGCCTCATCAGCGAGCGCAGCAAGCGCGAGGGACCACGCTCAGCCTACGTCGCCTCCGAGGTCTACCTGTCCCTCGTCGACCTGCAGCGCGCGCCCTACCGCAGCGAGCTGCGCCAGCTCGGCGCCCAGGTGCGCTGCACCAACCGCGACCTGCCGCTGTTCATGCCGGTCGGCAGCGGCGATGCCGGGCTGACGCTGGAGAGCCGCGCCCCGGTGCAAGGCGTGAGCATCGTGGCCGGCCCGTCGCGGCCGGTCAGCGCGATGCGCGAGGGGCCGCTGGCCTGGCGGCTGCTGTCGCTGCTGTCGCTGAACTATCTGTCCCTCGTCAACGAAGACCCCGAGCGCGGCGCGCTGGCGCTGCGCGAGCTGATCGGCCTGTTCGCGCAGAGCAACGACGCCGGCCTGCTGCGCCAGGTCGAAGGCGTGCGCGCCGTCAGCGCCAGCCCGGTCGTGCGCCGCCACCCGGCCCCCGGGCCGATCGCCTTCGGTCGTGGCCTGGAGGTGCGCGTCGAGGTGGACGAGCTGTCCTTCGAAGGCGGCAGTGCGACGCTGCTGGGCGCCGTGCTGCACCACTACTTCAGCCGCCACGTGTCGATGAACAGCTTCGTGCAGACCCAACTGGTGTCGCGCACGCGGGGCGAGCTCAAGCGCTGGGCGCCGCTGGTGGGCGCCAGGCCGGTGCTGTGAACGACGCCGACGACATCTTCGGCGCGCTGACGGCGCGGCCGGGCCGCTTCGATCTCTTCCAGGCCCTGCGTCGCATCGAGGCCGCCCACCCGAACAAGCCGCGCCTGGGCGACGCGCTGCGCCCCGGCGACGAGCCGCTGCGCTTCAGCGGCGAGGCGGCGCTGAACTTCGCGCCGACGCCCATCACGCGGCTGGAGCCCAACAACTTCGGCCCGCCGCGCCTGGTGCAGCGCGTCATCGGCCTGTTCGGCCCCAACGGCGCCCTGCCCACCCACCTGACCGAGTACGCCCGCGAGCGCCAGATGCACCACGGCGACCGCAGCTTCGGCGCCTTCGTGGACCTGCTGCTGCACCGCTTCGGGCTGCTGTTCTACCGCGCCTGGGCGCGCGCCAACCCGGTCGTCGGCATGGACCGCGGGCGGGACGCGCCCATCGTGCGCCACGTTGGCGCGCTGGTCGGCCTGGCCGAGCCCTCGCAGCGCGAGCGCGATGCCCTGGGCGACTTCCCCAAGCTCTTCTTCGCCGGCCGCCTGGCGCGCTCGGCCCGAGATGCCGACGGCCTGCAGTCCTGGATCAGCCTGCGCTTCGGCGTGCCGGTGCAGGTGCAGCAGTTCTGCGGCCACTGGATGACGCTGGACCCGGACGAGCGCACCCGCGTCGGCCGCCACGCCCGCCCCGGCACGGCCCTGGGCCGCGGGGCGATGCTGGGGCGCCAGGTGTGGGACGTTCAGCACAAGTTCCGCATCGTCATCGGCCCGCTGACCTGGCCGGGCTTCCAGGCCTTCCTGCCCCAGGGCCAGCGGCTCGAAGCGCTGCAGGCCATGGTCCGGCAGTTTGTCGGCTTGGAGTTTGCGTGGGATGTGCAGTTGCGCCTGCAGCTCGCGGAGGTGCCGGCCTGGAGCCTCGGCCGCCAGCGCGGCATCGGACAGTTGGGGCGCAGCGCTTGGCTGAACAGCGAGCGGCCTCGTGAGCGGGCGGACCAGCTGATCATGAATGTCGAGAGCATTTGTCGGGCGCCGCTGAAGGCATCGTTGGCGCCAGTTCATCTGGCTTAGGGTGGGCCGCCGGGACGCGGTCGCACGCAATTGCTCCGTGTCCCCCGGGCTGCTTCGCAGCCCTCCTCCTTTACCTGCGCAATTGCGCGCGACCGCATCCCGGCTTTTCAACCAGCGGGTTTTCGCGGCGGCAACCCAATGCATCGGAAAGCAGGAGGCTGGGCAGGCCTGATGCGAAGGTAAAGGAGGAGGGCCGCGAAGCGGCCCGGGGGACACGAAGCATCAGGCCTGCCCAGCCTCCTGCGTCCCACCAGCTACTGCGGTATTGATTGCAGGGCGACGCGGAACCGAACGGCTCCCTCGGTCACTTAGCACCGAGGAGATCTCCAAATGACCGATATCAGCCGCCAAGCCTTGTTTGGCAAGCTCAACCCGTTGGCCTACAAATCCATCGAGGGTGCCACCGTCTTCTGCAAGCTCAGGGGCAACCCTTATGTCGAGCTGGTGCACTGGATCACGCAGCTGCTGGAGAACAACGAATCCGACGTCAGCGCCATCGTGCGCCACTACGGCCTCGACGCCGCCGCGCTCGCCCGCGACGTGACGACGGCACTGGACCGGCTGCCACGCGGCTCGACGGCCATCAGTGATTTCTCCGAGCACATCACGCACGCCATCCAGCAGGGCTGGGTCTACGCCACGCTCATGTATGGCGACGCTCAGGTGCGCAGCGGCCATCTGCTACTGGCGTTGCTCTCCACGCGCACGCTGCGTGAGGCGCTGTTCGGCATCTCGCGCCAGTTCGAGAAGATCAAGGCCGACGACCTGGCCGACAAGCTGACCAGCCTGGTCGGCAAGACCGGCGAAGCAGGCCTCGGCGCCACCGACGGCAGCGCGCTGAACTCGGGCCAACCCGGCCAGGCCGAAGGCGCGATGGCGCCGGCCGCGATGGGCCGCCAGGAGGCGCTGAAGAAGTTCACCGTCGACCTGACCGAGAAGGCGAGAAAGGGCGAGATCGATCCGGTGACGGGCCGCGACGACGAGATCCGCCAGATCGTCGACATCCTGATGCGCCGCCGCCAGAACAACCCGCTGCTGACCGGCGAGGCCGGCGTCGGCAAGACGGCGGTCGTGGAAGGCTTTGCGCTGCGCCTGGCGCGCGGCGACGTGCCGCCCCCGCTGCAGGGCGTGACGCTCTTGACGCTGGACATCGGCCTGCTGCAGGCCGGTGCCTCCATGAAGGGCGAGTTCGAGCAGCGCCTGCGCCAGGTCATCGACGAGGTGCAGGGCAGCCCCACGCCCATCATCCTGTTCATCGACGAGATCCACACGCTGGTGGGCGCCGGTGGTGCGGCCGGCACGGGCGACGCGGCCAACCTGCTCAAGCCAGCACTCGCGCGCGGCAACCTGCGCACCGTGGGCGCGACGACCTGGGCCGAGTACAAGAAGTACATCGAGAAGGACCCGGCCCTGACCCGCCGCTTCCAGACCGTGCAGGTCGAGGAGCCGGACGAGAAGAAGGCCATCCTGATGCTGCGCGGCGTGGCCACCGTGCTGGAAAAACACCACCAGGTGCAGTTGCTGGACGAAGCCATCGAGGCGGCCGTCAAGCTCTCGCACCGCTACATCCCGGCCCGCCAGCTGCCCGACAAGGCCGTCAGCCTGCTCGACACCGCCTGCGCCCGCGTGGCGGTGAGTCAGCACGCGATGCCGGCCGAGGTGGAGGACTGCAAGCGCCGCATCGAGTCGCTGGAGATCGAGCAGGGCATCATCGGCCGCGAGGCCCAGGTGGGCGTGCACATCGGCGACCGCGGCACCCTGGTGGAAGAGAAGCTTGCCAACGAGCGTGCACGCCTCGCGACGCTGGAGATCCGCTGGCAGCAGGAGAAGGACGTCGTTGCCAAGATCCTGGACCTGCGCGCCAAGCTGCGCGGCGACGGCCAGCCGGTGGACGAGGCAGCCCCCTCCGCCCCTGATCGCGACGCGCTGCTCGCCGACATGCAGGCCGCCAAGGCCCAGCTCGCCGAGTTGCAGGGCGACGCGCCGCTGATCCTGCCGTCGGTCGACGCCCAGGCCGTGGCCAGCGTCGTCGCCGACTGGACGGGCATCCCAGTCGGCCGCATGGTCAAGAACGAGCTGGAAGCCGTACTGCGCCTGGGCGCCACGCTGGGCCAGCGCGTCATCGGCCAGCAGCATGGCCTGGACATGATCGCCCGCCGCATCCAGACTTCGCGCGCCAAGCTCGACAACCCCAACAAGCCCATCGGCGTCTTCATGCTGTGCGGTACCTCGGGCGTGGGCAAGACCGAGACGGCGCTGGCGCTGGCCGAATCGCTGTACGGCGGCGAGCAGAACGTCATCACCATCAACATGAGCGAGTACCAGGAGTCGCACACCGTCTCCACGCTCAAGGGCGCGCCTCCGGGCTATGTGGGCTACGGCGAAGGCGGCGTGCTGACCGAGGCGGTGCGCCGCCGGCCCTACAGCGTCGTGCTGCTGGACGAGGTGGAGAAGGCCCACTCCGACGTGCACGAACTCTTCTTCCAGGTCTTCGACAAGGGCTGGATGGAAGACGGCGAAGGCCGCATGATCGACTTCAAGAACACCATCATCCTGCTGACCAGCAACGTGGGTTCCGAGCTCATCATGAACATGTGCCGCGACCCGGAGTTGCTGCCCGACCCCGAGTCGCTGGCCACGGCGATGACAGAGCCGCTGCAGAAGGTGTTCCCGCCCGCGCTGCTGGGCCGCATCGTGACGATTCCCTATTACCCGCTGTCCGACGAGATGCTGGCCCGCATCGTGCGCCTGCAGCTGGGCCGCATCGTCAAGCGCGTGGCCGAGAACCACCGCATCCCGTTCGAGTACAGCGACGCGGCGGTGGAGCTCATCGTCAAGCGCTGCAACAACGCGGAAAGCGGCGGCCGCATCATCGACGCCATCCTCACCAACACCGTGCTGCCCAAGGTGTCCATCGAGTACCTGTCTCGCACGGCGTCCGGCCAGCCGCTTCAGCGGGTTGCTCTCGGCGTTGCCGATGGCGACTTCAGCTATTCCTTCGACTGATCGGGACGGAGCAACGACATGCCGACCAGTCATGTGATGTCGATCACGACAACGCTGGGGGCCGATAAGCTCCTGGTGTTGCGCATGGACGGCCAGGAGCAGCTCGGCCGCCTGCCCGAGTGGAAGGTCGACCTGGTCGGCAACGTCAACCTGCTGGGCATGAAGGAGCACATCAACCTGCATTCGCTGCTGGGCACGCGCGCCAACGTCACCATCGACCTGCACAGCGTCAAGCGCGAGTTCAACGGCTACGTGACGCGCGCCCAGCGTGGCGAGCGGCACGGCCGCTTCGAGGCCTTCAGCATCGTCATGCGGCCGTGGTTGTGGTTCGCCACGCGCAGCAAGAACTCGCGCGTGTTCCAGAACAAGAGCGTGAAGGACATCGTCACCGCGGTGCTCACGCCCTACAGCAGCGACTTCGCCTGGCGGCTGCTGCTGCCCTCCGTCTACCCGACGCTCGAGTACTGCGTGCAGTACGACGAGAGCGACTTCGACTTCGTCAGCCGCCTGCTCGAAGAAGCCGGCATCTACTACTTCTTCGAGCACACGTCGACAACGCACACGATGGTGCTGACCGACTCCATGGCCAAGCACCGCAGCAAGGCGAGCACCGCGCCCATCGAGTGGTCCAACCGGCTCAAGCACGAGCAGTGCATCATGGACTGGCGCAAGCAGGAGGAGGTGCGCGCGGTCAAGGCCACGGTGCGCGACCACGACTACCTCGCCACCGCCACGCAGATCGAGCAGGACAAGTCCGCGCTGCCGCTGTCCGCCACGGCCAAGCTCGGCGACGGCGAGATCTACGAGTACCCGGCCCGCGCGGTGCTGAACCAGAAGAACCCCGAGTCGGCTTCCGCCACCTCGGCCGCCACGCAGGTGGCCAAGGTCAGGCTGGAAGAGCAGCAGGCGCTGCAGACGGTCTACACCGGCACGACGAACTGCAACGACGTCGCCGTCGGCACGACCTTCCTGCTCAGCAAAGCCGCGTCGCTGCTGGAGAACGTCAACTACCTCGTCGTGGGCATCAACTTCCGCGCCGAGTTCGGTGACCACGAAGCCATCGAGGACATCAAGTCCATCAAGCGCCGCCGCGACGGCTTCACCGCCGACATCTCCTGCATCAGCATGAGCGGCAACCCCTTCCGACCCGAGCGCCGCACGCCGCGCCCGGTGATGTACGGGCCGCAGACGGCCACTGTCGTCGGCGCCTCGGGCAACGAGGTCGAGGTCGACAAGCACGGCCGCGTCAAGGTGCAGTTCCACTGGGACCGCGAAGGCGTCAAGGACGCCAACAGCTCCTGCTTCGTGCGCGTGGCCCAGCCCTGGGCCGGCAAGGGCTCCGGCATGTGGATGATCCCGCGCATCGGCAACGAGGTCGTCGTGAGCTTCATCGGCGGCGACCCCGACCGACCGCTCGTCACCGGCTCGGTCCACAACGACGTGAACCTGCCCGCCTACGAGTTGCCCAAGCTCGCCCACGTCAGCGGCTGGCGCACCCACTCCACCAAGGAGGGCGCCGCCGACATGTACAGCGAGCTGCGCTTCGCCGACGAGAAGACCCACGAATACGTCTGGCTGCAGTCGCAGCGCAACTTCTACCGGCACGTCAAGGAAGACGCCTTCGACTTCGTCGTCAAGAACGAGACCAAGAAGGTCAAGCTCACGCGCAAGGAAGTCATCGGCGAGAACTGGTACGTCAACGTCGGCAAGGACGTCATGCAGGACCTGGGCAAGGACCTGCACACCAAGGTCGCCGGCGACATCTTCACGACCGGCGCGGCCACCTACCAGCTCAAGCTGACCAAGGACTTCTTCGCCAAGGTCGGCGCCGACCACGGCCTGGACGTGACCGGCAAGACGGACATCAAGTCCGGTGGCGCGGTCAGCGTCAAGACCGATGCCGACATCAACCTCAAGGCCACCGGCAAGATCGCCCAGGAGGCCACCGGCAAGGTGTCGCTGAAGTCCGTGGCCGACATCGTCATGGAGGGCCTGAACATCAAGGCCAAGGGCACCACCGAGATCGTGCTGGAGGCCACGGCCGGCATCAAGATCGTCTGCGGCGCCTCCGTCATCACGCTGGGCCCGGCCGGCGTCACCATCGACGGGCCCCTCGTCAAGGTCAACTGCGGCGGCGGTGGCGGTTCGGCCGGCAGTGCGGAGTCGGCCGCCGATGCCGCCCCCACGGCACCCGCGGACGCGCTGGACCAGGCCGACCTCAAGCCCGACCAGGCCACCGACTTCGAGAAGCTGTTTGCCGACCCGGCCGCTGAAGGGAGTGGCAGTTGACCTCAGGGGCCAGCCCACGGATCAAGGAAGCGCTCTGGCCGTTCGATGGCGCCCGCGTGCATGCCGTCATCGATGGCGCCGTCGTCGCCGGCCTGCCCGAGAAGCTGAAGACAGCCGACTGCGCCGGCTGGGACTGCCTGCAACGCGGCGCCCTCGGCCCCGACGCCGCGCAACGCGCCGCCTACATCGTCGAGCTGCAGCCCGATGCCGCCTTCACCGGCTGGCTGCTCGGCGACATCACCGCCGCCTTCGACGGCTGGGGCGTGCTGACCACCTCGCGCCAGCCGCTGCTGGCCATGCGCGAGCACAGCCGCGACCTCGCCGAGGTGCGCACGCCCGAAGGCCGGCGCCGCCCGTGGCGCTGGTGGGACCCGGAGCTGCTGGACACGCTGCTGCCCAGCCTGGGCGCCTCGCAGCTCGACCAGGTCTTCGCACCCGGCCAGCAGCTCGTCTGCCCCAGCAAGGCGCAATGGATCTGGTGGCAAAAGCTCGACGGGGTGATCGACCGGCAGCAACGCAGCTTCGCCTGACATGCTTCAGCTCACCCC
>CAUJSJ030000121.1:0-42935 GCA_963422775.4 uncultured Roseateles sp.
GTGCGCATCAATGACCGCGGCCCCTTCCACAAGGGCCGCGTCATCGACCTGAGCTACACGGCTGCACTCAAGCTCGACGTGCTGCGCGGCGTGGCCCATGTCGAGGTCCGGCGCATCACCTACGCCGAGATCCGTGCCGGCAGCTGGCAGTCTCCGGCCAGCGAACCCCAGCCCGTCTTCGCGCCCGACACGCCGCCCGGCGCACCACAGCGCGAGACGACGCCCGGTGCCGCTGGCACGGCAGCTGGCAGCAGCTACTGGCTGCAGTTCGGCGCCTTCAACAAGCTGGACGGCGCCGAGACCCTGCGCCAACGCGTGGCCGAGGCCGACCTCGCCCTGCTGCCGCTGCTGACCATCGTGCGCGAGGCCGGCCGGCACCACCTGCGCGCCGGCCCCTTCCCGAGCCTGGACGAGGCGCGTGCAGCAGCGGCGCGGCTGCGCGCTGAGGCGGCCCTGGAGTCCAGCCTGGTGGAAAAGCGCTAGCGGCCGCCGCCCACGTCCAGCAAGGCGCCCACCGTGTAGCTCGCCGCGTCGCTGAGCAGCCAGGCGATGGCCTCGGCCACCTCCTCGGCGCGGCCCAGGCGCTGGATGGGGATGGTCGAGGCGACGCTGCTCGCGTCGATGCCGCTGTCGGCGTGAATGTCGGTCTCGATGACGCCCGGGCGCACGCCGTTGACGCGGATGCCCTCGCCGATGAGCTCACGCGCCAGGCCCTTGGTCAGCGTGTCGACGGCGCCCTTGGTGGCCGCGTAGTCCACGTAGATGCCGGCCGAACCGAACTCGGCCGCGCGCGAGCTGAGGTTGACGATCGCCCCGCCCGCGCCGCCATGGCGGATGCTCATGCGCCGTGCGGCCTGCTGGCAGCACAGCAGCGTGCCGATCACGTTGACGTCGAAGAGCCGGTGCCAGCGCTCGGTCGTCATCGCCTCCAGCCGCGCGGCAGGCGCCACGATGCCGGCGTTGTTGACGAGGCCCGCGAGCCGCCCGCCGGCCGCGCTCATGCGCTCGAACATCGCGGCTACCTGGGCCTCGTCGGCCACGTCGGCCTGCAGCGTCAGCGTGCGCCGGCCGAGTGCCTGCACCCGGGCCGCCACCGCCTCGGCCGCACCGCTATCCTGGGCGTAGTTGATGGCCACGTCCCAGCCGGCCGCGGCGCAACGCAGCGCCGTGGCGGCACCGATGCCCCGCGAACCTCCGGTGATCAATACCCAGGCCGACATGGCCGGCATTGTGGCGTTGTCGGAGAAGATGGGCGCCCCACTTCAAACCTCATGGACTTCCTCGACGTCCCCACCGTTCTTCAGGTCAGCGCCCTCTTCAACCTGATGGCGGCGCTGGCCTGGCTGACGCTCGCCCAGCTCTTTCGCATCGCGCCGCGGGCCGGGCGACTGATGGCGGCGGCCCACATGGTGCGCATGCTGACCCAGGGCTGCGTCGACTGCATGGCAGGCTGGCCCGTGCTTGCGCAGCAGGCACTGGCGGAGTTCGGCCTGCTGGCCAGCGTCGTGCTGCTGCTGCTGGCGCTGCGGCGCATGCTGCGCAGCCGGCTGCTGCTGCGCCACATCGCCTGGGTCAGCGGCTTGGGTGCCTTCGGCATCGCCGCCGGCCTGGCCAGCGGCTCGGGTCGCGCGCCCCAGCTTGCCAGCATGCTCACCGTGACGCTGTTGTCCGCGCTGGCCGTACGCGAGGTCGTGCGCGGCGTCGGCGACCGGCTCTCGCCGGTCATCACGGCCTGCACCACGCTGCCCTTCGCCGCGCTGGCCGTGTTCAGCCTCGCGCAGGCCGCCAAGCTGCTGCTGATGCCCGGCGCCCCCGGCCTGGACGGCTCCATCCTCGGCGCTGAGATGCCCACGCCGGCGCGCGCCCTGACGGGATTCATCGTCACGGCCGGCATCACGCTGAGCCTGATCGCGCTGATGATCTGGCGCCTGGTCACGCGCATCCAGCACCTCACCTCCCGGGACTCGCTGACCGGCGCGCTCAACCGCCGCGCCTTCGAGCAGGCGCTGACCGAGGCCCAGGCCCAGTTGCAGCGCGGCCGCGGCTTCGCGCTGGCGATGATCGACATCGACCACTTCAAGCGCGTCAACGACGCGCACGGCCACCAGGCCGGCGACGCGGCGCTGCAGCACTGCGTGCGCGTCTGGCAGGCGGGGCTGCGCGAGGTCGACCGCCTCGGGCGCCTGGGCGGCGAGGAGTTCTGCGTGCTGCTGCCGCTGGGCACGCCGCGCGACCTGGCGACGGCAGCCAGCGTGGCCGAACGGCTGCGCAGCCAGCTCGCCGCCCAGCCCTTGCGCTGGAAGGACGTGGAGCTGAACCTGTCGGCCAGCTTCGGCGTGGCGCTGCCGGTGACAGGCGATGCCCAGGGCGAGGTGGGCCTGGTGAGGGCCGACGCCGAGCTCTACCGTGCCAAGGCCGAGGGCCGCAACCGCGTCTGCGTGGCGACGCATCTGCTGTCGGCTGAATCGGCATGATCACCGCCGCCCAGACCCAGACGCTGCTGGCCGGCATCATCCTCATCGCCGCCATCGCCACGCTGGTCTGGCTGGCGCTGGCGCTGATCGCGCGCATCGCGCCACGCGCCTCGCTGGCCATGGCCTGCGCGAACGCGGCGGCCGCGGCTTCGCTGACCCTGCACGCGCTGCGCGGCGTGCTGCCCGACAGCCTCACCTACCGGCCCGGCGATGTGCTGTCCATCGCCTCCTTCGCGCTGCTCGGCGCGGCGGTGTCGGGCATCACGCGGCGCCAGCTGGTCTGGAAGCCCGGGGCGGTCGTCGTCGCCCTCGCAACACTGCTGCTGTTCGCGCTGCCGGACGACGCCGGCATGCGCTGGCAGGCCCGCATCGTCAACGTCGCAGGCGCCGGCCTGACGCTGGCGGCAGGCATCGCGGCCTGGCGTGCCTTGAGCGGCCGTGCCAACGGCCGGCGCACGCCGGCACCGCTGTCGCTGCCGCTCTTCCTCATCGCGCTGCTGATGGCGTGGCGCTGCCTGGAAACCTTCACCAACCCTGGCCGCACGCCCGGCATTCGCGCCCCGACCGAGTTCAACCTCTTCTTCCTGTGGGCCGCGCTGGTGCTGACGCTGCTGCAGAACGCGACGCTGGCCTTCCTCGTGCTGATGCGCCTGATCCTGCGCATCGAGCGCCTGCTCGAACGCGACCCGCTGACCGACACGCTGAACCGCCGCGCCTTCGACCAGGCCCTGGCGCATGCCCACGCCTGGCTCGCACGCGGCCGCGGCTACGCCCTCGTGATGATCGACATGGACCGCTTCAAGCAGCTCAACGACAGCCTTGGCCATGCGGCCGGCGATGCGGCGCTGCGCCAGATGGTGCAGGAGCTGCAGCCCTGCATGCGCGACGTGGACCGCTTCGGCCGGCTGGGTGGCGAGGAGTTCTGCGTGCTGCTGCCCGACACCGACATCGCCGGCGCGGCACTCGTCGCCGAGCGCATGCGCACGCTGGTGCACACCGCGCCGCTGCGCTGGCTGGAGCAGGACTGGCCGTTGAGCGCCAGCTTCGGTGTGGCCGAGGCCGAGCGCGGCGACGAGAGCTGCGACGCCGTGCTGGCGCGCGCCGATGCGGCGCTGTACCGTGCCAAGAGCCAAGGCCGCAACGTCGTGCAAAGCTAGGGTCTAGCGCGCCGGAAATAGGCGTCCACGCCGAGCAGCATCTCCTCGCTGACCTGACTCCAGTAGTGGAAGCTGTGGCCGCCCGCGTCCTCGCGGTAGTCGGGCTTCACGCCCATGCCGGCCAGCGCCGACAGCAGCGCGCGGTTGGTGCCGACCAGCTCGTCCTCGGTGCCGCAGCGCAGCACCAGCTCGACCGGAAGGCGGCCGGCGCGCTTCACGCCGGCGATGAGTTCATCCGGATACCAGCCGCTCAGCGCAAAGGCATGGCCCCAACGCTGCGGTGCGGCCAGCGGCAGCTTCACCGCGCCATAGCCACCCATCGACATGCCGGCAATGGCCGACTGCGCGCGCGATGGCGCCAGGCCGTACTGCCTCTGCAGCCAGGCCGGCAGCTCGTCGACGATGAAGCGCTCGGCCGGGCCGTCGTAGCGGCGGCCCTGGCTGCTGGGCATGACGATGACGAAGGGCTGCACGCGGCCGCTGGCGATGAGGCGGTCGGCATAACGCTCGATGTGGCCGGTGCGCAGCCACTGGTCGGCGTCCATGCCGCCGCCGTGCAGCAGCGTCAGCACCGGCAAGGCCTGGCCGCGCTGGAAGCCCGGCGGCAGGTAGACGTGGACCTTGTCCGCGCGGCCGAAGGCGGCGGACGGCACCGCGTGCGTCTCGACACGGCCGCGGCCGGTGGCTGGCGGCGTCCAGGCCCCCTCGCCGACGAAGACGAAGGAATGCTGGCCGCCCTGGCCGTCGCCGTCGTGGTCGGGCGTGGCGGGGTCGTGCACCCAGCGGCCGTCGACGACGAACTTGTAGAGCCACTGGCCCGGCGCCAGGTCGAGCTGCAGCCGCCAGACGCCGTCGGCGCCGCGCACCATGGCCTGCTTGCGCTGGTCCCAGGCCGTCATCTCGCCGGCCAGGAAGACCTGGCGCGCCTGCGGCGCCGCGAGCGAGAAGCTGACGGGCTCGGCCCGCACCGCGGCGCAGAACAGCAGGGCAGCGAGGCGGAGCAGCAGCTTGGCCTTCATTCGGCTTGCAGAGGAACTGAAGGCCGCGAGATTGCCACAGACCGGGTCCGTGCGGCGCGCATAGTTCCGCCGCCGACACCAACACCGCCACCGCCATGGACCTCGATCCCAAGGACGTCATCGACCGCGCCGCCGAAGCCAAAGGCCGCAGCACCGCCCGGCTGAATGCTGCCGTTGCCATCACGGTGGCCGTGCTCGCCACCTTCATGGGCATCTGCAAGGTCAAGGACGACAACATCGTGCAGGCCATGCAGCAGGCCCAGGCCGACAAGCTGGACTACTGGGCCTACTTCCAGGCCCGCACCATCCGCGCCGACGTGGCCGAATCCACCGCGACCCAACTCGAACTGGCCAAGCTCGCCGCACCGGCCGCGCAGGCCGCCGACTACGACAAGGCCATCGCCGGCTACCGCGCCAAGGCGGCCGACCAGATGAAGAAGCGCGACGAACTCAAGGCCCAGGCCGAGGCCGCGCAGCAGAACTACGACGCGCTCAACTACCGCGACGACCAGTTCGACCTGTCCGACGCGCTGCTGGCCGTGGCCATCGCCATGCTGGCCGTCACCGCGCTGACCGGGCTGTGGCCGCTCTTCTTCGTCTCGCTGGTGCCGACCTTCTTCGGCATGCTGATGGGCGCGGCCGGGCTCGCGGCCCTGCCCATCCATCCGGACGCGCTGATCAAGCTGCTGTCGTAGCGCCGCTGTTGGGCGCCACCGTCAGGGCGCTCTGCGGCCCGATGCCGCGATGAGCCTCTCGAGCACCGCCCAATGCGACACGGGCATCAAGCGCTCGAGGAGGGCCCCAAACCAGGCGTCGCCGCCGACCAGCACACGCGCCCGGTCCCGCTCGATGCCGCAGACGATCGTTTCAGCCGCGCGATCGGGCGGCATGCGCAGCAGGCGGGCCATCTCCTGCTTGCGCTGGGCCAACTCGGCCGCAGCGATGCCCTCGGCCACCCTGGCGTTTGCCGCAATGGCGGTGGCCACGCCGCCGGGATGCACCACGGTCACGCCCACGTTGCTGCCGCGCAGTTCGTGGCGCAGCGCATTGGAAAAGCCACGCACCGCGAACTTGCTGGCGCTGTAGGCCGCCTGGCCCGGCGGAGACACCAGCCCGAAGAGGCTGGACACATTGACGACGCGGGCAGCCTGGCCACCGGACCTCAACAAGGGCAGGAACGCCCGCGTCATCCTGACGACGGCGCCGAAGTTGATGCTCATCAACCAGTCGAAGTCCGCTTCACTCACCTGCTCGAAGGAACCGCCGACGGCAACCCCCGCGTTGTTGATCAGCAGGGTGACCTGAGGATGCGCCTGCAGCACGGCGACGGGAAGCGACCTGATGCCTTCGCCGTCGGTCAGGTCGAGCACATGCTGGCTGACCCTCGGTCCGGACCGCGAAACCTCCTGCGCCGTCACTGCGAGACGGGCGGCATCGCAATCGACGAGGGCGAGATGGCAGCCCCGAGCCGCCAGCGTGTGCGCCAAGGCCTTGCCGATGCCACTGGTGGCGCCCGTCAGGACGGCGGTCTGTTGGTTGAGCTTCATCAGGAATGGGGCCCTTGTGCTTGGCATGGGGCCGCTGTTTGCGGTCCTTCGCCTTGGTGCGTTCGGCTGATGACTTCCGACCCGTTACTGCCACGCAAGGCGCACCCCCGAGCGACAGGTTCATGCTGTTTTGCGGGCGTTCCACCGGTGTGGGATTTCCGGCTTGCTGACTGCCTTGAAGTCCATGCATCATGCCGACCGAGAGCCCCGCTTGGGGCTGCATTAGGCAGCAGAATTCATGCGTCGCAACTTGCCGTTCTTTGGATGAAAGTCGTCTTGAATCAAGCACTTGACGGACCGTTGGCCGCCGGTTTTATACAGCAGGGACTTGCGTTATGCAGTCTCCCGACATCACGTTATGGCGCATTGAACGCATGACCCGTCTTCACCAGCGCGTCCTCTTCGCTTTGGCAGCGCTTGTTGGGGCACCGCTGTTGGCGCTGGCTTCATACGATCTGTTCGTGTTTCAGCCCTATCGCCCGGACATTGACAAACTCATTGCACGCGCCAGCAGTTCAGAGAAGACGCCGCCCGAGCCCTTGCGGAGAGTGCTCCGCGTGAGCTATCAGGATCGCCTTACTGGGCAAGTTGCCAGGCAACTCCTTGTTGAGCTTGATGCAGCTTCTCCCAGCGGGGGCAAGCTTGGCTGGCACGCTACCAGCGGGCTGTGGTGGCTGCTCTGCGAGGTCCACCTGTCGGAGGCTCAGCGCACAACCCTGTTCCTGTCGCTCTCGTACATGGGCAACGACCAGCGCGGATTTGAACGCGCGTCCCCAAGCATTGTTGGCGTCCCGTTGGCTGAAGTCTCGGTTGATCAAGCCGCCACGCTGGTCACCGCCGGCAAGTCTCCGACAAGCTACTTTTCAAACCGGGACAGATTGGCCCAGAGCGCGGGTCGCCTTGCCGAGCGAGCAAAGAATGCTCCATAACCTGCCATTGGAGCGGACCGCCTGCGGCGTCCGCTCACTTTCACGTTAGGCCACACAGTGAGCATCGTTGCTACTCGAAAGACTGCCGCTATTGCGGGCGCCTGGACTGCGATTGGCCTTGTTCCATTCGAAAGCTGGATGGAGCGGCACGCTCCGAGTTCCACGATGGAGCAGAACGTTTTGTGGCTCTTGGCCTTGGCCGTACTTCTATTTGTGCCGGGCTACTTCTTGGTGCTTGGCCGGGACACGGAACCGTTTGGTCGTACCTGGTTTCTGAATTCGGATGAGCGCGCTAGGTACGGCGTGGTGCTTCGCCGCATGCTCGTCTGGCTTCTGAGCGCCGGGGTTGTTGGCCTGTTGTGGTCTAGTGTGCTCGGCTGGTTTTCTGGCGGCGCTTCGTCATGAGGCACATTTTTGTGGCGCTTCGTGGCGCGGTGTGGCCTAACCAGTCTACAGGGACTTCCCGGTTAATCAAGCAGTTGGGTTCGGGCTGTTTTCGATAGTCGCCTTTGCTGTTTTCCTCAATACCTGAGTTCGGGTTCGATGCAGCACCACAGAGAACAGACTGCACATCTACAGGCGGCCTTGTTGCACTCAGTTTGGTGCGGGCCCAGATACCAACCGCTCAGCAGGGCTCCATTCGTTCGCCGCCGTCGCCACCATGGGCGCGGCACAGGGTTAGTCGAGCTTGCCTGCTGCCGGTCTGACCTGTGTGATGCATCTTCGAACGCATGTCTACGAGGAAGAATTGGTTTGTTGGAGAGTGGGTCGTCAGGCTGGCATCGTGGCCGGTGTCGGCGGCACCTCACCGGGTTTGACTGACGCGTGGTTCGGATCGAACGTCCTGCCCTTGGCCAGTAGCGCCCAGACGATGCGGGCGTTCTTGTTGGCCAGCGCCACCACCGCCTTCTGCCAGCCCACGCGGGCCAGCAACTGCACCAGCCACTGCGAGATCTTGTCCGTGCGTTTGTGCGCCGTCATCACGGCCGACTTGGCGCCCTGGATCAGCAGCGTGCGCAGGTAGTCGTCGCCACGCTTGGTGATGCGCCCCAGCACCGTCTTGCCACCGCTGGAGTTCTGCCGTGGCACCAGGCCGAGCCACGAGCCGAACTGTGCGCCATTCCTGAACTGCTTGAAGTCGCCCACGGTGGCCACCAGCGCCGACGCGGTGACCGGGCCGATGCCGGCGAGTTGAGCAGCGGCCTTGGCCTGCTCGTCCGAGCGCACATGCGCAGTGATGCGCTCGTCGCAGCGGGCGATGTGGCACTCCAGTTCAATCCAGTGCAGCCGGGCTTCTTGAATCGCCAGTCGGGCAATGCCGGGCAACTCGTTGCTGGCGTCCTCCAGCACGTCAGCCAGGCCCAGGCGCAGCGCCTCGGGGCTTTGCGCAAAGACGATGCCGAACTCGGTGAGCAGGCCACGGATGCGATTGATGCAAGCGGTGCGGTCTTCCTTGTAGCCCTCGCGCAGCCGGTGGATGGCCAGCAGGGCCTGCTGGGCGGGCGTCTTCACCGGCACGAAGCGCATGTGGGGCCGGCCTGCGGCCTCGCAGATCGCAGCGGCGTCCGCCGCATCGTTCTTGCCGCCCTTGCCCGCCATGCGATAGGGCGTGACGAAGTGGCCGGCGATGAGGCGGACGTCCAATCCGAAACCGCGCAGCTTGCGCGCCCAGTGGTGGGCGCCGCCGCAGGCCTCCATCGCCACCAGACAGCCCGGCGGCAATTGCACGCACCAGGCGGCAAACTTGTCGGCGGGCAGGGCTTTGGCGGCAACCACGCGGCCGGCTGCATCAATGGCGTGAATCTGGATCACGCGCTTGGCCAGATCGACCCCGACTCGGGTAATCTCGTTCATGGGCTTCCCCTTTCACAGGCTTGCAGATTGACGATTCGCACCATCAATCTTGGCGCCTCGACGCCGTCAGCCAGAAGGTGGGAAGTCCCTTCGTATTCACTGCAGCGGACGGCTTCGCCGCCCGCTGAGCTTCGACGTTGGGCGACAGCTTTGTGAGTTGACCGGACGCTGAACGAGCAAGAGCCAACTTCCGCTCTTGGCCGACACCAGCAGCACGACCTGGCCCGCTTCAGCCCGCTCGCTACTCTGCTCAGACGCCCCAGAACCGACGCACATCAATTCGCCTCCGTATCGTCTGGGGCGACCAAGTCCCGCCGCTTGCTCAGAGTGGTGAAGCGGCTAGGTCAGGCGTATGTGTTGATATTGCGCCCGAGATTGCCCTGAGTGGCTAGCGCAGGTGGCTGCGGCAGGGCAGCGAGTAGCGCGGCGGCACCGGCTGCCTGGGCATCTAGCGCCTTGCGAAGTACCAACAAGCCGGCTGCGTTGCCGACAGTGCCGGGCGTGCCGTTCGATGCACTGCTGACCGCTGCGGCGACGCTAGTGGAGTTGCTGATGTCCATCCGATCAATATCGGCGTTTTCTGCACAAGCCTGAGTGAAACTTCAAATCACAGGTCAACGTGGGGGGACGAAGCCTGGTGGCGCAGTGCATTCATCAGCCGCTGGCCGAGGCACGAAAGCGGCCGTCGGTGAGCTTCCGCTCCTGGCCGACCTCCGACGGCCGGCTCTCGGAACTGCTCGCCTCGAAGAGGCCGGTCAGAAAGCGGTCTTGAACGTCAGCAAAGTGGCGTCGAAGTCATCTGCCGGAGCACCCGGCATCGGCCAATTGCTGACGGTCGGGACTGTCGGCACTCCAATATCCAATCTGCACGCCTCTCGCGGTTCAGGCGCGGATGCCGGGGCCGATGCGGCTGGCGCAACCGTTCGGGTGTGCCTGCACGCTGGCCTGCCGTCCCGTCAGCGTCCAGCGTGGCGCGCGAGCATTTCGGTGCACACGAAAGCGGTGATGTTGCCCAGCCTCTGCGCCACCAGCAGCACCGCCAGGCCGCCGGCGCTGAACAGCGGCAGGCGCGCTGAATTCGGGCGCGCCGTGCAGAGGCTGTTCGGGTCGCACTGCCGCCCGAGCCGCCAACGTCGTGCCGCCGGAGGTTCGTCGGCGCCCGGCAGAGCGTCTCGACTGTGCCGAGGCGGCCGAACGGGAACGAGCCGTGCGGCGCAAGCGCTGGCAGCAAGTCATTGAACTTCGCGAACGGCGCGGGCATCGCTTGGCGCAGCGCCATGCGGGTTGTCTCGTCCTGCGGCAGCGTCCTCCCGCCTCAGTCGGCGGTGGTGCACATGGCGTCGACGGCGTCGCGGCTTTGCCGCCACCAGCCTCAGCGTGCCACGGCAGACGCTGCGCGGTCCGCCGCCACCCGCCGCGCCTCGAACTCCAGCGGCGGGGTGCTGAAGAAGGCGCCGCTGGTCTGAAGGCGGAGCGCCAACCGTTCGTCGGGTGGCTGGCCGCGCAGTTCGGCGCTGTAGCGGTGCGTCAACTCGCGCGTCTCGGCGCCCATCGACTGCTGCGTGCGCGTCTCGAAGCGCAGGTTGGTGCCGTCGAACTCCAGCTTTTCGATGGCGCGCGGGTACTTCAGGTAGCTGGCCGTGCCGGTAAGTTCACCGGCGTGGCGCTTGAACTCGAAACGCTCGTCGTACTTCCCCGCGCTGCCGTACGACACCGTGCCCTGCCAGGTGTCCAGCAGCCGCGCTGAAGGGTCAGCCGGCACCCAGGGCTTCAGCCAGCACAGCGACGCCACGGCCGCGGCGGCCACCACCGCGCCGCCCAGGGCCCAGGGCCACACGCGGCGCCGCGGTGCCACGCCCACGGCATTGCACAGGCGGCCCACGTCGTCGCCCCAGTGTTCGTCGCTCAGGCTCAGCGCATTGCGGCGCGCGAGTGGCTTCAGGGGTGCGGGGAGATCGGCCTCGGCCGGCATGCGGGCACCGGGCAACAACACGGGCACCACGCGCGCGCCGCCGTCCAGCGCCACGGCCACTTCCAGGCGCACGAAGTCGCCCTCGTCGTCGATGCGCCGCGACCCCGGCGCTTCCCCGCCGACCCACCGCGGGCCTATCAGCACGAGCACCGTCTGCGCGTCGGCCAGTCGGGTGCGGATGGCCTGGACGAAGTCTTCGCCGGGCGCGATATCAAGCACGTCCCTGAAGACGCTGTCGCGGCCCAGGCGCTGCTCCAGCGCCTCTTCCAGGCGGCCGGCGTAGCCGGCAGCGTCGTCACGCCGATACGAGATGAAGACCCGGTTCGCGCAGCGGTCCATGGGAGATTGCGGTTGAAGCCGCGTGGGGAGCGCAGCGTGGCGCCATTGTCAGCCAGGCCGCCGCTCCGACCAGTGGGCGCAGCCTGGGCCTGGCGCACCGGGATGGGGGTGCCACGGTCGACCGGCACGGACGTGACGCTGTTCTGCGGCGAGCCTTCGATGACGCGGTCCGAGTAGGTCAGGCAGCCTACCTGGAAGCGGCTGCTGGTGGGCGTCAGCTTATGGCCGACAGCGGGCGGCAGCTTCCGCTGCAAAGCGGAAGCCGTCGCAAGCGCCGTCAGCCTTTGTTGATCACCACACCTTGCAATGCTCTCCCGCCTTCTTCACCAGCTTGGCGCCGGGCTTGCACGCAAACGCCTTCTCGAACTCCGGCATGTTGACGACGACGCCGTTGATGCGCCAGCGGGCCGGCGAATGCGGGTCCACCTTGGCCTGCACGCGCAGCGCCTCGGGGCGGGCGTCAGCGCAGTCCCACTGCGCAAAGCCGACGAAGAAGCGCTGCTCGGGCGTCATGCCGTCGCGGTTCTCCAGTGTCTTGCCGATCATGTGGGCCTTCCAGGCCTCCCAGGCCAGCACCAGGCCACCGAGGTCGGCCAGGTCTTCGCCCAGGGTCAGCTTGGAATTGATCTTGATTTCGTCGACGACGGTGTAGCCGGCGTACTGGTCGACCACGCAGGCGGCGCGCTTCTCGAACTCCTGACCGTCCTTCTTCGTCCACCAGTTCTTCAGGTTGCCCTGGGCGTCGAACTGGCGGCCTTCGTCATCGAAGCCGTGCGTCAGCTCGTGGCCGATGGTGCCGCCGGTGTTGCCGTAGTTGGGCGCCTCGTCCAGGCGCGCGTCGTACAGCGGCGCCTGCAGCACGCCGGCAGGGAAGTTGATGTCGTTCATCTGCGCGTCGTAGTAGGCGTTCACCGTCTGCGGTGTCATGCCCCACTCGCCGCGGTCCAGCGGCTGGCCGATCTTGGCCAGGCGGCGCCTGGCCTCGAAGGCGTTGCCGCGCATGGCGTTGCCCAGGAAGTCGCCGCGCTGCACGGCAAAGGCTGAATAGTCGCGCCACCGTTCGGGGTAGCCCACCTTGTTGACGATGGCCTTGAGCTTGGCGTGGGCGCGCGCCTTGGTCTCGGCGCTCATCCAGGCCAGGCTGTCGATGCTGCGCGCCATCGCGGCTTCGATCTCGTCGGTCATCTGCACCGTGGCGGCCTTCAGGTCGGGCGTGAAGTTGCGCGCGACGAACTCCTGGCCCAGGGCCTCGCCGAGCTGCACGTCGACAAGCTGCACGCAGCGCTTCCAGCGGGGCTTGAGCTGCGGCTGACCGGTCAGCGTCTGGCCGTAGAAGTCGAAGTTGGCCTGCACGAAGGCGTTGTCCAGCGCCGGCGCCAGGCTGCTGGCCAGCTGCCAGCGCAGATAGGTCTTCAGGTCGGCCAGGCTCATCGTGCCGAGCCGCGCGCCCAGCGCCTTGAAGAAGGCCGGCTCGGTGACGTTGTAGCGGGCATGCCAGGGTGCGGTGCCGAGTGCGGCCTGGTAGCTGGCCCAGTCGAAACCGGGCATCAACGCCTTCAGGCCGCGGGCGTCGACGACGTGGAAGGTCTTGTAGGGGTCGCGCTTGTCGACCTTGGACAGCGACGCCTTGGCCAGCACCGTCTCGGTCGCCAGCACGCCGCGCGCCGCCGCCTTGGCGGCCTCGGGCGTGTCGCCGAGCAGCTCGAAGAGGCGGGCCACGTGGGCCTCGTAGGCCGTGCGGATCTTCAGCGTCTTGTCGTCGCGCTTGAGGTAGTAGTCACGGTCGGGCAGGCCCAGGCCGCCGGCCGAGGCGAAGGCGATCTGGCGTGTCGCGTCGGCAAAGTCCTGGCCCGCGCTGAAGCCGAAGAAGAGGCGGTCGTTGCCGGCGGCCAGCTGCAGCTCGGCCAGCAGGGCGGGCAGGTCGCGCTTGCTGTTCAGCGCGGCGATGCGGTCCAGCAACGGCTGCAGGCCTTTCAGCCCGGCGGCCTGCATGGCGCCCTCGTCCATGCAGCTGGCGAAGTAGTCACCCAGCTTGGTTTGCGTTGCGGTGCGCTCGGTGCCGGGCTCGCCCAGCTTGTTCAGCACGCCCCACAGGTAGCGCTGGTTCTCGTTGGCCATCTTGGCGTAGACCGACCAGCGCGACTGGTCGGCCGGAATCGGATTGGTCTTGGTCCAGGCGCCGCAGGCGTAGCGATAGAGGTCGTCGCAGGGGTCGGCGCTTCGGTCCATGGCCGTCACGTCCAGGCTGGGCGTGTAGGGCAGGGCGTCGAGCGGCGTTTCTGCGGCATGGGCCAAGGTTGCCGCCAGCAGGGCGGGGAGCAGCAGTCGTTTCATGGCTGTCGGGCAAATTTGAAAGTGGCGCGATTGTGGTGCGGCCCACGGGGCCAGCCATTCGTCAGAGCCGTCGGCCCGCGGCCGCCGCGGCGTGAAGCGGATCTGGCAGCACAGCTCGTCGACGCGCTTTCTAAGCCGTCGATCCAGCCCACGCACAGGGCTTGGTCCACCGAATCGGGCCAGATCACGCTGGGCACGCCCGAGCCGACCTTGTGGAAGCCGACGATCAGCTCGGGCGCCGTCGCGGCATGCTGGGCCAGCCGGTCGCGGAACTCGGCCGGCGAAGCGAAGTGGCAGGGCCTGTTCACACCCCGGGGATCGGCCATGATGTGCGCATTCTGATTCGCCCCACCCCCCATGACCACCCTGCTGCTGCTCGTCGCCATCGCCGATGAACACAAGGCCTTGTTGCTGGACCGATTTCGCGTCATCGACGCGCCCGACGCCGCTCGCCGCGCGGGGGCAATAACAGCCCATGCCGACGAGATCGAGTTCGTGCTGACGAACGGCGCCACCGGCTTCACGGCGGCCGAGATCGCCGCGCTGCCCCACCTCAAGCTGCTGGCCGCCCAGGGCGCCGGCTACGAGAACCTCGACGTGGCGGCTGCGAAGGCCCGCGGCGTGCTCGTCTGCAACGGCGCCGGCACGAACGACGATTGCGTGGCCGACCACACCCTGGCCCTGCTGCTGGCCAGCGTGCGCGCCCTGCCGCAGCTGGGCGCGGCGCTGCGGGCCGGCGTCTGGCGCGACGCCCTGCCCATCTACCCCCAGTTCGGCGGGCGCCGCCTGGGTGTCATCGGCCTGGGCACCATCGGCCGCAAGATCGCCGCGCGCGCCGCCGCCTTCGGCATGGTCATCGGCTATCACAACCGCCGCCCGCGCGAGGATGCCGCGGGCGCGACCTACTTCGACAGCACGCTGGCCTTGGCCGCCTGGGCCGACGACCTCGTCGTCGCGGCGCCCGGCGGTGCCGCCACCCGGCACATCGTCAACGCCGGGGTGCTGGCCGCACTCGGCCCCGGCGGGCACGTCGTCAACATCGCGCGCGGCAGCTGCGTGGACACGGCCGCGCTGGCCGCCGCGCTGCGGGCCGGCCAGATCGCCGGCGCAGCGCTGGATGTCTACGAGAGCGAGCCCCGGCCCCCGCAGGAACTGCTGGGCCTCCCCAACGTCATCCTGACGCCGCATGTGGCTGGCTGGTCGCCGCAGTCCATCCGCGCGACGGTGGAGAACTTCATCGCCAATGTCCAGGCCTGGCAGCGCGGCCAGCCCCTGCTGACACCGCTCTGACCGGCCAGCCGTCAGCGGCGCCGGGTCTCCAGCACCTGGCTTTCCTCGCGCGGCGCGTACTGGCGGCGGGCGCCTTCCTGCAACGCCACCTCGGCAGCGATGCGGCCCAGCTGTGGGCCGGCCATCTGCTGCAGCGCCAGCACCTCGGCCTCGTCGGGCATGCGCGTGTCCTGCGCCTCGCCGGCCCCGCCGCGGGCCAAGCCGCGGCGAGCGAACAGGGCATCCAGGGTCAGCAGGCGGTGTGGGGTGGAGGGGGTGTTCATGACATCTCCGAGAAAAACGTCGGGGGTAAAGGAACAGACGTCGTGGAAGCGCCGGCAGCGACAACCCCCCGCATCAACCCTTCCCTAATTCCGCGGTTGGCGCCTGAACCCCGCGTCCAGATACTGACCCGGCATCCACGGCAGACAAGGAGCCGGCCATGTCCCAACGTCACTTCCTGGCCGCCGCCCTGCTGGCGGCCTGCGCGTCACAGGCCACGGCCGACGGCTACGTGGCCGTCTGGCGCCCCGGCTCCGGCACGCAGTGGGTCAAGGCCGGCGTGTCGGCCGACGAGTTCAAGGCGGCCGACCTGGACTACTTCAAGCAGGGCCTGCGCATCGTGTCGCTGACCGTGCGCGACGGCAAGCTGACCGCCGTCTGGCAGCCCGGCACCGGCACGCAGTGGGTGCACTGGGACATGAGCGAGGCCGACTTCAAGGCCAAGGACACGGCTTATTTCAAGCAGGGCCTGCGCATCGCCGCGTTCGCGCTGCACAACGGCCGCTTCGCCGCCGCCTGGCGCCCCGGCACGGGTACGCAATGGGTGCACTGGGGCCTGTCGGGCGACCAGTTCAAGGCCAAGGACGCGCCCTACTTCAAGGCCGGCCTGCGCGTCACGCAGATCGAGCTGGACAACGGCAAGCTCGCCGCCGTGTGGCGGCCGGGCACCGGCACCCAGTGGATCCACTGGGGCATGGACGGCGCCGCCATGGAAGCCAAGGACGCCACCTACTTCCCGCAGGGCCTGAGGCTCACGACGGCCTCCTCCGACGGCGGCAGCTACGCCGCCGTCTGGCGCCCCGGCACCGGCACGCAGTACTGGGTGCACCGGCGCTGCTGGACCGACCTCGCGACCGAGGACATGGCCTATTTCGGCAAGGGCCTGCGCCTGGGCTTCCTGAAGATGCAGGAAGAGGCCCAGGGCGCCTACCACTACCCCTGGAAGAACGGCGTCACGCGCAACGTGGGCCAGGGCAACAACAACCCCTCGGGCTCGCACAACGGCAGCCAGGCCTTCGCTTTCGACTTCATGATGGATTCGGGCACCGAGGTGCGCGCCGCGCGAGCCGGCACTGTCGAGTGGGTGCGCCAGACCCAGACGACGAACTACGACCCCTCCTCGCCGACGACGGCCACCAACCAGCCCTTCACCCCCGGCAGCCACGACAACTGGGGCAACACGGTGCGCATCCGCCACCTGGGCGGCTTCACGAGCTGGTACTTCCACCTGACACCCAACAGCGTCAAGGTCAACGAGAACGACAAGGTCCAGGCCGGCACCGTCATCGCACTGAGCGACAACACCGGCCGCACGACCGGGCCGCATCTGCACTTCCAGGTGCAGGCCGACTCGCTGGACTGGGGCCAGTCGGTCGCCATCAGCTTCAACGGCTGCCAGGTGCCCAAGACCGGGGACAACGTGACCTCGCAGAACGGCAACCCCTGAACCCGAGGACAACCCGCAGCTGAAGCGCCCATCCGCCTGACGACAATGGGCGGATGCGATCCAAGCGCCTTCCCGAGCCGAGCCGGCCCTGCCGCGACCGCTGCAGGGCGACGGCGGGCCTGGCTTGAGCCGCTGGTCCACAGACCCCGCTCGCGCGCCCACCGCCGCCCCGCCAAGGCGGCGCGGCGGCTCACGGCACGGCCCGGCGCCCGCGTTGCTGATCTCGCTGCTCCTGCACGCCCTGCTGCTCAGCCTGACCTTCGGCGGCGAGGGCCTGGGCCTGCCCGGCCTGGCCATGCCCTGGCAAGCCCGACGCGCCGAAGTGCCTGATCTGCGCATCGTGCTGGTGACGCCTCGAGCCGAGCCGCTGCCGGCCGCCGAGCCACCGCCGGCGCCCGCCGAAGCCACGGCGCCGGCAACGCCCACACCACGCACCGAGGCGCCCGACGAAGCGCCGCCTCCTCTTCCCACACTTGCCGCGCCCGCGGCTGCGGTCGCGCCCACCGTCATCACCGTGGACAAGCCCGCCGAGACCCGCTGGACGGTGCCGGTCGCGCTGCCGGCCTCGGCCCCCGTCATCGCGGCCTTCGACGCTGCCTCCGGCCCGGCCACGGAGGTCACGCGGCTGCGCCAGGCCCGCGACACGGCGCTGGACCGCGACGCGCAGGTGCTTGCCTCCGAGCTGGCCCAGCTCGACCGGGCGAGCCGCGAAGCGCAACAGCTGGCCCAGCAGCAGACGGAACGGATCGCCGCCGCGCAGGCGCAAGCCGAACGACTGGAGGCCGCACGGCTCGAAGCGGCCAGGCAGGACGCCGCGCGCAAGGAGGCGGCGCGCCAGGAGATGGCCCGCGCCGAAGCGGCCCGTCTGGAAGCCGAGCGCCAGGAAGCCCAGCGCCAGGCGGCTGCCAGGCAGGAAGCGGCCCGCGTCGAGGCCACACGGCTTGAGGCCGAGCGCCAGGAGACTGCACGCCGCGCCGTGGCCCAGCAGGAAGCCGCGCGCCGGGAAACCGCCCAGGCCGAGGCTGCGCGTGTCGACGCTGCCCGACAAGAGACAGCGCGACAGGAAGCTGCGACAGCCGAAGCCGCTCGCCAGGCCTCGGCCCGTCAGGAGGCGGCCCGGCAGGAAGTGGCCCGCGGCCAGGCCACGAAGCTGGCCGAGGCCAAGGCTGCCGAGGAACAGCGCGAGGCCCGGCTGCGCGCCATCGGCCAGCAGTTGAACGAAGAGGCCGCCAAACGTGATGCGCAACGCGACGCGGCACGGCAGAGTCCCTCCAACCTGCCGTCGTCCTGGAGCAGCGCCCGCCGAGGCCGCCTGTTCGGCCGCACGGATGCCAACGCCGAGATGGTGCTCTACGCCGAGGCCTGGGCGCGCAAGATCCAGCTGAACCAGACCTTCGAGCTCGTCCGCGACGCGCTGAAGCAGCCCTACGCCGACCCGCTCGTCACCGTGGCCATCCGCGCCGACGGCACGGTGGAGTCTGTCAGCTTCTACCGCTCCAGCGGCGTGCCGGCGCTGGACGACGCCATCCGCCGCGTCATCGAGGGCCAGGCCAACTACCCGGCCTTTCCGCCCGCGCTGGCGCGGGAGTACGACGTCGTCGAGATCCGCCGCACCTGGCATTTCGACTCGGCGATCCGGCTGTACTAGGGCCTGTTCCGTCCCTCTTGCTGCACCGCACACAGAGGGAATGTCCGCAAGTCGGTCCGCAGGTCGGGTGCTAGACAAGATGGCTTCGTGATGTCGGGCGGCCCGACCCCTGCGATGCCGTAGGTTGCAGGCGCAAGGGCTGCAGAGCTACACCAAGGCACCCGGCAGGCGGTCTGCCGGGGCGTTGCGAGTGAGCAAGGAGTCGGGCCATGGGCAAGGAATCTAGCACCCTGTTCGTCGGGTTGGACGTCCACAAGGACAGCATCGACATCGCCGTGGCGGACGCGCCGCGCGACGCCGAGATCCGGCATGTCGGCAGCATCAAGGGCGATCTCGCGTCCCTGGACAAGGCCGTGCGCAAACTCGTCAGTCGCGGCCAGCCGCTGCACATCGTCTACGAAGCCGGCCCGTGCGGCTTTGTCATCCAGCGCCACCTCTGCGCCCAGGGCCTGCGCTGCGATGTGGTCGCCCCGTCCAGCATCGCCCGCCCACCTGGCGAGCGCATCAAGACCGACCGGCGCGATGCCATGCTGCTGGCCCGGCTCGCGCGCTCGGGCGACCTCTCGGTGGTGCGCGTGCCCGATGCGGCCGACGAATCCGTGCGTGACCTAGTGCGTGCCCGCGAGGACGCCGTGCGTGAGCAGCGCAATGGCCGTCACCGCCTTAAGGCGCTGCTGCTGCGCAACGGCATTCCCTACGCCGGCAAGTCCTCGTGGACGGCGGCGCACCTGCGCTGGCTGGCCACGGTCAAGCTCGGCCATACGGCCCAGCAGATCGCCTTCCAGGAATATCTGCACGCCATCACTCAAGCCGGCGAGCGCATCGCCCGCTTAGAGCAGGCGCTGCGCGACGCGCTGCCGCACTGGCGCTTGCTGCCCGTGGTGCAGGCGCTGCAAGCCCTGCGCGGCGTGCAGTTGATCGCGGCGATGACGCTGGTGGCGGAGTTGCAGGACTTCCTGCGCTTCGAGTCGCCGCGCCAGTTAATGGCCTACCTGGGACTGGTGCCCACGGAGCACAGCTCCGGCCCCAAGCGCCGGCAAGGCGCGATCACCAAGGCGGGCAACAGCGCAGCGCGACGCATGCTGGTCGAAGTGGCCTGGCATTACCGGATGGAGCCCCGGGTGAGTCCGATCATCGCGGCACGCCAGGACGGGCTGCCCGAGTGCGTGACGCAGATCGCGTGGAAGGCGCAGACGCGGCTGTGCAACAAGTTCAAGCGCTTGAGCGCGCGCCGGCTCATGAAGACCAAGGCCGTGGTGGCGGTGGCGCGCGAGCTGGCCGGGTTCGTGTGGGCGATCGGGCGCGAGGTGCAGCTCTCGGGCTGGGCGGGCATCAAGCCACCGCTGCCGGTGGTAGCCGCGTGAAGGTCGTCCTGATGAACAGCGCCGCGCCAAGGAGGTGACACACCCGCATTTGCACCAGAGGCCGGACGGGGAACGCGGCGCAGCCGCGGCCATCAAGGGAACCCTCGACCACGTTATTGAGCGTGAACGCCGCGCGAGTGGCCGGATCGACCTCAGCCCCTAGACCGAAGGCAGCCCTGCGACGAACACTTGTCTTGAGGTAGCCAACCCTCGCATATCAGCATGATCAACCGTCGCGCATCCACATCGGGTGGCAACTCAGGCTCCGTCGCGTTCCCCGTCCGGCAACAGGTTCAGTTCAATATCTGCACCGCAGAGGACCGGGTCTTGCCGCTTGACAGGAAGAAGCCATATCAGCGTGAGGTGTTGTTCGTGGTTCCGGCTTGGCCAATGCGCGGCCGGACGCTCTGTCGAAACGCAAAGCTAGGAGACACAGATGAGGACTTCCCTTCGCGCGGCCGTGGCCGCGTTGCTGCTGGGCGCTTCAGCCGCCCTCACCCTACCCGCGGCCGCCAGCACGCTGACGCAAAACGTGTCCTGGACCATCGACCGCGCCGGCACGACCGCCAAGTACCGCGTCGTCGCCTACGGCGACTCGATCTACGCCGGCTACAACGGCTCGGTGTTGAACGCCGCCAAGTACGCTGCGCCCACGGTGGACGCGGAATACCTGGCGGCCAAATGGAACGCCAGCATCGAGAGCGTGCGCCGCGCCAAGTCCGGCGCCGTCGCGTCCGACGTCTACAACAACAAGATCGTGGCCGAGAAGTCCTACATGCAGGCGGCTTCCACGCGGGTCGTCACCTTCGAGATGTGCGGCAACGACGGCCTGCAGGCGCGCTCGGCCTTCAAGAGCCAGACCGGCACCTGCAACTACGCCGGCATGGACGCCGCCGTGAACAGCTGCAAGACCTATGTGGCCGCCGCGATGGACTTCATCAACGCCAACGCCTACGCCGGCGTGAAGCTCAAGCAGATCTCCAACCTGCACTACCCCGGCTACAACGCCGACAACACGCAGAGCAGCTGCAAGGACGCGAGCACCGGCGCCACCGTGAACCTGCGCGACCGCTTCCTGCCCAAGCTCGCGGCGATGAACTACTGGATGTGCGAGTACGCGCGCCAGAAGGGCTTCCAGTGCGCCGACAACTTCGCGCAATACATGGGCGCCGACTACGACAGCAACGGCGACGGCGTCATCGACTCCGACGGTCTGCGGTTTGTCGCCGGCGAGAGCGAGGCCAGCTACGTCGGCCGCATCACCGGCGCGCTGAAATCGACCCTGCGCGACGCCAACGCCAAGTTCGTCTCCAGCAGCACCAGCTACGACTACATCCAGTCCGACGACACCCATCCGACCTACAGCGGCGGCACCGTCAGCGCTGGCCTGTTCGGCGGCACCACCGGCTCGGGCACGGCGCGCTACACGACCATCACCAACGGCAAGAACCCGATCTGGAACCAGTACGGACATGAGCGCATGGGCTGGGCGATCTCGACATCCACCCCCGCCGCCCCTTGAGCTGAACGCAGGCTGGCATGGCACAACCGCACGACCACAAGCCAAGCACCTGGGGGCCTTCGCCCTGGGTGCTGGTTGTCGTGCTGGCCGCGGTGGCGGGCGGGCTGGCCTGGTGGTGGCCAGCCGCCGAGGCGCCACCGCCGCCGCTCGCCGCGGTGCCCGCTCAAGCGCCGCTGACAGCAGCCCCGCCGGTGGCACCACCGCCCGAAGCCAGCACACCCGTCACGGTGGCCGTCGTGACAGCAGCGAACAAGGCACCGGTCACCCGCATCCCGCGGCTGCGCGACCCGGGCGGCGACCAGACGCCCGACCTGGCCGACTACGTCAACGAAGGCGAACGCCCCACGATGGCTGAAGTGATCCAGCGACTGCACGCCGCCGGCGTGCGCACGGGCCTGGGCGCCTTCAATCCCCCGGGCACCCGCCCGCCCATCGTCGGGCTGGCCGCGCCGGAGAGCTTCCAGCTGCCGCCCGGCTACGTGCGCCACTACCAGGCCACCGACGACGGCCAGCGCATCGAGCCCATCCTGATGTTCTCGCCGGATGCGCAGACGCTGGTCATCAACGGCCGCAGCGTCGCCGTGCCGGCCGACCGCGTCGTGCCGCCCGAACTCGCACCGCCTGGGCTGGCCATCCGCCGCATCGTCGTGCCTGCGCCGTTGGACGGCCCGCGTTGACCCTCGCCGCTTTGCCAAGCCGGCTCGCCCGCAGCCGGTGGGCCGGTGTCGTCGTGGCGGCGCTGCTGTGCGGCCTCTACGCCAGCGGCGCCACGGCCTGGCCGACCTGGATCTTGGGCTTCGTGGCCCTCGTGCCCTGGCTGCGCACGCTGGATGCCGAAGTCCGGCTCGGCCGCACGCTGCTCGGGGCCTGGGCCATGTCGGTGGCCTACACGGCCGCCGTGTTCTTCTGGTTCGGCAGTGCGCTGGGCGCCTACACGCAGATCGGTGCGGCTGCGGGCCTGGCGCTGCTGCTGCTCGCGGCACCGCTGTTCCAGCCGCAGATCCTCGTCTTCGCCGTCGTGCGCCACCTCGCGCGCCGCCGTCACGGCGCGGTGCTCGCCGCCTTCGCTGGCGCAGCCGCCTGGGTCGCGGCCGAATGGGCGCTGCCGCATGTGCTGGGCGACACGCTCGGCCACGGCCTCTACCCTGCACCGCTGCTGCGCCAGGCCGCCGAGCTGGGCGGCGCGGCCGGGCTGACCGTCATGCTGCTGCTGGCCAACGAAGCCATCCACTCGGCCATCGCACGCCGCCGTGAGGGCCTGCGCCAGATGGCGGCGCCGTTGGCGCTGGCCGTAGCTGGCCCGCTGCTGCTGGCCGGCTACGGCCTGTTTGCGCAGCAGCCCGAGCCGCCCTCCACAGCCAAGCCACTGCGGATGGGCCTCGTCCAGTCCAACATCACCGACTACGAGCGGCTGCGCCACGAGAAGGGCGCCGGCGCCGTCGTGCGCGAGGTGCTCGACACCCATTTCGCGATGAGCTACGACGCCGTCGAGCGCCAGCATGTGGACGCCGTGCTGTGGTCCGAGACCGTCTACCCCACCAGCTTCGGCCAGCCCAAGAGCGCGGCCGGCGCGGCGCTGGACGCCGAGATCCTCAGCATCGTCGACGCGGCCGGCGTGCCCTTCGTCTTCGGCACCTACGACCGCGACGCGGAGGGTGAATACAACGCCGCCGCCTTTTTGCAGCCGCGCACCGGCCTGCTGGGCATGTACCGTAAGACGCGGCTATTCCCCTTCACCGAATACCTGCCTGCCTGGATGGACACACCCACCGTGCGCGGCTGGCTGCCCGGTGCCGGCGCCTGGCGGCCGGGCGGCGGCGCACGCGTCTTCCCGCTGCGCCTCCCTGATGGCCGAGAGGTCCCGGTGCTGCCGCTGATCTGTCTGGACGACACCGACCCCGGCCTCGCCATCGCTGGCGCACGTCTGGGCGCCCAGGTCATCCTGACGATGTCCAACGACTCGTGGTTCACCGACTACACGCAGGGGGCTGCACTGCACCAGGCCGTCGCAGCCTTTCGCAGCATCGAGACCCGGCTGCCGCAGTTCCGCGTCACGACGAACGGCTTCAGCGCCGTCATCGATGCCCGCGGCAATGTCATCGCCACCACGCGCATGGGCGAGCGCACCCTCGTCATCGGCGACCTGCCCGTGCGCGACCCGGCGCCCACGCTGATGGTGCGCTGGGGCGACTGGGTCGGCCGCGCGGCGGCGGGTCTCCTGCTTGGCCTGGCGGCACTGACGGTGCTGCGCCGCCGGGAGCCAGCCCCCTCCGATGCCTCAACCATCACGCTGCCGCTGCAGGTCGTCGTGCTGCCCGCCACGACGCGCGCGGTGTCGGGCCTGCTGAGGCTCGTCTCCCGCGCCGGCGCGCTGGCCATCGCCGCGGCCTGGCTCTGGGGCGATGGCACGCTGACGGCCAACAGCCTCGCGCTGCTGCGCATGTTCACAGCCCTGTGCCTCATTCCCGAGGCCGCGGGCTGGCTGCTGCTGCGGGCCGGCAGAGCCTCACTGTCAATCCAGGGCGGCCAGCTGCTGCTGTCGCGCGGCACACGGCGGCTGGCCCTGCCGCTGCACGACATCGCCGCCGTCGACCCTTGGCGATGCCCCCTGCCCGGCAGCGGTGCGTCGCTGCGGCTGCACGCAGGCGGTCGCTGGGCGCCGGGCCTTTTGATGCCCAACCCTTGGGCCCTGGCTGCGGCCCTCGACCTGCCCGTCACGCCCTGGCCCCAGCGCCTGGCCGCCTGGGCGAGCTCCCGTTCGGCGCACGCCCAGGGGCACCTCGGCCACCCCGCCGTCAAATTCCTGCTGCTGCCCCTGCTGCTGGCCATCCCGACCTTCCATCTGCACCAGAACATTGCCTATGGCAGCCCGCTGGGCGAGTTCTACAGCTTCGGGCTGCGAGCCTACCTGGGCGCCTTCTCGCTGTGGTGGGCCGCGTGGATGGCTGGCGTGGCCGCGTGCGCGGCGGTGCTGCGCGTGCTGATCGAGGTGGTGTCGCTCGCGGCGGCCCTGGTCCGCCCACCCAGCACTGCTTCGGCGCGCCGCGGCCTGGAGCGGCTGGGCGCTGGCCTGCTCTATGCCGGGCTGCCGGCATGGCTGCTGGTGCGACTGCTGGCCTAGGTTCTCCACCGAATTGCTGACAGACCCGGGCGCCCCGTGTTGGCGCCGTCGGCTCGCGATGGCATGCTGCCGCCCGCGAGGTGGGAGGACAAGCATGCTCGTGTATCGCGAATCGGACGCCGTGCCGGCGTCGGTCTGGCAGCGGCTGGCGTCGCCGGATCGCGGCAGCTGGGTAGCCGGCCTGCTGCTGGTGGCCTTTGGCGTGGGCGCCATCGTTCACGAGGGGTTCGACCGAACGGTCGGTATGCCCCTGCTGACCGTGATCGGCTATGGCCTGGCCATCGCCATGGTCGGCGTCGCCTTCATCGCACGCACGTCAGTCACCCTGCAGCGATGGGGACACCGCCACCGCCTGCCCATTGCCGTCGCCATGGTCACGGTGTTCACGCTGACCTTCGGGCCCCTGGTCTTGACCGAAGCGGCGCCGCTGTTTGCGCTCGGCTTCGTCCTCAACCTGCCGTTCGTGCCGGTGTGGTTCATCCAGCGGCGCAATGCCGGACACATCGCCGCGGCCATGCGCCGTGCCCGGTTGGCCGGCGCGGTGCGCGCCTCGCGGACGCGCAGGCCGCCGGCCCCGCTCGAAGTCGTCGTGCTGGAGGACGCGGACCTGCCGCCCCTGAAGTTCCTGGCGCCGCACGTCACCGCGCAGGTCAACATCGCCTGCCTGCCGCCCATCCGCACCCTGCTGCTCTACAACTTCTTCAGTAAGAGCCTGAGTCACCAGGCCCTGCCGGTGCAAGGCTGGCGGCTGCACGGCCCCGTCTACCAACTTGCATCGCCGATCGAGCTGGCGAGAGCAGGCGGCTTCGATCTCGGGCAAGACGAGGTTGTCGGCAGCCGGTTGCTGTCCACGCCGCAGCAGATCGAGGGCTTCCTGTCCCGCCAGGACGAGGCGCCGGTGCCGCCGGACCTCCGCCCGCGGAGCTGGTGGCGCCGCCGCCTGCAGCGGTGGCAGGCCCAGGTCAGGACCGCCGTCGGGCTGGCACCTTCAGCCGCGCTGCCGGAGGTGTTCCTGGACACGGGGGCTTATCCGCAGCATGTGTTGCATTGCACCGACGGCTCCTGGAAGCATGGCGTAGCGGCGCTGTGCGCTCGCTGCGACCTCGTCGTCGTGGATGCCGCCGAGTACAGCGCCGAGCGCCAGGGCCTGGGCTGGGAGATCCAGCGCCTCGTCGACACCGTGCCGCTGAGCCGGATCATCGTGCTCATCGACGGCTTCACCGAGCTGCCGGAGTTGATCGAGCAATTCAGGCGCGCTTGGGGTGAATGTGCCGAGGACTCCCCGAACCAGGCCGCCAGCACACCCACGCTGCGCATCGTGGCCTGGTATGGGGACGACCACGGCGCCTGGGACGGCAAGGGCGACACGGTCGGTGGGCTGCCTGAAGAGATCCGAGATTCGGTGCGCCTGCGACTGCATCACAGCATCCTGCAGTTGCTGCGCGGTGAAACCGACCCGGCGGCGATGGAGCAGCATTTCGGCTCCGGCGCGGGCGAGCCCCCGTCCGCCTGAGCCGGTCGGCGCGCCGCGCGCGCTCCGATATGCTCCCGCCCCAGTTGTACATACAAGTGGAGCAATGCCATGACGACCTATGACATCGTCATCGCCGGCGGCGGCGTGTCGGGCCTGTACTGCGCGCTGCGCCTGGCGGATGCGGGCCACCGCATCCTCGTGCTGGAGGCCGCGGCCGACCGTTGGGGCGGGCGCATCGAGACCGAGGACATGGACGGCTTCATCGCCGAGTACGGGCCGATGCGCTTCGAGCCGACGCTGCAGCCGCGCTTTGCCGCCCTGTGCGCCGAGCTGGGCGTGGGCCTGCTGGATTTTTCCGGCCCTTCATCGGACCAGGTCAGCACCGACGACGCCGACCTGCCCGAGGCCGAGCGCGGGCTGAACTCGCTGCAGCTGCTCAAGCGCGGGATCATGCTGATCATGGGCCGCAAGGGACCGGATGCGGACGACCAGGCCTGGATCGACGCGCTCACCGAGGCGGACTACATGCGGCTGCGCAAGCACGCCCAGCTGCACGGCCAGCCGCTGTGGGACATGGGCTTCTGGAACGCGCTGTCGGCGCAAGGGGTGCTCAGCCACCGGGCGCTCGTGAAGCTGCGCGACACCGGGACTTTCTATCACATGATCCCGGAGAACCTGAACGCGGCCGAGTGGATCATCTGGTGGCTGCGCGCGCTCAAGACCGTGGGTCAGCAGCTCGCCAGCATCGAGGGTGGCTCGGCGCGCTTGACCGAGGGGCTGCTGGCCCGCCTGCGCGGCCATGCCAACGTGACGCTGGCCGGCGGCCACAAGCTGCGCGGCGTGCAGCCCGTGGAGCTGGGCAAGCCGACGCTGGCGCTGGACGTGGCGACGCAGAACGGCGCCCTCACGCTGCGCGCCGAGCGCCTCATCCTGGCGCTGCCGCGCCTGCCGCTGCTCAAGCTGACGCGCCACCTGCCCGAGCACATCGCCAGCCAGCTGGACAGCGTCAACGGCTTCCCGATGCTGAAGGTCTTCTACGTCTGCAACACGCCGTGGTGGAGTTATGGCCAGGCGCCGCAGCAGTACGCCAACTGCATGCCCACGCGCGAGATCCACTACTTCCGCCGCCCGCCCGAGGCCGATGCCGACGGCCACGGCATGGTGCTGCTGTACATGGACCGCCCGTCCACGGAGTTCTGGCGCCACTACGTCATCGACGGCGACCGCCACGACCGCGCCGAGCTGGACCAGAACGCGCGCATCGTCGATGCCTTCGCGCTGTTCGTCGCGCGCGACGTGAAGCGCGCGGCGGACGCGAACGCCGAGTCCGCGTTGAAGCTGACCGACAACGCGCGGCGCATCTTCGGCGACCTGAGCCTGGCCGAAACCAGCCAGTACATCCGCAATTCCATCATCACCTACGGCATCCGCGACTGGGCGCGCGCACCTTATGGTGCTGCCAACCATGGCTGGCAGCCCGGCGTGCGTTCCTGGAAGGTCATGGACGCTTTCAAGGCCTTCGACTTCGGCAGCGGCGTGCGCAATCTGCACATCGTCGGCGAGGCCTACTCGGACTACCAGGGCTTCATCGAAGGGGCCTTGAACAGCGCCGAGCTGGCGCTGGCGACCATACCAGCGCGGCCTGTGGACGAGGCTGCGCAGGAGCCCAGCTTGGGCTTGTCCTGAGCCTCTAGATACCAGTTCGAAGTCGATATCCTGGCCGCCACCCAAGGAGGTGGTGATGAGCAGGAAATGGCTGGCGCTGGCGGCGCTGACGGTGGCACTGACGGGCGCTCATGCGGCCGAAGAAGGCTCGATGGACTGGGTGCGCGCCCAGATGAAGCCCATGGCGGCGAACTCCGCGGCCGAGCTGACCGACGCGCAGCTGCAGCCCTTTGGCGACGCCATCGGCAACGCCCGCGTCGTGGCCCTGGGCGAGCAGACGCACGGCGGTCGCCAGGAGTTCGAGCTCAAGACGCGGCTGCTGCGCTATCTGCACGAGCGCAGGGGCTTCGACGTGCTGCTGCTGGAGAGCGGCGTGTTCGACGTCGCGCTGCTGCAGCAGGCCATGCAGCGCGGCGAGAAGCTCGATGCCTTGGCGCCGGGCAATGTCTTCTACATGTACGCCAAGAGCGACGCCGGCCGCACGCTGCTGCGCTATCTGGACGAGGCGCAGGCCGGGCCGAAGCCCATGCTGCTGTCGGGCATCGACAGCCAGCTCAGCGGCGGCTTGAGTCGCGGCGAACTGCCGCCACGCCTGCGTGCCAGGCTGCAGGGCGACGCCAGCGACTGGCCCGTGTTCGAGCGCTTGGCCGACAAGCTGATGCAAATGGACCGGACGCCGCCATCGAGCACTGACGAGAATGCTTTCGGCGCGGTAGCCGCTCGCCTCAAGGCCACGCTGTGCAAGGCCGGTGGTGACGAGCTGTTGTGCCGCAGCCTGGCCGGCCTGCAGGCGCAGGCCGCCAACTTCTGGCATGGCGACTATCTGCGCGACCACGAGATGGCCAACAACGTGCTGTGGCAGCTGCGGCACGTCTACCCGGGCCGCAAGGCGGTCATCTGGGCCCACACCATCCACGTCGCGCGCGGCGTCAAGTTCGACGACAGCCATCGCTATGCCGGCGACATCCTGGGCCAGAAGCTGGGTCGCGACTACTACGTGCTCAACCTGACCGCCCTGCAGGGCCGCTTCATGGAATTCGCCTCGGGCGAGGTGCAGACCATCCCGCCGGCCTACCCGCGCAGCCTCGAGTCGGCCTTGGCCAGCGACCCGGCCGGCTTCGCCTTCCTCAATGCCCCGCGGAAGCTCCAGATCGGTCTGCCGGCGCGCGGCATGGAGTTCGGCTACGGCATCCCGCTGGGCACCGGCATCGGTCTGGGCGCACAGTGGGACGGCGTCTTCTACATCCGCGACATGGCGCCGGTGACGATGGAGCGTTGATTCACGCGCATGCCGCCTTCATCCACAACCGCTGGAACAGCGGCGAGCGGCCGAGGTTGCGCGGCTCGCCCAGGGTCTGGGTGGCTTGCTGCTTGATGGTGCCCGGAAAAGGACGGTGTGTTGCCCCGGCGCTCAGGCCGTCTTCGCCGTGCAGGCCTTGGCCGACGTCAGCCCGCGCAGGAAGCCTCGCCTGACGCCGCCGGCCGTGATGGCCGCACTGACCTGGCGCGCGTAGCGCTCGGCACCGCTCAACTTGCGCACCCAGCCGCGGAAGGGGATGACACCTTCGGCCGTGCGCTGAAGCGCGCCGGTGGCGGCATCCTCGCCGCGGTCCAGCAGGCCAGGATTGCCAGTCGTGTGGGGCGCATCGAGGTCGGGGCCGAGCACTTCGTCCAGCGCACGGATGCTGGCAGCCAGACCGCCGCAGCTGGCATCGGCCGGCATTGCATAAGGCGCGGCGGCTGCGGCCTTCAGCACCTCGGGGATGTCGGCGCGGACGACGTTGAGATCGGACAGCGGCGTGGCCGCAGCAGTGGCGACCTTGTCCTGGTTGGAACTGGCGCAGGCGGTCAGGGCAAGGACAGCCGCGAGGAGGGTGAGGTGGTGTGGGCGCATGGCCCGAGATCATCTCAGTGTCCGCGGTGCATTCGGGCCGAGCGCCGGGCCGCTCCCAAGCCGGCCCGCCAGGGCGATGTGCTTGCGGCTCAAGGCTGCAAGCATCGCCGTCCCCTCGGGGGCTGAGGCCGGACACGGCAAGTCCAGTGGACTTGGCGTGCCTGCCGAAGAGCAGCTGCGCTGTCGGCTGCGCGGTCTGCAAGACCGACTAGGCTCGCCCGCGTTCAGCGGCGCTAGCCTGGGCGAGGGGCTGCTTCATCTCAACCCGGCATTGATCTTCGCCAGGGCGGCTGAGCCCGGGCAGAGTACCTTTTCACCCAGGGTGTTCAGCGCGACCGCCGCGGTGCGCTGGGCCGCATGCCAGTCCTTGGCCGCCGGGTCGACATAGAGCAGCCCCGTGGCGATCTCGCCGGCCGCGGCGCGCAGCTGCATCGCATTCATCGCGCCCAGGCGGTCGGTGGGGTCGTAGTCGGGCGCCATCTTGCGCAGGCGCAGCGTGCTGCCGTCGGCCTGGGGCACGTCGATGACGTCGGGCGAGTGCAGGGCGACCTGCTCCGGCGCCAGGTCGATGAAGTCGATGCGGTTCAGCGCCTCGTTGTGAGCGCGGACATGGTCGTAGCTGCGCGTCGAGCCGGCATGGTTGTTGAAGGCCACACAAGGGCTGATGACGTCGATGAAGGCCGCGCCGCCGTGGCGGATGGCGCCTTCGATGAGGGGCACCAGCTGGGTCTTGTCGCCCGAGAAGCTGCGCGCGACGAAGGTGGCGCCGAGCTGCAGCGCCAGCGCGGCCAGGTCGATGGCGGCGTCGTTGTTGGTCGCGCCCTTCTTGGCCACCGAGCCCTTGTCGGCCGTGGCGCTGAACTGGCCCTTGGTGAGGCCATAGACGCCGTTGTTCTCGACGATGTAGACCATGCGCACGCCACGGCGCATCGCGTGCGCGAACTGGCCCAGGCCGATGGAGGCGGAGTCGCCGTCGCCCGACACACCGAGGTAGAGCAGCTCGCGGTTGGCGAGGTAGGCGCCCGTCAGCACGCTGGGCATGCGGCCGTGCACGGTGTTGAAGCCGTGGCTGGCGCCCAGGAAGTAGTCGGGCGTCTTGCTGGAGCAGCCGATGCCGCTCAACTTGGCGACGCGGTGCGGGGCGATGTCGAGCTGCCAGCAGGCCTGCACGATGGCGCTGGAGATGGAGTCGTGCCCGCAGCCGGCGCACAGCGTGGAGACCTTGCCTTCGTAGTCGCGCCGCGTGTAGCCGACGGCGTTCTTCGTCAGGCTGGGATGGTGGAGCCTGGGTTTGGCCAGATACGTCATGTCGTGCTCCTTGGCGCGGTGGCCAGCGCATGCACATGGCGCGTGATCGCGTCGATGATGAAGCGGGCCGTGATGGGCGTGCCGTCGAAGTGCAGCACCGGCGTGAGGTGCTTGGGTGCCACCTCCAGCTCGTTGACGAGCATGCGGCGCATCTGCGCGTCGCGGTTCTGCTCGACGACGAAGACCGCGTCGTGGGCTGCGATGAACTCCGCCACGCTGGGCGCGAACGGGTAGGCGCGCAGCCGCATCGCATCGCATCGATGTGGATGCCGGCCTCGGCCAGCGCGGCCAGCGCTTCGTCCATCGCTGGCGCCGTGGAGCCGAAGTAGAGGACGGCCACGCGCGTCTTTCGCGCGGCGGCGCGCACCAGGGGCTGCGGCACGATCAGCGCCGCGGTGGCGAACTTGGCGCGCAGCCGCTCGACGTTGCGGATGTAGTCGTCGCCGCGCTCGGAGTAGATGGCCTGCTCGTTGCGCGTGGTGCCGCGCGTGAAATAGGCGCCGCGGCTGGCGTGGGTGCCCGGCAGCGTGCGCCAGGGAATGCCGTCGCCGTCCACATCCTTGTAGCGGGCAAAAGGCGCGCCGGCGTCGAGCTGCTCGGCCGTCATGACCTTGCCGCGGTCATAGCGGCGCTCGTCGTCCCAGGCCAGCGGCGCACACAGGCGCTGGTTCATGCCGATGTCCAGGTCGCTCATCAGGAAGACGGGCGTCTGCAGGCGCTCGGCCAGGTCCAGCGCGTCGGCCGCGAACTCGAAGCATTCGCGCGGGTCCTCGGGCAGCAGCAGCACATGCTGGGTGTCGCCGTGGGAGGCGTAGGCGCTTGAGAGCAAGTCGGCCTGCTGCGTGCGCGTGGGCATGCCGGTGCTGGGGCCGCCGCGCTGCACGTCGATGACGACGAAGGGAATCTCGGCGAAGTAGGCCAGCCCCAGGAACTCGGTCATCAGCGACACGCCCGGGCCCGACGTGCAGGTGAACGCGCGCGCGCCATTCCAGCCCGCGCCGGTGATGATGCCGATGGACGCGATCTCGTCCTCGGCCTGCACGATGGCGTAGCGCTTCTCGCCGGTGTCGGCGTCCACGCGGAACTTGCCCGCGTACTTCTCGAAGGCCTCGGCGACGGACGACGACGGCGTGATCGGATACCAGGCGCAGACGGTCGCGCCGCCGTAGACGCAGCCCAGGGCCGTCGCGGCATTGCCTTCCATGAAGATCTTGTCGCCCACCGCGTTGGCGCGCTTCACCTTCAGGCCGAAGGGCTGCACCGAGAGATGGTCGCGCGCGAACTCGCGGCCTGCATTCAGTGCGCGCACATTGGAGTCCAGCAGCCTCTCCTTGCCCTTGTACTGCTCAGCAAACAACTTCTCGATGACGTTCACCTCGATGCCCATCAGTTCGCTGAGCGCCCCCAGCACGAGGATGTTCTTGAACAGCGTGCGCTCGCGCGGCACGTCGTAGGTCGCGTTGCAGATGGCCGTGGCCGGCATGCCGATGACGTGGATGTCAGGCCGGAAGGCGCTGGCCGGCATCGGCTTGGTGCTGTCGTAGAACAGGTAGCCGCCAGGCTGGATCTCGGCCAGGTCCTCGCCCCAAGTCTGCGGGTTCATCGCCACCATCAGGTCCACGCCGCCGCGCCGGCCCAGCCAGCCAGCCTCGCAGACGCGCACCTCGTACCAGGTCGGCAGGCCCTGGATGTTGCTCGGGAAGATGTTGCGCGGGCTGACCGGCACGCCCATGCGCAGGATGGCGCGCGCGAACAGCTCGTTGGCCGAGGCCGAGCCCGAGCCGTTGACGTTGGCGAACTTGACGACGAAGTCGTTGATGGCCTCGATGCGGCTCATTGGTGCTCCCCGGTCAACGAGTACCTTGACCGATCCTCCAAGAGGGTCGGGCCTTGCTTGGGACGGCCCGGCGCGTCGGGCCTCATGCTGCAACCTCCTTGCGCGGCGTGATGTCCCGGCACGAAGCCCCGGCCTTGGCCGTGACCAGCAGGAACTTCTGCATGTCCCAGGCCCCCGTCGGACAGCGCTCGGCGCACAGGCCGCAGTGCAGGCAGACGTCCTCGTCCTTGGCCATCACGCGGCCGGTCTTCAATCCACCTTCGACATAGACGTCCTGCATCAGGTTCAGCGCCGGCGCCTTGAGCCGCTCACGCAGGTCGTCGCCGTTGTCCGTGAACGTGATGCAGTCCATCGGGCAGATGTCCACGCAGGCGTCGCACTCGATGCACAGCTTGGGCGCGAACACGGTCTGCACGTCGCAGTTCAGGCAGCGCTGCGCTTCCTTGAACGCGGTGGCGGCGTCGAAGCCCAGTTCCACCTCGACCTTGATGCTGGCCAACGCGATGTTGGCGGCCGTCCAGGGCACCTTGCTGCGCAGGTCGTTGGTGATGGCGTTGTCGTAGCTCCACTCGTGGATGCCCATCTTCTGGGAAACGAGGTTGACGTGCGGCGGCGGGCGTTGTGTGACGGGTTCGCCGTGCAGCAGGCGGTCGATGCTGACCGCGGCCTCATGGCCATGGGCGACGGCGGTGATGATGTTCTTCGGACCGAAGGCCGCGTCGCCGCCAAAGAACACGTGCGGCAGCGAGGACTGGAAGCTCCTGGCGTCCAGCACCGGCAGGCCGCCGTCACCGAAGGCGATGCCCGCATCGCGCTCGATCCACGGGAAGCTGTTCTCCTGGCCAACCGCAATCAGCACCTCGTCGCAGGGAATGACGACCTCTTCTCCCGTCTGGGCCTTCTTGAAGCGCATGCCGGTCAGCTTGCCCTCCACATGCTCGAAGGCCAGCGGCACGTGGAAGTCCAGGATGGGAATGCCCTCGTGCTCGGCGTCCTCCTTCTCCCACGGCGAGGCCTTCATCTGCGCATAGCCGCTGCGCACGGCGACCGTGACTGAAGAAGCACCGAGGCGCCGCGCCGAACGGCAGCAGTCCATCGCCGTGTTGCCGCCGCCCAGCACGATGACGCGCGGCGCCACGGCCGTGACATGGCCGAAGGACACGCTGGCCAGCCAGTCGATGCCGATGCGGATCTTGTCCGCCGCCTCTTGCCGGCCCGGCAGCGGCAGGTCACGCCCGCGCGGTGCGCCGCAGCCGATGAAGACGGCGTCCCAGCCCTCGGCCAGCAGCGCCTTCATCGAGTTCACACGCTGGCCGGCGCGCCACTCCACGCCCAGGCCGAGGATGTAGCCGCATTCCTCGTCGATGACACGCTCCGGCAGCCGAAAGCGCGGGATCTGCGTGCGGATGAAGCCGCCGGCCTTGGCCTCGCCGTCGAAGACGGTGACGGCATAGCCTTCCAGTGCCAGGTCACGCGCCACCGCCAGCGACGCCGGCCCGGCGCCCACGCAGGCCACGCGCTTGCCGTTGCGCGCCGCAGGCTTGGGCAGCATGGCGCGGAACTCCTCGCTCTTGTTGTCGGCGGCGACGCGCTTGAGCCGGCAGATGGCGACGGGCTCGGGCTTGGCCGCCTGCTTCTCCTCGACGCGACCGCGCCGGCAGGCGGGCTCGCAGGGCCGGTCGCAGGTGCGCCCAAGCACGCCGGGGAAGACGTTGCTGACCCAGTTGACCCAGTACGCCTCGTCATGCCGCCCCTGCGCGATGAGGCGGATGTATTCGGGTACCGGCGTGTGCGCCGGGCAGGCCCATTGGCAATCGACGACCTTGTGGAAATAGGCCGGGTCCGAGATGTCGGTCCGCTGCACGGTGTCTCCTCCGTGGGTGCGCTTTTGTCGGGCCAGTCTAGGACGACACCCACCCACCCCGAACTGTGGAAACCCTTTGCAGCGCGTGCGGCGGCACGGCGACCCCGAGGGTCAGATCGTCAACTGCCCGAGCAACTGCGCACCCGCGGCGCCGCCGAAGCGCATCGCGACGATCTCGCCGGACGCCGGGAACACGCCCGACAGCGCGGTGATGTTCACTTGGTGCGTGACGACCAGCAGCGTGCCCGGACCGGCCCAGGCCGCCAAACGCTGGCGCGCCTCGCTGGCGAAGCGCTGCTCGCGGGCGGGGTCGTCGAAGAAGGAGTTGAAGAGCGGCTCGGGCCGCAGCGGCGCCACGGCCAGCAGCTCGGCCGTCTCGCGGGTGCGGCACCACTGCGAGTGCCAGACCGCGGCGATGGGCATGCCCATGGCACGCAGCCGCTCGCCGGTGCGCCGCGCCTGCGCGCGGCCCTCGTCGCTGAGGTTGCGCTGGGTGGCGCAGTCGCCCAGCCGGAAGCCGTCGGGGTCGCCGCCGCCGGGCGCGCTGGCGTGGCGCATCAGCAGCACGAGGCCGTCGGGTTCGCGCAGCAGGCGCGCGTGCGCCGCATCGTCGGCGAAGCCAACGGCCTGGACCGCCACGCCGGCCAGGCCCAGCAGCAACCGGCGACGGGTGGGGCGGCGCAGGCTCACCGCACCAGCGGCCGGATGGCCGTGAAGCCGCCGTCCACGGGCAGCACCTGGCCGGTGATGCGTGCAGCCTGCGCGGACAGCAGCCAGTCGATGACACCGGCAACGTCGTCGGCCGTCTGCACCCCCTGCGCGTGCGGCAGCGGGTACTGGCGCGCGGCGGCGGCGCGCATCTCGGGCTGCTGGGTCAGGCCCGCGCTGAGGGGCGTCTCGGTCAGGCCCGGCGCCACGACGTTGATGCGCAGGCCCAGGGACGCGTACGTGGCCGCCGCGCCGCGGGCCAGGCCCTCGACACCCGCCTTGGCCGCCGAGATGACCTCGTGGTTGCTGACGCCGATGCGCGCCACCACCGAACTCATCAGCACCGCTGCACCGCCGGACGTGGCCTGGCGCAGGGCGTCCACCCAGGCGGAGAGGGCGAAGACCGCGCTGTCCAGGTTCACGCGCAGCAGCTCGCGCGCCTGGGCGGGCCGGGTGCGGTGCAGCGGCGCGATCAACGTGCTGCCGATGCAATGCGCCAGCAGCCGCGGCGGCCCACCCCAGGTGGCCTGGCAGGTGGCCAGGGCCTGGGCGATGCCCTCGGGCGTCGTCGCGTCCAGCGCCAGCCGCAGGTCGCCGGCGGCCGTCTCCAGGCGCGCCGGATCGCGGCTGGTCACGGCCACGCGCACGCCGCGTGCCTGCAGGCGCAGGGCCAGCGCCTGGCCGATGCCGCCGGCACCGCCGGTGATCAGTGCGGTCTCGGATTCATGGGGCATGGTGAGGTCTCTCCGTCAGTTCAAGGGCCTGGCTGGGGCGGCGGTGCATCAGCAGCGCGGCCAGGGCATGGCCTGAGGTCCAGGCAGCCTCCACGCCGCCGCCAGCGCCGGCTGCGCCATCCAGGGCATGTCCCAGGGAACCCAGGGCATCGCCGCACACGCCCAGCCCGAGTTCCGGCGCCCACCAGCAAGGGGTGTCCGTGGCTTCGGGCGGATGGTCGGCCGGCTGGGCATAGCGCCAGCGATGCACCCAGCTGCCCGCCCAACGCGGCGAGCCGCCGATGGCGCGCACGACGGCGTCGCGCAGCGCCTGTTCGACCTGCGCCGCCGGGGCTTCGAGATGTGCCTGGGTCCAGGCCGCCTTGGCATGCGCCGTCCACACCTCGCGCCCGACCGGCGCGGGGCGCCAGGCCCTGCCGTTCTGGCGGTCGATGCGGCGCAACGGCCCGGTCAGCGGCGCCAGCACATCCCAGTCCACCGCAGGAGTCAAACCGGATGACACGCCCAGCCAGGTCCAGGTGGCCTGCATCGGCCAGGCCTGCAGACGCTCGGACCACGCGGCCTCGTGCGGCCGCAGCAGCGCGGCCGCCTGGGCCGGCGGCAGGGCGAGCACCACCTGGCCGAAGCCGCCGCCCACCGGGTCGCCACGGGCATGCACCGTCCAGCCGCCGGGCAGGCGGGTCAGCTCGTCGACGTGCTGCTCCAGCCGCACGTCCAGCTCCTGCGCCAGCGCCGCGCACCAGCTTTTCATGCTGGGCGCCGCGACCCATTGCGGCTCGCTCAGGGTCAGGGGGTCGCCGCCTGCGGCCATGCGTGGCCGCCAGGGCAGCAGCCAACCTCGCGCCGCGGCTTTTTGGACCGCCTGGACGAATGCCGGCTGGCGCGCCGTGAAGCTCGGCACGCCGTGGTCGGCCTCGGCGAGCCAGCCCCGACCGTCAGCGTTGGCGCCGCCGGCGCCGCTCAGGCGCCGGGTCGCCATGCGGCCGCCCACGCCCAGGGATTTCTCGAACACGACCACCGCCCTGCCCGCCTCGGCCAGCGCGCGCGCGCAGCTCAGGCCGGCCAGGCCCGCCCCGATCACCGCCACGCGCGGGCCCGCGGCGCTCACGCCGGCACCCCGCGCCACAGCCGCCGCAGCCGCAGGAACACCGCATACGCGGCCGACAGCAGCAGCCGGCCCGGCGCGTGATCCAGCCAGCGTGTCCAGCGTCGCCAGCGGGGCAGCGCCCGCCACAGCACCAGGAAGGCCGCGCCACCCACGTGCAGCCGGCCGGTCTCGTCGCGCACATGCAGCCGCGCCAGCGCCGTGGCGCGGTCGAGGTCGGGTGCGCAGGCGGTGGATTCCGGCGGACTGATGTCCAGCCACTGCACCTGGTCGCCCCCGGCGGCGCGGCGGTACAGCGCGATCTCGCGCGCACAGACGGGACAGCCGCCGTCGAAATAGACGGCGGCAGCGAGGGGTTTCGGCGGGAGTGCTGGCACAGGATTCATAACCAGTTCACTATCGCGGCTTGTCGGCCACTTCGGGCCTGATTCGGGACTCATTAATGGTTCAAAGCCTGTTCAAGACCGGCGTCGTGGCGCACATCGTGGGCATGCCGGCCAACACGCTGAGGGTCTGGGAACGCCGCTATGGGCTCCAGTGCAGCCAGATCGATGACCACGGCCACCGGCTCTATTCGGCCGACGACGTGCAGCGCATCGCCGCGCTGCGCCAGCTGACGCTGCAGGGCCATGCCATCGGCATCGTCGCCAGGCGCACGCCGGACGAACTGCGCGATCTGCTGTCGGCTCAGGACCAGGTGCGGGAGGTGGCCCAGGCCATGGCCCGGCCCGCGCGGCCGGTGAAGCGGCTGCTGGTCGTGGGCGCGGCGCTGGCCACACGCATCAACCGCGCCGCGCCGCGCGGCCAGCTGCGCATCGCCGCCACGCTGAACTCGCTGCCCGAAGCCCCCGCAACGCCGCGCCGGGCCGAGGCCGATGCCCCCGACGCGCTGCTGCTGCACCTGCCGTCGCTGCACATGCAACAGGTGGAGGACATCGCCACCGCCGCCGCCGCACTGGCCCTGCCCCGCGTGCTGGTGGTCTACGGCTACAGCAACTCCCAGGCGCTGCGGCGCTGCGCCGAGCTGGGCGTGCAGCCCTGGCGCGACACCCACAACGACCGCGGGCTGGTGGGCTGGATCCTGGACAGCCTGGGCAGCTCAGGCGCCGCACCTGCACCAACGCCCAGGGACACCGCGAACGCCACGGATCCCGCAGCGGCGCCACTCACGCCACTCACGGCACCGCAGTACGACGCTGCCACGCTGGCCGACTGGTCCACGCGCAAGACCGAGGTGGCCTGCGAATGCCCGGCCCACGTCGCCGAGCTGCTGCTGCGGGTGCAGCAGTTCGAGGCCTACAGCGCCGACTGCGAGCACCGCAACGACGCGGACCGCCAGCTCCATGAGCAGCTGCACCGCTTGGCAAGCTCGGCGCGGCTGCTGTTCGAGCGGGCGATGCACCTGCTGGCCGGGCACGAGCAGGCCCTGGGCAGGGCAGCGGCGCACTGAGCGGCGACGGCCCGGGCTGCCAGCCTCAAGGCCTGGAAATGGACCCGCTCGGCAGGAAGCGCGCGGCGGCCACGGTCACCGCCCAGCAGATCCAGCCCGTCCACATCGTGTGGCTGGGGTAGTGGGCGCCACGCACCATCTGGCCAAAGCCATAGACGATGCCCAGCACCACCGCCGCCAGCAGCCAGGCCCGGGCCGCCTTCGGGTAGGCCCGCGCCAGCGCCCAGCCGCCAGCCAGGTAGGCAAAGGCGGCGCTGGCATGCCCGGATGGGAAGCAATGCCCGCCTCCGCCGTCGCGCACGCCGAAGGCCCAGTGCGAGACGTACAAGGCCTGGGCCTCGCCGCCGAACTCGGCCAGGTCCCAGGGGCAGCTCGTCAGGCTGGCGCGCTTGACCAGCGAGATGACGCCCAGGCAGATCAGCGTCGTGACGAGCCACCAGCGGCGCTCGCGCCGCGTCAACGCCGGCAGCAGGCGTGGCCACAAATTGAGCAGGACGATGAAGGCCATGGCAACGTAGGACACGACGCGGCCGCCCTCGTGGATCAGCGCCCGCGTGACCCAGGCCTCGCGCAGCGCAAAGCCGCTGGCGTCGCCCGCCTGGCGCATGGCCCACAGATCGAAGGGGCTGGCATCCCAGGCCAGCAACAGCAAGAAGGCCAGGGCGACCCAGCGAAACGGCAGGAGCTTTTGCATCGGGCGCATTGTCTACACTGGCTCGATGTCTCCCGTTTCCTTCGATGCCGAGCGGGCCATCCGCATCGGCCGTGACGCACTGCAGGTCGAGGCCCGCGCGCTGACCGACCTGGCGCCCCGCCTGGGCGAGGCCTTCGCCCGAGCCATCCAGCTCACCCTCGCCTGCCGCGGCCGCGTCGCCGTGATGGGCATGGGCAAGAGCGGCCACGTCGGCCGCAAGATCGCCGCGACGCTGGCCTCCACCGGCACGCCGGCCTTGTTCGTCCACCCCGCCGAGGCGGCCCATGGCGATCTGGGCATGGTGACGGCCGGCGACGTCGTGCTGGCCCTGTCCAACTCCGGCGAGAGCGACGAGCTCAACGCCATCCTGCCGGTGCTCAAGCGCCTGGGCATCCCGGTCATCGCGATGACCGGCCGCGCCGAATCCAGCCTCGCCTCGCATGCCGAGGTCGTGCTCGACAGCGCCGTGGCCGAGGAGGCCTGCCCGCTGCAGCTCGCGCCGACCGCCAGCACGACGGCCCAGATGGCGCTGGGCGACGCGCTGGCCGTGGCCCTGCTGGATGCGCGCGGCTTCAAGGCCGAGGACTTCGCGCGCTCCCACCCCGGCGGCGCGCTGGGCCGCAAGCTGCTCACGCATGTGCGCGACCTGATGCGCAGCGCAGACGCGCTGCCGCGCGTGGCCGCCGACACGCCCTTCACCGATCTGATGCGCGAGATGAGCGCCAAGGGGCTCGGCATGGCGGTCATCGTCGACGCCGAAGACCGCGTGCAGGGCATCTTCACCGACGGCGACCTGCGCCGCCTCGTCGAGCAGGGCCGTGACCTGCGCGCGCTGACCGCCGCCGAGGTGGCCCACCCCAGGCCGCGCACGGTTGGCGCCGACGCGCTGGCCGTGGACGCTGCCGACCTGATGGAGGCCGCCCGCATCACCGTCGTCCTCGTCGTCGACGCCGACCAGCATCTGCTCGGTGCCATCAGCATCAACGATCTGATGCGGGCGAAGGTGATCTGATGAGGACTTGCAGCCCCTCGCCCAGTCGCGCCTCGCTGAACGCAGGCGCGCCAGGTCGGTCCCCCATGGGGACGGCGATGCTTGCGGCATTGGGCCGCAAGCACATCGCCATGACGGGCCGGCTTGGGGCGGCCCGGCGCTCGACCCGAGAACCTGAACTGACATGGCTGCTCTAACCTTTCCTCCCGAACTCCTCGTCAAGGCCCAGGGCTCGGGTCTCGCCATCAAGCTGGCCATCTTCGACGTCGACGGCGTGCTCACCGATGGCCGCATCTACATCAGCGATGCCGGCGAAGAGTTCAAGGCCTTCAACACACTGGACGGCCATGGCCTGAAGTCGTTGCAGCAGGTGGGCATCACACCGGTCATCGTCACCGGCCGCGACAGCCCCGCCGTGCGCCGCCGCGTGGCCGACCTGGACCTGCAGCACGCCGTCTATGGCGCCCGCGACAAACTGGCCACCGCCGAGCCGCTGCTGGCTGCTCTCGGCGCGAGTTGGGGCGAGGTGGCCGTGATGGGCGACGACTGGCCCGACCTGCCGCTGATGACGCGCGCCGGCTTTGCCTGCGCCCCGCCCGGTGCGCATGCCGAGGTGCTGGCCATCGCCCACCACGTCACGCGCGCGGCGGGCGGGTTTGGTGCGGCGCGCGAGTACTGCGACCTCCTGCTGATGGCCGCCGGCCATTACGAGCGCCTGCTGAACGCCCATCACGCCACGCTCGACGGGGGCAAGCCGACGTGACGCCCGTGGCCCTGCCGGCGCCGGCGCCGCGCCTTCAGAAGCCCCGCCCCTGGCTGTGGCGCGCGCAGAGGCTGCTGTCCAACTACCTGCCGCTGCTGCTGATGGCCCTGCTGGCCAGCGGCACGTGGTGGCTGGTGAAGAACACGCCGTTGCTCGACGCGCCGGGCGAGGTTGCGCCGCCGCGCCATCTGCCCGACTACCGCATGGCCAACTTCGAGATCCAGCGCATCGGCGCCGATGGCCGGCTGCACGTGCAGATCTCCGGCGCCGAGCTGCGCCACTACCCCGACACCGACACCGTCGAGATCGACCAGGCCCGTGTGCGCGCCATCGCGCCGGACGGCAGCCTCGCCATCGCCGAGGCCAAGCGGGCCCTCAGCAATGGCGACGGCAGCGACATGCAGCTCATCGGCGACGTGCACCTGCGGCGCCTGCCGCCAGGCGCCGGTGAAGGCGCAACGCCCCAGCTCGATGTGCGCGGCGAATTCCTGCAGGCCCTGTCGAACAGCGAGATCCTGCGCTCCCACCTGCCCGTCACCATCCGCCAGGGCGGCTCGACGCTGAACGCGCAGAACTTCGAGTACCGCCACCTGACCGGCCAGGTCAGCTTCACCGGCAAGGCGCAGGGGCAGATCATGTCCAGGGCCCCGAAATGAGTGAATTGGTCTTCATCACCGGCGCGTCCAGCGGCATCGGCCAGGCGCTGGCGCTGCGCTACTACCGCGACGGCGCGCGGCTCGCCCTCGTCGCACGTCGCACCGCCGAGGTCGAGCGCTGGGCGGCCGAGCAGCGGCTCGACGCGGCCCGCTTCAAGGTCTACGGCGCCGACGTGGCCGACCTCGACGCGATGGCCCGCATCGGCCGCGAATGCATCGGCGCCCAGGGCTTGCCGGACGTCGTCATCGCCAACGCCGGCATCAGCATCGGCATGGACACGGCCCATTTCGACGACCTCGAGGTCATGCGCCGCACCTTCGAGACCAACAACGTCGGACTGGCCGCCACCTTTCACCCCTTCGTCGCCGGGATGATGGAGCGCCGCTCGGGCACGCTGGTCGGCGTGGCCAGCGTGGCCGCCATCCGCGGCCTGCCGGGGCATGGCGCCTACTGCGCGAGCAAGTCCGCCGTCGTCGCCTACTGCGAAAGCCTGCGTGGCGAATGCCGGCCGTTCGGTGTGCGCGTCGTGACGATCCTGCCGGGCTACATCGACACGCCGCTGACGCGCGGCAACCGCTACTCCATGCCCTTCCTGATGCAGGTCGAGGACTTCGCCGACCAGGCGGTGCGCGCCATCCGCGCCCAGGTCAGCTACCGCGTCATCCCCTGGCAGATGGGCGTGATGGCCAAGCTGTTGCGGTCGCTGCCGAACTGGCTCTACGACCGCGCCTTGGGAAGCCGGCCGCGCAAGAAGCGGGCGGGCGAGTAGGCGGCCAGCAGGCCCGCCAGGCAGAGTGCCAGCGAGGCAGGTTCCGGCACCGAGTTGGGATCGAGGGCGCCGCCTTGCTGCTCGGCGGCACTCCACATGCCACCCGAGTAGGTCGACCCCCCCTCCGATCCACCGTAGCAGTAGATCGATTGGCAGCGCACGAGGTCCGCATAGGTCACGCGTTCTTGCAGATAGAAGCCGGGGCCGCCGTACTGCGGGTCGATGTAGCCCGAGTCCACGTAGAGCGCGGCCTCGCTGGAGTGCCCGGCGGGCAGGCCCGGCACGTTGATGGGCGCGTTGTTGATGTAGAAGTTGCTGCGCAGGATCTGGCCGCTGGCGCCCGTCCAGACGTACAGCGAAAAATAGGCCGCAGCCGTGCCACTGTCGACGCGGGTAGCGGCCTGGCCGCCGTCGAAAGACCAGCTCTGCAACAGGTTCGTGATGAGCAGCGGCGCATTCCCTTGGCCGAGGTTGGCCGCCAGCGGGGCAGCCAGCGTGAAGTCGAGCGTGGGCCCCATGCTGCGGACCGGCGTAGGTGGCAAAGCCGTGGCCGGAGTTTTCCATCCAGGTCTGCCAGGCCGACGCCTCGAAGTGGTAGGTCACCGGGTTGGCCTGGACGGCGGGGGCGGTCAGCACGGCGAGGGCGATCAGCAGGGCACGGGTCATGGGGGTCTCCGAAGCGGGTGGCCGGGCCACCGCAGCGGTGGGCCTCTTCGGTTTACGCGGGCTGCGGTGCCGCCGCGG
>CAUJSJ030000122.1:0-28833 GCA_963422775.4 uncultured Roseateles sp.
TACCAGGACGAATCGACGAAGGTGTCCATCGTGTCCGTCTCGCGCTTGGCCGGCTTGCCGCAGCTCGGGCAGGCGACGTTCAGGAAGGCAGTGTGCTTGTTCAGCGGGTTGCCGCTGCCGTCCGGGATCAGGTCGTCGGGCAGCACGACCGGCAGGTCCTTCTCGGGCACCGGCACGACGCCGCACCCGGGGTCGTCAGACCCCGGTCCATTGCCATCGCAATGGATGATGGGGATCGGCGTGCCCCAGTAGCGCTGGCGGCTGACTCCCCAGTCGCGCAGGCGCCAGGTGGTCTTCTTCTCGCCCAGGCCCTGGTCGGCCAGCAGCTCGGCGACCTTGTTGACGGCGTCGACGTGCGACAGGCCGTCCAGCACGCCGGAGTTGATGCAGCGGGCCTTCTGCTTGTCGCCGTACCACTCGGCCCACTTCCTGTCGTCGTAGGCCTGGCCGTCGACATCGATGACCTGCTTGATCGGCAACTGGTACTTCAGCGCGAACGCGAAGTCGCGCTCGTCATGCGCCGGCACGCCCATGACGGCGCCGTCGCCATAGCTCATCAGCACGTAGTTGCCGACCCAGACCTCGACCTGTGCGCCGGTGATCGGGTGGGTGACGAACAGGCCCGTGGGCACGCCCTTCTTGTCCTGCGTGGCCAGCTCGGCTTCGGTCGTGCCGCCGGCCTTGCATTCCTCGATGAAGGCGGCGACCTCGGGCTTGGTCTTCGCGGCAATGGTGGCCAGCGGATGCTCCGGCGCCACGGCGCAGAAGGTCACGCCCATGATCGTGTCGGCGCGGGTCGTGAACACCCAGAGCCGGCCGCCGCCGCCTTCGATGGAATGAGGGAAGGCGAAGCGCACGCCCTGGCTCTTGCCGATCCAGTTCTCCTGCATCAGCCGCACGCGCTCGGGCCAGCCGCTGAGGTAGTTGGGGTCGGCCGGGTCAGCCACCGCCGACAGCAGCTCCTCGGCGTACTGGGTGATCTTCAGGTAGTAGCCCGGGATCTCGCGCTTCTCGACCAGCGCGCCCGAGCGCCAGCCGCGGCCGTCGATTACCTGCTCGTTGGCCAGCACCGTCTGGTCCACCGGGTCCCAGTTGACGACCTGCGTGCGGCGCTCGGCGATGCCCTTTTCCAGCATCTTCAGGAACAGCCACTGGTTCCACTTGTAGTAGCTGGGCTGGCAGGTCGCGACCTCGCGGCTCCAGTCGATGGCCAGGCCCATGGCCTGCATCTGGCCTTTCATGTGGGCGATGTTGGAATAGGTCCACTGCGCGGGCGGCAGCTTGCCTTTCATCGCGGCGTTCTCGGCCGGCAGACCGAAGGCGTCCCAGCCCATGGGCATGAGGACGTTGTAGCCCTTCATGCGCAGCTGGCGGGCCAGCATGTCGTTGATCGTGTAGTTGCGCACATGGCCCATGTGCAGCTTGCCGCTGGGGTAGGGCAGCATGGAGCAGGCGTAGAAGTGCGGCTTGCCCGCGTCTTCGGTGACGCGATAGGCATCGCGCTCCGTCCAGTAGGCACGGGCGGCGGCTTCGATCTCGTTCGGGTTGTAGCTGGGCGCTTCGGTCTTGGCGTTCATGCGCCAAATTGTAGGTGGCGCCTCTCCCGGTTCAGGGAGCGGAGGCAGCGGCCTGTGCGACGAAGGCGATGCGGTTCAGCCCCGCGGCCTGCACCCAGCCGATCAGCTCGGCCACTTGGCCGTAGGGCACGGTGCGGTCGGCGCGCAGCTGCACTTCCAGCTGCGCATTGGCGCGGCCGAGGTCGGTGATGCGTTGCTGGAAGGCCATGGTGTCGAGCTCGTCGTCGCCCAGGTGCAACTTGCCATCCGGCGTGATCGCCACGGCGATGAATCTCGGCGCGTCGCTCGGCGTTGCGGCCTCGCTCTTGGGCAGGTCCAGGCGCAGCGAGGCGGTCATCAGCGGCGCGGTGATCATGAAGATGACCAACAGCACCAGCATGACGTCGATCAGCGGCGTCATGTTGATGTCGCTCATGGGTCGCGAGCCCTCGGGCTTTTCAAGACGACCGAAGGCCATGTCAGTCTGAGTCGAGCAGCTCGCGCAAGTCGTGCGCGAAACCTTCCAGGTCGGCCTCGCAGGCCGCAACCAGCTTGCCGAAGACGTTATAGGCCAGCACGGCCGGAATGGCCACTGCCAGGCCCGCGGCTGTCATGATCAGCGCCTCGCCAACCGGGCCGGAGATCTTCTCGATGGTGATGTTGCCGGCCGCCGAGATGCTGGCCAGCGCGTGGTAGATGCCCCAGACGGTGCCGAACAGGCCCACGAAGGGGGCCGTGGCGCCGACGGAAGCGAGCAGCACCTGGCCGAACTGCAGCCTGGCCAGCACCGCGTGCAGCGCGTCGCGCAGGCGGCGGGTCAGGCGGGATTCACGTTTGCCGGCGGCGTCCAGCGTGGCCGTTCGGGTCTCGGCCGTGGCGGCGTCCAGCAGCGGCAGCAACAGCCCTTCGGTGTCGAAGCTCTGCAACGCGCTGCGTCCTTCAGCGACACCCGCCGCAGCCCAGAAGGCTGGCACGGCGCGCACGAGGCCGCGGCGGGCGCGGCGCAGCAGCCAGGTCTTCCACAGGATCAGCGCCCAGGCGCTGACCGACATGGCCAGCAACAGCACCGCGACCGCGCGGCCGACGAGGTCGCTCTGGGCCCAGAACTCTGCAAAGCCGCCCATCAGGCGAAGCCCAGCACGTCGTTCATGCCGAACAGGCCGGTTGTCTTGCCTGCCAGGAAGCGCGCCGCGCGCAGGCTGCCCTGGGCGTAGATGCCGCGGTTGCTGGCCTTGTGGCTGATCTCGATGCGCTCGCCGGTGCCTGCGAACAGCACGGTATGGTCGCCGATGATGTCGCCGCCACGCATGGTGGCGAAGCCGATGGTCGACGGGTCGCGCACGCCGGTGACGCCTTCGCGGCCGTAGACGGCGCAATCCTTCAAATCACGGCCCAACGCGCCGGCGACGACCTGACCCATCTGCAGCGCGGTGCCGCTGGGGGCGTCGACCTTGTTGCGGTGGTGGGCCTCGACGATCTCGATGTCGAAGCCCTCGTTCATCGCGCGGGCGGCCATGTCCAGCAGCTTGAGCGCGACGTTGACGCCCACGCTCATGTTGGGCGCGAAGACGATGGCCGTGCGCTCGGCGTACTTCGCGATCTCGGCCTTCTGCGCGACATCGAAGCCGGTCGTGCCGACCACCGCCTTGACGCCCAGTTCGGCGCAGGCAGCGAGGTGCTCCAGCGTTGCCTCCGGGCGGGTGAAGTCGATCAGCACGTCGGCGCCAGCCAGGCCTGCGCGGACGTCATCACCCTTGTCCAGCGTGATGTGCAGCGTGCAGTCCTCGGCGGCCATGACGGCCTCGATGAGCATCTTGCCCATGCGGCCCGAGGCGCCAGTGATGGCGACCTTCAGCATCACGACCCCGACTTGGCCGGCACAGCGTCCAGCGGCGGATAGACGCGGCCGGGCGCCGGGCCTTCGGCGGCGGCAGTCGGTGCGGCTTCGGCGCTGCGCTTGGGCGGCGGCAGGGCGCCGCGTTCGGCCTCGCTCAGCTCCAGCTTGGGCTGCTTGCGGTCGGGCTTGAAGGTGTTGATGGCGGCGACGAAGTCGTTCTCGGCCGGCAGGTCGCTCGGCACGTCGAGGGACTTGAGCTTGTCACCGTCGAACAGGGCCACGACCAGTCGCTGCTGAGGTGCGGTGCCCTGGCGGCGGATGGTGAAGACATAGTCCCAGCGCGCTTCGTGGAAGACGTCGGTCAGCAGCGGCGAGCCGAGCAGGTCGCGCACCTGGGCCTTGGGCATGCCAGGCTTCACCTTGGCGACCATCTCCTTGGTCAGCACATTGCCCTGCACGACCTCGACGCGGTAGGGCGTGAGCAGGCCCAGCACCTTCTCGCCGGTGACGGAGGGCAGCGAGGGCATGGAATCCCAGGTCGGCAAGTAGGAGCAGCCGCCAAGCAGCGCAAGCAGCGGGAGAGAGGCAAGCAGGGGACGCATGGGGCGGCTGACTGGAGGGCGGAAAGGGGACGGGACGCGCCAGCCGAAAGCCCGGCTGGCTATGATCGGCGGATTCTAGCGGGGCCCCTTGTCAGGGGTTCCGGCCCATGCGCCATGCCTTCCTCCGTCAAAGACCAGACCAGCGACATCAAGAACAGCGGCCTCAAGGCGACGCTGCCGCGCATCAAGATCCTGGAGATCTTCCAGCGCGCGGCCCAGCGTCACATGACAGCCGAGGATGTCTACAAGGCTTTGCTCGGCGAAGGCGCCGACATCGGCCTGGCGACGGTCTACCGCGTGCTGCAGCAGTTCGAGCAGGCGGGCCTGCTCAGCCGCAACCATTTCGAGACCGGCAAGGCCGTCTACGAGCTCAACGAGGGGCATCACCATGACCACCTCGTGTGCCTGAACTGCGGCCGCGTCGAGGAGTTCTTCGATCCGGCCATTGAGGAGCGCCAGCACGCGATTGCGCGCGAGCGGGGCTTTCATCTGCAGGAACACTCGCTCGCGCTCTATGCGAGCTGCGTGAAGACGGACTGCCCGAACCGAAGCTAGGCCTGCGAAGCCCGGGCGCGGATCGCCGCGAAGCTGTCGTCCACGAGCAGCCGGCCGTCTTCGAAGACGGTGCGCAGCATTTCGGTCGCGCCCGAGGCACGGGCATCGTGGCAGCCGGGGGAGTCCAGGCGCACGGTGGCGAAGACGTCGCCCTGGTGCATCAGCGTGAGACGCCCGGCCTTGCTGCGCTTGGCGGGGTCGGTGACCGGTGCCTTGAAGACATCGCGCCAGACGCCGTCGACCTGCACGGCCGAGGCCTTCATCGCAAAGCCCAGCGTGTCGCGGTTGACCTGCTGCAGCAGCGCGCCGCCCTGGCCGAAGGCGACGTTGTCGGCCGAGTAGCCGGCCGCCTCGAGTGCCCCCAGGATGCTGGCGATGGAGGCACGCGTGATGCCGTCGCCCTGGATGACGCGCACATGCTTCAGCACCCTGTAACCCTTGGCATTGACGTCGCTGCCGAAGGCGGCGTCCAGCGCCTGGACGGTGCGCAGCACGATGGCCGTCGGGTCGCCGCTGTCGGGGCGGATGACGACGGTGGCGCCGCTGGCGATAACCTCCTCGCGCAGCTCGCCGCCCCAGAGTCGGCTGACGGCGGCGTCCAGGTCGTAGGAGTCGGACACGACGGCCAGCAGCGCGCCCGGCTTGCCGAACTGCCTGAGCATGTTGCGGTAGGCCGCCAGTTCGCCGTCGCGGCCCCAGGCCGTGATCGTGCTGTGCTCGGCCGCCGGGATGGAAAAGCCGGCCATGGGCTCGCCGTAGTACAGGCGCGCGCCGAGCAGGGCCGTCATCGTGTCCGTACCCTGGAAGTTGACCAGATGGGCCATGCCACCCAGCATGGCCGACTCCAGCGAGGACACCCCGCGTGCGCCGAAGTCGTGCAGCTTGAAGGGCAGGCCGGCGGGGTCGCCGCTGCGCACCAGCGCGTCGGCGATGAGGCTGCGCGTGGCGTGGCTGTGCGTGGCCACGGTCGTGGGGTACCAGACGCGCAGCAGCGCCGTCTCGACATAGCTCGTCAGCCACCAGCAGGTCGGGTCGGTGTTTTCGACGGTGACGAGGGCGTGGTTGACCGGCACGACCGAGCCCTCGGGCACGGCGCGGATGCACAGCGGCAGGCGGCCGCCGTGGACCTTGACGATGTGCAGCCAGCCCTCGCGGTTGAAGGGCACGCCGTGCGCGGCGCAGACCTCGACGGCCAGCGCCACGTCGTCGGCCGTGACGGGCTGGGTGAAGTACTCCTTCAGCAGCGCCTGCAGGCCGAAGAAGACCGTGTAGGGCAGCGAGCCGCCGCGGGCCTCGATGTAGCTGAAGACGGTCTGCGTGCCCGGTGGGTATTGCAGCCAGTGGCTGGTCTTGTAGCTGTCCGTGTTGAGGACGAGCAGGCGGGCGATGTCGCTGAAGCCGTTCAACGCGTTCAATCGATGGAGCCGTTGTCGATGGCGCGCTGGTGGCGCTCGACAAATTCCTTGTAAGTGTCGATGCCGCGCAGCTGCAGGATGGTGTTGCGCACGGCAGCTTCCACCAGCACGGCCAGGTTGCGGCCCGCGTCCACCGCGATGACGACCTTGCGCACCGGCATGCCGAGCACATCCTCGTAAAGCGGCTCGTAGGGCAGGCGCTCGAAGTCGCGCTCCATCGTCTCCTTGCGCACGAGGTGGACGATGAGCTTCAGGCGCATCTTGCGGCGCACAGCGGTCTCGCCAAAGATGGACTTGATGTCCAGCAGGCCGATGCCGCGCACTTCCAGCAGATTGAGCAGCAGCTCGGGGCAGCGGCCCTCGATGGCGGTCTGGGCGATGCGGAAGAAGTCGACGGCGTCGTCGGCGACCAGGCCGTGGCCGCGCGAGATCAGCTCCAGGCCGAGTTCGCTCTTGCCCAGGCCCGATTCGCCGGTCAGCAGCACGCCCAGGCCCAGGATGTCCATGAACACGCCGTGGCGCGTCGTGCGGTTGGCGAACAGCTGCGACAGGTAGCCGCGCACCAGGTCGATGACGTGGCCGGCGGATTCCTTGGTGCGGAACAGCGGGATTTCGGCCCGGTCGCACATGGCCACCAGGCGCGGCGGCGGCACCGTGTCGTCGGCCACGATGAGGACGGGCGGCTCCAGCGTGACGATGCGCGAGATGCGGCGGTCCTGGACGTCGGAGCCTTCCTGGTTCAGGTAAGCCACCTCACGGCGGCCGACGATTTGCACCCGGTAGGGATGGATGTAGTTCAGGTAGCCGACCAGGTCGGCCGCGCTCTGCGCATCGCGCACGGCGGCCTCGTCGAAGCGGCGCTCCGGGTGCGCGTGGCCGGCGATCCATTCCCAGCGAAGGGCCTCGCGGTGCTCTTCAAACAACCGCTCGGCGCTGATGGAGGTCGGTTTCAAGTCGGGCGGTCAGTCGTCAGGGTTTACGCGAAGCGCCGAACTGGGGCTTCAGGCGACGGACTTCAGCGGTTCCCAGGCCGCGATCAGCTTGTGCAGCGTTGCGGCATCCGGCTCGGCCTTGAGCTGTTCGCGCAGTTCGCGGTCCGACAGCATCTCGGCGATCTCCGACAGGATCTCCAGATGGCGCTGCGTGGCCGCTTCGGGCACGAGCAGGAAGATCAACAGGCTGACGGGCTCGTCGTCCGGCGCGTCGAAGGCGATGGGCTGCTGCAGGCGCAGCACGGCGGCGAGCGGGTTCTTCAGCCCCTTGACGCGGCCGTGCGGGATGGCGACGCCGTGGCCGAGGCCGGTCGAGCCCAGGCGCTCGCGGGCGAACAGGTTGTCGGTGACCAGCGCCCGCGCCATCTGGTGGTGGTTTTCGAACAGCAGGCCTGCGTGTTCGAAGGCGCGTTTCTTGCTGGACGCATCCACATTCACCAACACGTTGTCGGCGGGCAGGATGGCGGCGAGACGGTTCATGGGCTGGGACCTAGCGTCGGGGGCGCCTGGTGGGCGCGGCCGCAGCCGGGCGTATGGGTCAATCAGAGCCACAGATTATGGAACCCTGGGCCGTTTTGGAGTGGGCGGTAGACCCTAGAGGCGTGGAAAACGCCCCTGCGGACCCCTGAATGCGGGTTTTTGCGGCACTGCAGCAACAACCGATTGCGCCCGATCGCTGCGGATTGCGCATCGCAAAAACAAAAGCGGCCCGAAGGCCGCCGAGAGAGGAGTCGCAAGACTCAGGATGCCGAGACCTCAAGGCGCTTGGCCGAGGCGTGATGGTGGTCCTGAACCTTGTCCTTGTGACGGCAGACCTGCCGATCAAGCTTGTCCATCAGTTGGTCGATGGCGGCGTACAGATCCTCGTGAGATTGCTCGACAAAGATGTCGCGGCCCTTGACGTGTAGCGTCACTTCGGCGCGCTGGCGGCGGTCCTTCTCCTTTTGCTTCTCTACGGTCAGCAGGACGTTGATGTCAACGACCTGGTCAAAGTGGCGGGTCACACGGTCCAGCTTGGTGAGTACGTACTCGCGAAGAGCCGGCGTGACTTCGAGATGATGGCCACTGATCGTCAGATTCATAAAGCCTCCTTTCAGAGGAATGGTCGGGAAAAACAAACCGGAAAACTGAGAAAACGACTAACGAGGGGAGGAGGAGGGAGGGGTGTTTACAAGTAGCGGAGGTGGGTGGAGTGGGGAAATCGACGAGCCCAGTTTGCGCGCGAAGCGGCTGCGTGACAAGGGGATGACGGTGACGGTTTGTGGCCTTCCGGGCCTCGTTTTCGCGGCTTCTTTCACGCACTGGGCGGGTGCAATAATCCGCGGCTATTTCCCCTACGGAGCCATTCTTGGACAGCGATCACCCTCGGTGACCGTCCACTCCCGTTGCCGGCCGCCTTGAGGCCGCGCCCGCCCGGAGTGAGACGGTTGACCTGAATCCCGCCACCCCGGACGGCGACTGCCGTCGTCCCTTTCGCCAGCGCTGCTGGAGACGATGCATGCTGAATGTGTTCACACTGGACAACGGGCGCCTGAAGGGCGGCCTGTTCCAGGAAGAAATCGAGACTGCCGAGGATCTGGCCCAGTCCCTGCCGGTGTGGGTGGACCTGGAGAGCCCGAGCGTCGAGGAGAAGGGCTGGATCCATGACCGCTTCGGCCTGACCATCCCCGAAGACATCGTCGACGAGGACCTGGAGGAATCGGCGCGCTTCTACGAGGAAGACAACGGCGAGCTGCACATCCGCTCGGACTTCCTCATCGAGGGCGATGAGGGCCCGGACGGCAAGTCGGCGCGCAACGTGCGCGTGGCCTTCATCCTCTTCAACAACATCCTGTTCTCCATCCACAACGAGGACCTGCCGGTGTTCCGGCTGCTGCGCCTGCGCGCGCGGCGCATCCCGGCGCTCATCGAGGATGCCAAGGACGTGCTGCTCAAGCTCTACGACGCCGACGCGGAGTACTCGGCCGACGTGCTGGAGGGCATCTACGACAAGCTCGAAGCGGTCAGCGTCCGCGTGCTCAAGAGCGACGTGACCGACGCCGCCGCCGGCGAGGTGCTCTCGGCGATTGCGCGCGAGGAAGACTTGAACGGCCGCATCCGCCGCAACGTGATGGATACGCGCCGCGCGGTCAGCTTCATGATGCGCAGCCGCATGCTCAACGCCGAGCAGTTCGAGGAATCGCGCCAGATCCTGCGTGACATCGACTCACTCGATTCCCACACCGCGTTTCTTTTCGACAAGATCAACTTCCTGATGGACGCCACGGTCGGCTTCATCAACATCAACCAGAACAAGATCATCAAGATCTTCTCGGTGGCCAGCGTCGCGCTGCTGCCGCCGACGCTGATCGCGTCGATCTACGGCATGAACTTCAAGAACATGCCGGAGCTGGAATCGAGCTGGGGTTACCCGTTCGCGCTGGTGCTGATGCTGTTGTCGGTGGCCGCACCCTTCATCTACTTCCGCAGGAAGGGCTGGCTCAAGTAGCCGCTCAGCCTGCGCTCAACCTGCGCTTGAGCAGGCGCATCAAGGCGCCCAGCACCGGCAGCTTCTCGTACAGCTCCTCGGCTGCGTCCCAGTAGTCGCGATGGTCGAAGACCAGGCCTTGCGCGTTGAAGCGCAGGTGGCTGGCGCCGTGGATGACGAGGTCGCCGGCGTGGAAGTCCCAGCGCAGAAAGCATTGGTCGCCCTGCACCAGGGCGTCGCGCACGACGAAGCGCGGCGCCTGCACCGTCTCGAACATGTGTTCGAAGATGCGCCGTATCGCGGCGCGGCCGCGGACTTCGTTGAACGGGTCCTTGAAGCGGCAGTGCTCGTCGTAGAGGGCCGCCAGATGGTCCAGATCGGTGGGCCGGAGCGTCTCGTAGAGCGTGATCAGCGCCGCAGCACGCGGGTCGTCGTGCGTCATGGTGCACCCTTCGCGCTGCGCGCTGTCCCGCCAAGCGGGCGTTGAGGGCCTTCGGACGGCCGTGCGGCCCTCATCGATTGGCCTTGCTGACGAGCTTGAAATAGGCGCCGTCGCCCAGCAGCCGCAGCACTTTCATGAAGCGCGTGAAGCGCTTGGGGAAATGGATTTCGAAGTCGCCTGAAGCCCAGCCGGCCAGCATGGCCTGCGCGGCCTGCTCGGGGCTGATCTCGGCGGGCATGTGGAAGTCGTTCTGCGCCGTCATCGGCGTCTTCACGAAGCCGGGGTGGATGACGGAAACGCCCACGCCGCGCGGATGCAGGTCCAGGTAGAGCGCCTCGGCCAGATGCGTCAGCGCCGCCTTGCTCGGGCCGTAGGCCAGGGCCTTGGGCAGGCCGCGGTAGCCGGCCACGCTGGAGACCAGGCTCAGATGCCCATGGCCAGCGGTGAGCAGCACCGGCAGGAGTGCGTCCAGCAGGTTCAGCGCGCCGATGTAGTTGATGTCGAGATGCCGGCGCGCTTCGTCCAGGTCGAAGCCGGTCGCGCCCATCGGGCTGTAATAGCCGGCGCAGTAGACGCAGAGGTCGGGCGCGCCGACCTGGCTCACTGCCGCGTGCAGCGCCGGCACATCCATCACGTCCAGCGGCAGCGCATGGCTGCCGGGATGCAGCGCGGTGAACTCGTTCAGCAGCGGTGCCTGGCGCGCCGACACGATCACGCGCGCACCGGCCGCATGCAGGGCGCTGGCCGTCGCGCGTCCGATGCCTGTGGAGGCGCCGATCAGCCAGGCCGTCTTGCCGTGCCAGTCGCGCAGCTTCGGGTTGAGGCTCATTGGGGCACCCTTCGCGCTGCGCGCTGTCCCGCCAAGCGGGAGTGAGCCCCTTCGGGCGGCCGTGCGAGGCTCATGGCTTGTAGAACGACAGCGTCACGTCGCCCAGGTGCAGGCCGAACTTGCTCATGCGCGCCTTGTTCAGCATCACCTTGCCGTCCATCAGGTACATCCAGTCGTCGAACTGCACGTCGTAGGTGCTGCCGTCGACGGGCAGGCGCAGCGTGTAGCTCCAGCGCAGCGCATTGCCACGCGCCTCGCCGACCGCTTCGCCGACCACATCGGCTGCCGCGCCGCGGTAGCGGCCGCCGCCCAACGACGTGATCGTCCAGACGCGGCGCTCGGTCTTGCCGTCGCTGTAGCTGAAGTCCTCCTCCAGCGTGCCGACATCGCCCTGCCAGCGACCCACCAGCTGCACGACGAAGCGGCGCTGCACCTTGCCGGCGCGGTCGGTGAACAGGCCGTGGGCGGTCATCGGGCCGTTGAAATAGGCCTTCAGGTCCAGCACCGGCTTCTCGGCGGCGTAGTCCTCGGGTGTGGGGGCGCTGGCGCAGCCCGCCAGCAAGAGCGTGGTCAAGAGCAGGCGTCGGTTCATGGTGTGGTGGCGATGAAGTGGCGATACAGCAGCGCGGCGGCTGCGAGTTTGAGGGCGCAGGGCAGCAGGCAATAGGCGATGGTCAAAGCCTGCAGCGCCTGCGCATCGCGCTGGCCCGGGGCGTAGCCCAGCAGCTGCAGCAGCGGCAATGCCAGGCCAGCGGCCAGTGCGAGGTTGAGCTTGGTGGCCGCGTTCCACCAGCCGAAGAAGGCGCCCTCGGCGCGGCCGGCGAAGCCCGCACGCTGGATGACGCCGGCCAGCAGCGCGCCTGGGATGGCGAGGTCGGCGCCCAGGGCCGCACCGCTGGCGATGCAGACGGCGAGAAACCCCAGCCGGTCGCCCGTGCCCAGCGCCGCGGCCCAGACGAAGGCCGCGATCGCCAGCAGCATGCCCAGGCCCCAGGTGCGCGGTTGGCCCAGGCGCGTGATGAGCCGCAGCCACACCGGCAGCGACACGACGGCCGCCGCGAAATAGCTGGCGAGAAAGAGGCCTTGCGACTCGGGCAGGCGCAGCCGGTCGTCGATGAAGAAGAGCAGCAGCGTGGCCGGCACGGCGGCGGCGATGCCATTGAGCAGGAAGACCGCCAGCAGGCGGCGGAACTCGGGCACGCGCCAGGCCAGGGCCAGCGATGCAGGCGTGTCTGCCGTCGGCATGGGCCGGGGTGCACGGCTCAGCAGCACGAGGCCCACGAGCAGCGCTGACGCCAGGACTGCGGCCGTCACGCCGAAGCCGGCGGCGGACGGCAGCAGGCTGGCGCAGACGACGCCGACCAGCGCAAAGCCTTCACGCCAGGCCACGATGCGGCTCTGCCGGGCGGCGCCACCGCCCAACCGCGCACCCCAGGCCTGGTGCAGCACGGCCAGCCAGCTGTAGGCGAGGTAGGTCAGCACCAGGCCCGCGCCGGCCCAGGCCAGCAGCGCACCCGGCTCGCGCGGCAGTGGGAAGAAGAGGGCGGTGAAGCCCAGGGCCAGCAGCAGCGCCGCGGTGGCCATCTGCCACGCCAGCGCGGGGCGGCCGAGGGCATGGTCGCAGAGCCGCCCTATCCAGGGGTCGACGACGGCGTCCAGCGCACGCGCCGCCAGCAGCAGGGCGCCCAGGCTCGCCGGCGGCAGGCCGAAGCGCGTCGCGTAATGCGCCGGCAGGTGCACGTACAGCGGCAGGGCGACGAAGGCGAGCGCCAAGCCCAGCGCGCCATAGCGCAGCCCGTCGCGCGGCGCGAAATCAGCCGCCGCCACTGCCGCCCAGCAGCTGCTCGCGCAGCGCCGGCTCCGAGGTCTGCGGGCTCAGCCAGATGCCGAAGAACAGCCGCGCGAACTGGGCGTCGGCGATGCGGCGGCGTGGTTGGCCATTGAAGAAAAAGCTGGCCGCGGTGCCGGGCTCGTACTGGCCGCTCAACCGGTCGCCCGCCTTCACGTCGGGGAAGGCGGCTTCCATCTCCTGCAGCCAGGCCTGGGCCTGGGCGTCGGTGACGGTGGTCTGGCGGCGCATCTCGGCCAGCGACCGCTTGGCGATCTCGCGGCCCACCAGCGTGCGCGCGTACTCCAGCTCCAGCGTCAGCTTCTGCTCGGCCCATTTGGCGGCAGCCACCGGCTCGGCCGACCACAGCCGCACGTCGTAGATGGACAGGCCGAAGTAGCGAAACCGCCCCTGGCCGCGCAGCTGCAGGCCGGTGAGCTCGGTCGCGCACGCAACCTGTGGCAGCAGCGAGAGCCCGACGGCACCGATGGCAGCCCGGCGCAGCATCAGCTTCGCACCAGCGTGAACTGCATGACGTCGGTATTGCCGGCGGTGAAGGCCGCTTCGCAGTAGGCGAGGTAGAACTCCCACAGCCGTACGAAGCGAGTGTCGAAGCCGAGTTCGCGCACGCGGCCGTCGTGGCGCAGGAAGTCCTCGCGCCAGTGGCGCAGCGTCTGGGCGTAGTCGGCGCCGAAGGCCAGCTCGCCCGCGACGCGCAGGCCAGCCTTCTCGGCGTGCGCACGGAACTGGCTGGGGCTGGGCAGCAGGCCACCAGGGAAGATGTACTGCTGGATGAAGTCTGTCGAGCGCACGTAGCGGTCGAACAGGTCGTCGCGGATGGTGATGCTCTGGATGCAGGCGCGCCCGCCCGGCTTGAGCTTGGCGGCCACGGCGCGGAAATAGCCGTCCCAATACTCTCGCCCGACGGCCTCGAACATCTCGATGGAGACGATGGCGTCGAAGGGCTCGTCGGCGATGTCGCGGTAGTCCTGCAGGCGCAGGTCGGCGCTCAGGCCGGCCTGGCCCAAGCGGTTCTGGGCCCAGGCGAGCTGCTCGGTGGACAGCGTGACGCCGGTCAGCCGCGCGTCGAAGTCGCGCGCCGCCACTTCGGCGATGGCACCCCAGCCGCAGCCGATCTCCAGCACGCGGCTGCCTCGCGTCACACCAGCTTCGACCAAGGCGCGGCGCATCTTGGCATGCTGGGCGGCAATGAGATCACCCTGCGGCGCACCGGCGAACCAGGCGCTGGAGTAGTTCATCGTCGGGTCCAGCCACAGCTTGTAGAAGGCGTTGCCGAGGTCGTAGTGGGCGTGGATGTTCTTGCGGCTGCCGGCGCGCGTGTTGCGCCTCATGACGTGGCGGACGCGGTTCAGCAGGCCGCCCCAGAAGCCGCCGTAGAACAGGGACTCCAGCGCCGTGCGGTTGCGGATCAGCACCTCCAGCAGCGCGCTCAGGTCGGGGCTCGTCCAGTGGCCGGCGACGAAGCTCTCGGCAAAGCCGACGTCGCCGGACTTCAGCGCCGCCTCGCAGACGGCCCAGTCGACGATGCGGATGGCCGCGCGCGGCTGCTGCTGGCCGCCAAAGTGCATCAGCTCGCCGTCGGGCGTCTGCAGGTCGAGGCTGCCGTGGCGCAGATGGCGCAGCAGGTTGAGCACGCGGCGTGCGTGACGGGGCAGCGTCGGTGCGAGCGTGGGGGTGGGGGCAGTTGTCGTCATGGCGGTCAGCGCGTGATGAAGCGTTCTGGCGGCTGGGGTTTGGAGAAGAAGGGCACGCGCTTGAGGGCGAGCTTGAGGGCCTGCCAGTGGATGCGGGCAACGACCATCAGCGTCAGCGCCGGCATCGTGAAGAAGGCAGTGCGGGCGCCGCGCGCGGTGAGGGGCTGCAGGCGGCCGCTGAGGCTGGTCAGCAGCAGCGGGCCGGCATCGTCATCATGGTCCACGCAACTGACGACGTGGTCGCCCGCCCGCTGGAAGCGGAAGCGGTAGTGCCCCTCGATGCGGCAGAAGGGCGAGACGTGGAAGACCTTGGTGGCCGTCTGCTCGGTGCCCCAGGCCAGGTCCGGCCCGTGCAGCAGATAGCAGTGGCGCTCGCCGAAGGTGTTGTTGACCTCGACGACGATGGCCGCCAGCGAGGCGTCGGCGCGCTCGCAGAACCAGAAGCTGACCGGCTTGAAGACATGGCCGAGCACGCGCGGATAGGTCTGCAGCCAGATCTCGCCGTCGGCGTCGGCAATGCCTTCGGTGGCAAGGACGCCGTGCAACCAGGCCAGCGCATCGCTGCCGCCGTCGCCGTGGTCGGCGTCGTGAAAGCTGAGCCAGCCCCAGCCGTTGCGGTTCAGCGCGGCGCAGGCTTCGCGGCGCAGTGCACGCATCGGCAGCCACAGGAAGTAGCTCGGGTAGGCGAAGGCGTGCTCGCGCGGGCGCAGCCGGCGGTGGAAGACCTGGCCCATGCCGAGCAGGGCAAGGTTCATGACAACACCTGCTCGACGATCTGCTGGGCTGCGGTCAGCCCGGACAGCAGGCCGTCCTCGTGGAAGCCATAGCGCGTCCATGCGCCGGCAAACCAGACGCCGCCCGCGCCCTGGATCTCGTGCAGGCGGGCCTGGGCGCGCACGGCGGCGTCGTCGAAGACCGGATGGGCGTAGTCGTAGCGGCCGATGACGCGTGCCGGGTCGGGCTGGCGCAGCGGGTTCAGCGACACGACGACGGGTTGGCGCCAGGGCAGGGGCTGCAGCTGGTTCAGCAGGTAATGCAGGCAGACCGAGGTGCCATCGCTGCCACTCTCGTAGTTCCACGCCGCCCAGGCGTTGCGCCGGCTCGGCAGCAGCGCGGCGTCGGTGTGCAGCACGGCGACATTGGGCTGGTAACGGATGGCGCCGAGCAGATCGCGCTCGGTGGCGCTGGGCTCGCTCAGCAGGGCCAGGCTCTGGTCGCTGTGGCCGGCGAGGACGACAGCGTCGAAGCGCTCTTCGCCGCGGGCCGTGCGCAAAGTGACGCCGCCATCGGGCAGGCGGTGCGCGGCGTGCACGGGGGTGGCCAAGCGTACATCGTGGATGGCCGGCAGCATGGCGTCGACGTAGTGCCGTGCGCCGCCTGCCACTGTCCACCACTGCGGCCTGTCGTTGACCTGCAGCAGGCCGTGGTTGTGGCAGAAGCGGATCAGCGTGCGGATGGGGAACTGCAGCATCTGCGCCGTCGGGCAGGACCAGATGCAGGCGACCATGGGCAACAGATACCAGTCGCGAAAGCCGCGGCCGAAGCGGTGGCGGTCCAGGAAGCTGCCGATGGGCTCGGCGAGCGCCGTTTCCTCACCGCGCGCGGCCAGCCCGGTGCACAGGCGGTTGAAGCGCAGCAGGTCGGCCAGCATGCCCCAGAAGGCCGGCCGTGCCAGATTGCGGCGTTGAGCGAAGACGCTGGCCGGGCTGCTGCCGCTCCATTCGATGTCGTCGGCCGGCACCTGGGCGGAGAAGCTCATGTCGCTTTTCGCGGTGGCCACGCCGAGCTGGGCGAAGAGCTGGATCAGCAGCGGGTAGGTGCGCTCGTTGAAGACGAGAAAGCCGGTGTCCACGCCGTGGGTGACCGGGCCAGCGAGGCCCTCCAGCGTCACGTCCACCGTGTGCGTGTGGCCGCCGGCACGGCTGCCGGCCTCGAACAGCGTGACGTGGGCTCGGTCGCTCAGGCTCCAGGCCGCCGACAGCCCCGCGATGCCGGCGCCGGCGACGGCGATGCGCTTGCCGGTGTTCGCGCCTGGCGCACGCGGGTGGCCGCGGCCGCGCAGCAGGCCGAGCACGGGCGCTGCGTGCGCCCCGCCGGCCGCCGAAAAGGAAGGGCCCGCGTCATCGACACGGGCCCGGGTTGTAAAAGCGGTCGCAGAACGCCTCGGAGCCAACGAGGGAGGGAGGGAGGAGGAGGAGAACGGCTCCGAGATTGCTGCCCTGAACTCAGAGAGGTTGCGCGACCCGAATTCGAAGGTGAACGGAAGAAACCCGCGTCGGGCAGGACTGGGGTTTCCACCGGGTGTGTAGCCTGAGAGCCGCTCCGAAGCATGAAGTTCCTGGGCGCTGTACCCAGTTCGGGCGACGATTGTTGTCGTCATGGTCGGGTGTCCCGCGCTGCTGTCATCTTCCAGCCCCGGATTGCAAACAGTGCACAAGGCTGCCGCTTGCCTGGGAGAATTGAAGCGTGTTGTTGATGGTTTGTCCTGTGCAAATCGCGTCTGCCGGCCTATATTACGTCATGATTCCTGAGTTGTCTCAGTTTTGTCCAGGACAAAACAAGGTCGCCGCGGTTCGCCCGGTCCGCTGGCTGGCGGGGCCATCGCCATGAGCTCGCCCACGGCTTACGCGGGTGGTGAGGGTGCGGATGCGGGTGCGGGTGCACCTGCGGGCGGGATGGGCATCGCCGTCGTCGAGCGCGACACCGGCATCAACAAGGAGACGCTGCGCGTCTGGGAGCGCCGCTACGGATTCCCGGCGCCCTGGCGCGATGCGGCCGGCGAACGGCTGTATTCGCCCGAGCAGGTGCATCGGCTGCGCCTGATCAAGCGGCTGCTGGACGCCGGCCACCGACCCGGGCGCGTCGTCGCCGTGCCACTGCAGGAACTTTCGGCCCTGCTGCAGCCGCCGGCTGCTGTGCCGGCGCTGGCGACGGCCGTGCCCGAGGCGCCCGAGATCCGCGCCTGCGCGGCGCTGCTGCAGGCGCATGACATCGACGGCCTGCGCCGCACGCTGTCGCAGGCGCTGCTGCGCCGCGGGCTGGCTGGCGGCGTCACCGAGGTCATTGCGCCGCTGACGACACGCGTGGGCGAGCTGTGGATGAGCGGCGAGCTGCAGATCTTCGAGGAGCACATCTACAGCGAGTCGCTGCAACTGGTGCTGCGCCAGGCCATCCACGCGCTGCCGCCGCTGGGGCACGGCGCCGGGCCGCGCGTGCTGCTGACGACGCTGCCCGGCGAAGGCCACGCGCTGGGCCTGCTGATGGCCGAGGCGCTGCTGAGCCTGGAGGGGGCGGTCTGCCTGTCGCTGGGCGCGCAGACGCCGCTGGCCCAGCTGACGGCCGCCGCGGGTGCCTACCGCGCCGACATCGTCGCGCTGAGCTTCAGCGGCCAGTTGCCCGCCCGAGCGGTGCTCGACGGCCTGGCTGCGCTGCGTGGGCAACTGCCTGCCGGCATCGAGATCTGGGCCGGCGGCAGCAGCCGCGCGCTGGGTCTGTCGGGTTGCCCCGATGGCGTGCACTGCCTCAATGGCCTTGCCGCGATAGGGCCGGAAATGGCACGCTGGCGCGAACTTTTAGAATCTCCCCTCTAAACGAGGACCCGACATGCTTTACCCCGAACTGTTCAAGCAACTCGAAGCCGTGCGCTGGAACATGGATCGCGACATTCCCTGGGACAAGTTCGACGCCAGCCAGCTGACCGAAGAGCAGGCCCAGACGATCAAGATGAACGCCATCACCGAGTGGGCGGCCCTGCCGGCCACCGAGATGTTCCTGCGCGACAACCGCGAGGACAGCGATTTCTCTGCCTTCATGTCGGTCTGGTTCTTCGAGGAGCAGAAGCACAGCCTCGTGCTGATGGAATACCTCAGGCGCTTCCGCCCCGACCTCGTGCCCACCGAGGCCGAGTTGCACGAGGTGCGCTTCGACTTCGACCCGGCACCGGCGCTGGAGACGCTGATGCTGCACTTCTGCGGCGAAATCCGCCTGAACCACTGGTACCGCCGCGCTTCGGAGTGGCACAACGAGCCCGTCATCAAGGCCATCTACGAGACCTTGTCGCGCGACGAGGCCCGCCACGGCGGCGCCTACCTGCGCTACATGAAGCGCGCCATGGTCAAGTTCGGCGACGAGGCGCGTGCCGCCTTCGCCAAGGTCGGCGTGCTGATGGCCAGTGCCCGCCGTACGGCCCAGGCGCTGCACCCCACCAACCTGCACGTCAACGCCAAGCTCTTCCCGCGCGACACCATCCAGAGCCGCGTGCCCGATCCCGAATGGCTGGAGCGTTGGCTGGACACCCAGATCCAGTTCGACGCGGTGTGGGAGAACAAGGTCGTCGAGCGCATCCTGCACAACATGAGCTTGCTGATGGACCGCAGCTTCGCGACCGTGCAGGAGCTCAACCGCTTCCGCAAGGAAATGGCGGCACGCCTTGTGCCGCCATCGGGTGAAAGCCTGGCCGGCAAGCCGGCCTAATAAAGTCTGATCAAGGCCTGATCAGCCGGCCCGCGAGCGCTTCAGCACCACCAGCGCGAAGCCCGCGGCAGCCACCGCCGCCCAGCCCAGGAATTGCACCGAGGCCAGCTCGGCCACGGCGTGGCCGTAGTCCTGCAGCACCCAGGTCCACAGATTGACGTCGGACATCAGCGCCTGCTTGAGGCCGGCGGGGTCGTGGACGATGGTGCTGTTGACCTGCGCATTCCAGGCCGCCAGGGCCTGCAGCGGCCAGTCGACGCTGTAGACCTTGTCCAGCACGAGCACGGTGACGAGGCTGCCGACCAGCACCAGCGGCACGCCCAGCCGCTTGAGCCAGGCCGACGCCGCCATCAGCACGAAGATCAGCGGCGCCAGCCACAGCAGCATCGGCACCGTGCCGGCCAGGCCGCGCAGCAGCAGCGGCAGCGCTGCGGCGATGACCTCGCCCCAGTGCACGCCGGTGACGGCGCCGAAGCCGCCCTGGCTCGTCAGCACCGCCATCGCGATCGGCAGCCCGAACAGCGTGCCGATGACGGCGCCGCCGACCGGCGCCAGCCAGGCATGGGCCAGCACCGTGGCCGCCACGCTCTCGCTTGGCCGCCCGGGCAGGGACAGCCAGAACTCGATGGAGCGGTCCTGCGCATCGCGCCGCGCCAGGCCCGGCAGCTGGAACAGCGCCACCAGCAGGCAGATGCCGTAGACCGCGCAGGCGCTGATCAACAGCATGGCCAGCGACAGCAACTCCTTGTGCTCCGACGGCAGCCCCTGCACCTGGCCAAACGGCAGCATGGCCAAGAAGAGGATGGGCGGCGCGAAGGCAGCGATCAGCCAGCCGCGCTTGTGCTGCATCCATTCACGCAGCAGCAGGGTGGGGATATGGTTGTTCATCACGGTTCCTTCAGGCTTGCTTGCTGTTCAGCGCCGGGTTGCGGGTCAGCGCCATGAAGAGATCCACGAGGCTGGGACGCACGCGCTGGCCCAGGCTCGCGACATGCTCCGGCGGCGCGCCGTCGAACAGCGACGTGGTGCGGCCCTGCTCGCGGTAGCGCAGCAGCGGGTGGGCGGCGGCCATCGCGTCGGCAGCGGCCGGGTCGTGGTTCAGCGCGACGAAGCGGCGGTCGATGTCCTCCAGGCTGATCGACAGCGCCACGCGCCCCTCGTCCAGCATGATCACGTCGCTCAGCAGCGCCTCGACCTCCTCGACCTGGTGCGTCGAGATCAGCACGCTGCGCTCGCCGTCGCACCATTCGTCGATGAGCATCTCGTAGAAGCTCTTGCGCGACACCACGTCCAGGCCCAGCGTCGGCTCGTCCAGGATCATCAATTTGGCGTCGATGGCGGCGGTCAGCGCCAGGTGGGTCTGCGCCACCATGCCCTTGGACAGGCTCTTGACCTTGTCGCCCTCGCCCACGCTCGTGCGCTTGAGCAGCGTGCGCGCCCGCTCAGCCGAGAACTTGGGCTGCAGGCGGCTCATCAGCTCGATCAGCTCGCTCACCCGCGCCCAGCGCGGCAGCACGGCCACGTCGGGGATGTAGCTGAGCTGCTCCAGCAGCGTCTGGCGGTCCTGCGTGGGCTTCAGGCCCAGCACCGTCATGTCGCCCTGCACCGGCAGCAGGCCCACCAGCGCCTTCATCAGCGAGGTCTTGCCGGCACCGTTGTGGCCCAGCAGGCCCACGACACGGCCCTTGGGCACGGTGATGGAAACGTCGTTCAGCGCCATCTTCTTGCCGTAGCGCAAGGTGACGTTCTTGACTTCGATGAGGTTCATGTCGACTCCCAGTTCAGATCCTTGGCGTTCAGGCCCAGGCGCTTGAGCTTGGCGCGCAGCGCCGGCCAGTCCTTCTGCAGGAACTGCTCACGTTCATGCCGCAGCAACCGCTCGCGGGCGCCGGACATGACGAACATGCCCAGCCCGCGGCGCGATTCGATCAGACCGTGGTCGCTGAGGGCCTGCAGTGCGCGAGTGACCGTCAGCGGGTTGATGACGTACTGGCTGGCGAGTGCGCGCACCGAAGGCAGGGCCTCGCCTTCCGGGGGGCTGCCGTCGAGCAGCTGAACGGCCAGTCGGTCGGCCAGCTGCTGGTAGATCGGCGCCTGGTCTGTCCAGGTGGGAGTCATGAGAGCTCCGGGGTGTGTTGCTGATGTAGCACACCATATCTCCACCCCCGGGGTGGACCTAGCGGGGGGCGACAGACTGCAGATTCGGGGGGATGAGCGGTATGGCCTTCCGGCAGGTCGTCCCGTCGAACTGCCTGCGCCGGCATACTGATTCATATCGAAATGCAATGCAGCATCGCGCCGCCTTCGGCCTCACGGCCCCTCATCGGCAGGCCGCCCTGGTTTGCGCAGCAGCCCGTGGCGCCAACCCGGTCCCAACTGACCGTTGTTGCCTGGGATGACCCCCAAAAGGGCGACGCCGAATGGCTGGCTATGTTCGCTACCGTACACACACGCCGCCAGCGGCTGGCTAGAGTCATCGTTTCGACGTCGCAACGGCGAGGGATTTTCGATGTCTGCCCCACCTGATGCGCATGACCCTCGCAGCAACCGGCTGCTGGCCGCGCTGCCCGCCGATGAATGGCCCGGCTGGGCCGAGCAACTGGAGTTCGTGCAGCTTCGGCTCGGCCAGGTGATCTACGAGTCGGGCCGGCCGCAAAGCCATGTGTACTTTCCGACCACGGCCATCGTGTCGCTGCTCTACGTGCTGGCGGACGGCGCCTCGGCCGAGATCGCGGTGGTGGGCTACGAGGGTGTCGTCGGCGTGTCGCTCTTCATGGGCGGCGAGACCACGCCGAGCCGTGCGGTCGTGCAAAGCGCCGGCGGCTGTCACCGGCTGCGCGCGAAGGCCATCAAGGCCGAGTTCGGCCGTTACGGCGTCGGCATGCATCTGCTGCTGCGCTACACCCAGGCGCTGCTGACGCAGATGGCGCAGACGGCGGTCTGCAACCGCCACCACCTGCTGGAGCAGCAGTTGTGCCGCTGGCTGCTGCTGAGCCTGGACCGCATCTCGGGCGACCAGCTCGTCATGACGCAGGATCTGATCGCCAACATGCTCGGCGTGCGCCGCGAGGGCGTCACCGAGGCGGCGCTGAAGCTGCAGAAACTCGGGCTCATCGAGTACGCACGCGGCCACATCACCGTCATCGACCGCCCGGGTCTGGAAAGGCGCAGCTGCGAGTGCTATGCCGTCGTCAAACGCGAGTACGACCGGCTGCTGAGCCAGCCCTTGCCGGTCATCCCTTAGTCCCAGCGTGCGTTGGCGCACAGCGTCAACGGCCAGGGCCGCCTCATACTGGTACATGACAGGCAACCAGTTGCTCGACCATCTGCCCGCCGCCGAGTTGCGCCGGCTGATGACGCAGGCCACCCGCGTCTCGCTGCCGGCCGGCCAACGGCTCGCCACCCAGGATCTGCGGACTCGCGCCTTGCTGTTCCCGACCGAGGGTTTCGTCGCCCTGGTCACGCCGCTGGACGCGCATCCGCCCTTGCAGGTGGGCATGCTGGGCCGCGAAGGCGCTCTGGGTGCGCAGTTGCTGGTGGCCTTGGCGGCCAGCCCGGTGAGCGCGGTGGTCCAGGAAGAGGTCCAGGGCTGGCATCTGCCCGCTGCCGATCTGCGTGGCCAGTTGCCGGGCAGCCCGGCGCTGAGGCGGCTGCTGATGCGCTATCTGCAGGTGCAACTGCGCCTGTCCGCCACCGCGGCGGCCTGCCTGAACTTTCATGCGCTGCAGGCCCGCCTGGCGCGCTGGCTGCTGATGGGGCATGACCGCGCGCACCACGATGTCTTCGCTGTCACGCAGGAAAACATGGCCCATCTGCTGGGGGTGCGCCGCGTTGGCGTCACGGTGGCCGCGGGCGGCCTGCAGGCGGCGGGGCTGATCCGCTATCACCGGGGCTGGGTCACCGTCAGCGACCGTGCCGGCCTGGAAGCGGCCGCTTGCGGCTGCTATGAGCAGGACCGGGAGAGCTACCAGCGCGGGATGAGCTTCCCGTCCGTCACGGCATTCCCTGCTGCGGCGCACGGACACGCGGAGCCGCCGTGATCGATAGACCGCTCGCCATGAAGCTGCGCAATGGCATCACCCAGCAACGACAGCAGCGCTGACGACCTACATCGCGTGAGCCGGCGCCCCTGAGCCGCTTTCAGCGTCAGCTTGAGGCCGGAATCAGCACGGTGTCGATCACATGGATCACGCCGTTCGAGGCCTGGATGTCGCGCTCCACGACGCGTGCCTTGTTCACCGTCAGCCGCTGCGACGTGTCCACGTTCAGGCTCTCGCCTTGCAACGACTGCAGCGCGAACGGCTCGCCTGGCGGCACCGCCATCGTCACGAGGCCGGACACCACGTGAAGATTCAGCAGCGCCGCCAGCCTGGTCTGGTTCTCGGGCTTGAGCAGATCGGCCAACTCGCTGGCGGCGATGCGGTCGAACGCCCGGTCGTTGGGCGCAAACAAGGTGAACGGCCCCTCGCCATTCAACGCATCGCCCAGGCCCGCGGCCTTGACTGCGGCCATCAGATGCTTGAAATGGCCCGTCCTGTGGAGGGTGTTCAGCAGGTTCTCCTGCGGGGCAGGCTTGTTCGGCATGGCCGAGGTCGAGGCATCTTGGGCGGCGGCGGTCATGTTCAGCGTCCCAACCTCTGCCCCTTGCGGCCGGCGTGCTTGTGCCGCTCGGGCATCTGGCCCGAGGGCTTGGGCAGGTCGGGCTTGATGTCCAGCACCGGCGGGTGGCCGGCCGGCTCGGCGGGCTTGTTCCTGGTCTTCATCGACTTCTTCATGGGGTGCTCCGCACGGTGATGTCCGGGCGCGCACGGATGCGTGGCCAGGACGTGTCGACCTTAGGGCGGTCGCACCCGGCCGACCGTGCGCCAGCGCACCTTGGGACATGCCTGCTTACAGGCGCGACCTGCCGTCGTGGATGCGGTGCAGGCCGTGGATGAGCGCATCGCGCAGGCGGTCCATGTCCGACACCCATTGATGCCACGACCCTTCGCTGGCCGCCTCCAGTTCCTCCCACTTGCTGAGCGCGTCATCGGCGTGCGTGCGCAGCTTGAGCAGGTCCGACTGGTGCCTCTCGCGCTCGCCGGGCGGCCCGTGCTGGACCTTGGTCTCCAGCGAACTCAGCTGATCGTTGAGCTGGTCGAGTTCGAGCTTCATGTTCTCGACGTAGGTCTCGCGCTCGGTCATGGTGAGCTCTCAGGGCTGCCTACAGCCGACCCGTCAGCCACAGCACCATGACGATCAGCAACACCAGCCCGATGCCGCCGGACGGCGCGTAGCCCCAGGCCCGGCTGTGTGGCCACGCCGGGAAGGCGCCAACGAGCAGCACGATGAGCAGGATCAACAGGATGGTGCTGAGACTCATGGGGTTCTCCTGGGCGCAGCCGTGCGTGCCTCATCACATCGAAGCGGCTGAAGCGGCAGGCGTCACGACGACGAGGGCGCCAGGCTGGCCTGTGGCGCCGGTCTGGCCGGCAGGCCCCGGCTCGCCGGCAGGGCCGGGCGCCACGATCACCGCAGGCGGCGGCGGGGGCTCGTTGCGCTGGCAGCCGCCCAGCATCGCAAGGGCGACCAGCGAGAAGGTCAGCGAGAGGGTCGGCGCGAGGGTCGGCGTGGGTGGGCGTGCAGGCATGACGATTCCTTCAAGGGAAGCCACCGGGCGGTGGGCAGATCTCAAGGTAGGCGCATGCGCGGGCGCTGTCGGTGCGGTATCGAACCCGCCGTGCGTGCCGTCAGGTCCGCTGGTCTGCCGCGCGGGCGCGTTCGGCTTGCACCGCGCGCGTGCCGATCAACAGCGCGCGTTCCAGCGCCTCGCCGGACGTCAACCACCGATGCCCGCCGGAAATCGCCGTGTCCCGGTGGATCTCCCGCGCACCGGACTGGCCACTGGCCACCCGGCTGACGACCACCGCCGCCAGATGTCCCAGACCGGTGTGAGTCTCCAGCGAGCCCGCGTGGATCCGGTAGTCGCCGTCTTTTCTGTCTTCAAATTGCACTTCGCTCTCCCTTGGCAAGCCGACGTTGCCGGCGCGGGCCGCTGTGGTCTGTGGGCCAGCGCACGGTGATCGGGTTCGAAACGTGCGGGCCACCGCGTGCGGCCTTCGTGGCAGCCTCAGCGGGGCAGCGGGTCGACAGCAGCCAGCTGGCCGAGCGCGTCGCGTGCCTGCTCGCGCGCCTCGGCCAGGCGGGCGGTCAGCCAGCCCACCGCAAACCAGGCGGCCGGCTCGGCGGCCACGCGCGCCTGGTAGGCGGCGCGGGCGACGCCGAGGTCGTTGATCTCGCCCAGCACCAGCTGGACCGCGGCCAGTGCGCGCAGATGGCGGGCTGAGGCCTTGCGCGGCAGCAGCGGTGCGAAGAACTCGACGGCATAGCGTTGGCGCTTCGCGCGCTTGCGCAGCGCGTGCAGCGCAGCGGCGTCGAGTGTGTCGAAGGCCTGGCAGCCGGCAACCAGACCCTGGTGCCAGCGGCGCAGGCGCCGCCGGGCCAGGCGCTTGAGCGAGCTGTGCGGCGGGGCAGGCGGTTGGGCAAGGGGCGCCAGGCCGGTGCGCCAGGCGATCCAGGCCAGCAGCAGGCGCTGGGTGTCGCTGGCGCGGGCCAGCGCGGCGGGGTCGGGGGCGTCGGCGGCGGCGGGTGCGGCCAGCGGCGGCGCGCCGGCGCGGGCCAGTTCGGCCGCGGCGCCGCTGCCCAGCACGTCGCGGTCGCGCGTGGCGCCGAGGGCGGCGAAGAGCGCACGCAGGCCGTCGACGAGTTCGGCCGGCGGCTCGGCCACCCAGCCTCGATAGGCCCGCAGCGCGCTGCGCAGGCGCCGGATGCCGACGCGCAACTGGTGCACATGCTCGCCGCGCAGCGCCGGCGCGCCGTCCGCGAGGCCGACGGCATTGCGGCCCATGTGGGCCAGGCATTCGTCCAGCGCGGCGCCCAGCGCCTCGGTCGGGCCGGCGTCGGCCGGGTACTGCGGCGACCGGGCCCCTGCGCAGCGGCCGCTGCGGCGAGCCGCTGGCCAGCAGGAGGCCGCGCTCGGCCTTGTTGCTGGGGTCGTAGACGAGGCCGAAGCGCTGGCGCCAGCGTTCGACCAGCGCGAGCATCGCGACGGGCGAGCCCGACACCAGCTCGAACTCGACCTCGCGCAGGCCTTGCACCGCGTCGCCGGCCGACAGCCGGCCCTCGTCCAGCGCGATGTCGACCACGGCGCCACGGGTGCGCACGCGCCGTGTCAGCCGCCGCAACTGGGTCTGGAAGCGCACACCGGCTTCCAGGCCGTCGGCGCGCGCCCGGGCCAGCAGCTCGACAAGCTCGCGGCCGGGCGCCGTCCCGGCGTGGGCGGCCGGGTCGGGGCTGGCGTCGGGGCGCACGGCCTCATGCTCGGAGCGCTCCAGTGCACCTCGGCCGGCCCGTTTCAGCGTCTGGATCCAGCGCCCGCCTTCGCGGCGCATGCGCCAGGCCAGGCCTGCGCGCGCCAGGCGCAGGTCCGGCGTGTCCAGGTAGGCGTCCGTCAGCCAGATGCGCCGCTGCGTGCCACGCGCCGCCAGCTCTGCCGCGAGCGCGGCCCGGGCGGCCGCCGGCACGAGGAACTTCAGTTCGATCTCGGCGTTGTCAGCCATCGCGGCGCATGCAACCTGCGGGCCGAGCGCCGGTCCCCTCGGGGACCGGCCAAGGTAAGCCTTGGACGAGGGGCTTCACTTCAAGCGCGGTTGGCCGCCAGCGAGCGGTCCTGGTCGGCCTTGCGGTCGGCCGCCACCTTGACGGCGTGCGGGCGCTCGCCGATCAGCTTGGCATAGGGCTTCCAGTCCACGCCGCCGGCCTGCAGCAGGTCCTCGCCGTAGATGATCTTGGTGGCCATGCCCACCAGCGGCAGGCTGACCCAGCCGGCGCAGTCGGCCATCGTGAACGTGTCACCCGCCAGGTAGGGGCCGAACCTGGCCAGCCGCTTGAAGGCGGCGATGTTCTCGGGCAGCACGCGGGCGACGCGCTTCTTCGTGCCGTCGCTGACCTGGCCGCCGAAGAAGGCCTCGGCGTACAGCTCGCGCACGACGAGTTCCAGGTGCAGCTCGACGTAGGTGATCAGCTCGCGCACCTTGGCCGCCTGCCAGGGGTCGGCGGGGATCAGCCGCGGCGTGTCCGGGTAGGCGGCTTCGAGGTAGTCGACGATGACCTGGCTTTCGCACAGCGCACCGTGCGGCGTCTTCAGGAAAGGCACCTTGCCCAGCGGCGAGCAGCTCAGCACGGCCTCGTCGTGGGAGTGCGTCTTGACGTACTCCTCGGTGAAGGGGATGCCTTTTTCCAGCAAGGCCAGCTTGGCCTTGTTGTAGTAGTTGGACAGCGGGATGCCGCACAGGGTGATCATGGTGAGAGGTCTCCGAAGGGTGGGGGTCAGGCCAGGTTCAGCCGGTTGCGGCCAGCGTGCTTGGCCGCGTAGCAGGCGGCGTCGACGCGCTGCAGCCACTGCGCCGGGTCGGCGTCGCGGGCGAGGTCGGCGCGGCCCAGGCCCAGGCTCACCGTCAGGTCGATGCGCCGGCCCTCGTAGATGCAGGGCGTGGCCTCGATCCGCGCACGGAAGGCCTCGGCATGGGCCTGCGCCTCGGCCAGCTCGCAGTCCAGCATCAGCACGGCGAATTCTTCCCCGCCCAGCCGCGCGGGATGGTCGCCTGCGCGACGGAAGTGCTCGCGCAGCAGCCGCGCGAAGTGGCGCAGGCAGGCGTCGCCGGCCACATGGCCGTGAACGTCGTTGACTTCCTTGAAGTGATCCAGGTCCGCGGCGACGAGGCACATCGGCCCGCCCAGGCGGCGCGTGCGCTGCCAGGCCTCGGCCACGCGCAGCTCGTAGTCGCGCCGGTTGGGCAGGCCGGTCAGCGCGTCCTCGCGCGTCAGTTGCTCGACCGTGCTGCGGCTCTCGCGCAGCTGCTGCTCGACGTCCAGCTGGGCCGCAAAGCCGCGCGCCGAGCGCAGCAGCGCCAGCAGCAGGTACAGGCCGTAGGTCAGCCCAGCGTGGCTGCCAAGGGGCGCAGTGGCGGCAGCGCCAGCATCCACAGCGACGCCGGCAGCAGCAGCAGGGCCAGCGACAGCAGCGCCTGGCGCGGGATCAGGCCCAGGGCCTCGCTGATGGCCGTGCCGTAGGCCACCGTGCACATCAGCCCCACCAGCATGACCGTGCTGCTGCCGCCCTCCAGGCTGCCGGTGCGCGCCAGCACCAGCGACCACAGCAGGCAGCCGGCATGGATCAGTGCCCAGTGATGGCGGTGCCAGCCGGCAAGCGTGCCGGTCTCGGGCAGGCGGTGGCGACGGCGCAGCCACAGCATCAGCAGGAAGACCGGCAGCGCCACGGCATGCAGCGCGGCGGCCGGCCATCCGTAGCCGCCCAGGCCCATCAGCAGCGCGCAGCCGGCCGCGTAGAAGGCCGGGCCGATGGCCGCGCGCTGGTAGAGCTCGGTGCACAGGCGGCGTTCGCGGTAGGTGTGGGCGTCTGCGGCAGACAGGGGCATGCGGGCGAGCCTATCAGCGGTTCACGAGCAGGATGCCTGCCGCGAGTGCCGCGAGCGCGGCGACGAGGCGGGCGCTGATGCCCTCGCCCAGCAGCAGCGCGCCCGCCAGCAGGCCGAACAGCGGTGTGCTCAGCGTGAACACGGCGAGCCGCGTCGCTGCGTAGTGGCGGATCAGCCAGAACCAGGCCAGATAGCTGGCAAAGGTCACGATGACGGCCTGGAAGCCGAACAGGCCGATGAGGCGCGGCGACCAGTGCAGCGGCAGCGCCTCGCCCGCGAACACGGCCGCGGCGCACAGCGCCAGTGCCGATACGCCGAGCTGGTAGAGCAGGGTCTTCTCCGCCGGTGCTGAAGCGAGGCGGGTGGCGCGGATGGCCAGCGTCGTGCCGCCCCACAGCACGGCCGCCGCCACGCCGAGGGCGTCGCCCCACCATTGCCTCGGGCTGTGCGGGGCCGAGAAGCCTTCCGCAAACGCAAAGGCCACCGCACCGAAGGCCAGCACGAGGCCGGCCCATTGCCGGCCCGACAGCTTCTCGCCGTGCGCGATCCATGGCATGCCCAGGGCCACGACAAACGGCGACAGGTAGATGAAGACGACCATGCGCGACGCGCTGGTGTACTGCAGGCCCAAGAAGATGCAGGCGAA
>CAUJSJ030000123.1:0-19090 GCA_963422775.4 uncultured Roseateles sp.
TGCGGCGCATCCTGCAGGGCATGGGCACCGAGGTCATCCACCTCGGGCACAACCGCTCGGTGGACGAGGTCGTCACCGCGGCGCTGCAGGAGGATGCGCAGGGCATCGCCATCAGCTCCTACCAGGGCGGCCACGTCGAGTACTTCAAGTACATGGTGCAGCTGCTGAAGGAACGCGGCGGCGAGCACATCCAGGTGTTTGGCGGCGGCGGCGGCGTCATCGTGCCGGCCGAGATCCGCGAGCTGGCCGAGCATGGCGTGCGCATCTTCAGCCCCGAGGACGGCCAGCGCATGGGCCTGCAAGGGATGATCGGCGAGATGGTCATGAAGGCCGACCAGGACTTCAGCATCTATGCACCGCAGGATCTGTCGGCCATCACGGGCCACTCGGAAGCTGCATGGCGTTCGCTGGCGCAGCTGCTGACGGCGCTGGAGAACGGCAAGGCCGACGCGGGCATCGTGGATGCGCTGCGCGACCAGGCCAAAGACATCAAGACGCCGGTGCTCGGCATCACCGGCACCGGCGGCGCGGGCAAGTCCAGCCTGACCGACGAGCTGATCCGCCGGCTGCGCCTGGACCAGGGCGACGCGCTGCGCGTGGCGCTGATCTCCATCGACCCGTCACGCCGCAAGAGCGGCGGCGCGCTGCTGGGCGACCGCATCCGCATGAACGCGATTTCGCCCTGGGGCCAGGGCGCCCGCGTTTTCATGCGGTCCCTCGCCACGCGCGACTTCGGCTCCGAGATCTCCCCGGCCCTGCCCGACGTCATCGCCGCGGCCAAGGTCGCGGGCTTCGACCTCGTCATCGTCGAGACCTCGGGCATCGGCCAGGGCGACGCGGCCATCGTGCCGCTGGTGGACGTGCCGATGTACGTCATGACGCCCGAGTTCGGCGCCGCCAGCCAGCTCGAGAAGATCGACATGCTGGACTTCGCCGAGTTCGTCGCCATCAACAAGTTCGACCGCAAGGGGTCGCTGGACGCGCTGCGCGATGTGAGCAAGCAGGTGCAGCGCAACCGCGAGGCGTTCAACGTGATGCCGGACACGATGCCCGTGTTCGGCACCATGGCGAGCCGCTTCAACGATGACGGCGTGACGGCGCTGTACCAGGCGCTCAAGGCCCGCCTCGCCGATCTCGGCATCCCCTTCAGCGAAGGCCGCCTGCCGCGCGTCGACACCCGCCACAGCACCCACCAGACCCCCATCGTGCCGGCTGCGCGCGTGCGCTACCTGGCGGACATCAGCGATACCGTGCGCGCCTACAAGGCCCGTGCGCGCAGGCAGGCCGCGCTGGCCCGCGAGATCCAGCAGCTCGAATCCAGCCGGGCGATGCTGCAGGCCGCCAACCCCGACAAGCAGGGCGCCCGCGCCGCCCTGGGCGATCTCGCCGAACAGCGCCGCACCAAGCTTGACGGCGATGCGCGCCAGCTGCTGCAGCAGTGGCCCGACATGGTCAAGGCGTACGCCGGCGACGAGTACGTCGTGAAGATCCGCGACAAGGAGATCCGCACCGCGCTGGTCACGCAAAGCCTGTCGGGCACCAAGATCCGCAAGGTCGTGCTGCCGGGCTACGAGTGCCATGGCGAGCTCCTGAAGTGGCTGATGCTGGAGAACGTGCCCGGCAGCTTCCCGTACGCGGCCGGCGTGTTCGCATTCAAGCGCGAGGGCGAGGATCCGACGCGCATGTTCGCGGGCGAAGGCGACGCCTTCCGCACCAACCGTCGCTTCAAGCTCGTCAGCGAAGGCATGCCGGCCAAGCGCCTGTCCACGGCCTTCGACTCGGTGACGCTCTACGGCGCCGACCCCGCGCCGCGGCCGGACATCTACGGCAAGGTCGGCAACTCCGGCGTCAGCATCGCGACGCTGGACGACATGAAGGTGCTGTACGACGGCTTCGACCTGTGCAGCCCGACCACCTCGGTGTCGATGACCATCAACGGCCCGGCGCCGTCAATCCTGGCGATGTTCATGAACACGGCCATCGACCAGAACCTCGCCAAGTTCTGCACCGACAACGGCCGCGAACCGACCGCCGACGAAGCCGCCAAGATCAAGGACTGGGTGCTGGCCAATGTGCGCGGCACCGTGCAGGCCGACATCCTGAAGGAAGACCAGGGCCAGAACACCTGCATCTTCTCGACCGAGTTCTCGCTCAAAGTCATGGGCGATATCGCCGAGTACTTCGTGCACCACAACGTGCGCAACTTCTACTCGGTGTCGATCTCGGGTTATCACATTGCTGAAGCGGGTGCGAACCCGATCAGCCAGCTGGCGCTGACCTTGTCGAATGGCTTCACGTTTGTCGAGGCCTATCTGGCCCGCGGCATGCACATCGACGACTTCGCGCCCAATCTGTCGTTCTTCTTCAGCAACGGCATGGACCCGGAGTACACGGTGCTGGGCCGCGTCGCGCGCCGCATCTGGGCCGTCGCCATGCGCGACCGCTACGGCGCCAACGAGCGCTCGCAGAAGCTGAAGTACCACGTGCAGACCTCGGGCCGCAGCCTGCATGCGCAGGAGATCGCCTTCAACGACATCCGCACGACGCTGCAGGCGCTGATCGCCGTCTACGACAACTGCAACTCGCTGCACACCAACGCCTACGACGAGGCCATCACGACGCCCACGGACGAGAGCGTGCGCCGCGCGATGGCCATCCAGCTCGTCATCAACCGCGAGTGGGGCCTGGCCAAGAACGAGAACCCGAGCCAGGGCGCCTTCATCATCGACGAGCTGACCGAGCTGGTCGAAGAGGCGGTGCTGACGGAGTTCGAGCGCATCAGCGAACGTGGCGGCGTGCTGGGCGCCATGGAGACCGGCTACCAGCGCGGCCGCATCCAGGAAGAGTCGATGCACTACGAGATGCTCAAGCACACGGGCGAGTACCCCATCATCGGCGTCAACACCTTCCGCAACCCGCATGGCGAGACGGTGCCGGAGCACATCGAACTGGCGCGGTCGACGGACGAAGAGAAGCAGAGCCAGCTCTCGCGCCTTGCAGCGTTCCAAGAACGCCACTCGGCCGAGGCGCCGGCCATGCTGGCGCGACTGCAGCAGGCCGTCATCGAGAACAGAAACGTGTTCGACGTGCTGATGGAAGCGGTGCGCGTCTGTTCGCTAGGCCAGATCACCGGCGCGCTGTTCGAAGTGGGCGGCCAGTACCGCCGCAGCATGTGAGCGCTGCGCTCGCCACGCTCATCCAGCGCTGCGAGGGGAACGACCCCGGCGCGCGGGCCGAGCTCTTTGCGGCGCTCTACGAAGAGCTGCACCGCATCGCGCGGCGCGAGTCGGGGCGCTTCGGGGCGCTGGCGGCCCTGAGCGCCACGACGCTCCTGCACGAGGCCTTCCTCGATCTCCAACGCGGCGGCGGGTCGGGCTTCAATGACCAGGCGCACTTCCTGGCCTACGCAGCCCGGGCGATGCGCGGCCTGGTGATCGACCATGTCCGCGCCCGCCACGCCGGCAAGCGCGGCGGCGGGCTCGACATCACCAGCCTCAACACCGAACTGGCCGAGCAGGTCGCCCAACCACAGGAACTCGAAGGGCTCAGTGACGCCCTGGACGAACTGGCCCAGCAGGAGCCCGCCCTGGCGCATCTGGTGGATCTCAAGTTCTTCTGCGGCATCCCGCTCGTGGAAATTGCGGCGCTCACCGGCGTCAGCGAGCGCACCGCCCAGCGCCAGTGGGACAAGGCCAAGCTGCTGCTGCGCCTGGCCCTGAAATAAATTCAGCAGCGTCTGGCGGGTTTCTCCGCCGGGTTCCGATTTCAGGGTTGAGAACCCTTGAACACCGGAGACCGCCATGACGCCACCGCCCGCAACCGCCTGGGTCGACCCCCAGGGCCGCTATCTGCAACTGCGCCCTCAGAGCGAGGGCGACGCCGAGCTGCTCGGCGCGCTCTGGAACACCGGCCTGTCCGAGGCGGCCCGCTTCAACCGCTTTCTCGGCCAGTCACGCCCGCTGACCGCGCCGCAGGTGATGGAGCAGGCCGCACTGGGCTGCGGCACGGGCCAAGGCTGGCTGATCACCGAGCGACTGCCCGGCGCTGCGCAGGAGCGCGCCCTGGCCGAGGCCCGCTGGACACCCGCTACCAGCCCCCGCGAGGGCCTGCTGGCCCTGTGTGTCAGGACCCGCTGCCAGCGCCAGGGCCTGGGCCGCCAGTTGCTGCAGGCGCTGCTGCGCGGCGCCCAGGCGCAGGGGTTGCACGGCATCAGCCTGCACGCCCTGGAGGCCAATGCAGCGGCACGCCACCTGGCCGGCAAGCTCGGCTTCGAGCGCGGGGCCGGCTCGCCGGGCAGCCCCTGGCTGCGGCTGCACTACCGCTTTCGCGCCCAGCCTCGCCGCCTGGGCTGGCCCCTGCGGCGCCCCGCCACGCCGGCAGGGCTGCAGCTCACCGAGGAGGACTTCCATGTCTAGTTCACAAGTCAAGCCAGGTGCCGGCTTCACCCTGGTGCTGGGCAGTGGCGGCGTCAAGAGCATCGCTGGCCTGGGACTGATGCAGGTGCTGGAGCGCGAGGGGCTGCTGCCGGAGCGCGTGGTGGGATGCAGCGCGGGTGCGATCTTCGGCGCGCTGCTGGCCTGCGGGCTGCGCGTTGACGAAGCGATCGAACGTGCCACGCGCCTGTGGTCGCCGGAAGTCACCCGTCAACGCCGCCTTCGGGCCTGGCTGCAGCTTGCGGCCCCCCGGCTGGCCGGCTTCGATGCGCACTTTGCCATGCGCGATGACCGCCTCATCAATGCGCGACTTCAGGAGGCCTTCGGCAGCCAGCTCATCGAGAACCTGCCGCTGCCCCTCGCGGTGCAAGCCACCTGCGCCCGCAGCGGCGCGGGCGTGCTGCTGCGGGAGGGGTCGCTCGCCGGTGCGCTGCGGGCCAGCATGGCCTTGCCCTTCTTGTTCGCTCCCCACACCCATGGGGGCAGGCTGCTGGTGGACGGCAGCTTGTCCGACCCCCTGCCGCTGGCAGGCGCGCCCGATCAGGGTGTGGTGGTGGCGCTTGGCTTCAGGGTGCCACGGCCACGCCAGCTGAACAGCGCGTCCCGGCTGGCCACCCAGATCACCGCGACCCTCTCGAACAATCTGCTCGACAGCCGGCTGCATCGTGCCGATACCGCGCGGACCGTACTGCTGATGCCCGAGCTGGACCGGCGGGTCGGACTGTTCGACACCGACGCCATGCCCTACCTTCTGCACCTCGGACGCGAGACCGCGCAGGCTGCCCTGCCGAGCCTGCGTGCACTGCTGCTGGCCCAAACCCCGCCCCCGGCCGGCCGGTCAGGCTACGTCGCCCCACTGCACCTGGCGGCTTGAGCCGGTCAGAATCCGCCGACCCCCAGCACCCGTGCCGAGGCCCTGACGCCATGATCCCCACCCATTGGCAGACCCTGCAGCCGCACCTCGATGCGGTGCTGGACGCGCCGCCCGGCGACCGCGAGGCCCTGATGGCGCAGCTGCGCTCGCAAGACCCGGCGCTCGCCGCCGAGCTCGAGGCCCTGCTGCGGGCGCACACGGACGGCGAGCAGGCCAGCTTCCTGGAGCGGCCTGCCGCCGCCGGTGAGGTGTTCAGCACGCCGCTGGCCGGCCAGCGCCTGGGCGCGTGGCGGCTGCTGCGCCAGATCGGCGAAGGCGGCATGGGCAGCGTCTGGCTGGCGGAGCGCGATGACGGGCGCTTCAGGGGCCAGGCCGCCGTCAAGCTGCTCAACCTCAGCCTGGCCAGCAGCCACGCGGCCGAACGCTTCCAGCGCGAGGGGCAGATCCTCGCGCGGTTGGCCCACCCCAACATCGCGCGGCTCCTGGATGCCGGCGTCACCACCAGTGGCCAGCCCTACCTGGTGCTGGAGCATGTGCAGGGCCTGCCCATCGACCGCTACGCCAGCGACCGCCGCCTGAGCCTGGCAGCCCGCTTGCAACTGATGATCGAGCTGCTCGACGCCGTGGCCCACGCCCACCGCCACCTCGTCGTTCACCGCGACCTCAAGCCCGCCAACGTGCTGGTGAGCGAGGGTGGGCAGGTCAAGCTGCTCGACTTCGGCATCGCCAAGCTGCTCGACGCTGATGCCGGGGAAGCCCTGCCCACCCAGCGCGCCGACGCCCGCCTCACCCCCGGCTACGCCGCGCCCGAGCAGCTGCAGGACGGCAGCGTCACCACGGCCACCGATGTCTACGCCCTCGGGCTGCTGCTGCAACTCCTGCTCACCGGGCGCCACCCCTACCTCAGGCCCGGCTTGGGCCTGGCGGCCCTGCTGCAGGCCGCGCTGGAAGCCCCGCTGCCCAAGGCGTCGACCCACCTCGCCGACGACTGGCTGCCGGGCTACTCCCAGGCGAAGTTGAGCCGGGCGCTACGCGGAGACCTCGACAACATCATCACCAAGGCCTTGCAACGCGACCCGGCACGCCGCTATGCGTCCGCGGCTGAGCTGGCCGACGACCTGCGCCGCCACCTCGCGCATCGGCCGGTTCGCGCGCGCGCACCCAGCCTGGCCTACGTTCTCGGGCGCGGCCTGCAACGCCACCGCCTGCCGCTCGCTTTGGTGGCCCTGGGCCTGGTCGGCAGCGGCGCCTTCGGGCTGCAGGCCTGGCGCCAGCAACAGACCGCGCGGCTGAGCACCGAGCGCGCACAGGCGGTGGACGGCCTGCTGCAAAGCCTGTTTGCCGGCATGGCACCCGAGAACGCCGCCAACCGCCAGTTCAGCGCCCGTGAGCTGCTGGACCGCGGGCAGGCCTACCTGGCCACCGATGCCGCGCTCGACCCCGGCACCCGCCGCAGCGTGGTGCGGCGCATGGCCCAGCTCTACCAGGACATCGGCGCCTTGGAGCCCGCCCTGGCCAACTGGCAAGCCGAACTCAAAAGCGCCGAATCCGCCGGCGAACCCGCCGCCCAGGCCGAGGTGCTGTGGCGCCTGGCCGATGCGCAGATCAAGGCCGAGCGCCCTGACGACGCCACCCGCACGCTGGCACGCCTGACCGGCCCGCTGGCGCAGACCCGGCCCGACCTGCCCGGCCGTGCCCTGCTGCTGCAGGCCGAACTGGCGACGAACGGTGGCCGCGTGCCCGAGGCCCAGGCCGACTACGCCCGCGCCGAACAACTGCTGCGCCAGGCCGGCGTGACCGAACCCGAGTGGCTGGCCTGGGCCGCCCTGGGCCAGGGCATGACTGCCCGGATGAACGGCCAGATGCAAGCCGCGCGCGAGCACCTGGTGCGCGCCGTCCAGCTCCATCAGCAGCGCGGTGCGGCCGGCACGGTCGAGCGGCTCAATGCCGAGATGCAGCTCGGCACGCTCGACGCCTGGGCCGGGCGCTTTGCCGATGGCGCTGAGCAACTCTCACGCAGCCAGGCCGAGATGCTGCAACGCCTGGGGCCGGACCACAGGATGACCGTGTCCATCGCCAGCGAGCTGGCCTACGCCACGCTGCGCCTGGGCCGCTTCGAGCAGACGCAGCACTGGATCGAGCAATTGCGCGGCGGCAGCGCCCCCGGCGACGCCTGGCGCACGCCCCACGCCGAACTGCTGGCAGCGCGGGTGCTGATCTACCAGGGCCGCAGCGCGCAGGCCGTACACGAGCTGCGCCGGCTGCTGGCCGCCATGGAGCAGCGCGATGGCCACACCACCAGCCGCACCGAACAGTTGCGCCGCTTCCTGGGCGAGGCCCTGCTGCGCAGCAACCAGCCGGCCCTGCTGGCCGAAGCCACCACGGTGCTGCAAACCACGCTGGATCGGCAGATCGCACTCACCGCCGCCAACCACAGCAGCACCGCCGCCACCCGCGTGCTGCTGGGCTGCGCCAAGGCGCGTGCGGGCCAGCTCAATCAGGCGCGCGCGCTTTGGGCCGAGGCCGAGCCGCTGCTGGCCCAGACCCTGGGCGCCGGGCACCCGTTTACCCAAGTCGCCCGCGCCTACCTGGCGTTGGCCGACGGCCGCGTTCTCCCGGCCGCCGACCGCGATGCCTTGCGCCAGCAAGTCGGCAGCCAGGCCGATGCGCCCCGCTGGCTCGACTGGCTGGCCCAGCCTCCTTCCCCCTTGCCATGGGCCAAGCTGCCCGTGGTGCTTTAGGCCCTTGCTGCTCCAACGAAAGTCCAACCATGAACCCTTCCCTTCGCACCCTCTCCCGTCGCCTGCTGCTGGCCAGCGTGGCTGCCACTGCGGCCGGCGTCAGCGCCCAAGCCCCTGCGGCCGGCACGCCCGGCAACCCATCGGCACCACTGCCATGCTGGCAGCTGAAGCCCTGCCCCCCCGGCACAAGCTGCGGGCCGAGCGGCGTTGCCATGTCGCAAAAGCTGGGAGACGCCACGCCGGCCGGCGTGGTCCAGGGCGGCGCCTACTCGCCCCTGCTCAGCGGCCCGACCGGCACTTCGCCGCGGGTGATCAACAACAACCTGGCCGTGACCGATCTGCGCATGCTGGCGCCTGCGGACCTGAGCGCGATTCAGATCAGCAGCATGACCTCGACGATCTACCGTGGCGGCTTGCTGACGGCCGAAGTCGGCCAGCAACTGCGTATCGACTTCGCCAGCGGCAGCCTGCCGGCGGTGGCACAGGTGGCGCAGTTCCCGCTCAGCCCCAGCGTGCAGGGCGGCAACTGGCTGCTCACGATGGATGTGCAGGGTCGGCTGCCCGCCACCTCGCGCAAGGCGCCCTCGGTAGCCGCGAGCTTTCGCCTGGCCTGCAGGCTGCCCGTGTTTGTCGAGCAGTTCCAGACCCAGGGCTTCTGAGCGTCACGCCGGGTCAGCACGCCGGCACAGGCGCGCCCAGACCCGGCCGCAGCCCGCCCAGAACGAGACCCGTTGCGGCGCCGCGAGCCGATGTTCGACCGTGACGGTCTGCTCGGCGCCCCGCTCCTCCATCACCTCGTAGTCGCGGCGCTGCATCAGGGCCAGCATCCTCTCGTTGCTGCTCAGCACCTCGCCGTGCAGGCAGCGAACGCCGTGCGCAGCGGCGTCCTGCTCCAGCAGCGCCATCAGCTGCGAGCCCAGTCCGTGGCGCTGGAAATCGTCGCTGACGGCCAGAGCGAACTCGGCCGTGTCGCGGGCCGGGTTCTGCTCATCGAGGTGCCAACGCGCCTCACCGACCAGGGATTCGCCATCGCCGTCGAATCGGCTCACAACCCAGGCGCTGTCGTGTTCGAAGTCCACGCAACTCATCGCCAGCAGGCTGGCGGTCGACGGCCCACGGGTGGCGCAATGAAACCGCTGGCGCCGCGCCGAGGCCGACATCTGGCCGAACAGCTCCGCGAGGCGAGCGCCGTCATCCGGCCGGATCGGGCGCAGCGTCAGCCTGCAGGGCTGCCCTTGGCAATCGACATCGAGCACAACAGGTCGGGGTGGGGCGGGTGACAGCAGGCGCATCATGAATTCCTCAAGTGGCGTCCCGGGCACGGGGCCATCACTTCAACAATCGGATCGCCGCCACGAAAGCCGCCAGACTGCCGAGCCGCGACTCAGGGTTGGCGTGGCGCCCACTGATGAAAGCGTGCGCCGCGAGATGGACATCCAGCTTGTCATCAACCGGGAAAGAGAAGCGGTAGCAGCTGAGCCGCCTGGCCGAGTTCCAGGACCGCCACGCGGCGCAGGCGCCAGCCATGCTGGCCCGCCTTCAGCAGGCCGTCATCGAGAACAGGAATGTGTTCGACGTGCTGATGGAAGCCGTGCGCGTGTGTTCGCTGGGCCAGATCACCCGGGCGCTGTTCGAGGTGGGCGGGCAGTACCGCCGCAGCATGTGAACCAGCTCAGGCGGCCAGCTCCACACGGTCCCGCCCGGACCGTTTGGCCTGGTAGAGCGACGCATCCGCGCGGCTGAACAGCGCCTCGGGTGCTTCCAACGTGCCGCGAGCGCGCGCAACGCCGACGCTGACCGTCACCACCAGCGGCCCGGCGGCCGTGATGAACGGCCGCGCCGCGACGGCCTCGCGCAGGCGTTCGCCCAGCCGGGCGTCGCCGGTGGCATCGGGTTGGCCCCAGATGACGGCGAACTCCTCGCCGCCCAGGCGCACGGCCAGGTCCAGCGGCCGCAGCGTTTCGCGCAGCCGCTCGCCGATGCCGCTGAGCACGGCGTCACCGATGGCGTGGCCGTGGGTGTCGTTGATGCGCTTGAAATGGTCCACGTCCAGCAGCGCCAGCACGGGCGGGTGAGCCGAGCCCCGCTGCAGCAGGCGGCGCAGGCGCTCGTCGAAGCCGCGCCGGTTCAGCAGGCCGGTCAGCACGTCGACCTCGATGAGGCGCTCGATCTGGCGCAACGCGCGGTCCTGCAACAGCAACAGCATGGCCAGCGCCTGGCCGATGACGAGGCCGATGGTCGCGAGCAGCCCGAAGGCATTGAGCTGGATCGACAGCTCACGGCTGGGAACGAAGGCCGGGCAGACGGCGATGCTGCGCAACACCTCCACGGCGGCGCTGACGATGAGGTCCGCCGCCAGCAGCAGCAGCGGGAACCCCCGCTGCTGTCGGCAGGCCTGCTGGGCGGCGCGGGCGGCAGGCGCAGTCAGCACGGCACTTGCCAGCAGCGTCAGCATCAGCGAGGGCCAGAGCGCGCCCACCCAGCTCGCCAGCGAGAAGGCCGCAACGCTCACGACCGCCGCGAATGCGACCGGCAGGCGCCAGCGCAGCGGCTGCCCGAGATAGATGCGCAGGCCCAGCAACAACAGCAAGGACCCGAGCAGGCCGCCCAGGTGCCCGACCGCCAGCACCGTGCTGGGCGCGTCCAGGACGATGGCGACGGCGCGCGCGGTCTGCGTCATCGCCGAGGCCGCGAAGGCGCCAGCCCAGAACCACAGCGCGCGTTCGGACTTCAGATGCCAGGCGCCGCCAAGCGTTGCCAGCGCCAGCATCGCCGTGACCAGCTGGTAGACATTCAGCAGCGTGTCGACGTGCAGGGATTCCATGAAAGACCGTTTCGGTGCCAGTCGGCACGATGCCTGCGTCCTGCCGGTTCAGGACAACGCCGTCCGGTGGCGCCATGATTTATCTCACGGCGGCCCGGCGCTTCAACGCGACTGCAGCGCCTGCATCGCCGCCTTGACCCGCAGCACCATCGGCGACGGCGGCGTCTGGGCGGCGTCGAAAGGGTGCAGGCGCTGCCCGCCCGTGGCGGCCATGATCTTGCGCACGTACAGCCGCGTCTCGGCATAGGGCGGCACGCCGAGGTAGCGGTCCACCGCCTTCTCGCCGGCGTTGTAGCCGGCCAGCGCCAGCATCACGTCGCCCTCGAAATAGGCCAGCAGCCAGCGCAGATAGGCCATGCCGGCACGGATGTTCTGCGACGGGTCACGCAGCTTGGTGACCCTGAAACGCAATGCCGTGTCGGGCATCAGCTGCATCAAGCCCTGCGCCTTCTTGGGCGACTCGGCCAGCGGGTCGAAGTTGGACTCCTGGGCCATCACCGCCAGCACCAGCGCGGGGGCAAGCTGGTACTCCGGCGCCAGCAGCTTCACGTAGTTGACGACCGCCGGCGGCGCGTTGGGCGGCAGCGGCAGCGTGGCCCACAGCGAGACGGGCCTGGCGCCGCGCGCGGCGGGCGCAGCCGCCACGGCCACCGGCGGGTCGGTCTCCGGCGGGCGCAGGCAGGGTGGCGGGTCGCCCAGCGGGGTGCCGCCCATGCGGTCCAGCATGTTCTGGGCTTGATCCATGCCCTGCTCGGCAGCGGCCGCGAACATGTGGGCGGCCTCGGCGTCGTTGCGCTGGATGCCGCGCGCGTTCGTCAGCATCCAGCCCAGGCTGTACTGCGCCTCGGCATCGCCGTAGCGCGCGGCGCGGCAGTAGAGCTTGGCGGCGGCAACCTCGTCGCGCTTGACGCCGTCGCCGTACTCCAGCGCCTTGGCGTCCTGGCGCCAGCGCTCCACTTGGGCCGGCACGACGGGGCCGCGCTCGCCGGGCGGCATGGTCGGGCGCGGCAGCTGCTCCAGCGTCAGCGAGGGCAGCTGGGCCCAGCTCGTCGAGGCGGCGAACAACAGCAGGGGCAGCACGCGTCGCAAGGGTCAGTCCGGAGGGAAGAGGCAGGGGCCGGAAGTCTAGACTGGCCGAAACCACCCCCTTTGCGCATGAACAAGACCCGCCTCGAAGCCTTCAGCGACGGCGTCATCGCCATCATCATCACCATCATGGTGCTGGAGATGAAGGTGCCGCACGGCAGCGACTGGGAGGCCCTCCAGCCGCTGTGGCCGGTGCTGCTGTCCTATGTGCTGAGCTTCGTCTATGTCGGCATCTACTGGAACAACCACCACCATCTGCTGCACGCCGTGCACAAGATCAACGGCGGCGTGCTGTGGCCCAACCTGCACCTGCTGTTCTGGCTGTCGCTGCTGCCCTTCGCCACCGGCTGGATGGGCGAGAACCACTTCGCGCCGCTGCCGGTGGCCGTCTACGGCGGCGTGCTGGTCATGGCGGCCCTGGCCTGGGTGCTGCTGCAACGCGCGCTGCTGTGCATCCCCGGCAACAACACGGCGCTGGCCGAGGCCCTGGGCAAGGACTGGAAGGGCAAGATCTCTCCGGTCATCTACCTGTCGGCCATCGCGCTGGCCTTCGTGCATGTGGGCCTGTCGCTGGCCGGCTACGCCATTGCCGCGGCGCTCTGGCTGATCCCCGACCGCCGCATCGAACGCCACCTCAACCGCAGCGAGTAACCATGCCCACGCTCGACGCCCGCATCGACGCCTACCTGGCCGGCGTACCCGAGTTCGCACTGCCGATCCTGACGCGGCTGCGCGAGGACGTGCACGCCGCCTGCCCAGGCGTCGTCGAGACCATCAAGTGGAGCCGCCCCCACTTCATGCTGGACGGCAAGCTGCTGGCAGGCATGTCGGCCTTCAAGGCGCACTGCGCCTTCAGCTTCTGGGAGCGCGAGGGCGCGCAGGCCGGCCAGCCCGGCGCGATGGGAGATTTCGGCCGCATCATGTCGCTCGCCGACTTGCCCAGCCGCGCTGAGCTGCGCAAGCAGATCAAGGCCGCCGCCGCGCTGCTGCAGGCCGGCGCACCGCGCGCCACCAAACCCGACCGCGCGCCGCGGGAGCAGTTAGAGATGCCCGACGACTTCGCCGCCGCGCTCGCCAAGGTCAAGCCCGCCCGGCAGCACTACGACGCCTTCCCACCCAGCAAGCAGCGCGACTACCTGGAGTGGGTGCTGGAGGCCAAGCGCGACGAGACCCGCGCCAAGCGCATTGCCCAGGCCGTGGAGTGGCTGTCCGAGGGCAAGTCCAGGCACTGGAAATACGAGAACTGCTGATCAACCGACCACGGACTGCAGCGTCGAATTGCGCATCCAGTCGTCCGCCACCACGACGCGGTTGCGGCCCTTCTGCTTGGCCTGGTACAGGGCCTTGTCGGCCAGGTGCATCAGCGTCTCCGGCGTGTCGCTGCGCGCCGCCTCGGCCACGCCGGCCGACAGCGTCACGCGCAGCGGCCGCCCGCCATCGCCCTGCAGCTCCAACGCCTCGACGGCCAGGCGCACCTGCTCGGCCAGGTGCCTGGCGCCGGCTGCCCCCGTGGCCGGCAGCACCAGGCCGAACTCCTCGCCGCCCAGGCGACCGAGCACGTCCGAGCCGCGCAGCCGCGAGCGCGTGCAGGCGGCCACGGCCTTCAGCACCTGGTCGCCCACGGCATGCCCATGCTGGTCGTTGACGCGCTTGAAGTGATCGAGGTCCAGCATGACGAAGCCGACCTGCTGGCCCTCGCGGCGCCCGCGCTCCATCGCGTGGGCCAGCAGCGACACCGTGGTGTTGTGGTTGACCGCGCCGGTCAGCCCGTCGACGCTGGCGAGCTTGCGCATCTGGCTGGCCATGCGCTCGAAGTTGGCCAGCACGAAGCCGAAGCCCGCCGCCAGCACGGCCATGAAGGCCAGCATGAAGATGGCGCCGCTCCAGGTCTGCCAGGGCTCGGCCGCGGCAGGCCCGGCGCGCAGCCACCAGGCCGCGACACCCACGCGCAGCCACAGCGCCAGGCCGGCCAGCAGCAGCATCAGCGCGACGACGCGAAAGCTCAGCTCGCCGCGCCAGCCCAGCCGCAACGACGCCAGCGTGGCAGGCAGCAGCAGCGCGCCCATCGCCGCCGACATTGCGCCGGCCCGCACCGGCGGCGAGACGTCCAGCACCGCCGGCACGGCCAGCGCCGCGCCCAGCAGCAGCCAGTGGTGCCAGACCGGCAGCCCGCGGTTCAGCAGATGTCGCGACACGGCCGACGCGAAGCCCGCCAGCCCCGCCATCAGCAGCCAGTTGCCGCCCAGCACCACGGCCCAGCCCGGCAGCCAGGGCCGCAGCGCAAAGAAGGCAAAGCCGATGCAGAAGGCCAGCCCCGCCCAGCCCAGGCGCTTGAGTTCACCGCGGTTCAGGGCGCCGCGCCCGGCCATCCACAGCTGCAGCGTCAGCAGGCCGAAGCCCAGGACGAGCATCAACACCAGGGTGGGGACGTGCAGCGACATGCGCGGGCGGCGCCTCGTTCGTAGTTGTGGCTTGTAGCGCCCAGTGTAGGCAGGGCCGGCGCGGCGCAGCGCCAGGGTCTGCGCCGATGGCGCAAGGGTGCGTGCGCAATTCCAATCCGGGGTGTGATCGCCCCCGCTCTGACACCGGCCCTGATGCCCGCGCTCTGTCTGCTGAACCCGCGCGCCGCCAACGGCCGCTGCGCCGCCCTCGCAGAGCCGCTGCGCGAGGCCCTGCCCCAGGTGCCGCTGGTGCTGCCCGAGAACGTGGCCGCCGCGCGCCAGCGCCTGCTGGCACTGCCCGAGGGCAGCCGCGTCATCGTCGCCGGCGGCGACGGCACCGTGCACCAGCTGCTGCCGGCCCTGGTGGCCCGCAAGCTGCAGCTCGCCCTGCTGCCCGGCGGCACCGGCAACGACCTGGCCCGCGCGCTGGGCCTGGCCCGCATGAGCTGGCGCGAGGCGCTGGCCCATGCCCAGCGCGCGCCGGCCACGGCGATGGACCTCGGCGAGATCACGACGGCCGCGGGCGGCACCCAGCTCTTCATGTCCAGCCTGACGGCCGGCTTCGACGCAGCCATCGCCATCCGCGCCCAGGCCGCGCCCAACTGGCTGCGCGGCCAGCCGCGCTACCTGTGGGCGACGTTGAACGAGATCGGCCGGCTGCGCGTCTACCCGCTGCGCATCGAGGCCGACGGCCAGCTGCTGCACGAGGGGCCGATGCTGTTCGCCTCCAGCCTGAACACGCCGAGCTACGGCAGCGGCATGCCGGCCGCGCCGGGCGCGCGCATCGACGACGGCGAGCTGCAGCTGCTGCGCGTGGGCGCCTTCGGCCGGCTGGGCGCGCTGGCCATGATGCCGCTGCTGCTGACCGGCCTGCACCTGCGCCACCGCAAGGTGAGGCTGAGCGCCTTCAAGACCTTGCGCCTGACCAGCCCTGCCCCGGTGCCGCTGGCCGTCGATGGCGAACCCCTGCCCTCGGCGACCGACATCTCGGTGCGCGTGCTGCCCCGGGCGCTCCGCGTCGTTCGCTGATGATGTCGGCATGGATCACGACGCAGACACTCCCCGCCCCGGCTGGCTGGGCCCCTGGCTGAAGGGCTTCCCGGCGCTGCAGCAGCCGCTGCCGCTCGCCGACGTGGCCCAGCGCGGCTGGACGCTGCATGCGCTGCCGACGCCGCTGGCCGCCGTGCGCCGGCAGGCCCTGGCCCACAACATCGCCTGGATGCAGGCATTCGCCGAGCGCCACGGCGTGCAGCTCGCGCCGCACGGCAAGACGACGATGAGCCCGCAGCTGTTCCGCCGCCAGCTCGACGCCGGCGCCTGGGGCCTGACCTTCGCCAACGTGCACCAGCTGCGCCTGGGCCTGGCCGCGGGCGCGCGCCGGGCGCTGATCGCCAACCAGCTCGTCAGCGCGGCCGACCTGGCCGAACTGCTGGACCTGCGCCGCCGCCACCCGGGCCTGGAGCTGGCCTTCTTCGTCGACTCGCAGGCCCAGCTGGATCTGCTGGCCGCGCACTGGGCCCAGTTGGGTACTGGCGAAGCCCGCATCGACGTGCTGATCGACCTCGGCACCTCGCGCTGCGGCGTGCGTGAGCACGGCCCGGCGCTGGCCCTGGCCCGCGCCCTCAAGACCCACCCGGCGCTGCGGCTGCGCGGCATCGGCTTCTACGAGGGCCTGCAGATCAAGGGCGAAAGCGCGCCCGACCTCGCGCTGATGCAGCAATGGCGGGCGCGCATCCAGGCCCTGCTGGATGCCATCGAGGCCGAAGGCCTGCTCGACGCCGACGCCCGGCCGATGTGGCTCAGCGGCGGCGGCTCGGCCGCCTTCGACCTCGTCGCGCCGGTACTGGCCGGCGGGCCCCACCGGTTGGGCCTGTTGCGCTCGGGCTGCTATGTCTGCCACGACCACGAGCACTACGGCCGCTACATGCAGACGATGGACGAGCGCATGGGCACACCGCTGAGCTCACCCAGCCTGCAGCCGGCGCTGGAAGTCTGGACCCAGGTGCTGTCCTGTCCCGAGCCCGGTCTGGCCCTGCTGAATGCCGGTCGCCGCGACCTGTCCTTCGACGCGGGCTGGCCGCTGCCGGTCTGGCATCTGCAGGGCGCCGCGCGGCTGCCGGCGCCGGCCGGCTGGCGCGTGACTGGCCTGAACGACCAGCACGCCTACCTGCGCTGGGACCCGGCCGCCTGCGACGGCCCGGCCGTCGGCGAGCGCGTGGCGCTGGGGCCGTCCCACCCTTGCACCACCTTCGACAAATGGGCCTGGATGGCCGTCGTCGACGAGGACGACCGCGTCGTCGACGCGATCACGACCCAGTTCTCCTGATGAAACGCCGCCTGCTGCTGAGCCTTCCCGCCGCCACGCTGATGCCCGCCACCGCCACCACTCCCTCGCGCTTCCTGCACGTCGGCACCTACGCGCCGCTGGGCCAGGGCCTGTACAGCTTCGCCATCGCCGCGGACGGCAGCCTGAAGGCCCTGGGCCTCACCGCCAACGCCAACAGCCCGAGCTGGCTGGCCGCCCACGGCGCCCACGTCTATGCCACGGAGGAAGGCGGCGACCACATCGCCGTCTACGCCCAGGACGGCGCCGGCCGGCTCGAACTGCTGCAGCGCCAGCCCAGCGGCGGCCGCAGCCCGGCACAGCTGTCGCTGAGTGCGGGCCACGCCTGGGTCGCCCACTACGGCGACGCGCGCTTCGCCGCCTTGCCCCTGCAGGCCGATGGCCGACTGGGGCCTGCCGCGAGCTGGCCCAGCTGCACCGGCCCCGACTGCCGCCCCGGCCCGCCGCAGGCCGCCAAGGCGCCGCCCGGCAGCCAGGCCCGCAGCGGCCATGACGCGCCACACGCCCACATGATCCAGGCCAGCCCCGACGGCCGCTGGCTGCTGGGCACCGACCTGGGCCGCGACCGCCTGCTCGTCTGGCCGCTCGCGGCCGGTGCACCGCAGACGGCAGCGCAGGAACTCGCGCTCAGCCCGGGCTCGGGCCCGCGCCACTTCGCCTTTCACCCCGAGGACCCGCGCTGGGTCTACGTGCTGCAGGAGGAGTCGTCCACGCTGTCGACCGTCGAGCTGACGCCCCAGGGGCCGCGACTGCTCGACGAGATCTCCGTGCTGCCGGAGGGCTTCGCAGGCACCAGTTACGCGTCCGACCTGCTCGTCGCGCCAGGCGGCCGCCACCTCTACGCGCTGAATCGCCTGCACGACAGCCTGGCCGTCCTCTCCCTGGCCCAGCCGCGCCGGCCGCGCCTGCTGGACCACCACTGGGTGCACGGCAGCTACCCGCGCAGCGCCTGCCGCGCCGGCCGCCACCTCTACGTCTGCAACCAGCGCAGCGACCAGCTCAGCCACTTCGATCTGGGCCGCCCGGAGCAGCCGCGCTTCAGCGGGCGCCAGACCGCCGTGCCGGCCCCTGCCGGTGCCTGCGCGCTTTAGACTGACCCGATGAAACATGCTGCCCTGGTTGTCCTGCTCGCCGCTGCCGGGTTTGCCGGCGCGGAACCCATCGGCTCGGTCGACACCGCCTTCAAGCTCATCGGCCCCGACCACAAGGTCGTCGTCGATGCACACGACGACCCCAAGGTGCAGGGCGTCACCTGCTACGTGTCGCGCGCCAAGACGGGTGGCATCAAGGGCGCCATCGGCCTGGCCGAGGACAAGGCGGAGGCCTCCATCGCCTGCCGCCAGGTCGGGCCGATCACGATCAGTCAGGCGCTGCCGCGCCAGGAAGAGGTCTTCAACGAGCGCATCTCGCTGGTCTTCAAGCGGCTGCGCATCGTTCGCTTGGTCGACCCGGCGCGCAACACGCTGGTCTACCTGACCTACTCCGACCGCCTCATCGACGGCTCGCCGCAGAACAGCATCACCGCGGTTCCGGTGGATCGCGGCACGCCCATCCCCGTCAAGAAATGAGTTTCACGCAAGCCCTGTTCGCGCTGATGCCGATGCAGGCGCTGGCCGCGGCGCTGGTGCTCATCACACTGATCGGCTGGCGCGGCGCGAATGCCGGCGGGCGCTGGGCGCAGCTGGGCATGCTGGCGCTGGCCGTCGGCCTGGCCCTCGTCAGCCCGGCCCTGAGCGGCCGCTTCGGCGGGTCCGGTTCGCTGCAGAGCGCGGGCATGGCCGTCCTCAGCCTGGGGCTGTCCGCGCTGTGGTGGGCCCTGGGGCTGTGGCTGACGCCGCGGCCCGGGCGCTGGGCGATGGCGGCCGCGGCGCTGCTGCTGGGCGCCGGCCATGCGCTGCTGGGCGCCGACCACCAGGACGCGCAGACGCTGGCCGACGTCATCCTCGGCGCGCAGCTCGCCTGGCTGGGTGTCGCACTGACGCTGCCCGGCCGCAGCACCGTGGTGCAGGGCCTGAACAGCCGGCGCTGGCGGCTGCTGGGCCTGGCCGCGGTGCTGCCACTGCTGGCCGCCATGCTCAGCCGCGCCGCCGTCACCGAGTTCGGCAGCCCGTCGGCGTCGCCCGACCTGCTGCTCGCACTCACCGGCCAGCTCGCGCTGCTGCTGGCCCTGCCCATGCTGTTGCTGGCCTGGCGCGGCCAGATCGAGGCCGAGCTTGCGCGCCTGGCCCAGACCGACGGCCTGACCGGCCTGACCGACCGCGCCGCCTTCACCACGCGCTCGGTGGACCTGATCTCGATGGCGCGCCGCTACGACGAGCCGCTGGCCCTCGTCGTGCTGGACCTGGAC
>CAUJSJ030000124.1:0-14171 GCA_963422775.4 uncultured Roseateles sp.
GCGCAGGTGGACGAGGCCTCGCGCGCGCTGGCCGCCTACCTGCAGAGCCTGGGCCTGGAAAAGGGCGACCGCGTCGCGCTGATGATGCCCAACCTGTTCCAGTACCCGGTGGCCGTGGCCGCCGTGCTGCGCGCGGGCTTCGTCGTCGTCAACGTCAACCCGCTGTACACGCCGCGCGAACTGGAGCACCAGCTCAAGGACTCCGGCGCCAAGGCCATCGTCATCATCGAGAACTTCGCCTCGGTGCTGCAGCAGGTCATCAAGAACGTGCCGACCAAGCACATCATCCTGGCCGCGATGGGCGACATGCTGGGCCTGGTCAAGGGCAGCATCGTCAACTACGTCGTGCGCAAGGTGAAGAAGATGGTGCCGGCCTTCGAGCTGCCCGGCGCCGTGCGCTTCAACGACGCCGTCGCCAAGGGCCGCGGCCTGACCTACAAAGCGCCCAAGCTGGGCCCGGACGACATCGCCGTGCTGCAGTACACCGGCGGCACGACCGGGGTGTCCAAGGGTGCCGTGCTGCTGCACCGCAACCTGGTTGCCAACATCCTGCAGAGCGAAGCCTGGTACCAGCCGGCGCTCAAGAAGATCCCCAAGGGCGAGCAGGTCGTCACCATCTGCGCGCTGCCGCTGTACCACATCTTCGGTTTCAACACGAACATGATGCTGTCCATGCACATGGGCGGTGCCAATGTGTTGATCCCGAATCCGCGTGACCTGCCGGCCGTCTTCAAGGAGCTGAGCGCACACCGCTTCCACAGCTTCCCGGCGGTCAACACCCTCTTCCATGGCCATGGCCAACCACGCCGAATTCGGCACGGTGGACTGGAGCAAGCTGGTCATCTCGGTGGGCGGCGGCATGGCCGTGCAGCAGGCCACGGCCAAGCTGTGGCTTGAAAAGACCGGTTGCCCCATCGTGGAAGGCTACGGCCTGTCGGAAACCTCGCCGTCGGCCACCTGCAACCCGACCGACAGCACCGCCTACAGCGGCACCATCGGCCTGCCGATGCCGTTGACCGAGCTGCAGTTGCTGGACGACGACGGCAACGAAGTGCCGATGGGCCAGCCCGGCGAGATCGCGATCCGAGGCCCGCAGGTCATGGCCGGCTACTGGCAGCGCCCGGACGAAACGGCCAAGGTCATGACGGCCGACGGCTTCTTCCGCACCGGTGACATCGGCACCGTCGACGAACGCGGTTATTTCAAGATCGTCGACCGCAAGAAGGACATGATCCTCGTCAGCGGGTTCAACGTGTACCCGAACGAGGTCGAGGACGTGCTAACGCAGATGCCGGGCGTGCTCGAATGCGCGGCCGTCGGGGTGCCGGACGCCAAGGCGGGCGAGGCCGTGAAGGTCGTCATCGTGAAGAAAGACCCGAATGTGACCGAGGCCGACGTGCGGGCCTATTGCGAAGCCAACCTGACAGGCTACAAACGCCCCAAGATTGTTGAGTTCCGCACCGAGCTGCCCAAGACGCCCGTGGGCAAAATTTTGCGCAGGGAGTTGCGGGACAAGCGCTGAAGCTTCCCCCGATGGCCTGCGAGCGGTGATCCCGTCCGTGGGCGAGGTCCCACAACGTGCTCGACCAACTGCATTCCAAGACCGACGCCGGCCGCGCGGAAATCCGCGCGCGTGCCCTCCCGCTGTCCCGCACCGCGCGCAATCTGCTGCTCGTGCTGGACGCCAGCAAGGTGGCGGGGGACTGGGTACGCATGGTCACCGGGGCGACCGAGGCCGATCTCGAAACCTTGCGCCAGCATGGGTTGATCGCGCCCCAGGGCGTCAGTGGTCAGCCTGCGCCGCCGCAGCCCGCGTCGGCACCGGTGGCTGCTCCCGCTGTACCGGCCCCCGCATACGGCAGCCCGGCCATCGCGGGCGGTTCACCGCTGCTGGACCGTGCCGCCCTGTACACCTATCTGAGCGGCGAGGCGACCAAGCTTCTCGGCCCGTTCAAGGGCTATGCCTTCGCGCTGGAGGTGGAGCGGGCCGACAGCCTGGCGACGCTGCAGTCCCTGGCCTTGCAGCTTGTCGAGCGCGTGCAGAAGGTCAAGGGCGAGGCTGCCGCCGCTGCCGTGCGCGACGCGCTCGGCCTGCGCTGATCGGCCGATCTGGGACACTGGCGGGCCGTCAGCCCAGTCCATTTCGCCTTGCCCCGCTTCTTCGTCGACCAGCCCCTCGCAGCCACCGATGGCGACATCGCCCTGCCACCCGGTGCGGCGCGCCATGTCCAGGTGCTGCGCCTGCAGCCGGGCGACGCGCTGACCTTGTTCGACGGCAGTGGCCCCGAATGGCAGGCCGAGGTCACGGCCATGGGCCGCAGCGAGGTGCGCGTGAAGCTGATCCGGGCGGAGCAGCCGCAACGCGAACTGGCGCGCGCCGTGACGCTGGCCATCGTCATGCCGGCCAACGACCGCATGGACTTCGTCGTCGAGAAGGCCACCGAGCTCGGGGCCGCCGTCATCCAGCCGCTGATGAGCGAGCGCTCGGTGCTGCGCCTGAATGGCGAGCGGGCAGACAAGAAGCGGGCTCACTGGCAGGGCGTGGCCGTTGCCGCGGCCGAGCAGAGCGGGCGCACGGTGCCGATGCGCGTCGAGCCGGTCATGCCTCTGGCCGCCTGGCTTGCTGCCCTCCCGCAGCCAGGGGCCGAATGGCGCGGCCTGCTGAGCCCGCGTGCGGCGCAGCCTCTGGCTGCCTTTGCGCAGCAGCACGCGCTCTTGCTCAGCGGCCCTGAAGGCGGGCTGAGCGACGCGGAGGAAGACGCCGCCCGCGCCCGTGGTTTCGCGGCCGTCACCCTCGGTCCGCGCGTGCTGCGCGCCGACACCGCGCCGCTTGCAGTGCTGTCCTGGCTCGCCTTGTCGTGAACAGAAAGTTGGCCCTCCTCGTCCTCGCCCAGGGCCTCTTCCTCACCAACAACATCTGCTTCATGGCCATCAACGGCCTGGTCGGCCTGGCGCTGGCGCCGCGGCCGTGGATGGCGACGCTGCCGATCTGCGCCTACGTGGCCGGCGGCGCGCTGATGGCGCGCATGGTCGGCCGCCACCAATTGCGCTTCGGGCGCCGGCGCGGTTTCCAGATCGGACTGCTGGTGGCCGTTGCCAGTTGCGCCGTCGCGCTGTGGAGCGTGCTGCACCAGCAGTTCTGGGGCGTCGTGCTGGCGACGCTGATCGCCGGCTACTACAACGCCGGTGCGGCGCTCTACCGCTTCGCGGCGACCGAACTCGTTGCACCGGAAAAGCGCGAGGCGGCCATCTCCTGGGTGCTGGCGGGCGGTTGCCTCGGCGCCGTGCTCGGCCCCTGGCTGGCGGGCACCAGCAAGAACTTGCTCGTCGCCCCGTTTGCCGGCGCCTACCTGCTGCTGATCGGCGTGGCGCTGGCCGGGCTTGTACTCATCTCGCTGATCGATTTCCCGGCACTGGTCCGGCCCGCGCCCGGCGCCGGTGGCCGGCCCAGCGCCGAGCTGCTGCGACAACCCGTCTTCATGGTCGCCCTGGCCGCGAGTGCGCTCGGTTACGGCGTCATGAATCTGCTGATGGCCGCCACGCCCATCGCGATGGGTCAGTGCGGCCTGCCGTTCGCGGATGCCGGCATGGTGCTGCAATGGCATGTGCTGGGCATGTTCGTGCCCAGCTTCTTCACGGGGTCGCTGATCAAGCGCCTGGGGGTTCTGCCCGTCATGTGGGCCGGCGTGGCGCTCAATCTCGGCTGCGTCGCCTTCGCGCTGTCGGGCCAGGACCTGGACCACTTCCTCGGCGCATTGCTGCTGCTGGGCGTGGGCTGGAACTTCCTCTACATCGGCGGCACCTCGCTGTTCACGCAGGCCTACCGGCCAGAGGAGAAGACGCGCGCGCAGGGCCTGCTGGATACCGGCGTCTACGCGACGATGACGCTGACCGCGTTCTCTTCGGGCGCCCTCGTCACGACCGGTGGCTGGCAATGGATGAACTGGGCCAGCCTCGTGCCCATCGCGCTGTGCGCCGCGGCCTTGGCGGGCCTGGCCATGCATCAGCGCCGGTCGTGCTGAAGGTATTCGGCGGCCATCTGCTGCCCGACCAGCTCGGGTCTGAGCCGTAGCAGCGTCTTCGGGGCCTGGTCGCGCTGCGTCACGAACAACGGTGCACCGATGCGCAAGCCGACGATGGATCCGCCATCGCCCAGCGCCGGCAGCAGCGGGTAGACGCGCAGTCGCAGCACCAGCGCGTCCTGGTCGTCGGCAAAGATGGCGGTCTCGACGAGGGTGGCGCAGCCCAGGCGGTCGGCCTCTCGCAGCAGTGCGACGCCAGCGGACTCGGGGTCGATCTGCACGCTGGAGGCCGTCATCGGGATGACGCGCCGGCCGTCGGCATCCAGGGTGTTGGCCACGGCGGCATTGAAGCGCTGGTTCAGGTCGTCCCAGTCCGGCCCGCCCTTGAGCGGCGGGTTGCGGCCCTGGCCGAAGACCAGCGTGCAGGGCTCGGCCTGGGTCGCGACCGCCGCCAGGGCGAGCGCTGCGGCGGCGATCAGTTCACGCGGCCGCATCGCCTTCAGCCGGCTTGCGCGCCGAGCCCTTGACGAGGTCGAAGCGGAACAGCCGGCATTCAATGGGGCCGTTCCACATCGGCACGCGGCGCGATTCCTTCAGCCTCATCTTGCTCGGCAGCTTCATGTCGGGGCTGAGCATCCAAGCCGTCCACCCGGCCGGGTTGCCGGTGTACTGGCGCTTCCAGTGCGCCGCCAGGCGCGGGAAGAAGTCGTCGCCGGCGTCCAGTTCCTCGGAGCCTTGCGCGTCGCGGGACATGGCCGCCTTGCCGCGCACCTCGATGCGCTCGCCGTAGGGCGGGTTCATCAGGATGCTGCCGGCCATGCCTTCGGGCAACTGGGGCGCAGGTCGTTCCAGCGCGTCGCCGCCGTTGAACTGGATGTAGGCGGCCACGCCCGCGCGCTCGGCGTTGCGGCGCGCGAAGTCGACCATCCGGAAGGCCACGTCGCTGGCGTAGATGGGCACGGCGGGCGCGTGGATGCGGGCGCGGGCGGCCTGGGTCATGGCGGCCCAACTCGTCTTCATCGCGGGCGTCGAGAACGGGATCTGGCGCTCGAAGGCGAAGCGACGGGTGAGGCCCGGCGCGGAGTCGCAGGCGATCAGCGCGGCCTCGATGGGGATGGTGCCGGAACCGCAGCAGGGGTCGTGCAGTGCGCTCTCACCGCGCCAGCCGGCGGCAGCGAGCATGGCGGCGGCCAGCGTTTCCTTCAGCGGCGCATCGCCCTTGTCGACGCGCCAGCCCCGCTTGAAGAGGGGCTCGCCGGAGGTGTCCACGTACAGCGCCGCGCGCTCGGGGCCGACATGCAGCAGCACGGGCAGGTCGGGCGAATGGGTGTCCACGCTGGGGCGCTCGCCGGTGTGCTCGCGAAGCTGGTCGCAGATCGCGTCCTTGATGCGCAGCGTCGTGAAGTTCAGGCTCTTCAGGGGCGAGCGCTGCGCGATGGTGTCGACGCGGATCGTTTCCCGGGGCGTGATCCAGTCGCGCCAGTCGACGCGGCGGGCCAGCGCGTAGAGGTCTTCCTCGTGGCGGTAAGGCCCTTCGATGAGCTCGATGAGCACGCGCTGCGCGAGCCGGCTTTCGAGGTTGATGCGCATCGCGTCCTCGAGCGTGCCGGTGACGCCGCAGCCGCCACGCAAGGGCTCCACCTTGCTGCGCACGCCGGGCGGCAGGAATCGTTTGAGTTCCTCCTCCAGCAGCGGCTCGACGCCGCCGGCACAGGACACGAACAGGGAAAGTTTGTTGGGCAGGCTCACGCTACGGATTGTCGCCGCCTCCCGCGCCGTGTACCTGCCCAAAGGGATGCCGAGCGTGCGCGGCGGCGGCGGGCGGGCAGAAAAAAGCCCGCCGGTCGGGCGGGCTGTGCGCGGCGGTCAGGCCGGGCGACGTCAGGCCTTGCGGCGGCGCGTCAGGCTCAGGCCGGCGAGCGCGAGGCCCACGAGTGCGGGGGAGGCGGGCTCGGGCAGTCGGGCGGCGGCTGCCTGGCCCGAGACGGAGATCGTGTCGACGGCGAAGTCGTTGCCGAAGCCCCAGTCATGCGAGCCGCCGCCCTGGTAGTAGCCGGAGAGCTGGTACTCGTTCTTCAGCGCCAGTTGGGCCGTCGTGGCGGCGCCGGAGTTCCACAGCAGGTCAATCTCATTCCAGCCACCCACGGAGGCCTTCACGATGCCGCCGACGTTGGCGCCATTCACCTGGACTTGAATGGGCACGTTGTAGGGCGCGAAGCCCGCGTAGTTGTCGCGCACGAAGAAGGTCACCGTGTAGTCGGTGTTGGCACTGACGCCGAAGGACGAGCTGATGAAGAAGCGGTGATCGGGCTCAGGGCCGGTGCGCGTGCCCAGGTTGAAGTAGGCGCCGCTCTGGCCGCCGGAGGCGAGCACGCAGTTGCCCTGGAACGAGCAGTTGGACCAGTAGGCATCGCCACGCGACCAGTTCGTGCTGGCGAAGCCGCCATCGAAGTTTTCGCTGTACACCACGCCTGCCAGGGCGGTGCTTGCGGCCAAGGTGGTGATGGCAGCGCAGAGGATGTTCTTGATGTTCATGGACGTTGTGCTCGTGATGGAGGGTGCCGCAGTCGAGGGCTCATAGGTCAATTCCCGTCGATTGCAATCCCTAGTTACAAATTTCGTGCCAGCCCATCCTTGCCTTGCAGAATCAACAAGTTAGGGGGGTATCGGGGAGCGCGGTGGTGTGGCGCGTGGCCGTCTGTAAAGCGCACCGACGCGCCGGCCGTCCGGCACGCCGCCGCATCTCCCGCGCCCCTAAACTGGACAGCGTTATCCGCAGCTCGATTCACGCCATGAAACGCATCGTCCTGACCCTGGCCTGCCTGTTCAGCGCGCTGCAGGCGCCGGCCGCCGAGCCTGCGCCGGCCTACCCGCCGCACACCGTGCCCAACACCCTGGTGCGCGACCTTCCCGCGAACGCCGACGGCCGCAGCTACCAGCTGCACGTCCACCTGCCGGCGTCGTTTGCCAAGGACCCCAAGCGCCGCTACCCCGTGCTCTACGTGACCGACGGCTACTGGGACTTCTCGACCGTGGTCAGCTCCTACAGCAACTTGAACTACGACCGCGTCGTGCCCGAGTTCATCACGGTGGGCCTGGGCTACGCCGGCAAGAACCTCGACCACGGCGCGTTGCGGGTGTGGGAGCTGTCGCCCCGGCCGCTGGGCCCCAAAGAGCCGGGTGCGGGTCATGCCGACCAGTTCCTGGCGTCGCTCGAGAAGGACATCTTCCCCCTCGTGGAGCGCGACTACCGCGCCGACCCGGCCCAGCGCTATGTGGCCGGCAGCTCACTGGGCGGCCTGTTCGTGCTGCACGCGATGTATGCCAAACCCGATCTCTTCAAGGGCTACATCGCCGCCAGCCCGGCGGTGGTGGTGGGCAACGACTGGATCATCGGCCAGGCCAAAGCCTATGCCGCGACGGGCAAGCCCATCAAGGCGCGGCTGTACGTGACCGGCGCCGAGTACGAGTGGCCGGGCTTCCTGGCCGGCATCCAGCGCTACCAGGCGCTGCTGCCGGAGCTGAAGCATCCGGGACTGGTGTTCCAGAGCCGCACCATCGACGGCGAGCGGCATGCGGGCACCAAGGCGGAGAGCTACACGCGGGGGATGCGGTTCGTGTTCGAGCCCCTGGCGCCGGAGACGGGAATGTCGAAGGACTGACGGCGAGCGGGGTCCTCGGGGCGCGTGAGTCCATCCAGTACGCGCCGAAATGAAAAAGGCCGCTTGCGCGGCCTTTGTTGCGTCGGCGGGGTGATCCGCCGCCCAATTCAGATCGACTTGCGACGACGCGCCAGGCCCAGTCCGGCCAGTGCCAGGCACGCCAGCGCGAGCGACTGCGGCTCCGGCACGGTGGACGTCAGGTTGTCTTCCGCATAGGTGCGGAACGTGTAGTCGAAACTCGGGAATGAGCCGAAGCCCGAGTTGGCATAAACCTGGCCACGCGAGTAACCGTTGTTCACGTCGCCGGCCAGGCCGATGCTGCCGTCGCCGGTCACGACGAGGAAATAGGTCGTGTTGGCAGCGATCGAGACGGGGCCCCAGAACAGGTCCACCCAGTTGCCGGCCGTTGCCGTACCCGACCCCGACGCGAGCAGGCTGCCACCGAGGCTGTCGTACAGCGAATAGCTCACCGAGCCGCCGCCGTTCTGGACGAAGAACCCGGCACCGGCGATGTTGGTGTTCGATTGCTGGAAGGACTGCGCAATGTCGCGCTGGCTCACGAAGGCCATGAGCGCGTTGTTCACGGGCGCGTTCTGGTCGATCACGAGCGCGGCGTGTGCGCCGCTCAGCGCAAGCGTTGCCGCCAGGGCCACAAAGGATCGTTGGAATGTTGAAGCTTGCATGCGGGGCTTTCTTGGTTGGGTTCGCAATGGCGCCTGCCATTGCGAACTCTCAAGCACACTTCATGCCATAGGCGCAAGTTGCTGATTTGCAAGGTCGATTCGCGGTTGGTCGGGCGACTGCGTCAGGCTGCCCGACACACTGACTTCGGGGGTCAGAGCGCCTTGCGCAGATTCGCCGGCGCGATCTTCATCGCCTCGCGGTACTTGGCCACCGTGCGCCGCGCGCACTGGATGCCCTGCTCTTCCAGCATCGCCGCCAGCGCGCTGTCGGACAGCGGCTTCTTGATGTCCTCGGCCGCGACGAACTGCTTGATCAGCGCGCGCACGGCAGTGCTGGACGCCTCGCCGCCGGCTTCCGTGCTGAGCCCTGAGCCGAAGAAATACTTCAGCTCGAACGTGCCCCAGCTGGTGGCCATGTACTTGGCCGTCGTCACGCGCGAGATGGTGGATTCGTGCAGGCCGAGCTCGTCGGCGATCTCGCGCAGCACCAGCGGCTTCATGGCCAGCGCGCCGTGCGTGAAGAAGCCGCGCTGGCGTTCGACGATGGCCGTGCTGACGCGCAGGATGGTGTCGAAGCGCTGCTGGATGTTCTTGATGAACCAGCGCGCCTCCTGCAACTGGCCGCCCAGCGGCGAGTTGCTGATGCCGCCGCGCGTGGCGCGCAGCGCGTTGGCGTAGAGGTCGTTGATGCGCAGCTTGGGCGCGACCTCGGGGTTGAGCATGACGCGGAACTCGCGGCCCACCTTGCGCACGATGACGTCGGGCACGATGGCCGCGGCGGCGCCTTGCGCGAAGCCGCGGCCGGGCTTGGGCTCCAGCCGGGTGATCAGCCCCTGCGCCTCGCGCAGCAGCGTCTCGTCCGCGCCCGTCTCGGCCATCAGCCGACGCATGTCGCGGCGGGCCAGCAGCTCCAGATGACCCTTGCAGATCACGACGGCAAGGGCCTGGGCCGGGCAGGGGCGTGACGCGCGCAGCTGCAGCACCAGGCACTCGGACAGGTTGCGTGCGCCGATGCCGGCGGGCTCCAGGCTCTGCAGCAGGTGCAGCGCGATGCGCAGGCGGTCCAGCAGCTCCTCGCGCTCTTGCGCGTCATCGACCAGGGCCGCGGCAATCTCTTCCAGCGGGTCTTCGAGGTAGCCGTCCTCGTTCAGCGATTCGATGAGAACCTGCATGACCACACGATCCTCGGCCGACAGATAGTGGCCGGCGAGTTGCTGGGCAAGATGCTGGGCCAGCGTCAGCTCGGCCGACTCCTGGCTCTCGCGCTCGCCGTCGTCTTCGCCACTGCCGCTGCCGCTTCCACTGCTGCTCGAGGGCAGCTCGCGGATGCCATCGAAGTCGTCGCGCTCGGTGCCGTTCTCCCAGTCCTCGCGCTCGGTGCCGCCGAAGTCTTCGGCGCTGAGCTCCGGCGCCTCCGAATCGCTGTCGCCGCTGCTCTCGGCTGCAGACTCGGCCGTGGAGGCGGATTCGGCGGGTGCATTGGCGGCCAGCTCGGGCGTGCTGACGCTGAACTCTTCCTCCGTTTCGAGCAGCGGGTTGCTGGCCAGCATCTGCTCGACTTCCTGGTGCAGCTCCAGCGTGGAGAGCTGCAGCAAGCGGATGGATTGCTGCAACTGGGGCGTCAGCGCGAGGTGCTGACTGAGGCGGACCTGCAGGGTCTGCTTCATGGTCACATGCGGAAATGTTCGCCGAGATAGACCTTGCGCACGTCGGCATTGGCCACGATCTCGTCGGGCGTGCCTTCGGCCAGCACGGCGCCCTCACTGATGATGTAGGCGCGGTCGCAGATGCCCAGCGTCTCGCGCACGTTGTGATCCGTGATCAGCACGCCGATGCCACGGCTCTTGAGGAAACCGATGATGCGCTGGATCTCCAGCACCGCGATCGGGTCCACGCCGGCAAAGGGCTCGTCCAGCAGGATGAAGCGCGGCTGCGTGGCCAGCGCACGGGCGATCTCGACGCGGCGGCGCTCGCCGCCGGACAGCGCCGGCGCCGGGCTGTCGCGCAGGCCCTCGATGGAGAGATCGTGCAACAGGCCGTTCAGCAGTTCGTCGATGCGGGCCTTGGACAGCGCCTTGCCGCGGTCGTCCTGTTGCAGCTCCAGCACGGCGCGGATGTTCTGCTCGACGGTCAGCTTGCGAAAGATCGAGGCCTCCTGCGGCAGGTAGGACAGGCCCAGGCGTGCCCGCGAATGGATGGGCAGGCGCTGCACCTCGGCGCCGTCGATGCGGATGACGCCGGCGTCCGAGCGGACGAGGCCGACGATCATGTAGAAGCTCGTCGTCTTGCCGGCACCGTTGGGGCCCAGCAGGCCGACGACCTCGCCGCAGTCCACGCGCACATGCACGTTCTTGACGACCTTGCGCACGCCATACGTCTTGGCCAGGCCCTCGGCTTCGAGCCGACTGCCGCAGGCGGGCGTCGGGGTCGCGGCGGCCACGGACGCGTCGGCCATCACGACGACTTGCCAGGCTGCAGCGTCGTCGACGGCTTCAGCGGCAGCGGCGCCGCTGGCGCGGAGGCCGCCTCGTCTCCCTGCTGCGGGCGCGGCATCATGACGATGCGGGTGCGGCCGTTGGGGTTGGGCGAGGCACTGCCGCCCTCGAGTGTGAAGACCTCGGTGCGGCTGTCATAGACGATGACGGCGCCCGACACCTCCTCGGCCACGGCCGTGCCGCGCAGGCGGCGCACGGTGGCACTGCCGATGAAGCGCACAGTCTCGGTGCGGGTGTCGTATTCGAGCTGGTTGGCCACGCCCTCGATGGATTCGCCGGGCACGTCGCGCGCCTGGCGGAAGCTGACCGGCTGGCCGGCTGCACCGCTGGCAAAGGCCTGGTGGTAGCCGTCGCGAGTCTCCTGCACGTCGACCTTCTCGGCCTTGAGCAGCAGGCTGCCCTTGGTGATGATGACGTTGCCCGTCAGCTCGGTGCGCTGGTTCACGCCGTCCACGCGGCCCTGCTTGTCCTGCGTGAAGATCATCGGCTTGAGCCGATCGGCCTTCTCCGCCTGGGCGGCAGGGGCGGCGAGCGCCAGGGTGAGCGCAGATGCGAGCGGGATCAGGAGGCGTTGCATGGCGGCACGGAAGTTGCAGGCCATTCTAGAGGCCTGCTGCCTTCGCCAGCCTTTCCTTGGCGGCAAGTGCGCCAGCAAAAGCTCATGACTTTGTGCCGCTGCGCGCCTGTTTGACGAGAAAGTCGGCCGCGGCCAGCGCCTGCTGGCCCTGGGCGGCCTCGCCCTGGCCCGGCGTGCCGGCCATGCCCGGGCCAGTGCGCCAGCGCCCGGCCACGACGAGGGCGGGCACGGTGTCCACACCGGCCGCCTCGGCCAGCTTCAACCCTTGGGCCATCCGGGTCTGCACGCCGAAGGAGTTCAGGGCTGGCTTGAACTTCGCCGTGTCCACGCCCAGGCGGCCGACAAGGGCGACGACGGCGGCTTCGTCATCGGCCTCCACGCGGCCCCGATGCAACGCGTTGAAGATGCCGCTGTGCACCTGCGGGCTCAAGGCGCCCATGGCCTCCAGCGCGTAAAACATGCGCTGGTGCAGCTTGAGCACGGCCTGCTGGCCCACCGGCACGCGGCGGAAGCTCACATCGGCCGGCAGCTGATGCACCCAGCCCTCCAGCAGCGGGTCGAAGGCGTTGCAGTGCGGGCACTTGTAGAAGAAGAACTCGACGACGTCGATCTTGCCGGCGGTACCCGGCAGCACCTGGCCCAGCCGCGCGTAGTGCCTGCCTTCCACCGGGCCGCCCTGCGCGAGCACGGCTGGACCGAAGCCGGCGGCGATCAGGGCGGCCGTCGCGTCACGCCGCTTCATGTCTGCACCCTTCGGCCTGCGGCCTGCGGCCTTGCCCGCCAAGCGGGAGCGAGCTGGCTTGGGGCGGCCCGGCGCTGCGCTCATGTCTTGTTTCGGGCGCGCTGGATCAGGAAGTCGGTGATCTGCAGCGCGCGCTGGCCCAGTTCCAGCTCGGGCAGGCGCTGGCCGGCGCCGGCCTGGCTGGGTGAGGTCAGGAAACGGCCACCCACGCCGATGCTGGGCACGCCGTCGATGCGATAGGCCTCGGACAGCTTCTCGGCCTGGGTGCATTTGGTCTGCACGCCGAAGGAGTTGTAGGCGTCCTGGTACTTGGCCGGATCAACGCCCAGGGGGGCGAGGAACTTGGCCTGGCTCTTGGCGTCGTCCAGCGTCTGGCCCTGCTGGTGCATGGCGTTGAAGATGGCGGGCCGGGTGGCGGCTTCCTTGCCCAGGGCTTCCAGCGTGTAGAACATGCGCTGGTGGATCTTGACGTTGGCACGGAAGGCCACGTGCACCTTGCGGAAGGCCACGTCGGCCGGCAGCTGCTTGGCCCAGGCCTCGATGGCGGGCTCGAAGGCAAAGCAGTGTGGGCAGCCGTACCAGAAGAACTCGACCACCTCGATCTTGCCCGGCGTCGTCGCCAGCGGCGGGTTCAGCACCAGGTATTGGCGGCCCTCGATGGGGCCGCCCTGGGCGAGGGCGGAGGTGGCGGTGCCGGCCAGCGGTGCGGCGGCGAGCAGGGTGGAGAAATCGCGGCGCTTCATGGCGTCAGGCTTCCTTGGGGTTCAGACGTGATCAACGTTGTACACGAACGAGGTTGGCCTCGAAGCCAGCCCCCTCAATCTTGCGCTGCAGGCCTTCGGCCTCGTCGCGCGAATCCATCGGCCCGACGCGCACGCGGTAGACGGTGCGGCCGTTCTGCTCGCGCTCCATGACCTTGGCGGTGAAGCCCTGGATGGCCAGCTTGGCCTTCTGTGATTCGGCCTCTTCGGGGCGGGTGAAGGCGCCGGCCTGCACGAAGTAGACGTAGGCCTCCGCGCCGGTGGCGGCGATGGCCGGCGCCGGTGTCGGCGTGGTGACAGGCGCGTCGGTCTTGGCGGGCCGGCGCCTTGGGCTGGGCTGGCGGCAGCGTCGCGGTGGCCGCAGCACTGGCCACCGCGGCGGCGGTGCTGGCCGTGGTGGTCGGCGGCGGGGGGGCGGTCAAGGCCGGTGCGTTGACGACACCGCTGGCGCTGCGCGCAGCGGCCTTGCCGGCCAGCGGCGCGTTCGGGTCCCAGTTGCGGTTGCGCTCGGTCTCCTGCGCGTCCTGCTCGGCCGTGCGCTGGGGCACCTTGTTCACGAAGGGGATGGGCACCTTGGTGATGTACAGGGCCACGCCCAGGGCGACAGCCAGGCCGACCAGCAGGCCGACGATCAGCCCGAGGACGAAGCCGCCTTTCTGGTTCTTGTGGCCGGCGGGGTGGGATGCAGAACTCATTCGTGCTCCGAGTTATTCGAGGTGTCCGAAGTTTCCGCAGTGTCGCGGCTCATCTGCTCGGGCGCGCTGACACCGAGCATGGCCAGGGCATTGGCCAGCACCTGGCGCGTGGCGGCCAGCAGCGCGACGCGGGCACGGCTGAGCTCCGGGGCCTGGTCCATCACGCGCTCGGCGCCGTAGTAGGAGTGGTAGGCCCCAGCCAGGTCGCGGGCGTAGAAGGCCACGTCGTGTGGGGCGATGCCGGCGGCAGCACCTGCCAGCATGTCGGGGTAGGCGGCGAGCTTGAGCATCAGCGCCTCTTCGGTCGGCGCGGTCAGCAGGCTCAGGTCCGCGTCGGCAATCGTCGACACGTCGCCGCCCCATTTGCGGATCACCGAGCAGATGCGCGCATGCGCGTACTGCACGTAGAACACCGGGTTCTCGTCGTTGGCCTTCAGCGCCAGGTCGATGTCGAAGACGAATTCGGTGTCGGCCTTGCGGCTGATCAGGAAGAAGCGCACCGCGTCGCGGCTGGTCCAGTCGATCAGGTCGCGC
>CAUJSJ030000125.1:0-16975 GCA_963422775.4 uncultured Roseateles sp.
TGCCGCCCGACGGGTATCTGCGTGACGGCGGCCGCTACCGCTTCCGCCGCCACGGCTGCTTCGTCGCCGACGGCAACACGCTAACGCTTTCACCGCATCGCGCCCACTGGCAGCCGCTGGACTACAACGCGCTGCACGGCGGCATCCAGCGCTGGTATGTGCCGCTGGCGCAGGAGATGGTGGCCTCGCCCGCCTGGACGGCGCTGCTGCTCGGACTCGCCCGCGTGACCTCGGCGCTCAAGGGCGAGCAGCCCTGGTTCATCGAGGCTCACCCCTTTCGCATCGACACCAGCGACGGCATCGGCCGCCCCACGCCCGAGGGCGCGCACCGCGATGGCGTCGATCTCGTGGCCGTGCTGATGGTCGGCCGCCACAACATCAAGGGCGGTGAGTCCCGCGTCTTCGAGGCGGCAGGCCCGGCCGGGCAGCGCTTCACGATGACCCAGCCATGGACGACGCTGCTCCTGGACGACCAGCGCGTCATCCACGAGACGACGCCCATCCAGCCGCTGGACCCCGGTGAGCGCGGCTGGCGTGACACGCTGGTCATCACGCTGAGGAGCGGCGGCTTCCAGGGTCCGTAAAATCGCCGACGGCTGCATCACAAGTGCAGCCGTTTTTTTCATTCTTACCGCGCCAAAAGCGCCAACGCCATGAACCCGACCTCGATCTTCGGCCTGCCCGAGCAGCCTCCCCACGAGCGCGTGCTGCTCGCCACCGACCCGGCCACCGGCCTCAAGGCCATCCTGGCCGTGCACAGCACCGCCCGCGGCCCCGCCTTCGGCGGATGCCGCCTGTGGCACTACGAATCCGAAGCCGCCGCGCTGAACGACGCGCTGCGCCTGTCTCAGGGCATGAGCCTGAAGAACGCGCTGGCCGACCTGCCGTTTGGCGGCGGCAAGGCCGTCATCCTGAAGCCGCAGGGCCAGTTCGACCGCCCTGCCCTGTTCGCCGCCTTCGGCCGTGCGGTGCAGTCGCTGGCCGGCGCCTACATCACCGCCGAGGACGTCGGCACGACCACCGCCGACATGCGCGGCATGCAGGCCCAGACCTCCTACGTCAGCGGCATTCCGCGCGAAGGCGCCTTCGGCGGCGACCCCAGCCCCAAAACGGCGTGGGGCGTGTTCGTCTCCATCCAGGCCGGCGCCCGCCTCGTGCTGGGCCGCACTTCGCTGGAAGGCGTGCGCGTGGCGCTGCAGGGCCTGGGGGCCGTGGGCTGGCATCTGGCCGAGTTCCTGCACCAGGCCGGCGCCAAGCTGGTGGTGGCTGACGTGGACGCGGCCAAAGTCGAGCGCGCCGTTGCGCAGTTCGGCGCCACCGCGGTCAGCGTGGCCGACATCCTCGCCGCCGACGTCGACGTGCTGGCGCCCTGCGCGCTGGGCGCCTCGCTGAACGAGAAGACCGTGCCGACGCTGCGCGCCAAGCTGATCGCCGGCGCTGCCAACAACCAGCTCGCCACGACCGACGACGGCGACGCGCTGCAGCGCCGTGGCATCTGCTACCTGCCCGACTACCTGGTGAACGCAGGCGGCATCATCAGCGTGGCGCGCGAGTACCGCGGCGAGGGTGAGGAGGCCAAGGTCATGGCCGAGGTCGGCAAGATCGCCGAGCGCGTGGAAGAGCTGCTGCAGCGCGTGCAGACGGCCGACTCGACGCCGGCCCGCGTGGCCGACGACTGGGCCCGTTCCAAGCTCGTGCGACTGCCCTAAGTCTATCCCTGGCGTGGCCGGGCGGTGGCGCCCGGCCAACACTTAGAGAGTCCTCCCCAGGACAGGGTTTGTCTCGGCCGGTTTTATCGTCCGCGCGACACCGGCACTGCGCACAATTTGCGCCGGTTACGCACGATTACCGGAGACAAACCATGACAAGACATCCCCGCTCCACGGGCGCGGTGCGCCTGTTGCCAGTGGCGCTGGCCACCCTTGCGCTGCTGCCGCTGGCCCTCACGGCCCCCACGGCGCATTCGGCCGGCTACCGCTTCGGCACGCAAAGCGCTGCTGCCGAAGGCACGGCCAACGCCAACGGCGCCGAGGCCGCCGACGCGAGCACGCTGTTCGCCAACCCTGCCGGCATCACGCGGCTCAAGGGCTGGAACTTCTCCGGCGTGCTGGACTACGTCGACCCCAAGACCAAGTTCACGGACGAGGGCTCCTTCATCTCCCTGCCCGGCTCCGGCTTCGCACCGCGCTCGACGAGCACGGCCGGCGACACGATGAGCTTCGCCAAGGCCCAGGCGGTGCCCCACGCCTACCTGAGCTACCAGGGCACCGATGGGCTGGCCTACGGCCTGGGCGTGTTCGTGCCCTGGGGCACCAAGCTCAACTACCCGGCCAACTGGGGCGGGCGCTACAACCTGCAGTCGGTCGAGCTGAAGTCGCTGTCGATCAACCCGAACGTCGCCTGGAAGGCTTCGCCCGAGCTGTCGCTGGCGGCCGGCCTGAACCTGCAGTACATGGAAGGCAAGCTGCGCCGCGCGGTGCCCTATGCCTCCGTCTACGCGGCGGGCCTGTTGAACGCCGCCCACCAGGCAGCCGCCGGCGGCGCACCCGGCTTGGCCCTGCAACTGCAGCAGCAGGCGGCGCAGATCTTCGGCGACCCGAGCTACGACGGCTCCATCGCCGTCAACGGCAAGAACTGGGGCTTGGGGCTCAACGTGGCCCTGCTGTGGGAACCCGCGGCCGGCACGCGCGTCGGCCTGAGCTATCGCAGCAGCGTCGGGCACAAGCTCAAGGGCAGCGCCGACTGGACGCAGCCCGGCAACCTGCCGGCCACCGTGCTGGCGGCCGTCACCGCCGCGCCCTACAACGGCGTGACGGCGCTGGACCACAACGACTCCGACGCCAGCCTCAAGGTGAGCACGCCGGAGTCGCTGTCCGTGCACGGCTTCCACCAGTTGACGCCGACGATCTCCGTGATGGGCGATTTCACGTTCACGCGCGACTCACGCCTGAAGCAGCTGCGCATCGACTTCGCGAACTCGACCGCCGACTCCACCACCGCCGAGCACTGGAAGGACAGCACCAAGGTCTCGGTCGGGGCGCAATGGAAGGTCATGCCCGCGCTGCTGCTGCGCACCGGCTACAGCAAGGACTTGTCGCCCGTGCCCTCGGCCACGCGCAGCCCCGCACTGCCCGATGCGCACCGCACCTGGTATGCCCTGGGCGCCAACTGGGCACTCATGGACAACGCCAGCGTCGACGTCTCCTTCGGGCACGTGAAGCTGAAGGATGCCGCCATGAACGCCACCGACGACGGCGACGGCGAAACGCCGTGCAACTGCGCCTACTCGACCGCGCGCGGCAACTACACCACCAAGGCCACCATCTTCGGTGTCCAGTTCAACTACAAGTTCTGAGGAGGAAACATCATGGATCGCCGCAGTTTTCTCCGCCGCAGCGCCGCTCAAGCGGGCGCCCTGATCACCGCTTCCACCGCCTTGTCCAGCCTCGTCGGCTGCGGCGGCGGTGGCGACGCGGGGGCGCCCATCGAGCCCTTGCCCGCAACCTTCCCCGGCAGCAGCACGCCGCTGCCGACCACCGCCGCCGCCAGCGGAACGTTCAAGTTCCCGCAGTCGGTCGCCTCGGGCGACCCCAAGCCCGACGGCGCCGTGCTGTGGGCCCGCGTCGTGCCGAGCACCGCCGATGACGTGACCAGTACCGGGGGCGGCGGCAGCTACAACGTGACGCTGAAGATCAGCAGCGCCGCAGGCAACGCCACGCTGCTGGGCACGACGTCCGCGTTGACGGGCACCGCCGACGCCACCGCCGACGTGCCGGTCTACGAGTTCTACGACCACACGCTGCGCCACCGCATCGGCGGCCTGCAACCGGCCACCGTCTACTACTACCAGTTCACCGCCGGCAGCAGCGTGTCGCGCATCGGCCGCTTCAAGACGGCACCCGCGGCAGAAGCCGACATCAGCGCGCTGAATTTCGCCTTCGTGTCCTGCCAGGACTGGAGCGTGAACCACTGGGCCGGCATGGACTCGCTGGCCCAGGAGAACATCGACTTCATCGTCCACCTGGGCGACTACATCTACGAGGCCGTCGGCGCGGACTACCAGGCCGGCGGCGTGGAGAGTGCACACGCCGCGCTGGCGCTGCCCAACGGCACGGCCTTGCCCACGGGTGGCAAGTACGCGACGACCATCGCCGACTACCGCTACCTCTACAAACGCTACCGCACCGACCGCCGCCTGCAGACCCTGCACGAGCGCTTCGCCTTCGTCGCCGTCTGGGACGACCACGAGTTCAGCGACGACTGCTGGCAGGACCGCGAGACCTACGACAACGGCACCTTCAACGCGACCACGCAGGTCGGCGACAACACGGCCCAGACCTCGCGCCGCCTGGCCGCCAACCAGGCCTGGTTCGAGAACATGCCGGCCGACATCTCATTCACGCTGGACCCGGGTGCCGGCATCACCGGCATCCGCATCTACCGGGACCTGAAGTTCGGCAAGCTGATGCACCTGGTCATGACCGACCAGCGCCTGTACCGGGCCGACCACCTGATCCCCGAAGCCGCGCCCAGCCCGCTGACGGGCCAGGCCCTGGGCTCCATCGGCGCGCGCTACTTCGTGCCGGCGGACACGCTGGCCGCCGTCGAGGCCGCCAAGCTCGCGGCCGGCGCCACCCTGCCCGACCCGCTGGCCCTCGTCAGCGTGCTGGGCGGCGCCCAGCGCCAGTGGTGGGTGCAGACCATGACCAGTTCCACCGCGCTGTGGAAGATCTGGGGCAACGAGGTCTCGCTGCTGCGCATGGGCATCGATGGCGCCAAGATCCCCGCCGCGCCGGCTGCCTTCAAGACCAAGTTCGTGCTCAACGCCGACCAGTGGGACGGCTTCAACGCCGAGCGCAAATACCTGATGGGCCAGCTGCTGGCCAAGGGCGTGAAGAACGTCGTCGCCGTCACGGGCGACATCCACGCCTTCTATGCCGGCGTCGTCATGGCCGACTACGCGGCCGCGACGCTCGTGCCGGCGATGGTCGACCTCGTCACGGCCGGCGTGTCCAGCAACTCCAATTTCAGCTACTTCTACAGCGCGGCCCTGCAGCCGTCGTTTGCAGCGCTGAAGCCGCTGGTGGCCACCAGCGAGGCCGAGTCCGAAGCCATTGCGATCCAGATCCTGAGCGCGGCCATCGCCATTGCGGCGGGCGTGACCGACCTGAGCAACACGGCCGCCATCCAGGCCGCCGTGCAGGGCGCCATCCTCGCCGGCAAGGTGCCGGCCGCGGCCTTCGCGCCGACGGCCTCGCTGTCCAAGGCCATCATCGTCACCTTCGACGAGACGCAGGCCGGCACGATGGGCACCATCATCGCGGGCACGATTGCCGGGCTGGCCGGCGCGGGCAAGTCGGTTGCCGCAATGACGCTCTACGGCCTGATCCAGCAAAAGCTCGCCGCGGCACTGGGCATCCCGCCCGCCAACGTGCCAGCCTCGGAAATCGTCAAGCGCCTGAACCCGTTTGCCGACTCGACGACGGCCGTGGCGCCGCCGGTCAACAACCCGTGGATCAAGCACGTGGACAGCGACGCGCAGGGCTATGCCCTCGTCACGCTGAGCAAGACCGAGTTGATCTGCGACTTCAAGAAGATGGTGCGCCAGGCAGGCGGCACGGCGCCAACGACGCCGGTGGCCAGCGTCAAGCGCGTGCGCGTGGCGGCCGGCGTCACCGACGTGACGGCAGCCTAGGTCCACTGCACGCCAGGACGAACGCCCGGCATCGCCGGGCGTTTTCTCGTGCACGCGCCCTGGGCCTGCTGGACCACCGCCCTAGACTTCCTGATGCCTTGCTATCGCGTCCTGGTCATCGGCGGCTACGGATTTTTCGGCCGGCGCCTCGTGCAGCGCCTGTCCCGCATCCCCGGCCTTCACGTCGTCGTGGCCGGCAGGTCGCAGGCGCGCGGCCAGTCCCTGGTGGATGAGCTTCGCCCGCACGCCAAGGCGGGCTTGAGCTGCGCCGCCCTCGACGTGGATGCGCCGCACTTCGCCACGGCCCTCGGCGCATTGGCACCCCAGGCGGTCGTCCACACCTCGGGGCCGTTTCAGAGCCAGGACTACCGCGTCGCCGAGGCATGCATCGCCGCCGACGCGCACTACATCGACCTGGCCGATGGCCGGGAGTTCGTGGCCGGCATCGGGCGCCTGGACCGCGCTGCCCGCGCCCGCGGCCTTGCCGTCATCAGTGGTGCCAGTTCCGTGCCGGCACTTTCCAGCGCAGCGGCGGATCAGCTGGCGCACGGCTTCACGCGAGTCGACCACGTCGACATCGGCATCAGCCCAGGCAACCGCACCGAGCGAGGGCTGGCCACGGTGCGCGCCATCCTGAGCTACTGCGGCAAGGCGCTGCCCGCCAACGCTGGCCCTCCGACGTTTGGCTGGAGCGGGAGCCGCGAGCACCGCTACCCGGCGCCGGTCGGCAATCGGCTGCTGTCGCCCTGCGATGTCCCTGACCTCGTGCTGCTCGCGAGCCGCTACGCCGGCCACCCGTCGATCAGCTTTGGCGCCGGCCTTGAACTGTTGCTCCTGCACCGCGGCATGAATGTGCTGGCGCTGCTGACCCGGCTTGGCATCGTCAAGGACTGGTCGGTGCATGCCGCCGCGCTGAAGTGGCTCGCCGACTGGTTCTGCCGCCTGGGGTCGGATGCGGGAGCCATGCACGTCCGCGTGAGCGGCGAAACCGCCGAGGGGGTGAGGCGCAGCCGCACCTGGCAGTTGGTCGCGACCGGCGGCGACGGTCCGTTCGTTCCCACGCTGGCTGCGGCCGCGCTCATCCGCAAGCTGCAGGGCGGCGACGCCGGGCTGGTCGGCGCCCGGCCTTGCGTGGGCCTGCTGACGCTGCAGGACTTCGCACGAGAATCCGGCGGATTGCAGATCGCCATGACCGAAGCACCCGCCATCGACCACTTCAGCCTCTACGAACGCGTGCTCGGCCCAAGCTACGAACGGCTGCCGGCCGCGGTGCAGCGCTTCCATCGCCTGCAGGGGCGCAGCGTCCTGAAGGGCTGGGTGCAGACGCAGGCGCCGAGTTCGCTGCCGGCCCGGCTGCTGGCCTTTTGCCTGGGCACGCCGCGCCGCGCCAGCAGCGGCCCGCTGAGCTTCGAGCTCGAGGCCAGCGCCGAGGCGGAATGCTGGACGCGCCATTTCCCGACGCGGACCATGACGTCGCGCATGCGGTTCGTGGCGGGCAGGATCCAGGAACAACTGGGCGCGGCGAGGCTGACCTTCGGCTTGAGCGTCGCCGATGGCAAGCTGAAGATGGAACTCGAAGGGCTGCGTTTCCTGGGCGTCCCCTGTCCGCGCTGGCTGATGCCGCAGGTGGTGGCGGAGGAGATCGGCCGGGACGACCGGCTGCACTTCCGCGTGGCCGCCAACGTCCCGCTGCTGGGCAGGGTCGCGGGCTACGACGGCTACCTCGACCTGGGCCCTGCGGAAGAAGCCCGCCCGTGATCATCGTGTTCGATGCTCAGTGCCTGCTGTGCAACGGCTGGGTGCAGTTCATCCTGCGGCACGACCGCAAGGCCAGGTTTCGCTTTGCCTCCATCCAGGGCGATGCCGGGCGGCGGCTGCTGGCGGCCGAGGGCCTGGCGCCTGACGGTCTGCAGACGCTGCTGCTCGTTGGCGACCATCGCACCTGGCAACACAGCGCCGCCATCTTTCGCGTGCTGCATGGCCTGGGCTGGCCCTGGCGCCTGGCGTGGCTCGGCTGGCTGATCCCGCCCTTCGTGCGGGATCCGCTCTACCGCCTGATCGCGCGCAACCGCTACCGGCTGTTCGGCCGCTCGGACGTCTGCATCCGCCCGCCGCCCGGCCACGCGGCCAGGTTCCTCGACTGAGAAAGAACAACGCCCGGCGATGCCGGGTGCTTTTGGTGGGGCAGCCGCTGCGCTTATTCGCCCAGGTAGGCGGCGCGCACCTTGGGGTCGTTCAGCAAGGCCTTGCCCTCGCCTTCCATCGTCACCTCGCCAGACTCCATCACGTAGCCGCGGTTGGCCAGCTGCAGCGCGCGGCTGGCGTTCTGCTCGACGAGCAAGATGGTCACGCCCTGCTGGTGGATGTCGTTCACGACCTCGAAGATCTTGTCCACCATGATGGGCGACAGGCCCATGGAGGGCTCGTCCAGCAGCAGCACTTTGGGCCGGGCCATCAGCGCGCGGCCCATGGCCAGCATCTGCTGCTCGCCGCCGGACATCGTGCCGGCCAACTGCTTGGCGCGCTCCTTCAGGCGCGGGAACAGGCCGAAGACCTTGTCCATGTCGGCCTGGATCTCGCCATCCTTGCGGTTGTAGGCGCCCATCTGCAGGTTCTCGGTGATGGTCATGCGCGTGAAGGTGCCGCGGCCTTCCGGCACCATGACGAGGCCCTGCTTGGCCAGGTCCCAGGCGCCCTGGCCCTTGATGGGCTTGCCCAGGTATTCGACGCTGCCGGCGGCCACCGGCTGCAGGCCGGTGATGGCCTTGAGCGTCGTCGTCTTGCCGGCGCCGTTGGCGCCGATCAGCGACACCAGTTCGCCCTCGCGCACCTCGAAGCTGACGCCCTTGACGGCCTGGATGCCGCCGTAGGCGACCTTCAGGCCGCTGACTTTGAGAAGGGTTTGTGCCATGTTGTTCGTGCCCTTCAGTGATTCTTGTGGCCGGCGCCGAGGTAGGCCTCGATCACCTTCTCGTTGCGCTGCACGTCGTAGGGCGTGCCTTCGGCGATCTGCTTGCCGTAGTCCAGCACCGTCACGCGGTCGCACAGGCCCATGACCAGCTTCACGTCGTGCTCGATGAGCAGGATGGTGCGGCCGTCGTTGCGGATGCGGTCGATCAGTTCGCGCAGCACGACCTTCTCGGTCGCGTTCATGCCGGCGGCCGGCTCGTCCAGCGCGATGAGCTGGGGGTCGGTCGCCAGCGCGCGAGCGATCTCCAGCCGGCGCTGGTCGCCGTAGCTCAGCGTGCGCGCCTTGAAGTCCGCGTACTTGCCGATGCCGACGTAGTCCAGCAGCTCCTGGGCTCGGGCCCTGATCGCGGCCTCCTCGGCCTTGAACTTGGGCGTGCGGAACACCGCCCCGATGAGACCGGACTTGGTGCGGACGTGGCGGCCGACCATCACGTTCTCCAGCGCCGTCATGTCGGCGAAGAGGCGGATGTTCTGAAAGGTGCGCGCGATGCCGGCCTTGGCGACCTGGTGCACCGCCTGCGGCGTGTAGGGCGTGCCGCCCAGCACGAAGCTGCCGCCGTCCGGCACGTACAGGCCCGTGATGACGTTGAAGAAGGTCGTCTTGCCGGCGCCGTTGGGGCCGATCAGGCCGTAGACCTGGCCGCGCTGGATCTGGATGCCGACGTCGGACAGGGCCTGCACGCCGCCGAAGCGCTTGGACGCGCCGCTGACGTTGAGAACGATGTTGTCGTGTGTGCTCATCTTGTCGTCCTCCTCACTTCACGGCAGCCGGAGCGGCCTTGCCGTGCTCAGGCGCCGGCCACAGGCCGCGCGGGCGGGCCAGCATGATGCCGATCATCGCCAGCGCCACCAGCAGCTGGCGCAGGATGGAGGCGTCCAGGCGGCCGTCGGTCATCTGCTGCAGCGGGCCGGCCACGTAGCGCAGCACCTCGGGCAGGGCCGACAACATCAGCGCGCCGAGGATGACGCCCGGGATGTGGCCGATGCCGCCGAGCACGACCATCGCGACGATCATGACCGACTCCTGCAGGCTGAAGGACTCGGGCGACACGAAGCCCTGGAAGCTCGCGAACATCGAGCCGGACACGCCGCCGAAGGTGGCGCCCATGCCGAAGGCCAGCAGCTTGAGGTTGCGGGTGTTGATGCCCATGGCCTTGGCGGCGATCTCATCCTCGCGGATGGCCATCCAGGCGCGGCCGATGCGGGAGTTCTCCAGCCGATAACAGATCACAACACCGGCCACGACGAGGGCCAGGAACAGGTAGTAGTACAGCGTCACCGAGGGCAGCGTGAAGCCGAACACCTCCCAGGACTTGCCCAGGTCCACGCCGAAGACGTGGAAGGAATCAATCTGGCCGATACCGCGCGGGCCGTTGGTGATGTTGACCGGGTACTCGAGGTTGTTCAGGAAGACGCGGATGATTTCGCCGAACCCGAGCGTGACGATGGCCAAGTAGTCGCCGCGCAGCTTCAGCGTCGGCGCACCGAGCATGACGCCGAAGAAGGCCGCCAGCGCCGCACCGGCCGGGATGACGAGCCACAACGGCGAGTGCAGGCCCGTCGGGAACGCGGCCCGGATGGCCTCGAAGTTCTCGCTCAGGTGCGGGCTGGACATCAACGCGAACATGTAGGCGCCGACCGCGTAGAAGGCCACGTAGCCCAGGTCCAGCAGGCCGGCGTAGCCGACGACGATGTTCAGGCCCAGCGCCAGCAACACGTAGAGCAGGGCCAGGTCGATGATGCGCACCGGGCCGTTGCCGAGCTGCTGTGCGAACAGCGGCACGACGAGCAGGCCCACGGCGGCTGCGAGGAAGGTGAAGAGTTTCTTGGTGTCCATGTCCTGGCTCCCTTCAGGCGCGGTCTGCCACACGCTCGCCGAGCAGGCCGGAGGGGCGCAGCGTCAGCACGAGGATGAGGGCGACGAAAGCGAAGATGTCGGCGTAGTGGCTGCCCAGCACGCCGCCGGTCAGGTCACCCAGGTAGCCCGCGCCGATGGCCTCGATGAGGCCCAGCAGCACGCCACCCACCACGGCCCCGGCCAGGTTGCCGATGCCGCCCAGCACGGCGGCCGTGAAGGCCTTCAGGCCGGGCATGAAGCCCATGGTGTGCTGCACGGTGCCGTAGTTGGCGGCCCACATCAGGCCGGCCACGGCGGCCAGTGCGGCACCGATGACGAAGGTGGTGGAGATGATGAAGTCTGGCTTCACGCCCATCAGGCCGGCCACGCGCGGGTTCTCGGCGGTGGCGCGCATCGCGCGGCCCAGCTTGGTGTAGTTCACCAGGTACATCAGCCCCGCGAGGATGACGACCGTGAGGCCGAGGATCAGGCACTGCGTGATCGTGATCACCGGGCCGCCGAGGTCGAACGGGATGTTCGGCAGCAGCAGCGGGAAGGGCTTGGGGTTGGGTTTCCAGATGATCATCGCGAGCACCTGCAGCAGCAGCGACATGCCCATGGCCGTGATCAGCGGCGCCAGGCGCGGCGCATTGCGCAGCGGCCTGTAGGCGATCTTCTCGACGGCGAAGTTCAACACCGAGCAAACGATCACTGCACAGGCCAGGCCGATCAGCATCAGGCTCCAGCCAGGCAGGCCGCTATCGGCCAGCGCGGTGACGACGGTCCAACTGACCAAGGCCCCGACCATCAGGATCTCGCCGTGGGCGAAATTGATGAGGTTGATGATGCCGTAGACCATCGTGTAGCCCAGGGCGACGAGGGCATACATGCTCCCCAGCACCAGGCCGTTGATGATCTGTTGAATCAGAGTCTCCATGAGGGCTCCAGAAATTTTCGTTGGGCGCAGCATGCGCCACGCGACACGAGGTAAATCGCAACCCTCGTGCCAAAGCGGGGTATCGGATGGCGTTTCAAGGGTATTCACCGACGGTCTGAAACTGCCAACCGTTTGATCCGGCCCACGAGGACTGCAGCGGTCGGATTTCACGAGTGTGGAGCAGCCCAACCTGGGCGGAAATCCGCACAAACCGCACGGCCCGAGAGCGGTTCTCCGCCAGGCCAGAAAAAACCACCCTCCGGCCTGCCAACACCGCCGCGGCGTGGGCAAACTACACGGCCCTCTGCCATGGTTGTGTCCGAATCCCTTCGCCCACGCGCGCTGCGCCTGCTCAGGCTGCTGAGCCGCCCGGGCTTTCATCTTTTCCTGACCGGCCTCCTGATGGTGCTCGGCTTCGTGCTCGCGCACCGCTTGAGTGAACGCAGCGGCCGCGAGCAGCTGTCGGCGCTCAGCACGGAGCGGCTGGAGCTGTATGCATCCAACCTCGCCGCCGAGCTGGGGCGGCATGCCTCGCTGCCCAGCCTGCTGGCCATCGCGCCAACGCTGCAGGCGCTGATGCAGGCGCCCGAAGACGCCCAGGCTCGCCTGGCGGCAAGCCAGATGCTGGCCCGCGTCAACGTGCGGGCCGGCACCCACCAGATCTTCGTCGCCACGCCGCAGGGCCAGGTCTTGTCCGCCAGCGAGCCCCTGGCGCCGCCGCCTCGCCTGGCCGAAGCGCTGGCCCAGGGCCGCAGCCATTTCTTTGCCGCCGACCCCGGCACGGGCAGCACCGACTTCTACCTGCTGCACCCGCTTCGCCAGGCCGCACAGGCCGTCGGCGTCATCGTCGTGCGCTTCAACCTCGCACCGCTGGAGGCCACCTGGGTGGACCTCGGCCTGCGCTCCCAGGGCGAGCGCATCCTCGTCGCGGACGACCAGGACGTCGTCATCATGAGCTCGGTGCAGGCCTGGAAGTACGCCGTGCTGGACCATGCCGACCCGTCGCGCCGCCAGGCGCTGCAGGCCAGCGCACGCTACCCCCAGGCCATCGGCCCGGACATGGATCTGCCGGCGTCGCTGGAAGTGCACCAGGGCCAGCAAGTGAAGCTGCCGTTGCCGGGCACTTCCGGCGCAAGGCCGATGCTGGCCCAGCAGCGCCAGATCGTGCCACTGGGGCTGCGCCTGGTGGCGCTGTCGGACCTGACCGAAGTGCAGCAGCGTGCACAGCTCGCCGCGTGGGGGGGTGCCGCCTTCGGCGCCAGCATCGGCCTGCTCGTGCTCTATCTGTCGTCGCGCCGGCGCGCGTTGCGCCAGCTGACGCAGGCCCAGGCCGCGCTGCGCGAGACGCACGCCCAGCTGGAGCAGCTGGTGGACAGCCGCACCGCCGAGCTGCGCCAGACCAATGACGCGCTGAAGACGCAGATCGCCCAGCGGCTGCAGACCGAGGGCGAGCTGCTGCAGGCCAGCAAGCTGGCCGTGCTGGGCCAGATGTCGGCCGGGCTGTCCCACGAGGTCAACCAGCCGCTGACGGCCTTGCGGGCGCTGGCACGCAACTCCATGCGCCTGCTGGAGAGCGGCCGCCAGGACGCGGTGGCCACCAACCTGAAGCTGATGGACGACATGGTCGAGCGCATGGGCCAGATCACGCGTCAGCTGAAGAGCTTTGCGCGCAAGGCCGACGAGCAGGTCACGAGTGCCGTGTCGCTGCTGGACTGCGTGCGCAACGCGCTGCTGCTGCTGGAGCACCGCAGCCGCGCGCTGGACCTGCAGACCGAGATCGACGTGCCGGCGGGCCTGCGCGTGCGGGCCGAGGCCAACCGGCTCGAGCAGGTGCTGGTCAACCTGTTCGGCAACGCCATCGATGCGATGCAGAACGAGGCCGAGCGCTGGCTGCATGTGCAGGTCATCGCACAGGACGGCGGCCGCCGCGCGCTGGTGCGCGTGCAGGACAGCGGCGCCGGCGTCGGCGAGGCCGACCTGCAGCGCCTGTTCGAGCCCTTCTTCACGACCAAGCCAGCCGGCGAAGGCCTGGGGCTGGGGCTGGTGATTTCGGCCAAGATCGTGCATGAGTTCGGCGGCACGCTGCGCGCCGAACGGCGGGAGCACGGCATGAGCTTCGAGTTCGACCTCGAAGCTGAAACCTGGGAGCAAGCAGATGTTTGAAGGCTACAAGGTCGTGTTCGTCGAGGACGACCTGCCGGTGCGCGTGAGCCTCACGCAGACGCTGGAGCTGGAGGGCTTTGCCGTGCAGCCCTGCCGCACGGCTGAAGAAGCCCTGCCCCACATCCAGCCTGGCGCTCCCATCATCGTCATCACGGACGTGCGCCTGCCCGGCATGGACGGCCGCGCGCTGCTGGCCCATGTGCAGGCCACCGACCCGAGCATTCCGACCATCCTCATCACGGCGCATGGCGACGTCACCATGGCCGTGCAGTCCATGCGCGCCGGCGCCTACGACTTCATCGAGAAGCCCTTCGCTCCCGAGCGCCTGCTGGACGTGGCGCGCAGGGCACTCGACCTGCGCACGCTGCGCCACTCGGCCGACGAGCTGCGCACCCAGTTGCAACGCGCCAGCGGCATCGAGGCCGCGCTGCTGGGCCAGTCACCGGCCATGCAGCAGCTGCGCCGCCAGGTGCTGAACCTGGCCGGTACCTCGGCCGACGTGCTCATCGTCGGCGAAACCGGCACCGGCAAGGAGCTGGTGGCGCGCTGCCTGCACGACCAGAGCGCGCGGCGTGACCGCCACTTCGTCGCCATCAACTGCGGCGGCCTGCCTGAGGCGCTGTTCGAGAGCGAACTGTTCGGCCATGAGGCCGGCTCGTTCACAAGCGCGGCCAAGCGGCGCATCGGCAAGATCGAACACGCCAACGGCGGCACGCTGCTGCTGGACGAGATCGAGACCATGCCCATCGCGTTGCAGATCAAGCTGCTGCGGGTGCTGCAGGAGCGCCGCATCGAGCGGCTGGGGTCGAATGAAGAGCTGCCGATCAACGTGCGCTTTATCGCGGCCAGCAAGTCGGACCTGCGCGAGCAGGCCGCCAGGAACGAGTTCCGCAACGACCTCTACTACCGCCTCAACATCGCCACGCTCAAGCTGCCGCCGCTGCGCGAACGCCGAGAGGACATCCCGCTGCTGTTCGAGCACTTTGTGGTTCAGGCCTGCGCCCGCTACGAGCGAGCCGCGCCGGAGCTGACGCCGGAGAAGCTGCGCGAGCTGATCGCCCACGACTGGCCGGGCAATGTGCGTGAGATCCGCAACGCGGCCGATCGCTTCGTGCTGGCCCTGGACGACCTCGACCCCCAGGCCGCGCTGCAAACCGTGCCGGCGCTGAACCTGGCGCGGCAGATGGATCTCATCGAGAAGACACTGATCGAGCAGGCGCTGCGCCGCAGCGGCGGCAAGGTGCCGGCCGCCATGGAACTGCTGGGCACGCCGCGCAAGACGCTGTACGACAAGCTGCACCGGCATGGCATCCAGCTGGATGCCTTCAGGTAGCTAGCGGTATTTTTCGGGGTCGGGCGAGTCGGTCGGATTGGCAATGACACGGCGGAAGGCCGCGCTCATCGGCAGCTTCAGGTTCAGGCCCAGCGCCGGCAGTGGCGACTCGAACCAGCGGCGGTAGATGGCGTGGATCTCGCCGCTGCGGTACAGCCCCGCGAGCACCTCGTCCACCAGCGCCTTGAACTGCGGGTCGCCCTTGCGCAGGCCGATGGCATAGGGCTCCACCGTCAGCGCCTGGTCGGAGATGCGGTAGTCATCTGCGCCCGGACCTTGCTGGGCCAGCAGGCTGCGCAGCAACACGTCATCCATCAGGAAGGCCGACGCGCGGCCGCTGCGCAGCATCTGGAAGCCCTCCGGGTCGTCCAGGCCACCGAGGATGCGAATGCCCAGGCCCTGTTGCTCGTTGACCTTGGCCAGGTGCTGGATGCTGGTCGTGCCGATGGTGGACGCGACGGGCTGGCTGCGCAGGTCGGCCAGCCCCTGCACGCGCTCGCCGCCACGCGTCATCAGCCTGGTCTCGGCGACGAAGATGGTCAGCGAGAAGGCTTGGTTGCGCGCCCGCTCGGCGGTGTGCGTTGTGATGCCGCACTCCAGGTCCAGCGTGCCGTTGATGACCAGCGGCATGCGCGTGGCGGAGGCAACCTCGACGCGGCGCACTTCCAGGTCGGGCAGCTGCAGCTTGCCGCGCACCGCCGCGACGATGCGGTCGCACAGCTCGACGGTGTAGCCGGTGGGGCGCAGCTGCGCATCGAGGTAGGAGAACGGCAGGGAGGCCGGCCGGTAGCCGATGACGATGACGCCGGTTTCGCGCACGCGGGTCAGCGTGGAGCCATCGGCCGCCTGCGCCGCGCCCAGGCACAGCGAAAACAGCGCCAGCAGCGCCAGCAGCGCCGCGCTAGTCTTGGCCAGCAGCTTCATCGTCCAGCCGGCGCAGCTCGGCCAGCTTGTCGGCAATGCGCAGCTCCAGGCCGCGCGGCACGGGCTCGTACCAGCGCTGGCATTCCAGACCGTCGGGCAGGTATTGCTCGCCGGCCGCGTAGCCGCCGGGCTCGTCGTGGGCGTAGCGGTAGGCCTTGCCGTAGCCCAGGTCCTTCATCAGCCGCGTCGGCGCGTTGCGGAGGTGCTCGGGCACCGGGCGGGTCTGGTCTTGCTTGATGAAGGCGCGCACAGCGCCAAAGGCCTTGTAGACCGCGTTGGACTTGGGCGCGATGGCGAGGTAGACGACGGCCTCCGCCAGCGCCAACTCGCCTTCGGGCGTGCCCAGGCGCTCGTAGGTGTCTGCGGCGTCCAGCGTGATGCGCAGCGCGCGCGGGTCGGCCAGGCCGATGTCTTCGCTGGCCATGCGGATGAGCCGACGCGAGATGTAGCGGGCGTCGACGCCGCCATCCAGCATGCGCGCGAACCAGTAGAGCGCGCCATCGGGGTTGCTGCCGCGCACGGACTTGTGCAGCGCGCTGATGACGTCGTAGAACTGGTCGCCGCCCTTGTCATAACGGCGCAGTTGCTCGCCCAGCGTGCGCTCCAGCAAAGGCTCGTCGATGAGGGCATCGTTGGCCAGCGCCGCGGCGGATTCCAGCGCGTTGAGCAACCGGCGCGCGTCGCCGTCGGCGTAGCCGATGAGGCGGTCGGCAGCTGGCTGGGTCGGCGGCTCGACACCCAGCTCCTTGGCGCCACGCTCGATCAGCTCCTGAAGCTCACTCGCATCCAGGCTCTTCAGCACCTGAACCTGAGCCCGTGACAACAGCGCCGAGTTGACCTCGAAGCTCGGGTTCTCGGTCGTCGCGCCGATGAACGTGAACAGGCCCGATTCGACATGTGGCAGGAAGGCATCCTGCTGGGCCTTGTTGAAGCGGTGCACCTCATCGACGAAGACCACGGTGCGCCGACCTTGCTGGGCCGCGATCGGGGCGCGATCCACCGCCTCGCGGATGTCCTTCACGCCGCCCAGCACCGCCGAGATGGCGATGAACTGCGCGTCGAAGGCGCCGGCCACCAGGCGCGCCAGCGTCGTCTTGCCGACACCCGGCGGCCCCC
>CAUJSJ030000126.1:0-9936 GCA_963422775.4 uncultured Roseateles sp.
GCCAGCACTGTTCGGCCCGCGCGCCGTCTACGCCACCATCGCCGCGGTGGAGACCTTCGTGGATGGGCACTACCAGGCCCAGGTCAACCAGCTCGCCGCCCTGCCCGCGCTGGCCGAGTTGCGAGCCGACCTGGAGGCCTGCCGCCAGGACGAAGTGCATCACCGCGACGAAGCCCAGGCCAACGCCGTGCCAGCGCCCGGCTGGGCGCTGCGGCTGTGGTGCGGCGTGGTGGGCCGGGGCTCGGCCGCGGCGGTGTCGGTGTGCCGGCATGTCTGAAGCGCCTCGCGGCAGCAGCACCGTCATCCCCGCCGAGGTGGCCCGCTTCGACGCCTGGAGCGCCACCTGGTGGAACGCGCAGGGTCCGATGCGGCCGCTGCACGTGACCAATGCGCTGCGGCTGGGCTGGGTGCGGGACGCCATCAGCCGCCACCACGGCAGGCTCGACGGCCTGAGCCTGCTGGACGTGGGCTGCGGTGGCGGCCTGATGGCCGAGCCGCTGGCTTGCGACGGCCTGCGCGTGGTGGGCATCGACGCCTCGGCCGGCAACATCGGTGCCGCGCGGCGGCATGCCGGTGACCTGGCCGGTCTGGACTACCGCGTCGGCGAGCCCACGGTCGCGCTGCAGCCGCACGAGCGCTTCGACGTGGTGCTGGCGCTGGAGGTGGTCGAGCACGTGGAGGACGTGCCGGCCTTCCTGGCGCGCGTCGCCAGCCACGTGGCGCCGGGCGGGCTGTTGATCGCGTCCACCCTCAACCGCACCGCGCGCAGCTGGCTGCTGGCCATCGTCGGCGCGGAGTACCTGTTGCGCGTGCTGCCGGTTGGCACCCACCGCTGGCGCCAGTTCGTCACGCCGGCCGAGCTGGACGCGGCGGCCACCCGCGCCGGGCTGCGGCCGCTGCAGCGGCTGGGCATGCGCTACCTGCCGCTGCTGCACCGCGCGCACTGGACGCGCGACACCTCCGTCAACTACCTGGCCAGCTTCGCGCGGCCCTGATCAGGCCTCGTCCGCGGCCGGCTCTTCCAGCGTCTGCAGCTCGACAAGGCGGCGGTACAGGCCACCCTCCAGCGCCATCAGCGCCTCGTGCGTGCCACGCTCCTGCAGGTGGCCATGGTTGAGCACCAGGATCTGGTCGGCCGCGCGGATGGTGGACAGCCGGTGCGCGATGGCCACCACCGTCACGCGGCCGCGCAGCGCCGTCAGCGCCTCGCCCACGCGCCGCTCGGTGGCGCTGTCGATGTTGCTGGTGGCCTCGTCCAGGAACAGGATGCGCGGCGTGCCGGCCAGGGCGCGGGCCATCGCCAGCAGCTGCTTTTGGCCCGTGGACACGCGCGCGCCGCCCTCGCCCAGCAGCGTGTCGAAGCCCTGCGGCAAGGCGGTGATGAAGTCATGCGCACGCGCCGCCTTGGCCGCATCCTGGACGTCCTCTTCGCTGATGCCGGGCCGACCCATCGCGATGTTGTCGCGCACGCTGGCCGACATCAGATAGGGCTCCTGCGGCACCAGGCCCACCGCGTCGCGGAAGGCAGCATCGGGCACGCTGGCCAGCGGCTGGCCGTCGACGGTGATGCGGCCCTGCTGCGCTGTGTAGAAGCGCAGCAACAGCGACAGCAGCGTGCTCTTGCCGCTGCCCGTGTGGCCAACGATGCCGACAAAGCTGCCGGCCGGCATGTCCACATCCACGTCATGCAGCACCGGCCGCGCGGGGTCGTAGCCAAACGTCAGGCCCTCGATGCGGATGCCACCCTGCGTGATCTCGCGGCCGTCCTGCCTGAGCCGATCCGTCCCGCGGTGATCCTCCTCCTCCAGCAGCGCTCGCACGCGCGACGCGGCCACCATCGCCTGCTGCAGCTGGCCGAACTGCATGGTGATCTGGATCAGCGGCTCCACGACGCGGGCGATGTAGCTGAGGAAGGCGTAGAGCAGGCCCACCTCCAGCCCCGACATCTCACGGCGGCCGAAGCTGTAGATGACGGTGACGAGCAGCAACACGTTCATCAGATCCAGCGCCGGCCGCAGCAGCCAGGCGTTGGCGCGCAGCTCGGCGATACGCGACAGCCGGTGCTCGGCATTCGTCGTCTCGAAGCGCGCGCCGAAGCGGCCTGCCGCACCACTGGCCTGCAGCACCGCCATGCCGGCCATGCTCTCGGCCATCTGCGCGTTGATGTCGCTGCGCAGCTGGCGGGTGCGCGCCACGGCCGGCGCCGACAGCTTCTGGTAGCCCAGGATGATGACCACCATGGCCGGCACCAGCGTCGCGACGATGAGCATCAGCCGCCAGTCCAGAAAGGCCATCGCGACCAGCGAGCCGAGGACGACGATGGTCGAGTCCAGCATCACATACAGCACCTGGCGGTAGAGCTGATTGACGGCTTCGGTGTCGTTGGTGACGCGGCTGACGAGCTGGCCCGTGATGGCCTTGTCGAAGAAGGCCATGGGCAGGGCCAGCACGTGGGCATAGACGCGCTCGCGCAGCCGCAACACCGAGCGCCGCGCGACACCGGCCATGCGCGACAGCTGGGCATAGCGGATCCAGCTCGCCGCCCAGCCGGTCAACAGCATCAGCGCCAGCAGCGTGGCCATCTCGCCGATGTCGAACTGGCGCGGCAGCAGGTGGTGGTCGATGTAGCGCTTGCCGAGGATGGGGGCGAGCACTTCCAGGCCGGCAGCAAGAACGAGCCAGATGCCGCCTCGGATCAGGTGCGCGCGCTCGGGCCGTGCCGAGTCCAGCAGCAGCCCGACGCTCTGCCACGGCTTCTCATTTTTCTTGTTGGGCTCAGGCGGCTTCAAGGCTGGCCTCGATCTGTTGATAGCGCCACTGGGCTGCGTACCAGCCGCCGAGTTCCAGCAGCTGTTGATGAGTGCCGCGCTCGATGACGTGGCCCTGCTTCAGCACGATGACCTCGTCGGCATCCATCACCGCCGACAGCCGGTGCGCGATGACGATGACGCTGCTGTCCGGTCGCGCGGCACGCAGCTCGCGCAGGTGGTCGAGGATGTCCGTCTCGGTGCCGGTGTCGACGGCCGACAGCGCGTCGTCCAGCACCAGGAGCGGCGCATCGCTCAGCAGCGCCCGTGCGATGGCGACGCGCTGGCGTTGGCCGCCGGACAGCGTCACGCCGCGCTCGCCGACCTCCGTCGCGTAGCCATCCGGCAGGCGCGCGATGTCGTCGTGCACTGACGCAAGCCGCGCGGCCGCCTCGATCTCGGCGGGCGTCGCGCCGGGCCGCGCCAGCGCGATGTTGTCGGCCACCGAGGCCGAGAACAGGAAGGGCTCCTGCGGCACCCAGGCGCTGTGGGCGCGCAGCGTCGCCAGCGGCAGTTCGGGCAGCGGGATGCCACCCAGCGTCAGCCGGCCCGCATCGGGCTCGGACTGGCGCAGCAGCAGGCGCACGAAGGTGGACTTGCCCGCGCCGGTCGCGCCGACGATGCCCAGCGTGCGGCCGGGCGCCAGCGTCAGGTCCACGCCTTCCAGCGCCGGTCGCTTGGCGCCAGGGAATCCGAAGGTCAGCCCCTCGGCGCGCAACGTCGTGTTGTCGGGCAGCGCCGCCCTGCCCTCGTCGGCCAGCGTCAGCGGTGCGTCCAGCACTGGCGCCAGGCGCGTCCAGGCCGCGCGGCCACGCTCCAGCAAAGCCAGCACCCAGCCAGCCGCGAACATCGGCCAGATCAGCTGGCCGAGGTACATCGTGAAGGCCGTCAGTTGGCCGATGGTGATCTCGCTGCGCGCCACCAGCCAGCCACCCACGCCCAGCGCGATGGCCGTCGCCGCGCCCAGCGTCATGCCCACGGCCGGCTCGTAGGCGGCCTCCCAGCGCTGCGACCGAAAGCTGGCCTCGGCGGCGCGCTCGGCCAGTTCGGTGAACTGCGCCTCGCTGCGCGCGACCAGCCCGAGGGCACGCACGGTGCGCACGCCAGACAGGCTTTCCTGCACCTGCTGATTCAGGCCGCTGAACGCGCTGAGCGAATCCTGCGCGGCCTGGTGCAGATGGCCCGAGATCCACCAGAAGGCCAGCCCCATCAGCGGAAAAGGCACCAGGGCCGCGAGCCCCAGCCGCCAGTCGATGCCCAGCGTCATCATGGCCAGCACGAGGATCAGCGTCTGCGTGCCATCAAAGCCCGCCAGCATGGCCTCGCCGGCCGCCTGCTCGACGGTGTCGATGTCGTTGGTCGCCAGCGCCATCAGGTCGCCGGTGCGCTGGCTCTGGAAGTAGGCGGGGCCTTGCAGCGCCAGGCGACCGTAGAGCCGCGTACGCAGCCGCGCACCGAGGCGGAAGGCTGCCTTGAAGAGGGTCAGCCGCCAACCCACGCGCAGCAGGTAGATGAAAAGGCCGGCGATGACGAGCAGGCCGAGTTGCTGCAGCAGCGGCGTGCCGCGCAAGCCGCCCGCCACAAGGGCGTCGACGACATGGCCGACCTGGCGCGGGATCCACACCGTCATCGCGGCGATGCAGGTCAACATTGCGCCGGCTGCGGCGTAGGCACGCCAGTGCTCGCGGACGAAACCGGCGAGCATGCGGGAGAGGCTGGAATGCGAAGGAACAGTGGCCGTCATGGGAAAGGCGGAGTGTCGCCCCAGCACGAGCGCCTCGAAGGCGTCACCATTTCAGGCAGAAGCCGAGATAGATCAGCACCAAGAAATACACGGCGGTCGCCGCATAGACCCTGCTTTGCCTGGCGCTGAGGATGCGCGCCCGCCGCTGCAATCCTTCGCTCAGGCTGCCGTCAACGCGCCCGGCCTCAAGTTCGTCATAGATGCCTTGCGCGTAGCCGTTGAGTCCGCCATCGCTGCCACCGTCAGGCGACGCCAGCAACGCCATCTCTCCTTTCTCAAGGGCGACGTCTTTGCAATAGGCCGAGAACATTCCGTAGAAGCGGACGTTGAGTACCAAGACAACGATGCCCAGCACCGCCATCAGGCTGCCTGCGAGCCAGTTCACCAAGCCTCGATCCCCCGCCTCTGTGTCGCCAGCCACAGCCCGCCCCAAGTTAAGGCCCCATTCAGCACCAGCAACTCCAACCCGATCCGATACCCACCCCAGGGCTGCCCAAAGTCCAGCCCCGCACACAGCAAAGGTGCCGCCACGCACACAGCCACCAGCACCCGCCCGGACACCACCCGCGGCGTGAACATCGCGAACGCGAACAAGCCCAGCAGCGGCCCGTAGGTGTAGCCCGCCAGCTTGAGGATGAGGAAGATCATGCTGGCACTGTCCAGCGCCTTGAAGCCCAGTACCAGCACCAGGAACAGCACCGCGAAGCCCAGATGCACGCGCCGCCGCGTCCGCACGTCCTCGCGCGGGATGCGCAACAGGTCCAGGCAGGTGCTGGCCGTCAGTGCGGTCAGCGCGCCGTCGGCACTGGGCAAGAGCGCCGACACCAGGGCCAGCACGAAGACCACCTGCACCCACGCCGGCAGGTGCTGCATGACGACCGTGGGGAAGAGCGCATCACCACTGACGGCAAGCCCATGCTCGCGCGCGAACAGCGTCAGCAGCCCGCCCAGCAGCAGGAAGGCTGCGACCACGACCAGCATCAACACAGCCAGCACGAAGAGGTTCTTCTGCGCATCGCGCAGCCTCGCGACCGACAGGCTCTTCTGCATCATTTCCTGGTCCAGCCCCGTCATCGCGATGGCGATGAACATGCCGGCCAGCAAGGCCTTGGCGGAGAAGTCGCGGCTCAGCGGGTCGCCCACCCAGACGCGACTCAACCCGGCGGCATCGAACTGGGCGAACGCGTCGACGCGCCACAGCAGCGCCACGCAGACGACCAGGCCGGTCAGCATGCCCGCGGTCTGCAGCGTGTCGGTCCACACCAGCGCCTTCACGCCGCCCTCGACCGTGTAGAGCAGGATCATCGCCAGCACGACGGCTGCGCCCACGGCGAAGGGCACGCCCAGCGGCGCGAGAACGAGCGTGTGCAGCACCTGCACGACGAGGTAGAGCCGCGCCGTGGCGCCCAGCGTGCGGCTCAGCACGAAGAAGGCCGAGCCCAGGCGCTGCGCGGCCGGGCCCAGGCGCTCACCCAGCAGCCCGTAGATCGAGGCCAGCTTGAGGCGGTGATAGGCCGGCAGCAGCAGCACCGCGATGACGACGTAGCCGACCACCTGGCCCAGCGCGATCTGCAGGTAGGTGAAGCCGCTGGTGGCCACCGACCCCGGCACGCTGATGAAAGTGACGCCGGACAGCGATGTGCCGATCATTCCGAAGGCCACGACCGGCCAGGCACTTTCCCTGCCCCCCACGTAAAAACCCTCAGCCCCGGAACCGTGCGACACGCACCGCGCCAGTACCAAAAGCAGGGCGAAATAAGTGAGAACCCCGAGCAAGAGCAGTGCAGGCGACATGGGCCGGGATGATGCCCCAGGCCACCCCCACGAACAGGGTGGATCAAATCGTCATCAAGCATCAATACGATGCCTCGCGTTCCGGTCAATTTTTACTAAATAGTCATGCGAATCAAACCTCTGGTGTCTCTCCTCGCGGCTGCCTTCGCGGCGCCGGCCGTGCTGGCGTCGCCCTCGGGTGTCGTGATCAGCCAGGTCTATGGCGGCGGCGGCAACAGCGGTGCGACCTACAAGCAGGACTTCATCGAGATCTTCAACGCCGGCGCGGCGCCGGTGGCCATCGGCGGCTGGTCGGTGCAGTACGCGTCGGCCACGGGCACGAGCTGGGGCACGACCGCCATCCCCGCCGGCGTGACGCTGCAGCCGGGCCAGTACTACCTGATCCGCGAGGCCGCGGGCACGGGCGGCACGGTCGACGTGCCGGGCGACGTCCTCACCGGCGCGCTGGCGCTGTCCGGCACGACGGGCAAGGTGGCCCTCGTGAAGAGCACGACCGCGCTGAGCGGCGCGGCGCCCACGGGCTATGAGGACCTGATCTCCTGGGGCCCGACCGGCACCGGCGCGGAAGGCGCGGCACCGGCACCCATCCTGACCAACACGACCGCCAACCTGCGCGCCGCCAACGGCTGCACGGACAGCAACAACAACGCCGCCGACTTCACCACCGGCGCGCCCGCGCCGCGCAACACCAGCAGCCCGCTGAACCTGTGCGGCGGCGGCGGTGGCGGCAATGCGCCCATCCTGCCAAGCTGCCCCGACCAGATCGCCGTGTCCGGCACCGCCTCCAGCTTCGTCGTCAGCGCGACGGACGCCGACAGCCGCGTCAACGCGGTCAGCGTCGTCGGCAGCCTGCCGGGCGGCGTCACCCTCGGCACCTTCACCGCAGCCAGCGGCGACGGCGTGGCCGCCACGCAGCAGATCGGCGTGGCCAACACGCTGGCCGCCGGCAGCTACAACCTCAGCCTGAAGTGGGACAACGACGAGGCCCAGACGGCGAGTTGCACGTTCAAGCTGTCGGTCAGCGGCATCGTGACGATCCCGGCCATCCAGGGTTCGGGCGCCAAGAGCGGCATGGACGGCACCAGCGTCACCACCAGCGGCATCGTCACCAAGCTGCTCAACAACGGCTTCTACCTGCAGGACCCGGACGGCGACGGCGACCCGGCCACGTCCGACGGCATCTTCGTCTTCACGAGCACGGCGCCCACCGTCGCCGTGGGCGACAAGGTCACCGTGTCGGCCAAGGTGCAGGAATACTCCATCTCCACCAGTGCGGCCAGCCTGGCCAACCCGCTGACCGAGCTGAGCAGCGTCTCCGCCATCAGTGTCGTCAGCTCGGGCAACCAGCTGCCGCTGCCGGTGAACGTGAGCCTCGCGTCGCTGTCCAGCCCTTCGGACATGGAGCGGTATGAAGGCATGCTGGTGCACATCACCGATGCGCTGACCGTCAACCAGACCAACTTCGTCGGCACCTGGGGCCAGCTGACCGTGTCGGCCGGCGGCCGCACGCTCAACCCCACCAACGTACTGCGCCCCGGCCCGGCGGCGCTGGCGATGCAGGCGGCCAACCTCGCTCGCAGCGTCGTGCTGGACGACGGCAGCGCCGCCAAGTTCCCCAACCCCACGCCCTACCTCTGGCAGGACGGCACGGTGCGCGCCGGTGACACGCTCAGCGGCGTGACCGGTGTGGTCGACTTCGGGCCTTCGACGGATTCGACGACCGGCCCGCTGGCCTACAAGATCCACCCGACCGCGGCTCCCGTGTTCGCCCGCCCGATCGCCCGCCCGGCCACGCCGCCTGACGTGGGCGGCAACGTGCGCGTCGCCAGCTCCAACGTGCTGAACTTCTTCACGACGTTCACCAATGGCAGCTCGGTGCCCGGCGGCGGCGCCTGCCCCAGCGCCGGCTGCCGCGGTGCGGACAACCTGGGCGAGTTCAACCGCCAGCGCACCAAGATCATCGAGGCGCTGAGTGGGCTGAACGCCGACGTCGTTGGCCTGATGGAGATCCAGAACAGCGGCAACTTCGCGGTGCAGAACCTTGTCGACGGCCTCAACGCGAAGCTGGGCATCAACACCTACGCCGCCGTGCCGCTGCCGGCCGCCGGCACAGGCACCGACGCCATCCGCGTGGCGCTGATCTACAAGCCTGGCAAGCTCGGCCTGATGGGCGCGTCGATGTCAGACATCGATCCCATCAACAACCGCCCGACCTTCGCGCAGGGCTTTGTGCTGCCCAACGGCGAGAAGTTTGCCGTCGCCGTCAACCACCTGAAGTCCAAGGGCAGCTGCGGCAGTGGCGCCAACGGCGACACCGGCGACCTGCAGGGCTGCTGGAACCTGCAGCGTCAGCAGCAGGCCCAGCGCCTGCTGGACTGGCTGCCCACCGTCAAGGCCACGGCCGGCACGGACAACATCATCATGCTCGGCGACTTCAACGCCTACGCCCAGGAAGACCCCATCCACCTGCTGACCAGCAACGGCATCGTGGACCTGGTGGGCAAGTTCGACCCGGCCGACTACAGCTACGTTTTCGACGCCAACGCCGGCCGCCTGGACCACGGCCTGGGCACACCGGCCATCGCCGCCAAGGTGACGGGCGCGACCAGCTGGCACATCAATGCCGACGAGCCCGAGTGGACCGACTACAACACCGAGGACAAGGTCGCCGGCAACGACTGGTACCAGCCGACCGCCTTCCGCGCGTCGGATCATGACCCGATGCTGATCGGCCTGAACCTGGTGAAGAGCATCGTCGGCACCAACGGCCGCGACACCATCGTCGGCACGCCGGGTGACGACGTCATCGAAGGCGGCGCAGGCGCCGACACGCTGACCGGCAACGGCGGGCGCAACCAGTTTGTCTACGGCAGCATGCTCGATGCCGGCGACGTCATCACCGACTTCACGCCCGGCATGGACACGCTGGTGCTGACCAAGCTGCTCAGCTCAGCCGGCATCGTCAGCGCTGACCCGGTCGCCAGCGGCCACGTCACCTGCACGGCCTCTGCCGCTGGCGCCATCATCGGCATCGACACGGACGGAGCCGCCGGCCCGATCAAGACCAAGCCGCTGCTGCAACTCAAGGGCGTGGCCTGCACGGCGCTGAACGCCGGCAGCTTCAAGTTCTAAAAGAGGTCCGACCATGATCCGCAACACCCTCCTGACCCTGACGGCCCTGGCCGCCGCCGCTTCGGCGCAAGCTGCCACCTACCAATTCACCGGCAGCTTCGACAGCACCCCCGCCCAGGTCGCGCTGATCGGCACCTTCAGCTTCGACGACACGTCGCATGCGCTGACCGCGCTGGACTTCTTCTTCCAGCCGGTGCAGAACGGCGGCGTGCAGGGCCTGACCCTGCCGGCAGGCTTCAACCCAGCCGACTACTACGTTGAGTTCGACGGCAACACCGTCGTCGGCCCCAACGGGCTGTTCGCGACCAACGGTGGCGGCCAGTTGGAGCTGCAATCCTTCTTCGGCAGCAGCAACTTCACCTACAGCATCGGCGGCGCTGACCAGCTCGGCACACTGACGGTCTCTGCTGCCGTGCCGGAGCCCGAAAGCTATGCGCTGATGCTGGGTGGCCTGGGCGT
>CAUJSJ030000127.1:0-79830 GCA_963422775.4 uncultured Roseateles sp.
AGCTCTTCGAGCGTGATCATCGGCAGGAAGATGTCGTGCTCCTCGAAGCGGAACAGCGACATCGGGTCGTGCATCAGCACATTCGTGTCGAGCACGAAGAGTTTGGCCGCTTCGGCAGGCTTGCGCGTGCGTTTGGGCGCGGCGGCTTTGGCCGGGGCCTTGCTCGCAGCCTTGGCAGGCAGCCCCGGCTTGGCGGCCGGACTGGAGTTCGGGCTGGAGGTGGGGGTGGGCAGGCGCAGCACTTCGGCGGTCGGCCGCCGCGACTGGGGCGGTGACGGGCGCGGCGGCCGGGGCCACATGAGGTGGCGCGGCGCGGGGTTTGCTGGGAGTCAGGGTGGCCGAATAGGCGGTGGCTTCGAGGCGGCTGGCGCGTTGTGCAGGAGGCTTGGGCAGTGGCATGTACGGCTAGGCAGCAGGGGGTTGGGCCCCACGACATCCTGGCTCCAGAAAGCAAAAAGCCGCGCAGGATGAGCGCGGCTTTTGTGGTCTGAGACATGGATTCGACTCGGGGCATGCGCTGATTATGCACATCCGCCGAGGGCAGTTCCGCCTCAGGGAAGAACCTGAACAAGTAACGTCAGGCAGCTTCCTTCTTCAGGCCCTTGACGGCCTTGAGCACCTCGTCGACGTGGCCGGCGACCTTGATGCCGCGCCATTCGCCCACCAGGATGCCGTTCGGGGCGATCAGGAAGGTCGAGCGCTCGATGCCCTTCACCTTCTTGCCGTACATGATCTTGTTCTTGACCACGCCGAACATGTGGCAGAGCTTTTCTTTCCGTGTCGGCGATCAGCTCGAAGGGCAGCTCCAGGGCCTGCTTGAACTTCTCGTGCGACACCATGTTGTCGCGCCGAGACGCCCAGCACCACGGCGCCGGCCTTCACGAAGTCCTTGTGGCGGTCGCGGAATTGCATCGCCTCGGTGGTACAACCGGGCGTGTTGTCCTTCGGATAGAAATACAGCACGACCGACTTGCCCAGGAAGGCATTGGCAGTGAACTTCACGCCGCCGGTGGCTTGAGCCTCAATTTCCGGCAGGGGTTTGTTGAGCGCAGGCGTCATTGGGGGGTGCAGCAAGTTGGGCTCACGGGGTCCCCGGGTCGTGACTGCTGTGTGGAGCAATTCACGCGGGCGCGCCGCAAGCAATAGCCAGCAATTATAAGGCCTTGTCCTACTCGCGGCTCCGCCAGGTCATCCCTCGATCAGAAGCGCGGCGAGCACATTGCGGCCTTCGCTGGCCAGCACGTTGTAGGTGCGGCAGGCTGCGGCGAGGTCCTATGACCTCGAAACCGATGCGAGCTTCCACCAGCCCGCGCCACAGGGCCGGGCTCGGGAATCGCAGCCGGGCGCCGCTGCCAAAGACGGACGAGATCCGGATTCAGCGACTTGATTGCTTCGAAATGCGCGGGTTGAAGTTCCTCGAAGCGCGAAGGGCGGCCCAGGCGGCGGACATCACCCTTCCAGGGCACGAGCACGCTGGCCGTGTGCGGCCGGCCGTTGACCCAGACGCCACTGGTGTCGTGGCGCGAAATGCTGTTGCCGCCTTGCGGCTCGTCGAGCTGGAACTTCATTGAAAACGAGGCTTGAAGACGGGCGCGAGTGTCGCGCAGATCGGCAGGGCGCGTGCCCGGGCCTTGCTTAAACTCCAAGATCCCCCTTTTGCCACTTCTTGCACTGCAGCAAACGCTGCGCCGGAGCCCCTTTTGAAGCCCATCGCCAAGTCCAGCAAGCTCGCCAGCGTCAGCTATGACATCCGCGGCCCCGTGCTGGACAAGGCGCGCCAGATGGAGGAAGAGGGGCACAAGATCATCAAGCTCAACATTGGCAACACGGCCGTGTTTGGCCTGACGCCCGCCGGACGAGATCGTGCAGGACATGATCCGCAACCTGGCCGACGCCGGCGGCTACACGGACAGCAAGGGCTTGTTCGCGCCGCGCAAGGCGGTCGTGCATTCCACGCAGCAGCAGGGCGTCAAGGGCGTGACGGTGGACGACGTGTACCTGGGCAACGGCGCATCCGAGCTGATCCAGATGTCGATCAACGCGCTGCTCAACGACGGCGACGAGATCCTCATCCCGGCACCTGACTTCCCGCTGTACACGGCCGTCGTCGGCCTGTCGGGTGGTCGCCCGGTGCATTACCTGTGCGACGAGGGTGCCGGCTGGCTGCCCCGACCTGGCAGACATCGAGGCCAAGATCAGCGCCGCGCACGCGTGGCATCATGGTCTGCAACCCCAACAACCCGACCGGTGCGCTGTACCCGACCGACCTGCTGCTGGGCATCATCGAGCTGGCGCGCCGCCACCAGCTCGTCGTCTTTGCCGACGAGATCTACGACAAGACGCTTTACGACGGCAACACGCACACCAGCATGGCGAGCCTCGCCGACGACGTGCTGTTCATCACCTTCAACGGCCTGTCCAAGAACTACCGCGCCTAGCGGCTACCGCGCCGGGCTGGATGGTCGTCAGCGGCGAGAAGCGCCCATGCGCCGCGACTACATCGAGGGCCTGAACATGCTGGCCTCGCTGCGCCTGTGCTCCAACACGCCGGGCCAGCTCGCCATCCAGACGGCGCTGGGCGGGCTACCAGAGCATCAAGGACCTTGTTGCGCCGACGGGGCGGCTGTGCCACCAGCGCGACCTGGCCTACGAGCTGCTGACGCAGATCCCGGGCGTCAGCGTCGTCAAGCCCAAGGCGGCGGCTTTACATGTTCCCGCGGCTGGACCCCCAAGGTCTACCCCATCGCCGACGACCAGCAGTTCGCCTACGAGCTGCTGGCCGAGGAGAAGGTGCTGATCGTGCAAGGCACCGGCTTCAACTGGCCCGAGCACGATCACTTCCGCCTCGTCTTCCTGCCCAATGTCGACGACCTGCGCGAGGCCGTGGGCCGCATTGATCGATTTCTTGCCGGCTATCGCCGGCGTGTTTCAAGCTGAAGACCTTGCGGGACAGACCGCCCGAGCGAAGCGAGTAGCTCTGTCCCCAACTGACTGAGAAAACTGCAATGAAAGCTATCCAAGTCGGCCTGATCGGCCTCGGCACCGTCGGTGCCGGCACCTTCCACGTCTTGCAGCGCAACCAGGCCGAGATCCGGGGTCGCGCCGGCCGGGGCATCGAGATCGCGATGGTCGCCGCCCGCAACGCCGAGCGCGCCAAGGCCTACCAGGCCATCGTCGGCGACGGCGTGCCCTGCGTCGGTGACGCGCAACTGCTCGTCAACAACCCGGCCATCGAAATCGTCGTCGAGCTGATCGGCGGCATCGAGCCGGCGCGCTCGCTGGTGCTGCAGGCGATTGCCAACGGCAAGCACGTGGTCACCGCCAACAAGGCGCTGCTGGCCCCTGCACGGCACCGAGATCTTCGAGGCCGCGCGCGAGAAGGGCGTCGTCGTCGCTTTTGAAGCGGCCGTCGCCGGCGGCATCCCCATCATCAAGGCCCTGCGCGAAGGCCTGACGGCCAACCGCATCGAGTGGATTGCCGGCATCATCAACGGCACGACCAACTTCATCCTGTCGGAGATGCGCAGCAAGGGCCTGGACTTCGGCGTCGTGCTGAAGGAAGCGCAGCGCCTGGGCTATGCCGAGAGTGACCCGACCTTCGACATCGAAGGCGTGGACGCAGCCCACAAGCTGACGCTGATGAGCGCCATCGCCTTCGGCGTGCCGGTGCAGTTCGACAAGGCCCATGTGGAGGGCATCTCCAGCCTGCAGGCCACCGACATCAAGTACGCCGAGCAGCTCGGCTACCGCATCAAGCTGCTGGGCATCACGCGCCGCCGCGACAACGGCATCGAGCTGCGCGTGCATCCGACGCTGATCCCCGCCAGCCGCCTGATCGCCAACGTCGAAGGCGCGATGAACGCTGTCGTCGTGCAGGCCGATGCCGTCGGCACGACGCTGTACTACGGCAAGGGCGCCGGCGCCGAGCCGACCGCTTCGGCTGTCGTTGCCGACCTGGTGGATGTGACCCGCCTGGCCACCGCCGACCCTGACCACCGCGTGCCCCACCTGGCCTTCCAGCCCGACGCGATGAGCGACACGCCCATCCTCGACATGGCCGCGGTGCATACGGCCTTCTACCTGCGCCTGGTCGTCGCCGACCAGCCGGGCGTGCTGTCGCGCATCACCACCATCCTGGCCGAGCACGACATCTCCATCGACGCCGTGCTGCAGCGCGAATCCGGCGAAGGCGAGCGCCAGACCGACCTCATCATCCTGACCCACGACACCGTCGAGGGCCGCATGAACGAGGCGCTGGCCAAGATGCAGGGCCTGCCCACCGTGCTGGCGCCCATCGTGCGCATCCGCAAGGAGGAGCTGGCCTGATGCGCTACATCTCTACGCGCGGTGACCAGACCGAACGCGCTTTCTGCGAGATCCTGCTCGAAGGCCTGGCGCCCGATGGCGGCCTCTACCTGCCCAAGGTCTACCCGCAAGTCGATGCGGCGACGCTGACGCGCTGGCGCGGCCTGGCCTACGCCGACCTGGCCTTCGAGATCCTGTCGCTCTACATCGACGACATCCCGGCCGACGATCTGCGCGCGATCACGCGCAAGGTCTACACGGCCGAGGTCTTCGGCTCGGAGGCCATCACGCCGCTGACCTGGCTGGGCGAGCGCATCGCGCTGCAAGGCCTGTCCAACGGCCCGACGCTGGCCTTCAAGGACATGGCGATGCAGTTGCTCGGCGCGTTGTTCGAGTACGAACTCGGGCGCCGCGGCGAGACGCTGAACATCCTCGGCGCCACCTCGGGTGACACCGGCAGCGCCGCCGAATACGCGATGCGCGGCAAGAAAGGCGTGAACGTCTTCATGCTCAGCCCCAACGGCCGCATGAGTCCCTTTCAGCAGGCACAGATGTTCAGCCTGCAAGACGCCAACATCCACAACATCGCTGTCGACGGCGTGTTCGACGACTGCCAGGACATCGTCAAGGCCGTGTCCAACGACCTCGCCTTCAAGCGCGAGCACCGCATCGGCACGGTCAACTCCATCAACTGGGCGCGGCTGCTGGCCCAGGTCGTCTACTACTTCGCCGGCTACTTCCAGGCGACGAAGAGCAATGCCGAGAAGGTCAGCTTCACGGTGCCGAGCGGCAACTTCGGCAACGTCTGCGCCGGCCACGTCGCGCGCATGATGGGCCTGCCGATTGCCAAGCTGGTCGTCGCAACCAACGAGAACGACGTGCTCGACGAGTTCTTCCGTACCGGCGCCTACCGCCCGCGCGGCACGGCCGACACGCACGAGACGTCCAGCCCGTCCATGGACATCTCCAAGGCGAGCAACTTCGAGCGCTTCGTCTTCGACCTGCTGGGCCGCGACGGCGCACGCGTGAAGCAGCACTTCGGCGCTTCGCAGTTCGAGTTGGGTGCCGGCGAGCATGCCGATATTGCCGGCTTCGGCTTTGTCTCCGGCCGCAGCACGCATGCCGACCGCGTGGCGACCATCCGTCGCTGCCACGCCGAGCATGGCGTCATCATCGACCCGCACACGGCCGATGGCCTCAAGGTGGCGCTGGAAAAGCGCGACCCGGCCGTGACCATGCTGGTGCTCGAGACGGCGCTCCCGGCCAAGTTCGCGGCCACCATCCACGAGGCCTTGAACATCGAGCCGCCGAGGCCCGCGGGCCTGGAAGGCATCGAGACGCTGCCGAAGCGCGTGAAGGTCATGCCGGCCGATGTGGGCCAGGTGAAGGCCTACATTCACGCCCATGTCTGAAGCTCCCAGGAAGCCACTGATCCCCCTGGACGAAGCGCTGGCCTCGTTGCTCGCGCAAGTCCAGCCACTGGAGGGCCGCGAAACTCTCGCGACCAGCGCTGCGGTTGGCCGCGTGCTCGCCGCCGATCTGATCTCGCCGGTGGACGTGCCGCCTGCCGACAACTCGGCCATGGATGGCTATGCCCTGCGTGCCGTCGATGCCGGCCAGCCGCTGCCCGTCACGCAGCGCATCCCCGCCGGCAGCGTGCCCGCGCCGCTGTCGTCTGGCGAGGCCGCGCGCATCTTCACGGGAGCCCAGGTGCCGCCCGGTGCCGACACCGTCGTCATGCAGGAGTTCACGGAGCTGGTGGGCGACCAGCTGCGCATCACTCAGCCCATCACGACTGGCGCCAATGTGCGCCTGCGTGGCGAGGACGTTCGCGCCGGCGCGGTCGTGCTGCCCGCCGGCACGCGGCTGGATGCCGTCGCCGTGGGCCTGGCCGCCACGGCCGGTGCCGCCGAACTGGCCGTGAGCCGCCGTCCCCGCGTCGCGCTGTTCTCTACGGGCGATGAGCTTGTCATGCCCGGCCAGCCGCTGCCGCCCGGCGCCATCTACAACTCCAACCGCTTCACGCTGCGCGCGCTGCTCGACGGCCTGGGCTGCGAGGTGATCGACCTCGGCATCGTGCCCGACAAGCTCGACGCGACCCGCGCCGCGCTGCGCGATGCCGCCGCAAAAGCCGATGTCATCCTGACCTCGGGCGGCGTATCGGTCGGCGAGGAGGACCACCTGCGCCCCGCCGTGCAGGCCGAAGGCCAGCTTGGCCTCTGGGCCATCGCCATCAAGCCCGGCAAGCCGTTCGCGTATGGCCGCGTTGGCGAGGCTCACTTCATCGGCCTGCCCGGCAACCCGGTGTCCAGCCTGGTGACCTTCCTGGTGCTGGTGCGGCCCTTCCTGTTGAAGCTGCAGGGCGCGACGCGCCTGGTCACGCGCAGCTACCGCATCGCCGCCGGCTTCGACTGGCCGCAGCCCGACAAGCGCCGCGAGTTCCTGCGTGTGCGCGTGGACGAGGAGGGCGGCCTCGCCATGTTCGGCAACCAGAGCAGCGGCGTGCTGACCTCGGCCTTCTGGGCCGACGGCCTGCTGGACAACCCGCCCGGCCAGGCCTTCAAGGCGGGCGACGCGGTGCGCTTCATCCCTTTCTCGGAGCTGCTGTCGTGACCATCGCCGTCAAGTTGCGCTTCTTCGCGTCGCTGCGGGAAAAGCTCGGCGAGGGCGAGGCGCTCGCGCTGCCCGATGGCAGCACCGTGGCCGCGGCCCGCCAGGCGCTGCTGGCGCGCGGGGGCGTCCATGCCGAGGCGCTGAGCCCCGGCCGCGCGGTGCGGGCGGCGCTGAACCAGAAGATGTGTGCCGAATCCGCCGTGCTCGCCGACGGCGACGAGCTGGCCTTCTTCCCTCCCGTCACTGGCGGATGAACGTGCGCCCCCAGGCTTGCTTGCGCTCGCTGCCCCCCGAGGGGGCGTCACCCGCCTTGGGGCGGCCCGGCGGCGGATGAACGGCCTGCACCTGACGGCCGACCTGCAAGGCGTCGACCCGGCGTTGCCCGTCATGCGCGACGCCGAGGCGCTCGCCGCACTGTGCCGCAATGCGGTCACAGGATCAGGTCTTACCGGCGTCGCCGAACTCTTCCATCGCTTCGCTCCCGACGATGAGCAAAGCGGCATCACCGGCGTCGTGCTGCTGGCCGAATCCCATCTGGCCGTGCACACCTGGCCCGAGCTGGGCGGCGTGACGCTGGACGTCTACGTGTGCAACTACGGTGCCGACAACAGCGCCAAGGCGCAGACCCTGCTCGATGCGCTGCTGACAGCCTTTGCGCCGCGCGAGGCGACGGTTCAAAGGTTGATCCGCGCGGCCGCCTCGATGCCGGCCGTGTAGGCCTCCTCGAACACCGAATAGCCGCCCAAGTCGGCGTGCGCGAAGACGACGCGGCCCCGAGCGCCGTTCAGCGCGGCCAGGGCGGGCGAACCGCGCAAGCCCGGCGTCGGGATGCTCATCGCGTGGCCGAAGCGGCAGAGGTCGATGCGCTCCAGCTTGGCGGGCAGATCGGGGTGGGTCTGGGCCAGTTCATCGGCGACCACCCGCGCCCAGTGTTGCCAGGGCTGCTTCAGCAGTTCGCTGCGCTGGGCCTCGGGGAGGGCGAAATAGGCCGTCAGCAGTGGCGCGCGCGGCGTCGGGTCGCGCGACTGGTGGCGGGCGTCGACATAGCCCAGCGCGGTGGAGCCGTAGCGCACGTTGTCCCAGGACGGCGGCGCACCCGCGCGCTGCAGCAGCGGTTCGCGCAGCAGCAGGTTGGCCGTCAGCCAGGGGGCGTGGGCCTGCTTCAGCGAGCGCAGCGCATCGGGCGGCGTGGCGAGCAGCCGCGCCGAGACGAACAGCGACGTGGCCATGACGACGGCGCGGGCCGTCCAGCGCTCGGGCGCGCCGGCAGCCTCGTTCCAGGCCAGCAGTTCGACGCCCTCGCGCTGCTCGGTCACGCGCAGCACGGTACGACCGAGGTGGACGCGCGCATGCAGCGGCTCGGCGATGCGCTCGCTGAGCCAGCCGTTGCCTTGCGCCCAGGTCAGCACGGGTTCGCGCTCGCCGGCCTCGTCGCCCGGCGCATGAAAGCCGTGGCGGCTGGCGAAGTAGTGGATGCCCGCCCAGGCCGACACGGCGCCGGCACCGGCGCCGAAGTCGTCGCGGCAGCAGTAGTCGAGATACCAGCGCAGCCGCGTGTCGTTCAGGCCCTGGCGGTCCAGCCAGGCGGCGAAGGTCTGGGCATCGAGTTCGGCATGCCCCGCGTGCCAGCGTGCGCGATGGCTGGGCATCGCAAAGCCGAGGTCGCGCTGGGCCTGGTCGACGAGCGCTGAAAAGCGCCGGTACTGGGCCAGCGACGCGGCACCGTCCGGCGGCGGCAGCAGGCCCTCGCGCCATTCGCCGTCGATGAAGAGGCGCTCCTGCGGGCTGTGGCAGAGATGGCGCTCGTCCCAGACCGTGCGCCCCAGATGCGCGCGCGCCAGGCCCAGCTCGTGCAGCAGCTCGCTGACTTCCCGCGCCTGGGCGCCCGGCAGCGGCAGGTAGTGCGCGCCCAGCGGGCAGGGCGACCCCGCGACGCTGTGGCCACGGCTGTTGCCGCCGGCCTGGTCTTCGAGGTCGAGCAGCGCGAAGTCATCGATGCCGCGCCGGGCCAGCTGGCGCGCGCAGGCCAGGCCGGCGATGCCGGCACCGACGATGAGGACGCCGGTCTTGCGTGCAGGCCCGTCGGCGTGCGGCAGCTCGCCGCCCCGCAGCCGGTGGCCGCGCTCCGGATGGGTGCCGACCCAGCCACCCTGCAGCGCGGGCGCGTCGGGCGTGCAGCCGCTGGCCAGCAGGCCCAGCAGCAGGGCCCGGCGGGGCAGGCCGGTCGGGGAAGGAGGTCTGGGCGGGGCGGGGCGCAAGGCGCGGAGCCTAGCAGCGAAAACCGCCGCTTCCCCTCGCCTCAGCCCGTGGCGTTCAGCCGCAGGGCGCCTGCCATTCGCGCAGTTCGGCTGCCAGCACGGGGTGCTTGTCGGCCTCGGCGCGGCGGATCAATGCCTCGACGTTGGCCTCGGTGACATGCTCGTGGCCGACGCCGTGGATGAGGTTCTCGTAGACGCTATCGATGCTGCTGGCATCCGTGCCGGCCGGGGTGGTGGGCACGTCGGCATGGGCGAGATCGGTCTGTGCATTCATGGGGGCTCCTGCACCGGCGCCAACGGCCGGCGAACGAGGTGTCACCGGCAATCCGCGTGCCCAAGCGCGTCAGTGCACCTGCCCCCACTCCGCTTCGAACTCCTGCACCAGCACCTGGTTGCTCAGCCGGTTCACCTCGGTCGGCACGCGGGCCATGTCCGGCGGGAAATCCAGCAGCGCCGGCAGGCTCTGCGGGCTCAGGAAGCGCAGCCCGGCCGGGAAGGCCTCAGGCCGGCGGAAGGGGCGGCGCGAGGCCAGCACGAAGCCCCATTCGCCAAAGCTCGGCACATGGGCGTGGTAGGGCGTGGTGGTCAGGCCGACGGATTCCAGCGTCGTCACGACGGTCCAGAAGCTGCGCCGGGCGATCAGCGGCGACGTGGTCTGCACGACGGCGTAGCCGGCGGCGCTGAGGTGCTGGTCGATGAGTTCGTAGAAGCTCGCCGTGTAGAGCTTGCCGAGCGCGAAGTTGGACGGGTCGGGGAAGTCGATGACGATGACGTCGAAGACCTCGGCATGCTGCTCCAGCCAGCCGAAGGCATCGGCATTGACGATGCGCAGCTTGGGCGACGACAGCGAATGCCCGTTCAAGGCGGCCAGCTTCGGGTTCGACGTGAACAGGCCGGTCATCAACGGGTCCAGCTCCACCAGCGTGACCTGCTCGACGCTTGGATATTTCAGGATCTCGCGCACCGCCATGCCGTCGCCGCCACCAAGCACGAGCACGCGTTTGGGCACCCCGTGTGCGGCCATGGCCGGGTGGACGAGGGCCTCGTGGTACCGGTACTCGTCGCGCGAGTGGAATTGCAGGTTGCCGTTGAGGAACAGCCGCGTGCCGCCGCCGCCGTCGGTGACGACGATGCGCTGGTAGGCGCTGCTCTGCTTGAAGACGATGTGCTCGCCGTAAAAGCGCTCCTCGGACCAGCGCGTCAGCGCGTCGGCGCCCAGCAGGGCCGCCAGCAGCAGCAGGGCTGCCAGCCCGCAGGCGACGGCCTGGCTGCGGCGTGCGCGCAGCTCGGCGCGAAAGATCCACAGCGCCCAGACCGCAACGGCGACGTTCAGCAGGCCGAAGGCGATGCCGGTGCGCACCAGGCCCAGCTGCGGCACCAGCACGAGGGGAAAGGCCAGGGCGACGAGCAGGGCGCCGAGGTAGTCGAAGGTCAGCACCTGGGAGACCAGGTCCTTCAAACCGTAGCGCGCGCTGAAGTGCCGCTTCAGGATGCGCATGACCAGCGGGATCTCCAACCCCACCAGGGCACCGACGAGCAGCACCAGCGCATAGAGCAGCGACTTGAAGGCCGCGCCTTCGCCCGGCGGCAGCAGGCTGTGCACGGCGAACAGCCCGGCGGGCATCAGGCCGCCGATGACGCCGACGAGCAGCTCCACCTGCAGGAAGACGCCGACGAGCTGGCGCTCGACGAAGCGCGACAGCCAGGAGCCCAGGCCCATCGCGAAGAGATAGACACCGATGACGGTGGAGAACTGCAGCACCGAGTCGCCGAGCAGGTAGCTGGCCAGCGCACCGGCGGCCAGCTCGTAGACCAGGCCGCAGGCGGCGATGACGAAGACACTGGCCAGCAGCAGCAGCTCGGCCAGCGAGGCGCGCGCGGTGGACGGCTGCTGCGTCACGGCTTGAGCAGCACCGAGAAGGCCAGGCGTTTGCCGTCCGGGCTGACGGCGATGTTGCGGATGGCGCCGCCCAGGTCGGCGAGTTCTGCAAACGGCAGGAAGCTGCCGCCGGGCTTGCCGTCCCAGCGCAGCAGCAGATTGCCGCGGGCCATCAGCATCGAGCCGTCCGGCAGCCAGACGAAGTACTGGCTGCGGTTCGCGTCCTTCTCGCCCTCGGGCCCGATGGGCGTCTCCACCAGCGCCTGCGGCTGGGCGTCACCCTCGCCCAGCGCGCAGATGCGCCAGTGGGCCGGGTCGGTCTGGTCGACGAAAGTGGCGCGCTTGCCGTCGGGCGTGCGGCCGAGCGACCGGCCGGGCTTGGCGGACAGCGGCGTGGTCTTGCCGGTCGCGCGGTTGAACAGCACGGCCTGGTGGGCGTTGCGGTCGGCCACGTCGTCGACGATGAACAGCGCCAGGCGCTGAGCGTCGATCCAGGCGTGGTAGCCAACGCGCATCGTGGGCACGGCCGGCGCGATCTCCTGGCCGTCCCAGCCGAAGCGCCACAGCGACGGCTGCTTGCTCTCGATGCCGTAGGCCGGGTCGGCGTCCACCACGCGGATGGCCGAGAAGCCGCTGCCGTCGGGCAGCGGCGTGGGTGAGTAGAGGTTGTGCGGCGTGCTTGTCACGGCGGCGGTCTGGCCGCTGGCGATGTCGTGGCGGTAGATGTTGTTGGAGCCGCTGCGGTCCGACGCGAACAGCACGGCGGCACCGTCGCGCGTGAAGGACGGCTGGAAATTGGCGCCCTTGCCCGGCGTGAGGTTGCGTGCCTCTCTGACGGTGCCGGCGGCCAGGTCCAGGCGGGCCAGGAAGAGGCCGACATCGGGCTTGGCGTCGGCCGCGCTGGCAGAGGTTGCCAGCAGCGCAGCGGGCGCGAGGACGCAGGCGCCCAGGACCTGAAGTGCGAGGCGGCGGGTCGGTGCCGGCAATGACATGGCTGGCCTTTGCGAGAGTTGAGCGAAGTGAGGCGGCGCAGTCTAGGGCGAGCGGGCGCTTTGCGAAAAACCGGACACGAGACCGCGGGGCCCCGTCGTCCCGTCTTCATGGGGCGCCGCGGCTGGCGTTGAGCCCAGCGCCCCGCCACACTGCCGGCGATCGATCCGACATGGAGCTGCGCGATGAAGACGATGGGCAAAGGACTGACGGGCCTGGTGCTGGCGCTGGGGCTGGCCGCGGCGCAGGCGGCACCGACACTGTGGGTGTACGGCGCCTACGGCTACAGCAACCCCGGCACGGGTGCGAACTACAACGTCTTCACGCCGGGCAACGTGGCGCAGGTCGATGCCAATGCATCGTTCGCCTCGATGGCGACGATGAACGGCCCGCTGGCGCAGGCCTACGTCGGCACATCGGGCTATGTCAGCACCGGCCTGTCCAACGCGAATGCGCAAGCCTCGGCCGCGGTGCAATACGACTTCTACGTCGTCAACGGCCTGACCTTCAGCGACCTCGTGCCCGTCACGGTCAAGGGCCAGGCCTTCATGAGCAGCAGCGGCAGCGCGACCGCCAGCGGCTATGCGCGCGTGGTGCATTCGAACACCCTGGGCGGCGTGAACAACGGTTCCTTCACCAACCAGCTGACCGACTGGACCTGCGGTGGCGGCGGCAGCAACTGCGGCCTGCAGGACTTCGAGTACACCTTCTACGTCAGCGCCTTCTCGCTGGCGCAGCCCGGCGAGATCGCGCGCGTGAACCTGCTGGCCACGGCCCGGCTCAACAACGCGGCCTACGCGACGCAGGCCAGCGCCTGGGTCGATCCCATCATCTCCATCGATCCGGCCTACCTCGCCAGCCACCCGGATGCGGTGCTGGTCTATGACCCGTCCATCACGAACACGATCGGCGTCGTTCCCGAGCCGGGTGTCGGTACGCTGCTGCTGGCCGGGCTGGCCGTCGTCGGCGCGCGACTGCGCCGCCAACGCGGCTAGAACGACACCGGCTGGGGCAGGGCCTTGCTCCAGTAGAAGATGTCCCAGCCGGTACGCAGGCCGCCGGTGGTGAAGGGGTCGGTGGCGATCAAGGCTTCCACGGCCGCCTTGTCCGGTGCGCGCACCACCCACAGGCCGCCCACCGGCGTGGCCTCGGGTGACTCGCGCAGCGAACCGATGGCCCTCACCATCTCGGCGTTCGCCGCCGCCCATTCCAGATGGGCCTGCAGCAGCTGCCGGCGCAACTCGCCCGCGCCGGGCCGGTCGTGAAAGCGCACGGCGAACAGCGTCCAGTCCTCGTGGGCGTTGCTTGTCAGGGCGGCGAAGTCGTGCTGTGGCGTCGTCATCAAGGCGTGCCCATGGCCTCGCGCCAGCGCATCGCGTCGTGGATGCGATAACGGGTGCTGGGGTGGTGGAAGAAGATGATTTCCTCCAGCGGGCCAGGGTCGGCCTTGCGGTACTCCACCAGCCGCAGCTGCGCCTCGGCAAAGCCATGCGGTTCACGCGACAGGTTCAAACCGAACCGGTCCGCCTCGGTCTCCTGCATGCGAACGATGGAGTTCTGCACCGGCGTGGCCAGCGTGAAGAACACGGAGAACACGGCAGCCAGCAGCGGCAGGCTGGCCACGTCGTCCGCGCGGGTCACGCCGGTGGCCGGCGCGGTGCGACGCAGCAGCCCGCTCATCGAAGCGTGCGCCACGTAGAACGCCACCAGCAGCACCAGCGCGAACATGGTCAGCATCTTGAGCCCGTGGTTGAGCACGTAGTGGCCCAGCTCGTGGCTCATCACCGCACGGATCTCGGGCTCCGAGGTGCGGCGCAGCAGGTTGTCGTTCAGGCGCACGGCGGCGCTGCCGAACAGGCCCGACACGTTGGCGCTGATGCGCGTGGTCTGGCGCGAGGCGTCGAAGACGTAGACGTTGTCCACGGGCACGCCGTCGGCATGGGCCATCTGCAGCACGGCGGTCTTGACGGGGCCGTCCTCGATGGGCTTGTAGGTGTTGAACAGCGGGTCGATGACGACGGGCGACAGCGTCAGCAGCACCACCAGCAGCACCACGCTGCCGGCCGTGCCCCAGATCCACCAGCGCTCGCCGGCGCGGCGCATCAGCGCATAGAGCCCGGCGATCACGAGCGCGCCAATGACGACGGTGCCCGCCAAGGCCACGGCCTGCTCGCCGAACCAGGCGGCCAGCGTCAGCGTGGACATGCCGTAGGCCTGCTCGCGCCACCAGCCTTCGTAGACGGCCAGCGGCAGCGTCAGCAGCCATGACAGCAGCAGGTAGGCGGCGCCGAAGACCACATCCCGCCGCACCGGGCCGCGCCCCACGCGCGCCGCCCAGTCGCGCAGCCGCGCCGCGCGCCGGCCCGACATCAGCACCGCCGCCACGGCCAGGCCCAGCAGCAGGTTCCACAGCTGCAGCCAGTAGCCGCCGGTGTAGTAGGCGTCGGACTTGGCCTGCACCTCGGCCGGCAACCGGTCCAAATAGGCCTGGGTGGCGGCCTCGGCATTGCGGGGCAGGGCGGCGCGCCAGGCGTCGTCGACCGGGCGGATCTTGAAGCCGGAAGCTTGGGCGGTGGCGTCGGCCTTCTGGGCCTGGGCCGCGGCAAAGTCCGTGTCCGCGGCGTGGGTGAGCGTCAGGCTCAAGCCCAGTGCTGCCGCGATGAACCATCTCTTCATGTCGTTTCCTCTTGGTGAAGCGGCGAGATTTTGCTCAGACGCGTCCGACGAGGAGCGGGCCTGCGACAGGCTGCGTGCGCGAAGGGGCGAGCGGCTCCATCGGCCGATGGCCGGCGGCCAGAGGCAAGCGCATCGCGCCTGCCTTACCCGCAACGGACGTCGCTGGCACCGGTCGGGTCGATCAGCCCCAGCCCTTGGCACCGCGCTTCAGGCGCACGGTGGCCGCCGTGGCTTTGTCTCTGGCCGCGGCAGGCTTGCTGCCGGCCAGCAAGGCCAGGCTCAGCGGCCCGGCGCAGAACAGGCGCCTCGGGTCAGCCATGGATGGCCGCAGCCACGATGTTGCCGATGGAGATGCACATCGCCGCCACGACGACGGCCAGCGCGAGGTTCTTGCGCTCCACCAGCTCCTCCCACAGCTTGTACGGCGTGATCAGGTCGACGATGACGAAGGCGACCCAGAAGATGACGACGCCGATGACGGCGTACATCGTCGAGCCGAGGATGACTTCGGGTTTGAGCCAATCGAGGGTCATGGTGCTCTCCTAGTTGTTGCGTCACTTGTGGCCGCCGCCACCGCTGCTGTAGCCGCCGTAGCTGCCGCCGCTCGAGCCGCCGTAGTAGCCGCCGCTTCGCGAGCTGCTGCGGCATTGCTGGTACTCGTTGCTGTTCTCGCCGAAGCTGTCCTTGTACTTCTGGCAGTCATCGCTGGAGCAGGCGCGCATCAGTGCGAACAGCAGCACGATGAGGAAGAGGCCGATGACGATGTTGCGCAGCAGCTTGCCGCCGCTGCTCTTGAAGGCCGAGGTGTCGCGCGCGAACTGCACGGCCGGGCCGACGAGGCCGAAGGCCGTCTTCACCGTCTCGGCCGGCACCGGGCGGCCACCGCTCCAGGTGATCTCGGGGCCTTGCTGCTCGCGGCTGAGCAGGTATTGCCCGTCGCGGGTGATGTAGTCGGCGATGCGTGCGCGGTCTTCCAGCCGCACGGGCCAGTAGAACTCGCCCAGCACATGGGTGGTCTTGGCCTCGTAGACCCAGCGCTGCGTGTAGGCGCGGTTCTGCCAGGTGACTCCCGTGTCGCGCCCGGCCATGGGCGCACCGGTCAGCGTGCGCACGAGGCTCCAGCCCTCGCGCGTGTCGACGAGGAAGGCGAAGCCCGCCAGGCGGTTGAAGAGCAGGTACTCGCGCCAGAAGCTCTGCTCGTCGTCGCCGTCCTCGGGGATGTCGCAGCGCTCCTGGTAGCCGACGACCTGCCAGGCCTCGGGTTTCCCGCCGTCGATCGCCAGCGTGCCGCTGCGGCCCAGCGGAATCAGCGGCGGCAGGCCACGGCTCTGCGGCGTGAAGCCCAGCGCCTTGGACTCACCTTCGGGCAGGTTGACGACCGCATTGCACTGCGCGCAGACCATGCTCTTGGTCTGCGAGAGCTTGGGCTCCAGCGGTGCGCCGCAGCTGGGGCAGCCAATGCTGCGGCCCTTGAACTTGGCCTCGGCGACGGACTCGCCCTCGGCCGTCGTGCGCAGGCCTTGCAGCGCCAGGTCGGCCAGGGCCACGCTGCGGCCGACGGACCAGACCGGCGGTGCACCGTCGCGGTATTCCAGGCTGCCCACCTCGCCCTGGGCGTTGCGCAGCTCCACGACGCGGCCGGCCTTGGGCGGCCTCGGCAGCTCGCCCTCGGCCGCTCGCAGCGCCGCCTCGACGATGGCCGCGACCTGCCAGCGCTGGCCGGCCAGCGTCAGCGGCAGGCCAACGCCCGGCGCCTCGGGCGGCAGCTCGGCCAGCGGCGCCTCCAGGCTGAGGACGAACTGGCCGTTGTCCTCGCTGAGCCAGGCGGTGCGCGGTGTGTCGCCACCGGCGTCGAACAGCAGATGCCATTCGTTCCAGTTGCCGAGCTCGGAGCCGCGCTGAACGCGGCCGACGACGGCGAAGCCCTTGCCCATCCAGCGCCCGGAGGCGCCGAGCCGCAGCGGCGAGTAGTCCTCGAAGATCTCGGCGCTCTGGCCGATCTGGCTCAGCGTCTCGCCGTCGCGCAGCAGCGTGCTGCGGCAAAAGCCGCAGACGGCGCTCGCGGAAGCCGCACTGGCGAACTCGACCTGCGCCCCGCAGTTGGGGCAGGCCGCGCGCCAGCGGCGCTGGGCTTGGTCAGCCAAGTTTCTTCAGCAGATCAGCCTTCTTCGCGGCGAATTCCTCGTCGGTCAGGATGCCCTTGGCCTTGAGGTCGCCGAGCTTTTCCAGCAGCGAGACGATGTCCTCGGGCTTGCTGGCCGCCGGCGCGGGCGCGGCGGTGCCGACGCCGGCCAGGCCCTGGCCCAGCGTCTGCGCCAGCGTCTGGCCCAGGGCCACACCGGCGCCCAGGCCGATGGCCTCGCCGGCGATGCCACTGCCGCCAGAGCCGCCCTTGGCCATCTCGGGCAGTGCCTGGGCCGCCTGGTACTGCATGAACTGCCCCATGTTCTGGCCAATGATGCCCATGCCGATGCGCTGGTCGAGGATCTTCTGCAGCTCCTCGGGCAGGGAGACGTTCTGCATCGTCACCGTCAGCAGTTCGAGGCCGATGGCGTCGAAAGACGGCGCCGTGGCGTTTTTCAGCGCGGCGGCGAACTCGATCTGGTTCGCCGCCAGGTCCAGGAAGGCGGTGCCGCTGCTCGCGACAGCGTCGCTGATGTGCTGCAGCATCAGGCCGCGCAGCTGCCCGTCGAGTTCGGCCGAGGTGTAGCGCTCGCGCGTGCCGGAGATCTGGCTGTGGAAGACCTTCGCGTCCTTGACGCGGTAGGCATAGTTGCCGAAGGCACGCAGGCGCACGGCGCCAAAGTCCTTGTCGCGGATGGCCACCGGCTGGCTGGTGCCCCAGCGCTGGTCGATCTGCTGGCGGGTACTGAAGAAGTAGACGTCGCTCTTGAAGGGGGACTCGAAGAGCTTGTCCCAGTTCTTCAGGTAGGTCAGCACCGGCAGCGTTTGCGTGGTGAGCTTGTGCGTGCCGGGGCCGAAGACGTCTGCCACCTGGCCTTCGTTGACGAAGACGGCGACCTGGGATTCGCGCACCACCAGTTGGCCGCCGTTCTGGATTTCCATGCCGGACATCGGGAAGCGCCAGGCCAGCGTGCCGTCGGCGTCCTCGGTCCACTGGATGACGTCTATGAACTGTTTCTTGATGAAATCCATCAGGGCCATGGGGGTACCTGCGTGCGGTGAAAAGGGAATGGAGACGAGTATCCGGCGGCGGCGGCAGACTTCAACGCCCAAACAGGTGAATCTCACCGCGCGCCAAGGTGAGAATCCATTGCATGTCGAGAGTTTGCATCCAGACCGGGGACTTTGACCTCACCCGCGAAGCCGCCGCGCTGCGCGCCGCGGATGGTGGCGTCGGCGCCGTCGTCGCGTTTATCGGCACGGTGCGCGAGCACAGCAGCGGTGCCGCCGTGTCGGCCATGGAGCTGGAGCACTACCCCGGCATGACGGAGGCGGCCATCGAGGCGATGCTGGACGAGGCACTGGCCCGCTTCGACATCCGCGCCGCCCGCGTCATCCACCGCGTCGGCACCCTGCAGGCCCGGGATCAGATCGTTCTCGTGCTGGTCACCAGCGCGCACCGAGGGCAGGCCTTCCAGGCCTGCGAATTCCTGATGGACTACTTGAAGACCCAGGCGCCGTTCTGGAAGAAGGAACACACGCCCGATGGTGCCCACTGGGTGGACGCCCGTGTGGCGGACGACGAGGCTCTGGCGCGCTGGGGCATTGCGGGAGGGAATGCAGCTTGAACGCGTTGGCTGTTTCGATAGGTGCCGCGCTGGGCGCCCTGGCGCGCTGGCAGGCCGGCCTGCTGTTCAACAACCGCTGGGCGGGCTTTCCGCTCGGCACGCTGGCGGTCAACCTTGTCGGCGGGCTGTTGATCGGCATGGCGCTGGAGTGGTTTGGCCGCCAGCCCAACGATTTGATGAAGCTGCTGCTGGTGACCGGCTTCCTGGGCGGGCTGACGACCTTCTCGGCCTTCTCTGGTGAGTCGCTGGCCCTTTTGCGGCACGGCGAGCTGGGCATGGCGATTGCCCATACCCTGGCGCATGTGCTGGGCTCTCTTTTTGCTGCCTGGCTGGGCATGCGTCTCGTGCAGGCCTTGATCTAGCGCAACTTGAAAAGCGCCGATGGGCGCCCACTTGGCTTCGCAACCGGAGGATTCCCACCATGCGTGCCGACAAGTTCACCACCCGTTTCCAGGAAGCCCTGGGCGAGGCCCAGAGTCTGGCCATCGCCCGCGACAACCCCTACATCGAGCCCGCCCACGTGCTGGCGGCCATGCTGGCCCAGGACGACGGCCCGCGGGCGCTGCTGGAGCGCGCCGGCGTCAAGGTGGCGGCACTCAAGACGGCGCTGGACGGCCTGATCGCGGGCCTGCCCCAGGTCAGCGGCCAGGGCCAGCAGGTCAGCGCCGGGCGCGACCTGGTCTCGCTGCTGCAGGCGGCCGAGAAGGAAGCCAACAAGCAGGGCGACAGCTTCATCGCCGGCGAGATGTTCCTGCTGGCGCTGGCCGACGCCAAGACCGACCTGGCCGGCGTGGCCCGCGGCCACGGCCTCTCCCGCAAGGCGCTGGAGGCCGCCATCCTGGCGGTGCGCGGCGGCCAGAAGGTCGATTCGGCCGAGGCCGAGGGCCAGCGCGAGGCGCTCAAGAAGTACACGCTGGACCTGACCGAGCGCGCCCGCCAGGGCAAGCTGGACCCGGTCATCGGCCGCGACGAGGAGATCCGCCGGACCATCCAGGTGTTGCAGCGCCGCAGCAAGAACAACCCGGTGCTGATCGGTGAGCCCGGTGTCGGCAAGACGGCCATCGTCGAGGGCCTGGCCCAGCGCATCATCAACGGCGAGGTGCCCGACAGCCTGCGCAACAAGCGTGTGCTGGTGCTGGACATGGCCCTGTTGCTGGCCGGCGCCAAGTACCGCGGCGACTTCGAGGAGCGCCTGAAGGGCGTTTTGAAGGAAGTGGCCCAGGACGAGGGGCAGACCATCCTCTTCATCGACGAGATCCACACGATGGTGGGTGCTGGCAAGTCGGAAGGCTCCATCGACGCCGGCAACATGCTGAAACCCGCGCTGGCGCGCGGCGAGTTGCACTGCATCGGTGCCACGACGTTGAACGAGTACCGCAAATACGTCGAGAAGGACGCGGCCCTGGAGCGCCGCTTCCAGAAGGTGCTGGTGGACGAGCCCACGGTGGAAGCCACCATCGCCATCCTGCGCGGCCTGCAGGAGAAGTACGAGGTGCACCACGGCGTGGAGATCACCGACCCGGCCATCATTGCCGCGGCCGAGCTGAGCCACCGCTACATCACCGACCGCTTCCTGCCCGACAAGGCCATCGACCTGATCGACGAGGCCGCCGCCAAGATCAAGATCGAGATCGACTCCAAGCCCGAGGTCATGGACCGGCTGGACCGCCGCATGATCCAGCTCAAGATCGAGCGCGAGGCCGTGCGCAAGGAGAAGGACGAAGGCTCGGTGAAGCGCTTCGGCCTCATCGAGGACGAACTGCTGAAACTGCAGCGCGAGTACGACGACCTGGAGGAGATCTGGACGGCCGAGAAGGCGCAGGGCCCAGGGCTCGGCCCATGTGAAGGAAGAGATCGACCACATCAAGCAGCAGATCGAGGAGCTCAAGCGCAAGGGCGACTTCAACAAGCTTGCCGAGCTGCAGTACGACCGACTGCCCAAGCTGGAGAAGCAGCTCAAGGAAGCGCAGGACAAGGAAGCCGGCGCCAAGGGCGCGAACAAGCCGCGCCTGCTGCGCACGCTGGTGGGTGCCGAGGAGATCGCCGAGGTGGTGGCGCGCTCCACCGGCATCCCGGTGTCCAAGCTGATGCAGGGCGAGCGCGAGAAGCTGCTGCAGATGGAGGCCAAGCTGCACGAGCGCGTCATCGGCCAGGACGAGGCCATCCAGGCCGTGTCCGACGCCATCCGCCGCTCACGCGCGGGCTTGAGCGACCCGAACCGGCCGCTGGGCAGCTTCCTGTTCCTCGGCCCCACGGGCGTGGGCAAGACGGAGCTGTGCAAGGCGCTGGCCGGCTTCCTGTTCGACAGCGAAGACCACATGGTGCGCATCGACATGAGCGAGTTCATGGAGAAGCATTCGGTGAGCCGCCTGATCGGCGCGCCTCCGGGTTACGTGGGCTACGAGGAAGGCGGCACGCTGACCGAGGCCGTGCGCCGCAAGCCGTACTCCGTGCTGCTGCTGGACGAGGTGGAGAAGGCCCACCCCGACGTGTTCAACGTGCTGCTGCAGGTGCTGGACGATGGCCGCCTGACCGACGGCCAAGGCCGCACGGTGGACTTCAAGAACACCGTCATCGTGATGACGTCCAACCTCGGCTCGCAGCACATCATGGCGCTGTCAGGCGAGAGCGACGAGGTCATCCGCGAGGCGGTGTGGGGCGAGGTCAAGGCGCACTTCCGGCCCGAGTTCCTGAACCGCATCGACGAGACCGTCATCTTCCACGCGCTGGGCGCCGCGCACATCAAGTCCATCGCCCGCATCCAGCTGCGCCTGCTTGAAGCGCGCCTGGAAAAGCTGGAGATGAAGCTGGATGTGAGCGAGGCCGCGCTGGACGAACTGGCCAAGGTCGGCTTCGACCCGGTGTTCGGCGCGCGGCCGCTGAAGCGGGCCATCCAGCAGCGCGTGGAGAACCCGCTGTCCAAGCTGATCCTTGAAGGCAAGTTCGGGCCGAAGGATGTGATTCCGGTCAACGTCGAAGCTGGGGTGTTCAGCTTCGAGCGAGTGGTTCACTGATCACCAGCGCGAGCGGTGATCCTCCGTCACGCCGAGCAGGTCTTGCACCTGTCTCGGCGTCGCTGTTTTTGAAGCGCGCACCGTGCCGGCGAAGCGGCCGATGGGCTGCACGTAGTGGCTGGCCGCGAAGCCCAGATCCTTGTCGGCAGCGCGGGCGCCTTCCGGCGTGAAGACGAGGTCGAGCAGGCCGTCTTCCGTGCGCACGCGCCACGGGTCCAGCGGCCGTGCGGCGTCGAACTCGAAGTCGGCGGCGGCCAGCGGCACGGGCTGGCCATCCAGCCACAGCACGTTCTCCTGGCTGCCGAAGTAGCCTTGCTGCAGGTTGAAGCCCACGTCGGGCCGGTGCGCGCTGGCCCAGCGCCAGGCGGTGTCGCGCGCGAGCAGGCCGTTGGAGGCGTCGACGGCGGCCCAGGCGCTGTCGAGGGCGAAGCGCTGGCCCTCGGCCTCGGCCCAGCCGCGCACGGGGAGGGCGCTGGTCTTCTGCGTCGCGTGCGCCAGGCCGCCCTTGATGGGACCGATGGCCAGCAGCGGCGGGGCCATGTTCTGCAGATTCAGTTCGGCCTCGATGCGCAGGGCCCGCGCGCTGACGCGCAGGCGCAGCAGGTCGCCCGGTTCATGCTTCAGCGACAGCCGCGCGCCCGGGCCGCGGAACCAGGCGTGGGCGTCGGCCAGTGGCTCGTCGGACACGCCGGCCTGCAGGCCCGCCAGGCCGTCCTGGCTCCAGTCGGCCAGCAGGGTGCGGCGGCGGCGGTCGAAGAGGTAGGCGAAGGCGGAGCAGGCCCAGCCCAGGTCGACGATCGCCACGCCGATGAAGAGCTGCTCGTTGCCCAGGCCGACGTAATGCCAGCGCTTGTGATGCAGCCGGCGCCAGAGCCAGGAGCGACGTTCGGCGAGGCCCTGCCAGTCGAGGCGGTCGATGCGCCCGGCGTAGCGGCCGTGGGCGGGCGTGCCCTCGACGACGACGGATGACGGAGCAGGGTTCATCGTGTGTGCTGCCTGCGCCACTGCAGCGGCGCCTGGCCCGTCCACTGCCGGAAGGCGCGCGTGAAGGCGCTTTGTTCGGAATAGCCCAGCAGCAAGGCCACCTCGGCCAGCTCCACGCTGGCGTCGCGCAGATAGGCCTCGGCGAGCTGTTGGCGCGTCTGGCCCAGCAGGGCCTGGAAGCTCTGGCCGTGCTCTGCCAGACGCCGCTGCAGGCTGCGCGGGCTCATCTGCAGGCTGTGGGCCAGGTCGGGCAGCTGGGTGCGGCCCGAGCGGATCAGGCCGACCAGCGCCTGGTGCCAGACGCCGACCGGCTCGCTGACGGCGGCCACGTCTTGCAGCAGGCGCTCGGCTTGCGCGTCCAGCAGGGCCAGCAGGGCTGCGTCGGCGCCGCGCAGCGGCAAGGCGAGGTCCCGCTGCGCCAGCACGAGGCGGGTGCTCGGCTGATCGAAACGCACCAGGCCGCCGAAGAATTCTTCGTAGGGCCGCATGTCGGCGGGGCGGCGGTTGACGAAGTCCACGGCCAGCGCGCGCAGCGGCCGGCCCGTGAACTCGCGCGTCAGCTGCACCAGCGCGGCGATGGCCGTCTCGTCCACCAGCGCCCCGGGCCGGCCGCGCTCGACGCCCCATTCGATGCAGATGCCCTCGGGGCAGGCCCTCAGCTGGGCGATGTTCACGTCGTAGACCGAGCGGTGATAGCGCTCCAGCCGCTGCAGGGCCTCGCCCAGCGTGCCGCAGGCCAGCGCCGCGAAGCCGACGACGCCGAAGTGGCGCGGCGCGATGCCGCGGGCCAGGCGCAGCGCAAAGGTGGCTCTCGGCCCGGGGTCGAGATCGCGTGCCCGGTCCAGCAGGGCCTGCCAGCGGCGCAGCGCGACGAAGGTCTCGGCCGGCGCCGGTGGTTCGCCCAGGGCCTGCGCAAGTCCCAGCCTGCCCATGTGCTCGAAGAGCAGCTGGACGTAGCTGGCGGCGACACGGGTCTCATCCATGGGCCGGCGATCATCCCGCAGCGGCCGCCCTGCGCTGCTGCGGGATCACCCCAGCCGTGTCGCGATCCGTCAAAAACCCGGGGTTTGCCGTCAAGAAGCTTCGGCCGTTCGGCGTCAACATCGCGGCATGGACTGGCTGCTCAACCCCCTTCTCGACCTTTACCAACGCCATTTCGACTGGCGCGACCTGACGCTGGTGATGCTGTCGCCTGTCTTTGGCGTCTTCCTGGCGATGGAGGCCTGGCGCTTTCGCAAGACCGGCGTCTTCGATCTGTGGGACACATTCGACAGCATGAACAGCGGCGGCAGCTATCTGGTGGCCGACCTCTTCCTGCTGGCCGTGCTGGTGCTGCCGGCCATGGGCTGGGTCTACGACCACCGCCTCTTCACCATTGACGTGACCGTCTGGCGCTTCGTCGGCCTGTTCCTGCTGGTGGAGTTCCTGTACTACTTCTTTCACCGTGGCAGCCACCGCATCCGCTGGTTCTGGTGCGCGCACGTCGTGCACCACGGCTCGGAGAAGATGAACTTCGGCACGGCGCTGCGCCAGAGCTGGTTCTATCCGATTGCCGGCAACTGGCTGTTCTACCTGCCGGCCGTCTTTCTCGGCTTCGAGCCGCGCTGGGTGCTGTTCGCGCTGTCGCTGAACCTGGGCTACCAGTTCTTCGTGCACACGAGCTGGGTGGGCAGGATGCCGGCCTGGTTCGAGTTCGTCTTCAACACGCCCTCCCACCACCGCGCCCACCATGGCCGCAACCCGCAGTACATCGACAAGAACTTCGGCGGCACGCTGATCGTCTTCGACCGCCTGTTCGGCACGTTCGAGCCCGAGCAGGCGCCAGTGGACTATGGCCTGGAGCACCCGTTCCCCACGCACAACCTGTTCTGGCTGAACGCGCACGAGTGGCGGGCGATGTTCCATGACATGGCTCGGGAGAAGACCTGGGCCATGCGGCTGGCGCACCTTTGGAAGCCGCCGGAGTGGCGGCGGCATTCCAACGGCTTCCAGGATCAGGGCTGAAGGTATTTGGCCAGGAAGGCCTCCATGCGCTGCGCGAAGTCGACGCGGTTCTTGACGACGGCGAAGCCGTGGGCCTCGCCGGTGTAGGTGAGCCAGACCGGCTCATTGCCCGCCGCCCGCAGTGCCTCGCGCAGGCGCTTGCCGTGCGCGAGCGGCACGCGCTGGTCCTGTTCACCGAAGGCCAGCAGCACCGGAGCCTTGATGCGGGCGGCCTGCTTGACGGGTGAGTTGGCGGCCAGCATGGCGGCGTCCTTCACCGCGTCGCCCACGCGGTCGGGCATCTCGAACTTGCGGAAGTCGTTGCCCAGGTCGTCGTTGACGAACCAGGAACCCGTCACCAGCAGTTCCAGGTCGGTCACGGCCAGCCAGGCGACGCCGCAGCGGTACAGCGCCGGGTCCTTGATGAGGCCCATCAGCGTGCTGTAGCCGCCGTAGCTGGCGCCGGCGATGCAGGCCTTGTCGCTGGCGAGGCCTTCCTTCTGCGCCCAGCGCAACGCGTCGGCCACGTCGTCCTGCATGGCCTGGCCCCATTGCTTGAAGCCGGCCTCGAGGTGGGCGCTGCCGTAGCCGGCGCTGCCGCGGAACTCGGGCTCGATGACGACGTAGCCGCGCGAGGCCAGGAACTGGGCGTCGGCGTCCCAGCGCCACTGGCCGCCGCGAATCCAGGGGCCACCGTGCACGAGGACGACGGCCGGCAGCGGCCCCTTGGCCTCGGGGTTGCGGGTGATCCAGACGGGCAGATCCAGGCCGTCGCGGGCCTTGATGCGTTGCAGCTCCAGCGTGGCCATCTGCTCGGGTCGGATGTCCTCGCGCACGGCCCGGAAGAGCCGCCAGCTGCGCTCGCCTTCCGGCGGCTTGGCCTGGAAGAGATAGAGCTGGCCGGGGTTGCGGTCGCTGTAGCTGCGCACCAGGGCCACCATGTCGGGCGTGCCGCAGCGGCGGCAGTCGATGCGGTTGACGCGGCCGGGGAAGAGGCCGTCGGCGCGCTGCTGGAATGCCTTCATCCCGTCGTCGAACCAGATCGTGGTCTCGGCCTCGGCGACGACACGCACGCCCAGCGTGCGGCCGCTCTCGTCGGTGACGAAGTCGCCGCGGAAATCGAAGCCCGGTACGGCGATCAGCGGCTTGGCCTCGGGCGCGTTGCTCTTGAAGTCGTAGCGCGACAGCGCGCGGTGGCCGCCGGCGCCCTCGCTGCGCGAGACCCAGAGCGTGCCGGCGTCGTCCACCGCCTCGACGCGGTAGGGTAGGGTGAGCAGGTCGCTCTCGTAGATCTGTGTCCAGCTGCGCGTGCCCGGCGGCTGCCACCAGGCCGCCTGGCGGCCCTTGAACTGCGTGAGAGCGATGCGCGGCTCGCCCAGGCTGTCGGCCACCCAGCCCACCGTGTGCACGGGCTCCTTGTAGTCGACGCTGCGCGTCGTGTTGCTGGCCGTGTTCAGCCAGACCGGTGTCTCGAGCGCTTCGCCGCTGTAGGAATACTCGAGGAGCAGCACCTCCTCGTTGACCTTGCCGGGCCGCGACGGCGGCACCGCCACCAGTCGGTGGTTCCAGTCCAGCATGCGGTCGTCGCTGCCATCGTTGACGACGGCCTTGAACTGGCGCCGCACCAGCTGGCGGGCCGGCGAGCCGTCGGTCTTCACCGTGAACAGCCCGGGCGCGCCCGCGGGGCGGCCGCTGCCGGCGCTGAAGTCGGTGACGCCGAATACCAGCCGTTCGTCGTTGACCCAGTGCACGTTCATCACGTCCGCCTCGGGGAACTGGGCGGCGCGGATGGCGCGGCCGCCCGGTGCGAGGTCGTAGACGGCCAGGCCCGCGCGTGGCGTGCCCTTGGCCGTCGTGATGGCCAGCCGGCGGCCCGAGGGCGACAGCACGGCCTCGGCGATGTCGGCGTCCTTGTAGAACACCTCCGCCGGTGGCGGTGCGGCCTGGGCAAGCTGCACGGCCAGGCCGGCGAGTGCGAGCGCGGCGGTGTGAAGGCGTGAACTCATTGCATCTCCCTGATGCGTTGTTTTTTTTCGGGGCGCGAGGATAGCGGGCCGCCGGCAGCCCCAAGGCTCAGGGCTGCAGGTACTTGGCCAGGAAGGCCTCCATGCGCTCGGCAAAGTCCACGCGGTTCTTCAGCACGGCGAAGCCATGGCCCTCGCCGGGGTAGCTGATCCAGACGGGCTCATTGCCGGCCTCGCGCAGCGCCTTGCGCAGCCGCTCGCCGTGCGCCAGCGGCACGCGCAGGTCGGCCTCGCCGAAGGCCAGCAGCAGTGGTGCCTTGATGCGCGAGGCCAGCCTGACGGGCGAGTTGGCGGCGATCAGGGCGGCGTCCTTGTCGGGGTCGCCAATCATCTCGGGCAGCGCGTATTTGCGGCCGAAGTTGCTGGCGTCGTCCTTGATCCACCAGGAGCCGCGCAGCAGCAGGTCCAGGTCCGTCACGGCCACCCAGGCGACGCCGCACCGGTAGAGCTCGGCATCCTTCACCAGGCCCATCAGCGTGCTGTAGCCGCCGTAGCTGGCGCCGGCGATGCAGGCCTTGTCGCTCGCGATGCCCTGCGCCTGGGCCCAGCGCAGCGCATCGGCCACGTCGTCCTGCATGGCCTGGCCCCACTGCTTGAAGCCGGCCTTGAAATGCGCCTCGCCGTAGCCCGTGCTGCCGCGGAACTCGGGCTCGATGACGGCATAGCCGCGCGAGGCCAGGAACTGCGCCATCGGGTGCCACCCCCAGCTGCCGCCGCGCACCCAGGGCCCGCCGTGAACCAGGACGACGGCCGGCAGCGGCCCCTTGGCCTCGGGGCTCTTCGTGACCCAGACCGGCAGGTCGCGGCCATCGCGGGCCTTGATGCGGTGCAGGTCCAGCACGGCCATCTGCTCGGGCTTGACGTCGGCGCGCATGCGGCCGAGCGTCTGCCAGGGCTTTTCGCCCTCTGGCGGCTTGGCCTGGTAGTACCAGAGCCGGCCTGGGTCGCGGTCGCTGGTGCTGCGCACCAGGGCCACCATGTCGGGCTCGCCGCAGCGGCGGCAGCTGATTTGGTTGATGCGGTTGGGGAACAGCGTGTCGGCCTTCTGCTGCAGGGCCTTGAGCGACTCGTCGAACCACACGGTCGTCTCGCCGTCCACGGTCACACGCACGCCCCGCGCGCGGCCGGCGCCGTCGGTGATGAGGCTGCCGGCGAAGTCGAAGCCGGGCGTCACGACCAGCGGCTTGGCTTCAGGCGCCTTGGCGGCGAAGTCATAGCGCGTCAGCACCTGGTAGCCCTGCGGCCCTTCGTTGCGCGTCACGTAGAGGTTGCCGGCGTTGTCGACCGAGTTGGGCGAGAAAGGCGCGTTGAACAGGTCGGCCTCGTAGAGCTGCACCCAGTCCTTGCTGCCCGGCGCCCGCCACCAGGCGGCCTGGCGGCCTTTGTTCAGCGTGATGGCGACGCGCGGCTCGGCCTGGTCGTCGGTCAGCCAGCCGACGGTGTTCCTGGGCTGGTCGAAGTTGATCGAGCGCGTGCGGCCGGTGCGCGCGTTCAGCCATAGCGGCGTCAGCGTGTGCACGTCGTCGAGGGCCCACTCGGCGATCAGCACTTCGTCGTTGACGGCGCCGGCCTGCTGCGCCGGCACGCGCAGCAGCATGTGGTTCCAGTCCAGGATGCGCTCGTCCACGCCGCCGGTGTTGAAGAAGGGCTTGCCCATGCGGCGCACGAGCTGGCGCAGCTGCTTGCCGTCGGCGTTGACGCTGAAAAGTCCCGGTGCGCCGTTGGGGCGGCCGCTGCCGTCCGACAGGTCCACGATGCTGAAGATGAGCCTGTCTTCGTTGACCCAGCGCACCTGGCTGACGTCGCCGTCGCCGTACTGGGCAACGCGCTGCATCTTGCCGTCGGGGCCCATGTCGACAATGACAAGGCCCACGCGCGGCACGCCCTTGGCCGACGTGAGGGCCAGGCGCCGGCCCGAGGGCGACAGCACGGCCTCGACGATGTCGGCGTCCTTGAAGAACACCTCGGCGGGCGGGGACGCGGCCTGCACGGCCTTCGAAAGGGTGGCGGACAGCAAAAAGCCGGCAACGACGCCGGCCCAACGTTTCAAGGTCTCCAAGGTTTCTCCTCCCAGCGCCGCTTCGTTGACAGCGCCGCGCAGCATAGGGCAGGGCGCTGCGTAGGCAAGCTGCGCAACTTGGCAATCCTCACCCTCCCGTCAGGGCACCGCCCCTGCAGGACAATGCCTCGCCATGACTGCTGCTCCCCACGACGCTCCCGTCGTCATCATCGGTGCCGGCCTGGCTGGCCTGACCGTGGCCCTGCACCTGGCCGACACCGTGCCCGTCGTCGTGCTGGCCAAGCGCGAGCTGAACGAAGCCGCCACGGCCTGGGCCCAGGGCGGCATCGTCGGCGTGCTGGGCAGCGACGACTCCATCGAAAGCCATGTGCGCGACACCCAGGACGCCGGCGCCGGGCTCGTGGATGAAGCGGCGGCCCGCTTCATCGCCGAGCGCAGCGCGGCCGCCGTGGGCTGGCTGGTCGACCAGGGCGTGCCGTTCACCCCGGACGACACGGGCCCGATGGGCCTGCACCTGACGCGCGAAGGCGGCCACGCGGTGCGCCGCATCGCCCACGCGGCCGATGCGACCGGCAAGGCCATCCACGACCAGCTGCTGGACGTGGCGCGCCGCCACCCCAACATCAGGCTGTGCGAGCGCTGGATGGCGCTGGACCTGATCACGTCGCGCCACGCGCAGCGCGACGAACCCACGCGCTGCTACGGCGTCTACGCGCTGGACATGGACCACCAGCGCGTCGAGACGCTGCCGGCCCGCGCCGTCGTGCTGGCCACCGGCGGCGCCGGCAAGGTCTACCGCTACACGACCAACCCCGACACCTCCACCGGCGACGGCATCGCCATGGCCTGGCGCGCCGGCTGCCGCGTGGCGAACATGGAGTTCATCCAGTTCCACCCGACCTGCCTGTACCACCCGCAGGAGCGCAGCTTCCTCATCACGGAAGCGTTGCGCGGGGAGGGCGCTTACCTGAAGTTGCCTGACCACCTCGGGGGCACCCGCTTCATGGCCGCGCACGATGAACGCATGGAGCTGGCGCCGCGCGACATCGTCGCCCGCGCGATCGACTTCGAGATGAAGAAGCACGGCCTGGACCATGTGTGGCTGGACGCCACGCACCTCGGCGAAGCCTTCCTCATCGAGCATTTCCCCACCATCCACGCCCGCTGCCTGAAGCTCGGCATCGATATCGCGAGGCAACCCATCCCCGTCGTGCCGGCCGTGCACTTCACCTGCGGCGGCGCCGTGACCGACCTCAGCGGCCGCTGCGACCTGCCAGGCCTGTACGCCGTGGGCGAGACCGGCTACACGGGCCTGCACGGCGCCAACCGGCTGGCCAGCAATTCGCTGCTGGAATGTGTGGTGCTGGGCCAGACCTGCGCGGCCGACATCCTGGCCCACGCGCCGCAGGCCCCTGCGCCGCTGCCGGCCTGGGACGAAAGCCAGGTCGAGAACGCCGACGAGCAGGTCGTCATCGCCCACAACTGGGACGAGCTGCGCCTGTTGATGTGGAACTACGTCGGCATCGTGCGCACCACCAAGCGCCTGGAGCGGGCGCTGCACCGCATCGCGCTGCTGCGCAGCGAGATCGACGACTACTACGCCAACTTCCGCGTCACGCGCGACCTGCTGGAGTTGCGCAACCTCGTCGACTGCGCCGAGCTCATCGTGCGCTCCGCCCTGATGCGCCACGAGAGTCGCGGCCTGCACTACAGCCGCGACTACCCGCAGACGCTGCCGGTGAGTTTTCCGACGGTGTTGATCAGCGAGCGCCGCCGGCGCTAGCCAGTCCTACTTCCTCGACCGCAGCGCCGTCCTCGCCTGCACGAAATTGAATGCATAGCTGACCGCCTCGACGATGGCGTTGTCGATCTCCAGGCGCTCGTGCTCCGTCAGGTAGAAGCTGAAGTCCACCTCATGGCGGATGTAGCGCGGGGGCAGGCGGTTCAGTGCGACGCAGGCCACGTCGCAAAGCAGGTCGTTGCTGCCCGCGATCTCGGGGAAGTCCTTGGACGCATCCATGACCGCGCCGAAGACCTCGCGCTCGTGGTGGTTGTAGAGGGAGCTGAAGTCGGCGTTCATGGCGGGCTTTCCTGAGGGAATGGTGGATTTATAGCGCGTTCATGCGGCGCCGATGCCCGGCGTCATCCCGCTGGCGGCAGTCTTTCGCGCGGCGACGAAATCCAGCATGCGGGTGATGCAGCCCTGGGCCTTGACGCGGATGGCTTCCTCCACGTGGATCTCCGGCTGCCCGGCCTCCAGGCAATCGACGAGATTGGCCAGGCCGTTCATCGCCATCCACGGGCAGTGGGCGCAGCTCTTGCACGTGGCACTGTTGCCGGCGGTGGGCGCCTCGATCAACGTCTTGCCGGGTGCGAGCTGGCGCATGCGGTGCAGGATGCCGTTGTCGGTGGCGACGATGTAGGCCGGCGCGGTGCCGTCGACGACAGCCTTGATCAGCGCCGACGTCGAGCCGACGACGTCGGCCTGCTCGACGACGCTCTTGGGCGACTCGGGATGCACCAGCACCAGTGCTCCGGCGTGCTGCTCGCGCAGCAACTCCAGCTCCAGGCCGCGGAATTCGTCGTGCACGATGCAGGCGCCGTTCCACATCAGCATGTCGGCGCCGGTCTGCTCCTGGATGTAGCGGCCGAGATGACGGTCGGGCGCCCACAGGATCTTCTGGCCCCTGGCATGCAGGTCGGCCACGATCTCCAGCGCGCAGGAACTGGTCACCATCCAGTCGGCGCGCGCCTTCACGGCCGCGCTGGTGTTGGCGTAGACGACGACCTGGCGGTCCGGATGGGCGTCGCAGAAGGCGGCGAAGTCGTCGGCCGGGCAGCCCAGGTCCAGCGAACAGGTGGCGTCGAGGTCGGGCATCAGCACGCGCTTCTCGGGGCTGAGGATCTTGGCCGTCTCACCCATGAAGCGCACGCCGGCCACCACGAGGGTCTGGGCGGCGTGGTCGCGGCCGAAGCGGGCCATCTCCAGCGAGTCGGACACGATGCCGCCAGTCTCGAGCGCCAGGTCCTGCAACCAGCCATCCACGTAGTAGTGGGCGACGAGCACGGCGTTGTGTTGCTGAAGCAGCGCCTTGGCGCGCTCGGCCAGGGCCTGGCGCTGGGGTGGCGTCAGCGGCGCGGGCGTCTTGGCCCAGGCATGGGCGGTGGAGCAGGTGCCGGCGGCGTCCTGCCTGGTGTAGTCGAACAGCTGTGTGTCCATGGGTGCGGTCTCGCGGGATTCAGAAGCGCTCGGCGGCGTGTGTCGGATGGGCTGGGCCTTCCTACACTCGGCGCATGGCGATGTGGGGTGATTGTCCGTCCGCTGGCGTTTCGACCCGCACCGCGGGGCCTTGGGCGCGGCGACTCGCCGGCCTGGCCCTGGCCGTGGGCGGCCTCGGCCTGGCGCAGGCGGCACCGGATGACCTCCAACCGCGGCTGCGCTTCATCGTCGGCGAGGACTGGGCGCCGCCCTACCTCGAACTGCGCGGCGGCCGGCCGGTCGGCGGCCTGGCGTTCGACCTCATGGAAAGGGTCGCCGCGGCAGCAGGCGCCCGGCCCGACTACCTGATGCTGCCGCCCAAACGCACCCAGGTCGCGCTGCATGCCGGCGAGGCCGACCTGATGTGCATGATGAGTCCGAAATGGCTGGCCCAGCCGCTGGCCGCCGACCGCGTCGGGCCGCCGATGGTGGTGCTGGAAGACGTGCTGGCGGTGGCGCCCGGCACGGGCGACGGCAAGCCGCTGGATCTGTCGGCCCAGCGCGGCCTGCGCGTGGGCACGGTGCTGGGCTATCGCTACCAGGAGCTGGGGCCACTGTTCGAGGCGGGTCAACTGACCCGCGAGGACGCCGGCAGCCAACAGGGCGTGCTCGACAAGCTGGCGCGCGGCCGCACGGAGGTGGCCGTGGTCGACCGCCTGGTGCTGGCCCAGTACAACCGCGGCCGGCCGCGCACCGAGGCGCTGCAGGCGCTTCAGGTCGTGAGCCAGACGGTCACTCACTGCCTGCTGGGCGGCAAGACCCAGCTGCCTGCCCGTCGGCTGCAGCTGGCGCTGCGGGCCGTCATCGAACGCGGCGACGTGGCCCGGCTCATTCAGCGCTACCGCTGAGCCGGGCGCAGGCAGTCAACGCCCCCAGTCGCCGCGGCGCCAGCCGGTGAACTGCGCGCCGTCCACCCAGCTGTTTTCCGCGTACTCGAAGCTGCGTTCCTGGCCGCGTGGGTCACGCGCAATGATGCGCAGGCGCTTGGCGCGGCCCGGATCGGGGTCGACGCCGAAGGTGTCGTTGCCCATGCGGAACTTCTCGTCGCGGCGGGCCAGATCACGCAGGCGGCCGGACACGTCCACTTCGTGCCCGGGTGTGCCATAGCTCGCGGAGAGGATGGTGAACTGGCCGGCGTCACTACCGCCGTCGCGATGCGGGTTGCCCGCCCAGCCGCCGTTGTAGGTCGGCTCGCCCCAGCCGCCGCCGGCCCAGCCGACGAATTGCATGCCGTCGATCCACGCGCGTTCCGGGTAGTCGAAGCGGCGCTCGCGGCCCTGGCGGTCGCGCGCAAAGATGCGCAGCACCTTGTCGCGGCCGGGGTCGGGGTCGACGCCGAACAAGTCGTTCGTCAGGCGCACGCGGCGGTCGCGGCGGGCGAATTCGCGCAGCCTGTCCGTCACGTCCACGTGGTTGCGGTCGGTGCCGTAGCGGGCTTGCAGGATGGTGAACTCGCCGTCGTCATCGCCGCGCTGGGCCAGCGCGGGGGCGGACATGCCGGCCAGCAGGGAGGTCGCGAGGGCAGCGCCTGCGCCCAGTACATAGTGACGTCGAATCATGGTGCCTGTCTCCGTAGTGATGGCGAGCCTGATGCTCGCGCCGGGCGGGGCCGGGCCACGTCGGAGGACAGGCCGTCGGCCTGCCGGCAAACAGCTCAGGGCAGGCGCATCGTGTCGCGCTCGCTGACGCGCACGGTGTTGGTCGGCTCGTTGCCCCGGCGGTAGGTCACGCTCAGCGTCTTGCGCTGGCCGGGCGCGGGGTCGAAGCCGAACAGCTCGTTGCGCACATCGACCTCCAGCCGGTCGCCGCGCACCTGGGCGCGCACGGCCTGGGTCACGTCGACCCAGCGACCCTCGCCGCCGCCGTAGCTCGCGCTCTCGATGACAAGGCGGCCAGTGGGCATGGGCCTCGCCGGGCCGCGGTCGCCACCGCGGCCGCCCCAGTCGCCGCGGCCCCAGCCGACGAACTGATTGCCTTCCACGGTCTGGTATTCGCGGTAGTCGAAGGTGCGCTGCTGGCCGGCCCGGTCGCGGGCGACGATGCGCAGGATCTTGGTCTGGCCGGGCAGCGGGTCCACGCCGAACAGGTCGTTGGTCAGGCGGAACCGCTGGTCGCGGCGCGCCAGTTCGCGCAAGCGGTCGGTGACGTCCACATCGCGGCCGCTGGCACCGTAGGTGGCGTAGAGGATGGTGAACTCGCCGCTGTCTCGTCCATCTTCGTGGCGGTCGCCGCGGTCATTGCCACCATGCCAGCCGCGCGAGCCGCCCGCATCGCCACCCCAGTTGCCGCCGCCCCAGCCGATGAACTCGGCGCCGTCCACCCAGTCGCGCTCGCGGTACTCGAACTGGCGCTCCTGGCCCTGGCGGTCGCGCGCGTAGATGCGCAGCGTCTTCGTGCGTCCCGGGTCGGGGTCGACGCCGAACAGGTCGTTGGTCAGCCGGAAGCGCCGGTCCTGGCGCGCCAGTTCGCGCAGGCGGCCGGTGACGTCGACATGGCCGTTTTCGGTGCCGTAGCGGGCGTGCAGGATGACGAACTCGCCGTCATCTTCGGCGCGGGCCGGCAGGGTGAGGGCGCCGAGCAGGCCGGCGGCAAGGGCCAGGGTCAGGTGACGTCTTTGCATGATGTGAGCGGGCTGTTGTCGTTTGAGAAGCATCCTATGCCGGCTCAACGCGCGGGCACTGCAGTCGGCCAGACGCGACACGCCGTCAGCTTCGTAACGGCGCGTGTCGCGGCCGGGTTGCCGCGATCAGAGCGAGCCTTCAGGCCTCGGCAAAGAAGCGGCTCGGCGGCATGCCCACCGTGCGCGTCACCATGGCCGTGAAGGCGCTGGCGCTGGCGTAGCCGAGCTCGCTGGCGATGAAGCTCATCGGCCGGCCTCGCGCGGCCAGCGTCAGCGCGTGGGCCAGCAGCAGCTGCGAGCGCCACTGCGCAAAGCTGGTGCCCAGCTGCTCGCGGAACAGCCGGCTCAGCGTGCGCGGGCTGGCGCCGGTCTCGGCCGCCCATTCCTCCAGCCCGGCATGGCGGCCGGGTTCGCGCAGCATGGCCTCGCAGAGCTTGCGCAGGCGAGCGTCCTGGGGCAGGGCGACGCCGAGCGCCAGCGCGCGAGCACGCCGCAGCTCGATCAGCAGCAGTTGCTCGATGCCGCGGCGGCGCTCGCCGTCCTCGGCGCTTTCCGGCGGGGCCGGGTCGGGCGTGGCGGGCAGGGCCTGCACCAGCTCGCGCAGCAGCGGCGACACCTCGAGCACGCGCCCCACCTGCCAGGCGTCGCCGGCCAGCAGCTCGGGGCCGAGGTAGAGCGTGCGCAGGTCGCACTGCTCGATGGCCGTGACCGCGTGGACGATGCCGGGCGGTATCCACACCGCGCGCGACGGCGGCACGATGTAGGTCGAGGCCTCCGTGTTCACCCGCACGGCGCCCGTCATCGAGAAGACGAGCTGGGCCCAGTCGTGGCGATGTGGCTGGATGTCGGCCAGGTGCTCCAGCAGCCGCGATTTGGCGCGCAGCGGGCGCTCCGGCGTGGGCGCAAAGCGCTCGGGCGAGAAGGCGGGAAAGCTCTGGCGGCCGGGCATGGCTGGATTTCGATAGAACTTGACGAACCATCGTAACTGCGCCGGCGCGCCACTGCCTACATTGCGACCATGAACACCGCTCTTGCTTCCTCGCTCGATGCCGGCCTGCAGCGCCGGCGCGACGTCACGACGATCTCGACCATCGGCGTCGCTCACGGCATCTCGCACTTCTTCCACATGCTGCTGCCGCCGCTGTTCCCGGCGTTCATCCACGCCTTCGGCCTGAGCTATTCGGAGCTGGGCCTGTTGGTGACGACCTTCTTCGTCATCTCCGGCGCGGGCCAAGCGGCGTCGGGCTTCATCGTCGACCGCATCGGCGCGCGGCCGGTGCTGTTCGCGGCGATGGCGAGCTTTTTCCTCGCCTCCATCGCCGCTGGCCTGGCCCAGGGCTTTGGCGGGCTGATGCTGGCGGCAGCCTTGGCCGGCATGGGCAACGCGCCCTTCCACCCGGCGGACTTCACCATCCTGAACAAGCGCGTGTCCCAGCCGCGCCTGGGCCACGCCTTCTCGGTGCATGGCATCAGCGGCAACCTGGGCTGGGCGTTCGCGCCGGTGTTCTCCATCGGCATCGCCCAGGCGACGGGCAACTGGCGCTTCGCCTACGTCGGCACCGCCCTGGTCGCGCTGGCGGTGATGGGCCTGCTGTTCTGGCAACGCTCGGCCATCGACGACCGCCAAGGCTCCTGGGGCCATGCCAAGCCCGCGGCCGGCGCGAAGGCCGAGCACCCGATGGCCTTCCTGAAGCTGCCCTCGGTCTGGCTGTGCTTCTCGTTCTTCTTCTGGAGCACTGCCGCGCTGTCGGCCATCCAGAGCTTCGCCAGCCCGGCGCTGCACGACATCTACGGCCTGCCGCTGGCGCTGACGGCCTACGTCGTCACGGGCTACATGCTGGCCGGTGCTGCAGGCATGGTCTGCGGCGGCTTCCTGGTGGCCCGGGCCGAGCGGCTGGAGCGCACCATCGCGCTGGCCTTGGCGCTGGCCGCCGGGCTGCTGCTGCTCGTTGCGACCGGCGTGCTGCCTGGCCTGCTGGCGGCCGCGGTCGCTGCGCTGGCTGGCTTCGGCACCGGCCTGGCCGGCCCCTCACGCGACATGCTCATCAAGCGCGCCTCGCCGCCGGGGGCGACGGGCCGGGTCTACGGCACCGTCTACTCGGGCCTGGACATCGGCTTCGCGCTGGCCGCACCGGTGTTCGGCGCCATCCTGGACCACGGCATGCCACGCGGCGTGTTCGCCGGCTCGGCGGCGGCGCTGCTGATGGGCGTGGCGTCTGCCGGCCTGGTGGGGATTGGGCTGGCGCGGCGGCGCGCCTTGGTGCCGGCGGCCAGCTGACCCCGGCTGGCTTGACGGACGGCCCGCTGCCGGTCATCGTCGCGGCCCGGTTCGGCAAGGAGGCCCGATGCGAAACGACAGCCTGTTCGATGCCATCGGCGGCCAGGGCGCCGTGCTGCGCCTGGCCGCGGCTTGGCATGCGCGGGTGCTGGCCGACGAGGTCGTCGCCCATGCCTTCAGCCATGGCTTTCACCCGCAGCACACCGAGCGCCTGGCGGCCTACTGGTGCGAGGCCTGGGGCGGCCCGGCGCTTTACAGCGGGCAGTTCGGCAGCCACTCGGCCGTCGTGCGAACGCACAGCGGGAACGGCCCGCACGAGGAGATGGACCGCCGCGCCATCGCCTGCTTCGACCAGGCGCTGGCAGACGTCGGCGTGGCCGATGCCGAGCTGCGGCGCGTGCTGAACGACTACTTCGCCTGGGCCACCACGCAGGCGATGGCGGCCTACCCGGGCAGCGCCCAAGCCGTGCCCGCCGACCTAGGCATGCCGCGATGGTCTTGGCAGGGGTTGGTGAAGCCTTAGCGGCGAGCCCGGCCGCTAAAGTGCGAGCCACCTTGTCTGCCACTGCCCTGCCATGTCGATCCGTGGACTCATTGCCCTGATGCTTCTGCTGGCCGCGCTCGGCCTGGGTTGGCAGCAGCGGGAGCGGCTGCAGGCCTGGGCGGGGTCAGCCACGCTGCCGGCCGCACCCAGCCTCAGCTTCAACGAGCCGCAGCCCACGCCCAAGGCGTCGTCCAAGTTCCGCGCCGGCGAGCTGCGCAAATGCGTCAATGGGCAGCAGGTGTCCTACTCGAATGTCGAATGCCCGCCCGGCGCCAGGGAGCAGGCGGTGACGGGAGGCGCGGTCACCGTGGTGCCGGGTACGCCGGTCGCCAAGCCCACCGTGGCGAGCAGTGGCCCCTCCGCGCTGCACAAGGCGCTGGACATCACACGTGACGACACGCTGCACGAGAAGATCATGGAGCGCCAGATCGAAGGGGCCCGCTGAGGGCCGGGCCCGCGCTGGCCGGCCCGTACCATGCGCGACATGGCCCGCCTTTGGGCTGATGCCTCGCGCCGCATGAAATTCAAGCACTTCGTTTCCTCGCCCGTCCTGGAGAACAACGCCTTCCTGGCGCTTCTGCTCGCGATCAGCGCGGCTTTCGTGTGGATCCTGCTGCCCTTCGGCGGTGCGGTGTTCTGGGGGGCGGTGATCGCCATCGTGTTCACGCCGGTCTATGGCTGGCTGTTGCGCCGATGGAAGCAGCGGCGCACGCTGGCGGCGCTGGCAACACTGTCGCTGATCATCCTCATCGTCGTGCTGCCGATGACGCTGCTGGCCGGCATGCTGGTGAAGGAGGGGGCCGCGCTGTACCAGCGCGTGCAGTCGGGCGAGACGAATTTCGCCCGGTACTTCGAGCAGGTGGTCGCCGTTTTGCCGGGCTGGCTGCACGAGCTGCTGGAGCATTTCGGGCTGACGGATTACCAGGAACTGCAGACCCGCATTACCGACGCCGTCGCGCGGGGCAGCCAGGCGATCGCGACCCAGGTCTACAGCGTGGGCCAGAACGCGCTGGACCTCGTCGTCGGCTTCTTCGTGATGCTGTACCTGGCGTTCTTCCTGCTGCGCGATGGGGCCTCCTTGAGCCAGCGCATCCGCGCCGCCGTGCCGCTGGCGCCGGCGCATCGCCGGCACCTGGCGACCAAGTTCATCACCGTGATCCGTGCCACCGTCAAGGGCAACATCCTGGTCGCCGCCACGCAGGGCGCGCTGGGTGGCGTGGCGTTCTGGTTCTTCCACATCCAGGGCGCCTTGCTGTGGGCGGTGCTGATGGGCTTTTTGTCGCTGCTGCCGGCCATCGGTGCGGGGCTGATCTGGCTGCCGGTGGCCCTGTATTTCCTGGTCACGGGCGCCATCTGGCAGGGTGTGGCGCTGATCGCCTACGGCGTGCTGGTGATTGGCCTCGTGGACAACGTGCTGCGCCCCATCCTGGTGGGCAAGGACACGCAGATGCCCGACTACCTGGTGCTGATCTCCACCATCGGCGGCATGGCCGTCTTCGGCATCACCGGCTTCGTCATCGGCCCGGTGATCGCGGCGATGTTCATGGCGGTGTGGGACTTGTTCGCCACGGCACGCGAGGAGGCAGCGGCGGAGCCGCCTGCGGGTGATAGGTCGAGCGACTCTGTGGAGCCTTAGGGTGGCATGACGCGGGAGGTGATTTCGCACCCTGAGTCAGCTTTGAGCTGCTCGGAGAAGACCGGCTTGGAAAGAGCCAGCGAGCACGGCTTTTACAGCGCGATTTTTGGTGGTCTTTCCATCATCCCGACCCTCGCGGCAAAGCAGTTTGAACTTCTTCGGCGTTCCGGGGGATAGGGTATTTAAACTAGCCCCGTGAGACGAACGACAAGCAGAGCAGGCCCGCCGCCTGAGGTCAGCTGGCCCACCAAAGCGCTGGCCATGACTGCAGCGGTTGCGATGACGTTAGTGTGGGTTGCGGCGGTCATTCCGATAGCGGCTCTTGCGGCGCTTGAGAGAGCAAAGAAAAAGGCCCGCTGATGCGGGCCTTGTCGTTGGGTTCGGACGCCTGAACTCAAGCGGCCGACAGCGCGTCCTCGGTCCACCATGTTTCGACGGCAAGGCCGTTGGCGGCCTTGTAGCGGACGAAGTAGTTGTTGATGGCAGTCGTGTACTCGGCTCGGCCGATGACGACGCACTCTTCGCCGCTCTCGTTGATCGTGACGCGCTGGCTCAGGCCGAATGCGAATGGGCTCCCCTTGGTTGCGACGGTCCGAGGTGCGGCGGGCTCTGCGCCGGACTGCTCGACGCGTCCTGCGGCCTGGTTGGCATGGCGCTCCTTCAGGGCGTAGCCCATCAGCGGCCAGAGCTCGCTGGTGGCGTTGTCGATGGCGACGCTTTCGCCGATCTCGGCGTTGTCGTTCTCGGGCGAGACGGCCACCGAGGGGCGGCCGGTGACGGCGAAGCCGTTGCGCGCGGTCAGCACGGCCCAGCGCAGGACTTGGCCGGACTTGGAGATGTGCTTGACGAGCTCGATGTCGACGATGTTCGCCTTCAACTCGGCGAGCGTGACGCGCGGTGCATTGAGACCCTTGGCTTGGGTCGCTGCTTCAACTTGTTGGTCATTCATAGTGATTGGAGGTTGTGGTGCGGCCGAGGAGCGGGCCGGCCGCGCGCCCGGGTCAGAAGGCGTTGCGAAGGTCGTGGCTCATGGCGGTGCAGCCGCAACGGGAGCACGTCGACGAGCTGGCGAGGCCGTCGTCGGATTCCCATTCCGGGCCGTCCCAGCTGTGCTCGCATGGGCCGCGGGTGCCACAGGCGCAATAGCAGGCGCTTGGGTTGAAATTGGTGCGCGCCTCCTGGAGCGGCACGCCGAGCTCGTCGGCGACGCGCACGCGCAGCGCTTCCATCTGGCGGTTGCGCTCGGCTCGTAGCGCCTCGAAGTCGATGACGTCGGCGGCTTTCTCTGCGTGGAACTGCTGACCTTCGCAGGTCTCGCAAGTTGCCCCGTAGTAGTGCTGCTCATCGTCGGTGAGCGCGTTGCCGCAACTCGCGCAAAGAGGCTTCCCCCACCCGCTGCCGCGCAGATTGATGGGGTGGGTGCAGCGGCCGCGAATCCACAGTGAGAGGCTGAAGCGGCCGTTACGCAGCTCGGCGACGCGGTGCGATAGCTCGGGGCGGATGAGGCCCACCATGCCGGGCCGCCAGGTCTTGCGGGTGCCGTCCTCCAGCTCCTCGACGTAGCCGCCCCACAGCACGACGCGAACGGCGCGCGCCGGGTGCGTGTGGTAGCAGCCTGGCTCGTCGGCGCCGACGAAGCCATGCAAGTCGACGTTGCGGCCGCGAAAGCTGGCCAGGCGCTTGATGCGCATGACGACGCGGCCGGCATCCGTGCCCACCCATTGGTCCCACGGGAACTTCATTCCGCGCTCCCCTGGCTGTGCTGCTCGCTGCGTGCAAAGCGATAGCGACCCAGCGACATGACAAAGCGCAGGGCCATGGCGGCGGTCTGGATGGCCTCGCTGGTGATGTCCTCGGGCGTGACCTTGTGCGGCTCGTAGGTCATCTGCAGGCAGGCCTTGGTCAGCTCGCCGAACTCCTCGCCGAGGATGCTGATGGCGTGCTGCGCGTCATCGGGCCAGGTGGGGAACTTGGTGGTGGCACGGTTGACCTCGTCGAGGACGGGCTCCAGCCATGCCGGCACTCGTTCCGGCTCTTCGCGCGGCCACATGTTGGGTGCCCATGCCACAACGGTGCCTGCAGGCCAAGCGCCCGGCCCGACGTTGCAGGCCGGCGCCTGCATGGCTACTCCGTCTGGGAATGCTCGGGGGTCGTGAAAGAAGGCGAGATCGGGCTCGACGAGCATGAGCCCTCGGCCGGCCAGCGCCGCGCGGAACGCTTCGTTCCAACACGGCATGCCCTTGGCGCGCTCGAAGGCATCGCTCAGCAGGATGCGGTAAACGTGCGAGCGCGGCACGATGGTGGTGGGCTCAGCCATGGCTCACCTCCAGCGGCTTGCCGTGGACGCGCAGGTGGCCCTGGCCTTGCCAGAGCTGGCGGTAGCTGTTGATCGCGACGGCCTCGACCTCGCGGGCGACCATGGCGCCGCTGCTGACGACGTTGCCGGCCTCGTCGAGCACGGCCAGGCGGCCGGGCTTGCCGTCGACGGTGACGGTCAGGCCCTCGTGGGCCACGGCGCTGATGTCGACGCCGCCGATGGCGCCGGTGGGTTGTGTGCCGATCATGCTGCGAGCCTTTCGGTGGTGGGCAGGGCGGCGCGGTAGGCCTTGCAGGCCTCGCTCATCCGGTTGAGGGTGGCTTCACCCCAGTCGGCCGCCGCGACGGCGGTCGGGCGGTCGACGGCCTCGGCGAGGGCGTCCATGACCTCGGCGCCGACCTTGGCCAGCTGGTAGTCAGGGCCGCTGAAAAGGATGCGGCCGCTGTCGCGGTAGCGGTTGACCATGCGCGTGGCCAGGTCGAGCTGCAGGCCCATCTCGTCGGTGCCGCGCTCCAGCAGCTCGGCGGCCTTTGACCAGGTGAGCACGGCGCCCACCCAATCCCACAGGGTCTGCTCTTCAGCCTCGCCGCGGGCAATGCTGTCGAGGTTGGCGAAGTGGCACAGGCCGAGATCTCGCAGCTGGTCAGCGCTGAGCTTGGGGCGGAAAGCGCGCGGCATGCGGGCGAGCAGCTGCGCCTGGGTCAAGGGGCGGCGCTTCATGCTGCGGCCTCGACGCCAGCGGATGCGAGCAGGCCCATCTGCACGACGAAGTCGTCGAGCTTGGCGCCGCCGGCAATAGCGGCCTTGAGCCACTTGGGCTGCAGGCCGCGGCCGGACCATGTCTCGCCGGTGGCAGCGTTGCGATAGCGCGCAGGCGGCTTGGACGGCGCTTGCGCAGCCGGCGAGGGGGTAGGTGCGGGTGCGGCAGGTGGCGTGTCCAGGGCGAGCGGGTTGACGCCGAAGCGGCGGGCCATGTCGACACGCTTCGGGATGATCTCGCCCCTCTTGCCGCTGGCGTGTAGGTGGTACTCAATGGCGTAGCCCAGCAGGAGCACGCCGAGCTGGTCGGCAGTGAGTTCAGGCAGCTTGGCGATCAGCCATTGGTCGGCGTCAATGTCGTGCTCGTCGTCGGCCTTCTCCATCTCCTCCAGGAAGCCCAGCGCCTCGACGGCCGCGTGCGGCACATCGCACGTGCATTCGGCTTCGTAGGCGACGATGTAGCGAAGGTCATCGGTCGTGCGCTGACGTGCTGCAGCGGCCCGCAGGATGGCGCGCTCCATTGCGGGCCAGTTGTCCCGGGCGGCAACCTCTTCGGTGGTGATCGGGAGCGCCAACGCGGCTTGCCCGGCCGGCTGGTCCTCGTCGTCCTCCTCGCCTTCGTCGGCGCCGGCCGTCGTCTTCGGCGCGCTGGCAGCGTTTGGATTGAAGGGCCAAGCGGGCTCAGGGTTGGGCTTGGCGTCGGCCTTGGGGGGGAACAGGTTCGGTAAGCCGGCGGCGTGCCAGAGTGCAGGCAGGTCGGCGCGCGACACCACCAGTTGGTGATGGTTGCTGTAGACCAGCAACTTGCGCACCGGCAGCGGGTCGCCGGCCGCGTCCATCTGCTCGATGATCTGCTCGATGGTGGGTGCGTCGCCTTGAGCGAGCTTGTCTGTTACGCGGATCACGCCGTCCTGCGTGTTCATGCTGAGCGGGTGGAACAGCGTGTTCCACGCATGCTGAGCCTTGCCGCCTTCGAGCAACGTGCCGGCATCGCGGTGCTCGGCGATCAGCTGCAGGCGGGCAGCTTGGCCGCGCTCGTCAAAGCAGGCCGTGTCCATGCATGTGGGCTCTTTGAAAGCCTCGACGGACGCGGGGTCGTTGGTGGACAGGTGGGGGCAGGTGGAGCAGACGCGCCGGTCGGGGCGAAGGCCGGCGTCTTCCGGGTCGAACACGGCGATGCTGATCGGCACGAAGTAGTCGTGGTTATCCAGCTTGGCCACGCCTGCACGAGCGCTGAGCCAGCCCTTCTGGACCGCCTTGCCGTTGTGGTCGCGTTCGCCCCACTCGCGTTGCGCGTCGAGCGCCTGGAGCTGCAGCGCCTCGGTGGGAATCGTTGAGATCTTTTGCGCAACGTCGATGGGCAGGCCGTCGGCCATGGCGTCGCGCACGGCCGGGCAGAGCTTCAGGAGCTTCAGGCGGCCATAGATGTAGCCCTTGATCTTGCCGGTGTCCTTGATGACCTGGGCCAGCGGCGTCTTGTACTTGCGCAGCAGCTCCTCGAAGGCCATGGCCTCCTCCAGCGGGGTGACGTCCTCGCGCTGCAGGTTCTCGTGGATCTGCGCGGTGGCGGCCTCCTCGTCGGTCATGTCGCGGACCATGGCGGGGATCTCGGCTAGGCCGGCCAGGCGAGCGGCGCGGGTGCGACGGTGGCCGCAGACGCATTCCATGATGCCTTTGGCGGCCTTGGGCTTTTGGCGGACCAGGATGGGCTGCAGCACGCCCTGGCTAGCGATGCTGTCGGCGAGCTCCTGCAGCTTGGCCTGGCTGTAGACCTTGCGCGGTTGCGTGGGGCTGTCGTGGAGCTTGGTGGGCTCGGTCGAGATCAGCTGGTATTGGGCTTGGGTCATGGCTTCAGGCCTCGGCAGGTTCAAGCGCAGCCTTCTGGATGCGCGGGGTGTTGAGGAGCTCGGCGATGCGGTCGAGCTGGCGATGCAGCTGGTCGACCGGGCCGTCGTTGTGCAGGCTGGTCCACACCGGGAAGGCGTGCTGCTCGCTGATGTGGTCGCGCACGGGCGTTGCGCCGCGGCGCTCGATGTGGATGACGGCGCCGCCCAGCGAGCGAATCCAGGCGGCCTCGTTGGGGAAGCGAACGTCGGGGATGACGATGCGCTCGTGCAGCGGCGCGCTGATGCCGATGGCTCCGGCACGCAGGCCGAGGTGGAGCTCGGCGGTGCGCAGCCAGAAGTCCTCGCCGAAGTGCTTGCGCGCCCACTCGGTGCCCAGCGTCTGCGCAAGCTGGCGGTAGCTGACATTCAGCCCGGGGATGAGCTTCTCTTTCAGCGCGGGCTCGGTGCACCAGCTGTGGTCGGTGTTGGCCTGGTCGAGCAGCGTGAAGATCATGTCGCGCAGCGGGTCGGCGAACGCGAAGCGGTGGTAGCCATAGGCGTCGACGAGGTACTCGGCCGCGGTGTCCTTGCCCGAGCCGGCGCGGCCGGCAATGCCGAGGATGAAGGGGTCAAGCCTTGGCATGCTGGCCCTCCACGGCACGCGAGCGGCGGGCGACATGACCCGTGGTGGCGAGCGCCGCAGCCTTGTTGGCGGGCGGGCGGGCCGTGGGCTCGCGGCCCTCGCCGGGCCACTTGGCCATCGTGTGCCGGTCGACGCAGGCGAGGAAGGCGTCGCGGGTGTGGAAGCGGCGCAGCAGCGCGTACATGACCAGGCCGACCTGGTCGCGGGCCTGGCCTTGCTTGACGTCGAGGACGTCGCGCGGGATGACGTGCGCCAGGTCGAACAACACCCATTGGCCGGCGTGGTGCACGGCGCGGAAGAGCAGCGAGGGTTGATCGTGCTGCTGCACGGGGTGCAGGCCGATGGTGGTGCCATCGGGCCAGATGACCTCGTGGCGGCAGCTGAGCACGGCGACGCCATGCTCGGGGCAGTGCTGGATGGCGTCGGCGGTGGCCAGCAGCAGGGCGTGGTAGGGGTGGGGGCTGTTGTGGGCGGTGGGCTTCATGGGGAACCTTTGTGGCCGTCAGGCCTCGTCGGGGTGGACGTACTCGCCGGCAGCGGCCGCGCGAGAGCTGTAGGGAACGGGCTTGGGCGCGTCATCACGACGGCGCTCGGGGTGCTGCGGGCCAGCGCGCACAGGCGGGGAGGGCGGCGGCGCAGCGACGGGCTCGGGCGGCAGGACCTGGCCCTGCGCGATGCCGAGCGCGCGGTTGCGGATGCAGCTGTAGAGCACCCAGTGAGCGCGCAGCACGTCGAGCGAGGGCGTGTCGTGCTTGCGCGTCTGCGCGTAGGCGCGCGCCATGTGCTCGTCGGTGACGTTGACGGGGGCGCTCATGACGCGCTCCCGTCAAACGGCGCGATGGCCGACTCCGCATCCATGACGAGCGATGCCAGCATGCCGGCGCCGATGGTGGCGCTGCTCGGATTGAGGGCAGCCACGCGGCGCGCGAGGGCCACGAGCTGCGGGATCGCTTGCTCCCGGCGCAGTTGCAGCGCGGCCTCAGCTCTGCGCGCCTTGAGGTGATCGCATGGGATGGACCGGCCGTCGATCAGCCAAGAGTCATCGCCGCAGTCGTTCAAGCAGCCGCAAAGATCGGGCCCGTTCGCCTTGCCGGCGCACTGTGGTCCTTTGACGGTCTTCCATGAAGACGAGCCGCAGCGGCGTGGCGTGGTGCAAACGGCGCAGGCTGGCGGCGGTGGCGCCAGCGTGGCCTTGCGGTGCTTGGTGGCCCTCATGCGTTCCACCCGTTGCGATAGACATGGCCGACCATGAGCCGCATGGGTTTGACGTCGCGATAGGCTTCAAAGTCGACCGCCCGCACGCTGCCGCAGGGGATGCCCTCCGGGGCGTCAAGCGCGCCGCGCGAGTCGAAGAACACCTCGTAGTCCGGTGTGAAGTCGCTGCAGGCCAGCATGCTCACGGCCTTGCCGCCCGGCTGAGCATGCGGTGCGCCGGCGAAATATCGGAGCGGCCAGTAGACCCATAGGTCCCCGTAGCGCTTGGACCTCGGCAATCCGGTGACCGGGTCCGTCACCACCTGGTCGGCGCTCACAGCGCCGCCTGCAGGTTGTCCAGCTGCTGGCGGACTTCGAGCCAGGCCTGATAGGTGCGCTGGTGCTCTGCGCGCAGGCCCTGGCGCAGCTGCTGCAGCTTGGGCGAAAAGCGGTTGAGCGCCGCGGCCGACATGGCGAGCTGGGCGGCTTCGTCCATGTCGGCATGCAGCGAGGTCAGTCGGCACGTCAGCCGGTCGAGCTTGCGATTCAGGCGCCGGCGGCGCAAGGCGCGGTTCAGACGTCCGAACAGCTCAACGATGTGCAGCGCCTGCGGGGCGGCGACGCGCGGGATGCGGTTGGCGCGCTGCGGCTCGGCGGGCCGCGTACGCGTGCCCGAGAGCATTGCGTAGCCGCGGTCGAGATCGGCCTGAGTCCAGCCACGCTGCGGCTTCAAGGCGGGCGGTGTGGCTGTGCCGGCATCGGATTGGGGAACTTGCATGGTGCCTCCGTCGTGTTGATGGGGGCGACTCTAATGCAAGTAAAACTAGCAATGCAAGTAATACTTGTATGGCGAGCAACAAAAAAGGCCCGCTAGGGCCCTTGTGGTTGGCTGAGGGTCGTGGCTACCGGGCGCTGATGGCTTGCGCGATGGCTGCGCGGATGCTCTCGATGTGCGCGCCATTCGTGGACTTCAGGGCGACGGTCTCGCCGCCGCCGCTGACAAGCACCAGCCGGCGCAGTGCAACCTGGCTGTAGATGTAGAAGCCGCTCAACAATGAAATGACCAGCGCACCATGAGTGCCTGGCTGCAAACCAGCGACCAAGCTGCCGACGAAGATCAGAGCGGCAATCCATGGTGTGCCAGGCTTGGTGACCTTGACTGAACCGACGTTGCGCACTGCGAACGTCTGGCCGTCGAGCTCGATGCGGTTGCTGGTAACTAGCACTTTGCCTCCGCGGAGGTATTCAGTCTCTTCCACGTTTTCTCCCTGAGTGGTGTGGTGGTTATGGCTTGGTTGGCGGCTCTGCGTCGGGGGCGATCTTGCCCATCGGAATGCCGATATAGATTTTGCAGCGCAGCGGACCGTTGACGATGACATCGCGAACGCCGAACGGAAGGGTCGGCGCGTCCACCGGCGCCCTGGGATTGATCAGACTCTTGAAGAACTGCTGGAACTCTTCCGTATCGCGGCCGCCGGACATCTGCTAACTCCTGGTTACATACCTAATTTAGCTGGATGCCATCCCTAACGTTGCCAGAAGTGCACGGGAAAATTCACGACCACAAGAAACAGTGCCGTCGCCGCCAGGAGCAAGCGCAGACCTGTGGACAAGCGGTCATGACCGCACCACATGCAGATGGACGTGTGGGCCCAGGTTGCGCGGTTGCATTGCGCGCAGGTGCGGGACTGGTGGGCTTCAGGCGTGGGCCGTTCCCCGGCGCCGATGTAGATCTCGCACTCGACGGGCTGGTTGACCTCGACGCGCTGGGTCATGTTGCGGCCGGCTCTGCCTGAGGGCTGGTGCTTATGTCCCGCAGCTTGATGTCGACGGCGCGGATGAACCGTGTGAACGAGTCGTTCTTGTTCGTGTGGTCGAGGCGGGCTGCCACATCGAGCGCCACCGCCCGGAACTCGGCGGCAGTGGGCTGCAGCAGGTGCTTGACCATGGCCTTCTCCAGGCCGGCGAGCTGCTGTGTTGTCAGCTGGGCAATTTGGTCGCGCGTGATCATCTGGAACGGCCACGACGCGGCCGCATAGGTGTCGCTCGATTCTTTCGCGCTGGGCGCTGAAGTGCCCATCAGGTCCTCCAGCGGGATCTCCAGCGCCGCCGCGACGTGCTGGAGCCGGCGGTGGCGCGGGACGGTGGTGCCGTTCTCCCACTGTTGAACCGTTTGCCAGGCGAGGGGCTTGGCGAGCCCTTCCAACTCGCTGACGCGGGCGGCCAGCTGCTCGAAGCTCAGCTTCAGATGGGTGCGGCGGGTCTTGATCCGGGTGTGTATGTCCACGCCTGCAAGTTTTCCTTGCGTCAGCGGATTGAACAACACAAGTCTTTCTAGCGTTGCTAGTTCTACTTGCATTAGACTGCGCCGCATGAACTGCACCAATCCTCAATCCGAAGCTGCGCGCGAAGCGGTTCGCGTGCTGGGTGGGCCGACCAAAGCGGCGCGACTTCTGGGCGTACCGAAGGCGCGACATCAGACGGTCCAGTCGTGGATGCGCTCACGTGTGCCGGCGGAGTACTGCCCCGACGTGGAAGCGGAAACGCGTGCGCGCGGCGCCGTGGTGTGGTGCGAGCGGCTTCGCCCTGACGTGCGTTGGGGCCGCATCCGTGGCGTCGAGGGGGCGCCGCCGGCTGCGGGCGAGCCTGACGGCGGGAACGGTGGTGAAGCGGTGCATGCCGGCAATGTCGTCGGCGACGCACAGCCGGTCCATCAGAACGCAGCGGAGGCAATCTGATGAATGTTATGGATGCCGCCAACGCCGTGGCGCACGACTACCCCGGTGGCGCGAAGGCCCTGGGCCTGCGGCTGGGAATGTCGGACCTGAGCGACCGGGTCAACCCGAGCCTGCCGCACCGGCTGCTGTGCGTGAAGCAGGCAACGCGGATGCAGGCCTTTGCGGGCGACTACCGCGTGCTGTATGCGATGGCGCTGGAGCTGCGCCACTTCCCGCCAGTGCCCATGCCCGACGTGGTGAGCGGCGACGAGCCGTGCCTGCAGACGCTGGCCGAGCTGGTGCGCGAGGTTGGCGACTTGATCGCCGAGGTGTCCAAGGACCTGGCCGACGGCAAGGTGAAGAACCACGAGCTGACGGCCGTGATGCAGAAGTGGAGCGAGCTGGTGTCGACCGGGCAGCACCTGGTGGCGCAGATGGCGGCCATGAATGCAGCGTTGGTGGCGCTGGCGCCGGGGGAGGCGTAATGACGGAAAGCCGCAAGCCCGGAGCTACTGCTGCCTACTCGGCTCAGCCTCTAGCGTGGTCCCGAGCGCCACGAGTTCGCGGCCGATTGCTGCGATACGTGAGTTTTCGATCTCCAGCCCCAGCTGGATCGCCCCCACCTGAAACACCATCATCGCGTGCCCTGGGCGCCCCATCTGCACGCCTGCGCCGTTGGTGGGGATCGGCAGCGCATTGGTTGGGGAGCCGGCTCGTAGGCCTGGGTCTTCGTCTGGCGCACATGCGTGGGCGAGATCGAGGAGCCCGGCGATGAGCTCATCCAGTCGTGCCACCTCCAATTCGAGGGGGAAGGGCGGCGCCGTTTCCGTCTGCAGCTTCAGGCACACCAGTCGCCTGTCGTTCGTGATCTCGACGTCGGACGCAATGTTGACGAAGCGGTGTCGCATGGGCTCTCCCTGTGGGCTGGTTGGTCTTGGTGCCGGCAGCGTAGCCGAGGAGGTGCGCCATGCGGCCAGCCGGTGAGATCCGCGAGGCGCTGCGGGGCTGCTTCCCCGAGCGCGGGCAGGGGGTGGCCACGTGGTATGACGCGCTGAATGCGCTCGGTGCGCGGCAGCTCGTGAACCCCGCTGCACCGGGGGAGCGCAAGCTCGTCCGCAAGACCGTCGAGAACATGGTGCAGGCCGGCGAGCTTCAGAAGGCCGAGCCTGTGCGCGTACCGGGCTCGCGGCGGCCCATGACGGGCTATGCGCGTGGCTGGGTGACGAACTGGGGTGCGGGGTCATCTCAAGGCGGCACCGAGCTGGGCCTCGTGGTGGCTGGCTGGCGCTGATGGCGATGACTCCCGAACTGGCCGCCCAGGTCGAGCGGTTCCGTGCGCTGCCGTCTGCGATGCGGGAGCGTCGGCAGTGGCTGATGTGGCGGCTCGTCGTGAAAGAGGGCGCCAAGAAGCCGGCCAAGATGCCCTTCTATGTGAGCGGCCGAAAGCGCCACGGGGAGCAGGGCAGCGGGGAGGATCGCCAGGAGCTGCAGACCTTCGAGGCCGCTATCTCGGAGTTCTCGCGCGGCCGTTGGGATGGCATCGGCTTCGCCTTCCTGCCGGGCGATGGGCTGATCGGCGTCGACATCGACGGTGCGGTGAGCGAAGACGGCGAGATCTCGGAGCGCTGCCAGGCCATCGTGAAGGCGTGCGGCAGCTACACGGAATGGAGCCCGAGCCGGCGGGGCGTGCACATCATCTGCGCGGGCGATACGAAGACCTTCAAGGACAACTCGATTGGGTTGGAGGTGTTCTGCGGCCGGCAGTTCTTCACCTGCACGGGCGAGGCCTGGGGCGACATGCCGGCCGATGTGGGCCCGATGGACGAGGGCACGCTGAAGCGGCTGCAGGCGACGGTGCGGGCGGCGCAGAAGGCGGCCAGCGCGCCCAAGCCATCGGCGGCGGCTGCGAAGCCCCGCGCGCCTTCCTCCTCGCCGGCGGCAGCCGGGGATGGGGGTGGAGACGACTTCTCCAGGGTGAACACGGCGGCGATGGCGGACCTGGATGCCTGGGTGCCCCTGCTGTTCCCGGCCGCGCGCCGGCATGCCGCGACGGGTGGTTGGCGGGTTCGGTCGTCTGAACTCGGCCGCGACCTGGACGAGGATCTGACGATCACGCCCACGGGCATCGTGGATTGGGGCGTGGCCGACATGGGCGACGCCAAGAAGGGGCGGCGCACGCCCATCGACCTGGTCGTTGAGTGGGGACACCAGTCGGCGAAGGACGCGCTGCATTGGCTGGGCCAGCGGCTCGGCCTGGCGCTCAAACGGCCTGGCGAGGGGCGCAGCAAGAAGGCGAAGGCCGCAGCCGCGCCAGCTACCCCATCGCCCGGCTCCGCAGCGGGTGGAGGGGAGGGCGACGGCCCGCCTGACGCGCCAACCGACGGCGGCCGGGCCGAGGGTGACGATGACGACCCACGGCCAAAGCCGGTCGACAAGTGGCGCAACAAGCTGCTGTGGGAGAAGGGGGCCGTCCGCGATTGCCGCGAGAACGTGTATCTGATGCTGACGCATCACCCCAAGCTGCAGGGGCTGATCGGTTTCGACGAGTTCTCGCATCGCGTCATGAAGCTCAAGGAGATGCCTTGGGACTCTGCCAAGGGCGAGTGGACGACGCACGATGACTATCTGCTCGGGCTGTGGCTGGCCGAGAAAGAGCGGATGACGGTGCGGGCCGAGGCCACGCTCGTGGCCGGCGTGGCGATGGCGGCCTATGCGGGCCGCTACCACCCGGTGCACCAGTACCTGCACGGGCTGAAGCCATGGGATGGCATCCCGCGCCTGGCGCACTGGCTGGCCGACTGCCTGGGCGCTGAGCCCGGGGAGTACACGGCCGCCGTGGGCACGTGGTTCGTCATGGGCATGGTGCAGCGCGTGCTGAAGCCGGGCTGCCAGATGGATTACATGGTGGTGCTGGAGGGCCTGCAGGGCAAGCAGAAGAGCACGGCACTGCGCACGCTGGTGGGCAACGACGATTGGTTTGCCGACACGCCGATCCGCATCGGCGACAAGGACGCGCTGTTGAGCCTGGCGGGCAAATGGCTGTACGAGGTGGGCGAGCTGGACTCGTTCAACAAGGCCGAGGTCACTGCGGTGAAGCAGTACGTGTCGAGCCGCATCGACCGGGTGCGTGAGCCTTTTGCGCGGCGCCCCGTGGACCGCCCGCGCAGCGCGGTGTTTGGCGGGTCGACCAACCAGAGCGAGTACTTCAAGGACCCGACGGGCGCGCGGCGCTTCTGGCCGGTGGCGTGCGATGGCGACATCGAGCTCGCCAAGCTGGCGAGCTGGCGGGATCAGCTGTTCGCCGAGGCGATGCAGCGGCTGGCGAGCGATGACGCAGAGCAGCGGCGGTACTGGCCGACGCGCGAGGAGACCGAGCTGCTGCTTGTGCCGCAGCAGGAGCGTCGCGAGATCGTCGACCCATGGTTTGAGCGCCTGGCGGCCTGGCTGGAGAGCAAGGACGTGTTTGATGACGTCGGCCGGCGCGTGGACGAGGTGAACAAGTTCACTTCGCATGAGCTGCTGACGAAGGCACTGCATGTGCCGACAGATCGCATCGACTCGGGCCGCCAGATGGCGACGCGGGTTGGCATTGCGATGCACAAGATGGGGTGGGCAAAGGAGCGCGACAGCACGGGCGCGCGGCTGTGGCGGTACATCCGCCCGAGCAAGGGCAAGGCGGCCTCGTCGGCGCAGCCAGTCCAGGGGGCGGCAGACGTGCCGCACGAAGCACCAGTTAGCGCACAGGGTCCGGGTGAGACGGGGGGTCGTACTCCTGCCGCCGACGGCGTGCCGCTGGAGGTGCTGGGTGACTGACTTGAGCGTCAACGTCCAACACTGTCCAACACCCATTGCGGGAGGTTGGACGGATTGTAAGTGCTTGAGCTGCAACGGGTTTTCAGGCCGTCCAACCTGCCTCATGCGTATGCCCCTGGGCGCGTGTGGGGGCGTGGGTGCGAGCGTGGGGGCGCCCCCGGGCCCCCGCCCGCACACCGGCGCGCATGCGAGACAGCCCTTTGTCTTGGTAGGACGGTTGGACGGAAGGTTGGTAAGTAGGACGGAGAGGAGGCATTCCAGATGAGCGATTGGGTGTTCATGAACCGGTTGATGCCTCGGGTGGTTGCCGAAATGAAGGAGTGGCGCAACGGCAGCTGCAGCGACCACCTCGACGAGTGCTGGCGCAAGGGCGTCACACAGAAGCTGCCAGGGTGGTTTTATGCCCGGGAGGGTGCGGTGGCCGTTGGCACGCCGTTCCCGATGACGTGGCGCGGCGTGGCGTTGGAGATGTCGCTGAACGCGTGGGAGGCGCACGGCTATGTGCTGATGCTGGCGCCGCTGCCTGAGGGTCGGGTGCTGGTGAGGCCGCTCAATGAACGCGAGATCGCCGCGAGGGCAATCGTTGACTTGGACGCCCAGGGCCGGCGGCCGCAGCGGCACGGCCTGACTGGGGAGGTGACGAATGGCGCGGATTGAGTGGGTGGAAGGCCGGCTGCGAGAGTGGGGTGAGTGGGTGCGTGCTGAAGGCCGCCCAGCTGTGGGCTATCCAGCCAAGTCCTGCCTGCACCCGGACTGGGGCATTCCCTCGAAGGGGTCGGCGCCGGTGTTCAAGGTGGAAATCGGCGGGCGCGGCGGGCGGACGCACTTCCATGTGCTGGCGCTGAGCCAGACGTTGCAGATGACGCTGCTGCTGCACTACGTGAAGAACCAACAGGTGATCGAGGTCGCCAAGCTCATGGCCTGCGCGGCGGCCACGGTCGACCAGCGGATCTGGCGCGTTCACGCGGTGCTGGCCCACCAACTTTGAGTTTTAGGGATTATGGGAAATCGGTACATTCCTGGAAAACTTATCCATGGTGCGCCCGGCGGTCGAAAGACTTGCCGGGCGTTCTTTTTGTGCAAGTCTCGACCCGCAACAACATCGACGCCGTTGTCAGCCGCATGGACGGCTACAAGCGCGAGAGCGTCGACAAGGCTATCCCGCTGGCGTTGAACCGCACGGGTGAGATGGCGCGCACTGGCGCATCGCGCGAGCTGCGATCACAGGGCTATGCGCTGACCGCGTCCGAGATCAAGGATTCGATCACCCTCATCAAGGCCAGCTCTGGGCAGCGGCGCGTGAAGCTCATCGTGCGCCGCAACACCAAGAGCCAGATGGACTACAGCCCGAGGGAGAGCAAGGCCGGCGTCACGGTGAAGATCAAGGGCGGTCGCAAGCTCATCAAGGGCGCCTTCATCGCTCAGCGGCTCAACGGGTCATCTGGCGTGTACGTCGAGGACAAGAAGGCGGGCAAGACCGTCATTCGCCGGCAGTCCCAGTACAAGCGCGGCAGCAAGGGTGGGTGGCATGCCTACCCTGTGCGAAAGCTCTTCGGCCCCAGCGTGGGTGGCGTGTATGCCACCCAGCAGGTGCAGGCGGCGATGGCCGTCTCTATCCGAGAGAACTTCGAGGCACGCCTAGAGCATGAGCTCAAGAGGCTGAAGCGATGAATGGCCGGGTCCTTCCTGGCCTCGGAAAACGCGGCGGCCACGATCCCGAAAAAACGCTAGTGGGAGGCGTCGGCATTTGCTTGACACCTTGACATTCCGCCTCCCAGCTTGACAGCCATGACCGCCGCAACTGGCACCTCCACCGCTCGCCGTGTGTCGCAAGCCGCGCTCGCTCGCGAGCTGGCGGTCTCGCGCCAGGCTGTGAACGACCTCGTGTCGCGCGGCGTGCTTGTGCTCGGCGCGGATCGCAAGCTCGACGCCGACGAGGCCGCCGCCATCATTCGCGAGCGCGTGCGACCCACCGGCAAGACGGCCGCCGCCGTGGCTCCACCTGCTGGATCAGCAGCACCCCATTCCCTGGCTGCGCCAGGCAAGACAGATCACGCCGCCGGCTACTACGTGGCGAAGGCCCAGCGCGAGGCGAGCGAGGCCGGCATCGCGCAGCTGCGGCTTGAGCAGATGCAGGGCAACCTCATCGACCGCGACGCCACCGTTCAGGCTGTCTTCACGGCCTTTCGCATGTTGCGCAATCAGATGCTGTTCCTGCCGCGCAAGCTCTCGGGCCAGCTGCTCAACAAGACCTCGCCCCGCGACGTGCAGCAGATCCTTGAGGCCGAGGTGCGCGCAGCGCTTGACCAGTTCCAACGCAAGACCCTCGCCAGTCTGGCCGGCAACGTCGGCAGCACGATGCCTGTGGAAGAAGGGAGCGACGCATGAACGTCGCTGACGCATTCGCTGCCGTACTGACCGCCGCGGCCATGGCCATGGCGCCTGACCCAGCGCTGCAGCTCGACGTGTGGGCCGAGCAGCACGTCGTCGTGCCGCCGCCTTCCGCCGTGCCCGGGCCCTACCGCCTGGCGCACACGCCGTTTGCCCGTCGCGTGTTGCAGGTCCTGTCGCCCGACGTGGCCTGCAAGCGCGTCGTCGTGCGCGGCGCCTCGCAGATGCTGAAGACGCAGACCTTCATCTGCGCCGCGCTCGGCTGGATCGATCAGGGCAACGCGAACATCCTCGCGCTGGAGCCCACAGACAAGCTCGCCAAGCGCCTGTCCAAGCGCGTTGGTGACGCCATCGCTGCGTGCGACAAGGTCAAGGACAAGGTCGCCAAGCCGCGCAGCCGCGACAGCCGCAACACCGTCGACAGCAAGGACTATCAGGGCGGCACGCTCTACATCACGACGGCCGGCAGCTCCAGCAACCTGGCCGAGATCAACGCGCGCTATGTCTTCGTCGACGAGGTCGACCGGATGGATCGCAACGTCAACGGCGAGGGCAGCGTGCCCGAGCTGGCCGACGCGCGCACCACCACGCACGAGGGCGAGCAAAAGGAATACATCGTCTCGTCGCCCACAGACCAGGGCAACAGCGAGATCGATGACCAGTTCGAGCGCGGCACGCAGGAGCACTACGAGGTTCCATGCCCGCACTGCGGCCAGCTGCACCAGCTCGTCGCCGAGAACCTCCGCTACCACCGCGACGAGGCCGGCATCGTCGACCGCGCCTGGTTCGTCTGCCCCGAGTGCGGTAGCGAGATCGACGAAGAGCACAAGCCGGCGATGTTGCGCGACGCGCCGCTCAGCGGCACCGCGCGCTGGGTGGCCAAAGCAGCCGGTGACGGCGAGACGATCAGCTTCGAGATCAGCGCCTTCTATGCGCCCGCCGGGTCGATCACGTGGCTCGGCCTGGCCCGCCAGCTGGTGCGTGCCGAGGAGGCTGAGAAGCTCGGCAACGTCGAGCCCATGCGCGTGTTCCACAACACCCGCCTGGCGCGCAGCTACAGCTACCGCAGCGACCTCCCGCAAGCCTCCGACCTGAAGGACCGCGCCCTTGAGTACGCCGAATGCACCGTGCCGGAAGGCGGCCTGCTGCTCACCGCGGGCGTGGACGTCCAGCATGACCGCCTGGCCGTCGTCATTCGCGCGTGGGGCCGCGGCGAGGAAAGCTGGCTTGTGTACTGGGGCGAGATCTTCGGTCCCACCTTGCACCCGAACCAGGGCGCCTGGCTCGACCTGGACCTCCTGCTGACGCGCCGCTTCGCCCACGCTTGGGGTGGTTCGCTCACCATCGCGGCGGCCAGCATCGACGGCAGCGACGGCAACCGCACCGAGACGGTCAACGCCTATGTGCGCGACCGCATGGCCCTGGGCTTCATGTCTGTCAAGGGCGCCTCCGAGCAGACCAACGACCGCAAGGAAATCTTCGCTGCACCGCAGGTGGTCGACCTGACCGGCCGCCAGAAGGTGGCGAAGTACGGCCTGCGTCAGTACATCGTCGGCACGCACCGCGCGAAAGACCTCCTGCTGGACACGCGCTCGCGGCTCGCAGGCACCGGCCCTGGCCGCATGCACGCCTACGCCGGTGTTCGCGCCGACTACTGGGAGCAGTTCTCCAGCGAGGTCAAGAAACCCACCGGGCCGAAGCGTCGCATGGCCTGGGTCAAGAAGGGCGGCGTGCGCAATGAGGCGCTCGACTGCGAGGTGTATGCGCTCCACGCCGCCCGCAGCCAGAAGGTCCATCTGTTGCGCGAGTCCCATTGGGAAGCGCTTGAAGAGCGTCTGCGCCAACGCGGCATGTTCGATCCCGTCGTGGCTGACGCCGTCGTCGTCAGCGAAACCGCTGAGCCAGTTCAGACGTCCGAACCTGCAGCGCCGCCCGCGGCAGCCGCCCAACCCGCGCAGCCCCGCCAGCCCGCCGCCGCACCAACCCGCACCGGCTGGACCTCGGCCCCCTCCGGCTGGAAAGCCAGCCGCCGCTAACCCAACGCCATGAACATCTTCAACACCTTGCCTGTCGGTGACAGCGCGAGCTGGCAGGACGCAGCCGTGCAGCTGGCCGACGGTCGCCTCGCTACCTCGGCCAGCTGGTCGCTCACCTACTACCTGCGCGGCCCGAGCGAGCTCGACCTGGTCGCGGCGGCCGATGGCACCGGCTGGCGCGTCGCGCTCAGTGCCACCGCGAGCGGTGCGCTTGGTGCCGGCCTGTATCGCTGGAGCGCGGCCGTCGCCAGTGGCGCCGAGCGCTTCACCGTTGGCGCGGGTCAACTCACTCTGACGCCAGACCTTGCAGCGGTCGCTCCAGGCGTCGATGCGCGCACTCAGGCGCAGGTGGCGCTTGCGGCCTGCGAAGCTGCCATGGCCACCTTCAACCAGACCGGCGGCAAGGTCAGGAAGTACGACATCGCCGGCCGCTCCATGGAGTTCCAAAGCATCACCGAGCTGATGCAGCTGCACGCCTTCTGGAAGGGCAAGGTCCTTGCCGAGCAAGCCACCGCGCAGATCGGCGCCGGCCTCGGCAACCCCCGCAACCTTTACGCCCGCTTCGTGCGGCCAAGCTGAGATGACACCCATCGAGCTGCCGCGCCAGCCCATGCGCGCCTACCACCCCACGGGTGTCATCACGCCAGACCTGTCGACCAAGGGCAGCGCGATCCTCACCACCTGGACCGCCGAGCGCCAGGCCGCGCGCGCAGCCGCGGTGCAGGCCGACCGCAACCGCCAGCAGCAGCAAGCCTCGCGCGCCTACGCTGGCGCTGCGCACAACCGCCTCACAGGCGACTGGTCGGCCCTCAACACCAGCGCCGACAGCGAGCTGCTCACCAGCCTGCGCCCCCTGCGCGCCCGCAGCCGCGAGCTGGTGCGCGACAACGAATATGCGCTGCACTGCGTGCGCCTGCTGCAGAACAACATCATCGGCAACGGCATCGGCCTGCAGTGCCAGGTCAAGACCGCCGGCGGCAAGCTGCTCACGAAGGTCAATTCAGCCCTGGAGCAGGCCTTCGCCGAGTGGGCCGACGCTGACTCGTGCCACACCGCCGGCCTGCTCGGCCTGGCCGACATCGAGCGCGTGTGCGCCGCAGAGCTGGCCGTCGCGGGCGAGGCCATCATTCGCATCGTGCGCCAGCCCTTCGGCCGCCGCAACGAGATCCCGCTCGCCCTGGAGGTCATCGAGGCCGACCGCCTTCTCGACAACTGGCAGACAGCCCACGCCCCCAACGGCAACCTGATCCGCATGGGCGTCGAGATCGACCAATGGCACCGCCCCGTCGCCTACTGGTTCAACCCCAACCATCCGGGCGACTACCAGTTTTCTACCTTCCAACCGGCCAAGTACCTGCGCGTGCCGGCGTCGGACATCGTGCACCTGTACGTCATCAACCGCTGGCCGCAAACACGTGGTGAGCCCTGGTTCCACGCCGTGCTGCGCACGATGCACGACGAGGGCGGCTTCAGCGAGGCCGAGATCGTCAAGGCGCGCGCCAGCGCCAACATCGTTGGCTTCATCTCCGGCCCTGACCCGCTGGTGCCTGACGGCGTCCAGAACGGCCGCCAGATCATCGACACCGAGCCCGGCACCTGGCAGCGCCTGCTGCCGGGTGAAAGCGTCGCCGGCTTCAACGCCACCAGCCCCAACCCGGCCGTCGGCCCCTTCCTCGCGCACATGGTGCGCAAGATGGCCGTTGGCACCGGCATCAGCTACGAGGCACTCAGCCGCGACTACACCGGCGCCAGCTACAGCAGCGCGCGCATGGGGCCCTGCTGGAGGACCGCAGCATGTACCGCGTGCTGCAGGGCTTCTTCGTGCGCAACTTCCGCCAGCGCCTGCACGCCGAATGGATGGACGCCGCCACGCTGGTGGGTGCCATCAAGCCCGGCAACGACTACTACAGCAACTTCAAGAAGTACCAGGCCGCCTCCTTCAAGCCGCGCGGCTGGAGCTGGATTGACCCCGTCAAGGAAGTTGCCGCCTACAAGGCCGCCGTCCGCTCCGGCTTCATGACCAACGCGGATGTGATTGCGCAGACCAACGACGGCGCCGACATCGAGGACGTCTACAAGACCCTGCAGGAAGAGCGCGCCATGGCTGCGGATCTCGGCCTGGTGCTCGACACCGACGCGGCCCAGGTCAACGACAAGGGCGCTGAGCAGGGCGCCGGGGCGCCGGCTGGTGAAGCAGTTCAGACGCCCGAACAGAACGACGGTGCCGATGGCGACCAGACCGACAACAACCCATCCGGCGCCGACGACGCCAAGGAGAACGACAAGTGAGCAAGCGAATCAATATCGTGCCCAACGCCTCGCCGAATGGCGGGGTGGGCGTGGGCGTCATGACAAGCGCCGGCAACCCGTGGACGGTCGTTGACGGCTTGGCATACGAGCTCGTGAATCGTAAGTTGGCGACGCTGGTGGATGCTGAGCCGGAGTCGCAGCAGGCGGTCACCTTGACGCCTACCCAGGCCGCTGCTCTCCCATCCCTGGTTGGGAAATTCGCCACGCGTGCGCCGCTTCCTGGTGTCGGAGGTATCGGCTTCAGCCTGGCCGACGTGGTGTCGGTCGGCGGTGCCTGCACGCTGACGATGGAGACGGGCTCCAACGGCCTGCCCAGTTTGCGCGTCCAGGCCGCAGCCGGCGTGACAGTCGAGCTGAACTTCCCCGGGATGACGAACACCATCTCCAACGGGGAGGCCTATCTCGCCATCCAAGGCAGCTGGACGCAAGGCAATCTGGATGCCGTGACGAGCTATGTGTCGCAGGACGCCGCGGGCTACGCCAAGGGTTGGTCTAACTCTGTCAACTACGGCTACGCGACCGCGCTCAATAGCCCGTTCGAGCAAGGGGGCGTCAACACCTACTGGTTTCGAAAGGGCAACAACACGCCGTTCGGTGCGCCGACGTACCCCGCATTCGTCGCCGATCACAAGGTTCGGTTGACGGCTAGGGCAACGTTCCCGCTGGACTGCCGCATCTATGCCTACGGCTTTGCGGCGCCGAAGCCCAAGAGCCGCATCCTGGTGACTGCGGACGATGGTTATGACAGCTTCATGAAGCTCGGCCTTGACTCCTTCGCCTCCCGAGGCATTCCGGTGACGCTCAGCCTCATCGGAAGCGTCGTCGGGACCGGCGGCGGCTACGTCAACATGAACCAGCTGAAGGCTTTCCTGAACGCAGGCAACGCGCTTGTGGCGCACGGGCCGTGGCCCAACAGTGGCGCCGGCAACCTCTTCTCGGCATACCCAGGCGCAGCGAACCCTGCCGCTGCCGCGCTCGCGGACATGATCCAGAACCGCGAGTTCTTGCGCTCCAACGGGCTGCTCGTTGACGGTGCCGACCGCTGCTACGTTTGGCCGCAGGGTGCTTGGCAGCAAACGCAGAACGACACGAGCTTGCTGGACCTCGCCATTGCCAACGGCTTCACCTTCGGCCGCAGCGCCACGCCTGGCAACACCTTCAACAATTTCGACGCGCTCAGCAAGTACAACAGGCTCTGCCTGCCCATCGTTGGGCACACATGGAACGCGGCGGGCACGACGGCTGGCGAGGCGACAAACATAGCTGCAGTCATCGCCAACATCAACAACGCCGCCACCTACCGTGGCGACTGCGTGCTCATGCTGCACAGGGTGCTGCCGAGCACGACGAGCGACGGCGGCATGGGCGGCGGCAACCAGATCACGATTCGGCACAGCGATCTGGAGCAGCTGGCCGCAGCGATCAAGACCAACATCGACGCCGGCACCCAGGAGGCCTTGACCATGCCGCAAGTAGCTGTTGCGCCGCAAACGGTCTGGGCGACGGCCTGATTTCCCGTCCCCTGCCGGTACACATTGCAACCGCAGCCCGCCCACCCGGCGGGCTTTTTCTTGCCCGTCGCAAGGACACCCACCCATGAAACAACTCCCTGAAACCCTCGCCCCTCAGGTCCGCACTGTCGCGGTCCGCATGCCGGCCGGCGAGCTGGTCCGCAGCACCGTGGATCTGGAAGCCCGCACGATGGACCTCGCCTTCGCCAGCGAGACGCCGTGCGACATGTGGTACGGCACCGAGATCCTCAGCATGGCTCCGGGCGCGATGCGCACCGGCGTGCGGCAGCTGACGATGCCGCTGCTCTACAACCACAAGCGCGACGATCTGCTCGGCAAGGTCGAGGGCATCAGCGTCGACCCCGACCGCATCGGCCGCGCGGCCGTGCGCTTCGGCAAGGACGAGCGCGGCGAGTGGGCCATGAAGCAGGCCGCCGACGAGATCCTCGTGAACGTGTCGTTCATGTACCGGGTCTACAAGTGGCTTGAAGACACCGAGACCGACACGCTCACCGCCATCGACTGGGAGCCCTACGAGATCTCGCTCGTCACCGTGCCTGCCGACGCCACCGTCGGCGCCGGCCGCAACGCTGCGGCCGAGGCCGAGAACGCCGTGATCGTCGAGCCCAAGGCCCGAGCCACCCCCGAGTCCCCCAACCCGACGCCCGCGCAGGGCGCCGCACCCGCGCCCTCCGCGCAATCCACCGTAGCCCACCGTCAAACCCCTGAGGAGAACGACGACATGAAGAAGATCCACGCCATCGCCCGTGCTGTGCACGAGCTCGCCAACGACGGCACCACCGGCAGCACCGGCGGCGGCGCCGTGGCTGCCCCCACCGAAGCCCAACGCCAGGCCAGCGAGGCCGAGCGCATCAAGGAGATCGAGGCGCTGTGCCAGCGCTATGACATCGGCACCGCCGCCCGCACCACCATCGTCCAAAGCGGCGTGTCCGCAGCGAACGCCCGCGTGCTGGTGGCTGACCTGGTGCTGGAGCGCGCCCGCGGCTCCTCCTCGGTCAACTTTGACCGCGGCAGCAACCCGGACCTGACCGACAAGGAAAAGGCCCGCTACAGCATGATCCGCGCCGTCAACGCAGCGCTGTCCGGCGACTGGAAGGCGGCCGGCTTCGAGCTGGAGTGCAGCAACGAGATCGCCAAGCGCCACGGCTCGGCGCCAAAGAACGAGATGGGCTTCTACGTGCCCACCAACATTCCGATGGCCCAGCGTGCGCCCTACACCGTGGGCACGCCAGGCGCTGGCACCACGGGCGGCACGCTGGTCGCGACCAACCTGCTGTCGGGCAGCTTCATCGAGGTCCTGCGCAACCGCGCCCGCGTGCTTCAGCTGGGCGCCACCGTGCTGTCCGGCCTGGTGGGCGCCGTCACCATCCCGCGCCAGACCGGCCAGACGGCCACCTTCTGGACGGCGGAAGGCGTCAACACGAGCGAGGGCGAGGCCACGTTCGACAGCGTCAGCCTGTCGATGAAGACCATCGGCACCTACAGCCAGATCACGCGCAACATGATGATGCAGGCCACGCCTGACATCGACATGCTGGCCCGTGCCGACATGATGCAGGCCATCGCCCTGGGCGTTGACCTGGCCACCCTGTCGGGCTCTGGCTCCGGCGCGCAGCCGCTGGGCATCGGCAATCAGTCGGGCATTGGCTCGGTCGTTGGCGGCACCAACGGCGCGTCGCTCACCATCGATCACCTGATCGACCTGGAAACGCAGGTGACGGCCGCCAACGCGCCGGAAGACTCGCTCGCCTACCTCGGCAACGCGAAATCCATCGGCACGCTGAAGAAGCTCAAGAGCAGCACCGGCCAATACCTGTGGACCACCTACCCGGGCGGCCAGCGCAGCGGCACGCCGGGCGAGATCAACGGCTACAGCTTCGCCCGCAGCAACCAGGCGCGCAGCAACCTCACCAAGGGCTCGTCCAGCGGCGTATGCAGCGAGCTGTTCTTCGGTGCCTGGAGCGAGGTGGTCATCGGCGAATGGGGCGTGCTGGAGATCGTGCCCAACCCCTATGACGCGGCCGTCTACAAGAACGGCGGCGTGCTGCTGCGCGCCCTGCAAAGCCTGGACGTGGCCGTGCGCCACGCCGCCAGCTTCGCCACCATCTCGGATGCCCTGACGCCCTGATCGGCGCCAACGTCACCCGCCACCCCACCGGCCGCTCTTCAGCGGCCGGCTTCATTTCCAGTCCAGGAGAACCCCACATCATGGCTACCAAAAAGTACGTCGTCCGCGCCGGCTTCGTTGTCCCGCTCATTACCGTCAAGCCCAACGGCGAAAAGTCCACCAAGACTTTCGACGCCGGCGACGAAGTCACGCTCGACGACGAGCAGCACGCGCTGCACGCGCACAAGCTGGAATTCGCCAACCAGAAGGACCGCGACGCGGCGCTGGCGGCCGAGCAGCAGGCGGCCACGGCCAAGGCCGCGCAGAACAGCCCGGCCGAGCTCGTGCAGCTGCTCACGGCCGCGCTGACCCAGTCCCTGCAGGCCGCCGGCGCCGCGCCCGCCACCGAGACGGCCTGAGCGATGTTCAGCGAAGACGCCGGCACCTTCCTGGCCGACTTCGGCAGCGCTGCCCGCTGGACCCCCAGCGGCGGCGGTGCGGAGATCGAAGGCTTGGTCATCTTTGACCAGGCCTCCGAAGTCGTCGACGGGGGCGAAGTCATCAGCGTGGAGTTCAAAGCCACGTTCGTGACGTCGGCCTGGCCCGGCCTGAAGCGTGACGAGGTCATCGTCATCGACGCCGAGGGTGGCGGCTTCAGCTACCGGCTGCGCAACAAACCGCAGACGGTGGAAGACGGCGTCTTCAGCTTCGTCGGCCTGTCGAGGGTGCGGCCATGACGGCCACGGTCCTGTCCCGCGTCGTCGACCGGGTGGACGTGATGCTGAAGGCCGCGCTGGCCGGGCAAGCCGAGGTGTGGCGCGACCGGGCTGACCCGGTGTGCTTCGAGGAAGCGCCTGGCGTCAACGTGCTGCCTCGCCAGGGCAGCAGCACGCCGTTCGCGGCCGAGCTCGACGTCGACGAACTGGAGCTCGAACTGCGCTTCTTCGTCCGCGCCCAGGTCGGCACGCCGGCCGTCGAGGCGCTGCACAAGCTCGCCCACGACGCGCTGTATGCGGACGCCCAGCTGCTCGCCCTCGTGGACAGCATCCGCCGCCTCGGATCCACGTTCGACCACCACCCGGCCGACACCACGTCGCTCATCAAGTCGGTGCACTACCGGCTGCTGTACCAAACCCCCACCAACTCCCTGTGAGGCTTTCATGAACCCGATCTACATCGTCCAGCCCGGACACCAGATCCGCCGCCCCGACGGCTCGCTCGCCATGGCGGGCGACGAAGTCGAGGCCGCCGACGAGGTGGCCGCGGCGAACCCCCACGTGCTGAAGCTGAAGGAGGCCGACGAGGCCGCCGACGGGTCGGCCGATCAACCTACCGAATGAGGCACTGACATGGCACTCAACCAGAAATTTGGCGTCGGCGTCCTGATCGCCATGACGCGCACCGACGCGCAGGGCAACCTACTCGCCGTCCCGCAGGCCATCCGCCTGGGCACCCTGCAGGAAGTCGGCGGCGACTTCAGCTTCGAGGGCAAGCCCCTCTATGGCTCGTCGCAGCTCCCCGTGGATCGCGGCCGCGGCAAGGGCAAGCTCGCGTTCAGCGCCAAGACGGCGCAGATCAACGCCGCCAACCTGGCCGCGCTGCACTTCGGCGTGACACCGACTGTCGGCTTCAAGGGCCCCGTCATCGATGACCCGATCACGGTGCCGGCGCCGAGCGGCCCCTACACCGTGACAACCACGCCCCCGGGCAGCGGCACCTTCGTGCGCGACCTGGGCGTGCGCGACACCAACGGCAACGACTTCACGCGCGTGGCCAGCGGCCCCACAGCGGGCCAGTACAGCGTGAGCGGGGGTACCTATACCTTCGCCGCCGCGGACGCCAGCAAGGCCCTGTTGCGCTCGTACGAGTACAGCTCCAGCACCGGCGGCCTCATCATGCCGCTGACCAACCAGCTGATGGGCTACTCGCCGAGCTTCGGTGTGATCCTGCTCAACGACAGCAAGGGCAGCAAGCTCGTCATCAGCCTGACCAACTGCCAGAGCGACAAGCTCTCGTTGCCGTTCAAGAACGAGGACTTCGTCATTGCCGATTTCGGCTTCGAGGCCTTCGATGACGGCACAGGATCGGCGGGCTACTGGAGCCAGACATGAACGCCGGCGCCATGATGACTCCAGGCATCTGGGTCGACTTCGGGGGCGGTCGCCGCCTGCTCGTGCCGCCGCTGAGCCTGGGCTCGCTGGAGCTGCTGCAGGACCGCATTGATGAGATGCCAACCCTGCAGATTACTGACCGCAGGGCCGTGGCCACGGTCATTGACGCAACCCACGCCGCGTTGCGCCGCAATTACCCGGACGTCACGCGCGACGAAGTCGGAGAACTCATCGACATCGGCAACATGGCCGAGGTGTACGGCTGCGTGCTGGACTACTCCGGCTTCAAGCGCCAAGCGAGTGAAGCGGGAAACGCCCCAGCGGTGAGCGCACAGATTGGCGCGGCCTCATCGCCCTCGTCTGCGCCAACACCGGATGGACCTGGACCTACGTCCGAGAGCACGTTGACGTCCCCACCGTTGACGCCCTGAGCGACGAATGGCGGCGCAACCCACCGGTGCACCGCCTCGCCGCCGCCTTTATGGGCTACCGCCCGGAAGACCAGCCAGCGGTTCGGACGTCTGAACAAGACGACGAGCCGGCTTGGCGGCCGCCCGGCGCCGGCATTCCCGCCACAGCTGAACTGGCCGCCGCGACTTCCGTCGAGGAAGCCCTCGCAGCAGCTGAACGCATGTTCTTTGGAGAAGTTAAAAAATGAGCTCTGACGGTCGCGCTTTTGAGCAAGAGATCACCGCCGACCCCTCTAAGTTCGTCAAGGGCTTTGAGCAGGCGAAGGCGGCCGCCACGGGCGGGGCTGCTGCGATCGATGCGCAGTTCAAGAAGATCGGCGACAGCGTCGCGGCAGTCAACAAGCTGATGCTTGGCTTTGTGGCGGTCATTGCGGGCGGTGGCGCGCTGAAGAAGTTCATCAGCGACGCCAACGAGTGGAACGGCACCGCAGGGAAGATGTCTGCGCAGCTGGGCATCACGACTGAGAAGGCCAGCGTCATGAACGTGGCGCTGAACCGGCTCGGGCTGGATAGCGATACGGCGCTCGACGCGGCACAGAAGCTCAGCAAGAGCATTCAGACCAACGGCCAGGCGTTCGACGTGATGGGCGTCAAGGTGCGCGACGCGACGGGCGCCTATCGCCCCGTCGTTGACGTGATGGGCGAGGTCAACCAGAAGCTGGCCGAGATCAAAAACCCGATTGAGCAAAACATTGCCGGTCAGCAGATCTACGGCAAGGGCTGGTCGGAGATGCGCGGGCTGCTCAAGCTCACCAGTCAGGCCATGACCGAGGCCGAGGAGCGCGGCCGCAAGCTCGGCTTGATCGTCGGCCCCGAGGGCGCGGCGATGAGCAAGCAGTACAACATCCAGATGCGCGAGCTGGGCCTCGTTGGCAAGAGCCTTGAGATCCAGTTCGGCAACCAGCTGCTCCCCGTCTTCACGCGCCTGGGCTCTTTCATGGCCCAGGAGGGGCCTGTTATGGGGCAGGTATTCGGCCGCGTGCTGGAGGGCATCGGCTTCGCTGCGGCGGCCACTTGGCTGGCGCTGAAGGACATGGGCGACTCACTCGGCGCGATGGCCGCGCAGGCGGGCGCGCTGCTGTCCGGCGACCTGGCCGGCGCGCGGGCCATCGGCAAGATGCGCGACGAAGAGTCGGCCAAGAACCAGGCGGCCTACGAGAAGCTGAAGGCCGAGTTTGGCAAGCCGATCAGCGTGGCGCCGCTCGCGACTCCTGACCTGACCGGCGGCCCGCAATACAAGTTCAAAGAGAAGGCCGCCAAGGACCCTGCAGGCCGGGTCGCCGAGTGGGAGGCGCAGCTCGCCCAGGACAAGGCCGCCCTTGAGCGCCAGGGTCTCCTCGAAAACCAGTTCCGCGAGATGAGCAAGAGCCAGGAGCTCGCCTACTGGCAAGGCTTGCTAAAGGTCACGGAGCTGACGGCCGCTGAGAAATCGGCCATCACGCGCAAGGCCGCTGAAGTGGAAATGGCGATGGTCAAGCAGACCTTTGACGTGAAGGTCAAAGCGCTGGAGGCCGAGGCCGAGCAGTTCAAAAACAACACCGGCGAGCGCCTGCGCATCGAGCAGCAGATTCAGGGGATGTATCAAGCCGGCACGGCGCAGTTTGAAGAGTCGCGCAAGCGCATGGTCACCATCGAGCGCCAGGCGGCCGAGCAGCAGAAGCAGATCGCACAGCAGGTGGTTGACGCCAAGCGTCAGGCGGCGCTGTCGGCCATCACGCTGGAGGAGCAGGCCGCACAGCTCGACGTCGAGCTCGGCCTCACCAGCCGCGCGGCTTTGCTTGAGCAGCAGGCCGCGTTTGAACAGCGCCGCTATGAGATCGCCGGCCAGGCGCTGCAGGACCGCCTGCAGATGTTCGCGGCAGACCCGGACCGCAACCCGGTCGAGGTCCAGCGCGTGCACAACGAAATCGAGGCGCTGGAGCAGCAGCACCAGCTGCGCCTGGGGCAGATCCGCAACCAGACGGTGCTGGAGCAGACCAGCAACTACCGCACGATGTTCGGCTCGCTGGAGTCGAGCTGGGGCCAGCTCATCAGCAAATTCCTGCAGGGCGGCCTCACCTTCGCGAACTTCATCAAGGGCGCCACGCGCTCGGTCGCTCAGGCCGGCATCGACATGGTCAGCCAGATGGCCGCCAAGTGGCTCATCACCCAGCTGGCCCAGCGCGTGTTGGGCAAGGTCACCAAGACGGGCGAGGTGCAGGGCCATGCTGCCGTTGCCGGCGCCGCGGCGGTGGCGTCGACGGCCGCCATCCCCATCGTCGGCCCGTTGCTCGCACCGGCGGCGGGCGCGGCGGCCTTCGCCACGGCCATGTCGTTCCTTCCGGGCGTGCTCGCATCTGCTGCGGGTGGCTATGACATCCCGGGCACTGTGAACCCGCTCGTGCAGGCGCATGCCAAGGAAATGATCCTGCCGGCGAAGTACGCCGACGTGATCCGCGGCATGGCCGATGGACCCGACTCGGGCCAGGCCTGGGCGCCACCATCCCTCGTGGTGCACCCGCTGCCGGGCAACTTCTTCATGGTTCATCGCGACCACCTGGTGGCCGCGCTGACCTCGGCCAAGCGTGACGGAGCGCTGAAGCTGTGAGCCAACTCATCTTCCCCAGCTTCCCGGGCCGCACCTTCCCGGCGCGCACGGTCATCGCGCCGCCGGTCAGCATCAAGACGACGCCGAGCCTGCGCGAGTTCCGCGCGCGTGACTCGTCGGTGCCGCGTTACCGCTACAGCCTGGGCTTCGAGTGCCTGCGCGTGTCGCAAGCCTTGGCGGAATATCAGACGCTGGTGGGCTTCTTCAACCGCGTCGGCGGCACGTTCGACGACTGGCTGTTTCAGGATCTCGACGACAAGGCCGTCACCGCCGAGCTCTTCGGCCTGGGCGATGGCGCCACCACGGTGTTCCAGCTGGGCCGCACGGTGGGCAGCTTCTTCGAGCCCATCTTTGCGCCTGGCGCTGGCCTTACGTTCACGGTCGCAGGCAGCGCCTCGGCGCCCAGCGTCAGCAACTTCGGCCAGGTCACCTTCGCATCGCCGCCCGCTGGTGGCGCCGAGCTGCGTTGGACCGGCCCCTTCTATTGGCGCTGCCGCTTCACGTCGGATTCGCTCGAATTCACGCGCTCCTTTCAGACCTTCTATGAATGCAAGAAGGTCGAATTCATCACGGTGAAACCGCTATGAGAACGCCCTTGTGGGAGGCTAGCGCCGGCGCGCTGGCAGCCTTGCTCAACTCCGGCGCGCCGCTTGAGAAATGCGACCTCTACACCGTCACGCTTGCCAACGGCCAGACGCTGCGGTGGACGAACCGCGACGGTGCCGTGAGTGGCAACGGCCACACCTGGGCCGTCGGGCCAGGCATCGAGCGCAGCAAGTGCTCGTGGAAGATCGGCATCGAGGTCGACACCCTGTCTCTCACGTTGCGCACGGACCTCGCGCGGCCGAACGCCATCAACGGCACGCCGCTGCTGGCGTTCATCGCGGCCGGCGGTTTCAACGGTGCTCGCATCCAGCTGGACCGCGCCTTCTGGACCCTCGGCGACACGGCCCCGCGCGGCGCGCTGCTGTGGTTCAGCGGCGCGGTGGGCGATATCCCGCTCGTGAGCCGCATCGAGGCGCAGCTGAACGTCAAGAGCGACCTGCAGCTCTTGAACATCCAGGTGCCGCGCGAGGTCTACCAGGCGCAGTGCGCGCGCTCGGTTTATGACGTCGAGTGCACGCTGAACCCTGATGCGTTCAGGGTCAACGGCGCGGCCACTGGCGCCACCACGCTGGGGCGCACGCGCTTTCAGTCCAACCTGGCGCAGGCCGCGGGCTACTTCGATCTGGGTACGTTGACCTTCACCAGCGGAGGCAACAACGGCGAGAAGCGCACGGTCAAGAGCCACCCCGGCGGACTTGTCACGCTGCTGTCGCCGCTGCCCGCGGTGGTAGCCATCGGCGACACGTTCAACGTCGTGCCGGGCTGCGATGGGCTGCAAACCACTTGCATCACCAAGTTCAACAACCGCAGCCACTTCAAGGGGCAGCCCTTCGTGCCGCAACCTGAGACCGTGCTGTGAGTGCGGACGTCCGAACTGCCATCGTGGCCGAGGCGCGCAGCTGGGTGGGCACGCCGTATCACCACCATGCGCGCATCAAGGGCGTGGGTGTGGACTGCGCGCAGATCCTGCTGGCGGTCTATTGCGACGCGCTGCAGCTCGTGCCGTCGCTCGATGTCGGCGAGTACAGCGTGCAGTGGCACCTGCACCGCAGCGAAGAGCTTTACCTGGCCTGGCTGACCCTCGCCGGGGCGGGGCGCGTCGACGTGCCGCAGCCGGGTGACATCGCCATCTACCAATTCGGCCGCACCTACAGCCACAGCGCCATCCACACGGGCGCCGGGCAGGTGGTGCACGCCTACGCCGGCACGACTCAGCTCGTCATCGAGTCTGACCAGGCCGAAGAACCGTTGGCCAGCCGGCCTGTGCAGCACTGGAGCATTTTCTAAATGGGCGGGAAGTCGATCAACACCAGCGACACGAAGCTGGAGGCGCTGAACATTCAGAGCAGCTGCTACGGCGCCGTCATCCCGTGGCTGCGAGGCATGCAGCGCCTGTCGCCCAACCTGATCTGGTACGGCGATTTCAAGGCCACGCCGCACACGCAGAAGACTGGCGGCAAGGGCGGCGGGGGCAGCTCGCAAACGAGCTACACCTACAGCGCCAGCGTGGCCCTGGGCATGTGCCACGGCACGATCACCAGCGTCAACCGTGTCTGGAAGGGCAAGGCCACCAGCGCGCCGGCCGCGCTGGGCCTGTCGACACTGACCGGCGCCGTCGGCCAGGGGCAGTGGTCGGTGCTGAACGGCCGCGGGCTGGAGACGCTGAACTACTCGGGCCTCGCCTTCGTTGGCGCGCGCAACTACGAGCTGGGCGACTCGGCCAGCGTGGAGAACCACAACTTCGAGGTCCAGCACAGCTCGGCGTATTCCGTCGTCGGCACCACGCCCGACGTCGACCCCGCGTCGGCGGTCTATGACCTCCTTACCCATGCCACGCAGGGCGCCAACTTCCCTTCCGCGCTCGTGGGCGACTGGACGGCCTGGAGCGACTACTGCGTCGCCAACGGCCTGCTCGTGTCCCCGCTGCTCACCACGCAGGTGGCCGCCAGCGCGGCGCTGCAGACCATGGCCGACCTGACCAACGCCGGCATCGTCTGGAGCGGCGGCAAGCTGCAGGTCAAGCCCTATGGCGACGCGGCCGCCACGGGTAACGGCCGCACCTTCACGCCCGATATCACGCCCGTTTACGAGCTGGACGACAACTGCTTCATCAAGCCCGACAACGACGTGCCCCTGAAGCGGCAGCTCAAGACGCCGGCCGACCGCTTCAACGTCGTCAAGCTCAAGTACCTCGACCGCGCCAACGCCTACAACCCGGCCATCGTCCAGGCGCAGGACCTGACCGACATCAGCGCCAACGGTCCTCGCCCGATGGACCAACTCGATGCCGACTGGATCTGCGACGGCACCGTGGCCCGCCTGGTGGCCCAGCTGCGCCTGCAGCGCGCGCTGCACGTGCAGGGGGAGTACACGCTGCGCCTGCCTTGGCACTATGTGCTGCTGGAGGTCATGGACCTCGTCACCCTGACCGACTCGGTGCTGCAGCTGCTCGACGTACCAGCCCGTGTCACCCGCATCAGCGAGGAGAGTGACGAAGAGCTGGCGATCACGTGCGAGGACTTCCCGAGCGGCGTGGCGAGCACGCCGCTATACGCCTCCCAGGGCATGACCGGCTTTGCGCTCAATGCCAACGTCAGCCCAGGCGACGCTTTGGCGCCGGTCATCTTCGAGCTGCCGGACAGCATGACGACGACCGGGCTTGAGCTCGCCATCGCGACAGCCAGCACCGATCCCAATTGGGGTGGCTGCCAGGTGTGGGTGAGCTATGACGGCACGACGTATCGGCAGATCGCCGAGCTGGAGTCGCCAAGCCGCTACGGCACGGTGCAGCTCGACAGCAGCGACCCGCTCAAGGTCTTCACCAACGCGAACCAGCAGCTGTTGAGCGGCACTGCCACTGACGCCGCCAACCTGTCGACGCTGATCTACGTCGCGCCGGCGGGCATCGTGCCTGCGGAGTACCTGGCCTATGAGACGGCCACGCTGACCGGCGCCAACGCCTACACGCTGGCCGGCCTGGTGCGTGGCGTTTACGGCTCGACTGAGGTCGCGCACGGCGGCGGCACGCCATGGGTGCGTGTCGACGAGGGATGCGCACGCAGCGGCGCGCTCGATCCCGCCTTGGTGGGCCAGACGGTGTACGTCAAGCTCTGCAGCTTCAATGTCTTCCGCGCGGCCGTGCAGTCGCTCGCTGATGTCTCTGCGACGGCATACACCATCACTGGCGCATTCTTCGTGCCCGGCGGCGGCGGCTTCTCGCTGCAGACCACCGCGCAGCAGTTCACCTTTGACGGCGCCAACGCTGCCAAGCCCACCGCGCAATCGATCACGTTGGATCTGATCACCGGCGGGTTCCCTGGCGCCTCGACCTGGCTTGCCGAGCTGTTCGACGCCACGGCCACGAGCCTCGGCTTCGCTACGCTTGCCGGTAGTGGCAACACGCGCACGTTGGCGGTCGCAGACTTCGGCGCGGCGGCTTACTGCGTGGTGACTGCCACGCTCGCAGGCGCGAGCGATCAGGTGACCATTGTTCGCACTCGCGACGGCGTCAACTCGATCACCGGCTACCTCACCAATGAGGCTCACACGGTGGCCACGGCCAACGACGGCACCGGCGGAAGCTATAGCGGCGCAGGTGGCGAGTTCGCGGTTTTCAATGGCATCACGCGGGTTACCTCGGGAATCACGTTCTCGGTGCAGTCGTCAAGCGGCATCAGCAGCATGGCCATCGACAGCGCGGGCGTCTACAGCTTGTCCGGCACGACGGCCGACCTTGGCACAGCGACATTGCGCGCCGTCTATGCCGGCGTGACGATTGACAAGGTCTACACCATCGCGCGCAGCAAAACGGGCCTGCCGGGCAGCCCCGGCTCTCCTGGCAGCCCTGGGTCTCCCGGGTCTCCCGGATCTTCGGGCACCCAGTCAGCCCAAGCCTTCTTGTGGAAGTGGGACTCGGGCACCCCTGGCAACCCTTCGGGCACCAGCACCTGGACATGGGCCACGGCGTCTCACAGCAGCTACAGCGGGGCCAACGGTTGGGCGACGTCCGTCCCGTCCAACCCCGGGACTGCAGGTCTGCAACTGTGGGTCGCCGCCAAGGGCGTCACCGACACGGCCACGGCGACCAGCACCGCCGTGAGTTGGTCCAGCGGCTATTCCAAGGAGGTCTATTCCACCAACGGCGCCGCCGGCGGTGCAGGGTCGCCTGGCGCCAGCGGCGTGCAGAGCGCCAAGGCCACGGTCTATCAGTGGGCGCTGACGATCCCCTCCGGCCCGTCTGGCGCCGCTACGTACACCTGGGCCACGGGCGGCTTCGGCTCCGCACCTAGCGGCGGCTGGACGCTGACGCCCGGCTCTTCTCCGTCGCTGGGCTTCACCTTGTGGGCTGCCGAGGTGGGCCTCACTGATTCGGCGGCCAATGCCACGACCGGCTTCAACTGGACGTCGGCGACCGTCACAGCGCGCGGCTACGCAGGATCCAACGGCAGCGCCGGCACGGACGGCACGAACAACGCCACCGTCTACATCTACCAGAGGTCCGCCTCCGGTGCCCCGGCCCTGCCGTCAGCCACGGCAACCTACACATTTGCCACCAAGGCGACGACGGGCCTCAACAACGGTTGGGTCACTGCCATCCCTGCAGGCACGGATCCCATCTACGTCTCGGCAGCGGTCGCCAGCTCTGCGACCGCCTCCGACACGATCACCTCCGGCGAGTGGGTCGCCGCCGCGGTGCTGGCAGAGAACGGCGCGCCTGGCGCCGACGGCCTGAACAGCGCGACGGTCTACATCTACCAGCGCACCGGCACGTCGACACCGCCCAGCGTGCCGGGCGGCACGCTGACCTACACCTTCGCGACCGGCGTGCTGTCCGGCACGCTGGGCAGCTGGGCGCAGACCGTCCCCAGCTCAGGTGGCGCTTACCTGTGGGTTGCCACGGCGGCCGCGCTGGCCTCCACCGCCACCGACGCCATCCTGACGAGCGAGTGGTCAGGCGCGCGTCTGATGTCTCAGGACGGTGCCGGTGGCACGGCAGGGGCCTCGGCCCGCTACTGCTACCAGCGCGTGCCTGGCAACCCCGCCCCGGTGGGTGGCAACATCACGACGTCGGGCTCCACTTCGTTCCCCACCTCCACGCAGTCGAATGCGACCTGGGGCATCAATCAGGCCTGGGTCGGCTCGGATCCGAACCCGTCGAGCACCGACACGCTGTACCAGGCCGACGGCATCTATGACCCGGCCACCGGCAACACGGTCTGGACCACGCCGTACATCAGCAGCCTGAAGGTCGGCAGCCTGAGCGCCATCACAGCGAACATGGGCGCGCTGACGGTGAACGGCAACCTGACGATGACCTCCGGCGCCATCCTGGCGGGCGCCTTCACCGGTGCCAGCTGGCCGGCGAGCGGCACGGGCTTCTACTTCGGCCCTGGCTCCCTGCTGATGGGCAACTACAACACCGGGGGCTTCGTAGAGATCGCCTCCAACGGCAGCTACTTCAACCTCGGGAAAGCTGGCGGCCCCCTGCTTCAATGGAGCTCCTCCGGCGCTGGCTCGCTGACGCTCACTGGCGTCGCGCTCAGTGCAGCGACTGGCACCTTCTCCGGCAACATCACGGGAGCCACGGGCACCTTCGCCGGCGCCGTGACGGGCCTGACGGGCGACTTCGGGAATATCACGCTCGGGGGGCTGCTCTACTCCTCGGGCAAGTCCAACTATGACTCCGGGACCGGCGTCATGCTGGGCGTGTACTCGGGCAACAGCTACTTCGGCGTCACCAAGCAAGTAGGCGCGGGGCCTGTCAGCGGCATGTGGATCACCACCACGGACGGCGTCCTGCACGTCACCGGCGGAGTCATCACCGACACGACCATCAACAACCCGTCGTTCGACACCTTCACGGCGTCGATCCCCAGCGGCTCCATCGGCGGCACGATCTCAGCTGGTAACCCGGCCAACTTCGGCACCCGCAGCGTTTCACCGAGCGGCGGCAAAGGCACCCTGGCCTACAAGTGGGCTATCACGACGCAGGTCAACAACTACTTGCCTCGCAATCCGCTGCACCTGGTGAACGACCTCACGTCGTCGGTGCGCGTGGAGGCCTTCTGCCAAGCCAACGACGACTACTCGGCCACCGTGCAATGCACCGTGACCGATGCCAACGGGCGCGTGGCCGTCGCCTCTTTTGACATTTCGGTGAACGTCGTATGAGCCAGTTCGTATTCTTCAACGCTGAGACCGCGGCCGTGCTCCGCATCACGACGGGCGCCGCCCCGGACGAGATCGAGGCCGGGGCCAGCATGGCCGAGCTGGGCGACGCCGAGATCCCAACGCGGCCCAGCCCGCACCATCGCCTCGCCTGGATCAGCCAGGCGCTGGCATGGGTCGACGTTCGCGACCTCGCGCAAATGATCGCTGACGCCAGCGCGCCCATCCTTGCCGAGCTTTCGTCGCTGGACGCCGAGCTGGTGCGCCCCCTGGGCGAAGTGATGGAAGCGATGGTCGGCGCGACCACGCCGGCACCAGCGGCGGTCGCGCGCCTGCAGGCGATCAACGCCGACAAAGCCGCGCTACGGATCAGGCTGGCAGCGATCAACGCATGCGCGACCGTCGAGGAGCTGCTCGCACTCCTGGCCTCGGGATAAGCCAGAGGCCGCCGCCGATCCGCTCACCGCCCGCCCTGCGCGGGCTTTTTTCTGCCCCGATCAGTTCAGACGTCTGGACAACAAGGAACACCCATGGCCGACCCCTTGACCCCCGAACAACGCCGCGCCGTAGACGACATGCTGAAGCGCGCGCTCGCCCCGCTCAACGCGCGGCTCGACCGCGGCGCCGAAAAGATGGAGGGCCTCACCGAAGGGGTAAGCAAGCTGGGCGACGAACTCAAGCGCAACACCGGCACGACCGAGGAGGTGCGCGAGCTGCTCGACCTTGGCAAGGGTGGCCTGCGCGTGCTCGGTGCGCTGGGTGCCGCCTTCAAGTGGATCGGTGGCCTCGCCGGTGCCGGTCTCGCGATCTATGCCCTCATCCACGCCCTCAAGACCGGCACGCCCGTGCCGCCCACCAAGCCCTAACCGGAGATCCTCATGAAGATTCGCCATCGTCATTCCCTGTTGATGGGCGGCAGCGCCTTCGCCGTGGCCCTGCTGCTACTCACCGATCCAGCGGGCGGCGTCGCCACCGGTGTGGTGCTGATGAGCTTGCTCTTCGGCTTGGTGGCCGTGCTCTTCGCGCACCTGGCGCGCAAGGCCCTGCATGACTACCCCGAGGCCGACATGCGCCGGCTGTTCACCAAGGCCGGCGAGCACCCTATCGGCGCCGGCCTTGCGCTCGTGGCGCTGTCGCTCACGCTCAGTGCGCTGCTGGGCCTCTTCGGCCGCCAGGCGCACGCAGCGGGCATCCCACCGCAGGCCGAGCCACTGCTGCCTGTGCTGCAGGCGGAGATCCGCCGCGAGTGGCCGGGCCACCCCATGCCGGCCTACTTTGGCGGCCTGGTCGAGCATGAAAGCGGGCCGTGTCCGACCGGCCGCAAGTGCTGGCTGCCGACAGCTCAGCTGAAGACGCCACGGGAGGAGGGCGCCGGCCTGGGCCAGTTGACGCGTGCCTACTCGCCTGACGGGCGCACGCGATTCGACGCGCTGGCCGAGATGCGCGACCGCCACCCGGCGCTGCGCGAGCTGGATTGGGTGACGATCTACCAGCGGCCCGATCTGCAGCTGCGCGCGCTGGTGCTGAAGAGCCTCGACGACTGGCGGTGGGTTGGCGCCGACGCGCGCATCGAGTTCGTGGACCTCGCCTACAACGCCGGCCGCGGCCGCGTGAGCCAGGACCGTCGTGCCTGCGCGATGACGTCGGGCTGCGATCCCTCGAAATGGGCCGGCCACGTTGAGCTGACCTGTACCGCCAGCCGGGCGCCGATCTACGGCACCCGCAGCGCGTGCGACATCAGCCGCCACCATGTCGTCGACGTGCTGGCCAGGGCTGCAAAGTATTCGGAGCGGCTGTGAAGGCCGTCCATACCCCGGGCCTCACCGAGCTCTGCTGGGCAGCGTGGGACGCCGAGGCCGAGGGGCGCGCCGACGTCGTCGGCGAAAGCCAGCGGCAAGGTCAATTCGATGTCATCACCGAACCCAACGGGCAGCGCCGCTTCTGGTTCGTGTGCCCTGGCCCTTGCAAGGCCTTGTCGGCCATCGCCTTGCGCCCGGTGGTCGATGGCAGCCCGCAATCCTGGGAGTTCGACGGCAACACCGCGGCGCCGACGCTTCACCCTTCGATCAACCACGTCGGCTGCTGGCATGGCTGGCTGCAGGCCGGGGAGTTCAAGTCATGCTGAAGCTACTCACCATCCTGCGCACGCTGTCGCCGGCAGCTCGACGGGCCGTCGCCTTGGCCCTGGCCGTGTTCGCACTGGTCCTCGCCCTCGGCGCTCAGACCGTGCGCCTGGCCGGCGCACGCGCGGATCTCGCGACAGAGAAGGCGGCGCGGTCTGCCGAGACCGCGCAACGCGCCCAAGCCGCCGCAAGCGCCAGCGAGGCTTACCGAACCGAAGAACAGCGGCGCGTCGCCGCCCACCAGGAGATCTCCCATGTCGCTGAACTTGACCAGACCCGCGCGGTTGCTGAGCGCCGCACTGCTGACTCTGCTGGCCAGCGCCTGCAGCAGCGTTTCGCCGCGGCCGCCAGTCGTTGTGCCGCCCCCGCAGATCCCGCCGCTGCCCCCAGCAGCTCGGCAGCCGGCGCAGCCGGTGATCTGCTCATTGAGGTGCAGCGTCGGATTGACGAAGCTGCGGGAGAGCTTGCTGACGCAGCCGACCGAGCCCGCATCGCCGGCCTCGCCTGCGAGCGCTCCTATGACGCGCTGACGGCGCGGTAGGCTCTCAGGCGACGGCGCTCTCCAGCGCGACCCAGCTCCCGTCCGCCAACACGCGGATCATGCGGCCGTCGCCGCCTTTGGCCTGCAGCAGCACGTCAATGGCTTTTTCAGGCGTCTCACCTGGTCGCACGCCAGCGAGCCACACCGTGATGCGCTCGAAGGTGTCCGACACCAGCAACCTGGCCTTGTAACGGGCCTCGTCATCGAGCGCGTGCACGCCGGCCGTGATGGCCCGCCACTGCTTGTCGGCGTCGGTGATGTCTACCCGCGCGGACGATGCCACTTCCTGCTCGGCTGCTGCCACGGCAGCCTTGGCCTTGACCTTGTCCGCCTCCAGGCTGCGGGCCTTCTCGATGAAGATGGTCGGCACCTCGTCGGACTCCAGCATGGCCGCGAGCAGCCGCTGCAGCTTGCGCTCGATGTCGGCCAGGTCGGACGCGGCGGCGGCCAGCGCCGCTTTTGGGCCGGCCGTGCGATCAGCGCTCTGCAGGGCCTGCAGGTTCATCATGTCTGAGCAGTAGCTCATGAGCGCTTTCTCAAGCGGCACCACCGAACCCGACACGCCATAGCTGCAGTCCTTGTACCGCGAGTCCCGGTAGCAGACGATGCGGCGCGCGAAGTCGGGCAGCACGCCATCGGCGCGCCGGCGGTCCTGGTTGTTCTGGCCCACCATCTTGGTCCCGCAGTAGCCGCAGTGCGTGATGGACAGGCCCGTTATCAGGTTTGGGATCGAGCCCTTGGTTTTGCGCAGGCTTCGGCGGCCGGCAAGCGCCTGGATCTCAAGCCACTCGTCGCGTGTGATCACGGGCGGGTAGTAGCCCGCCAGCGTGAATGTCTGGCCGTCGACCTCCAGCTCGCGATCACCCATCAGCGCTGGCAGCCGTACAAGGCGGTGGATGTTCAGTGTGTTCGGCGGGCGCCCTGTAACCGTCAGATGGCCGTCGCGCAGCTTGCGCACGATGTGCGTCGTCCCGAGGCCGCCGCGATACCACTCCAGCACCTGGCGCAGCGCAGCCAGGCGGTCCGGCACGAACTCCCACGCCGAACCGTTCCACGTGAGCCACGAGGGGTCCGTGCCGTTGCGAATGATTCCCTTGAACGTGCCGGCCTGCCAGCCTTCGCACTGGCGCCTGATGGCTGCCTTCACCCGGCTCGACTTCGTCTCTGACTCTTCGTGCGCGCGGATCATGACCAGCAGCGAATAGACGAGGTCCATCGGGTTGGCCTTCAGCGTCTCGCGGCTGTAGATCTTGCCGTCTGACGCGGTGACGACCGAGATCCCCGCATTGACGATCTGCGCCAGCTGGGCCTGCGCGAGGATCGGCTCAGCCCTGGATAAGCGGTCAAGCCCCTCGACGATCAGGAATGAACCGCGAGGCACGAGACCCTGCTCTACAGCCAGCAAGAAGGCGCCGAGCGCGCCGCGCTTGACGTGATGCTGGTGATAGGCTGACAACCCCTCATCTTGCATAGACAAGGTCTCGTCGAGCGGCAGCCCGTGCTGAGCGGCCCACTTGGCTGCATATGCCCATTGCCGCGTGCGGCTGTCACCCGCTGCCTGCTTGGGGTCGCTGAACCTCATGTAGCTGTAGACGAGACCCTTGGTTTCAGACTTCATATGATCGATAACTCTCTGTCGCCAAACGGGAAACGCCTAGCAGGGCACGTGCTCGTGGAGGCATTGATTGCCAATGGTGTTACTGTATCCTTCGGCGTTCCTGGCGAATCCTTCCTCGCCGTGCTCGATGGCTTCCACGAATACGCCGACCAGATCCGCTTCATCGCCTGCCGGCAGGAAGGCGGCGCGGCTTTCATGGCCGAGGCGCAGGGCAAGTTGACCGGCAAGCCCGGCATCTGCTTTGTGACTCGCGGCCCGGGCGCGACGAACGCCAGCATCGGCCTGCACACGGCCTTCCAGGATTCGACGCCGATGATTCTCTTCATCGGCCAGGTCGCCAGCGACCAGCGCGACCGCGAGGCCTTCCAGGAGGTGGACTACCGCCAGATGTTCGGCCCCGGCACGCTGGGCATGGCGAAATGGGTGGGCGAGGTGCATGACGCCGAGCGCCTGCCCGAGTACGTAGCGCGCGCCTTTCACACGGCCATGCAGGGCCGGCCTGGCCCCGTGGTGCTGGTGCTGCCCGAGGACATGCTGACGCAGCCGATCACGGCGCCGGTCGTGGCACCGGCTCGCCCGGCGGAAGCCGCGCCGACGCGGGCCGCGTTGGCCGAGCTGCGCGAGCGCCTGGCCGCGGCGAAAAAGCCGCTCGTCATCGCCGGCGGTGGTGGCTGGACGCCCGAGGCCACGACGGCGCTGCAGGCCTTTGCCGAAAGCTGGAAGCTGCCCGTCGGCTGCGCCTTCCGCTTCCAGGACCTGTTCGACAACGCCCACCCGAACTACGCCGGCGACGTCGGCATCGGCATCAATCCCAAGCTGGCCGCGCGCGTGAAGGAGGCCGACCTCATCCTCGCCATCGGCGCGCCCGCGCCTGGGCGAGATGACGACCGGCGGCTACACGCTGCTGCAGGCCCCGCGCCCTTCGCAGGCGCTCATCCACATCCACGCAGGCGCCGAGGAACTGGGCCGCGTCTACACGGCCGAGCTGCTGATCAACGCGAGCATGAGCCAGGCCGCGCCGGCGCTGGCTGCGCTCACGCCACCCGCCGACATCGCCTGGCTCGACTGGACGGCCGCCGCCAACGCCGACTACCAGGCCAACCTCGTGCCCGCGCCCGTCGCACCG